>JAUXWR010000503.1 GCA_030680075.1 Legionella sp.
GTCAGTTCGAGGCGGTCGCCTCCGCGAAGGCCCAGTCGAGCCAGGGCAGCAGCGCCTCGACGTCGGACGTCTCGACGGTCGCGCCGCACCAGATGCGCAGCCCCGGGGGTGCGTCGCGATACGAGCCGATGTCGAGCGCGACGCCCTCGCCGGCCAGCAGCGCGACCATCGCCTTCGGCACCGACCCGTCGGTCTCGAGCACCAGGCACACGGAGGTATTCGAGCGCGTCTCCGGCACGGCGGCCAGATTGCGCGCCCAGGGCGTGCGGTCCATCCACCCCTGCAGCACCGCCGCGTTCGCGTCGGCGCGGCCGCGGAGCGCGGCGAGTCCGCCGATGCCCTGCGCCCACTCCAGCGCGGCCAGGCAGTCCTCGACGCAGAGCATCGAGGGGGTGTTGATGGTCTCACCCTGGAAGATGCCGGCGATCAGCGACCCGCCCGTGGTCATGCGGAAGACCTTCGGCACGGGCCACTCGGGGACGTGGCCCTCGAGGCGCTCGACGGCCCGGGGCCCGAGGACGAGGACGCCGTGGGCTCCCTCGCCGCCGAGGACCTTCTGCCAGGAGAAGGTGACGACGTCGAGCTTCCCGAAGTCGAGATCCTGCGCGAAGACGGCCGAGGTGGCGTCGCAGATCGTCAGCCCCTCCCGGTCGTCGGGGATCCACGCGGCGTCGGGCACGCGCACACCCGAGGTCGTCCCGTTCCAGGTGAAGATCACGTCGCGCGCGAAGTCGACCTCGGACAGGTCCGGCAGCTCGCCGTACGGCGCGCGCAACGTGCGGGTGCCCTCGAGGCGCAGCTGCGTGACCACGTCGGTCACCCAGCCCTCCCCGAAGCTCTCCCACGCCAGCACGTCGACCGGCCGCGGTCCGAGGAGCGACCAGAGGGCCATCTCGACCGCCCCGGTGTCGGAGGCGGGGACGATCCCGATCAGATGACCGTCGGGCACCTCGAGCACCTCGCGCGTGAGCGCGATGGCCCGCCTGAGACGGGCCTTGCCCTCGCCCGAGCGGTGGGAGCGGCCCACGAGGGCCGACTCCAGGAGTGCGGTGGACCAGCCCGGGAACTTGGCACACGGGCCGGAGGAGAAGTGCGGTTTGGCCGGGCGTACCGGCGGCGTGGGAAGCGGCGTCGTCATCCCCCTGGGAGTGGTCTGCGGCGGCGCGCATCCTGACAGACCCGCCCGCCGGCGGGCGGGACCGTCACCCGTGCCGGCGCATCACCTGCATCGAGACCCACCGGACCCAGGGGTCGAGACCGGCGTCGTCCTGCACCGACGCGACGACGAAGGTCTCCAGGCCGGGACAGCGCCGCTCGACCGCCGCGCGGATCTCCGCGACCTCCTCCGGCGCGAGCCCGTCCGCGGCGGTCAGCACGACCGCCTGCGCGTCCGAGAGCTGGAGGGCGCTGAGGGAGCCCGCCTCGGCGGCGGGGATCACGGCCACCTGGACGTCCTCGCCGATGCCGTGGGCCAGGTCGAGCTCTCCGTCGCGGTCCTCCACCAGGATCAGCTCGGAATCAGCCAGGCGGCCGACCACCCGCTCGAGGCCGGAGCGCCAGTGCGCCGACGGCTCCACCACCTCGCGCACCCCGGCGGCCTCCCCCTCCCCGGCCCCGGGCTCGCCCGCGGCCATGTTCGCCTGCACCACGACGGCGTCGAACTGGCCGAGATGCGCCAGCGAGCGCATGATGAGGGTGGTCTTGCCGGCGCCCGAGGGCCCGGCGATGCGGATCACGGTCGGCCGCGGATGGCGCCGGCCGATGCCCCGCCCGATGGCCGTCCTCACGATGCCGAGCACGTCCGAGCGGGTGATGACGCCCACCGGCAGCCCGGCGTCGCGCACGAGCACCGCCTCGGCGTCGCCCATCAGCGCCCGCATCCCGGCGTCGGCGCTGGCATCCGAGGAGATCTCCTCGACCCGGTCGCGGCCGAGACCATGGGCGCGATCATCGCCGAACGCGCCGAGGCTGGCGCCAGCGTTTTGTTCTCGTCTCATCAACTCGATCTCGTGGAAGACCTTTGCGAGCGGGTGGTAATCATCGCCGC
>JAUXWR010000518.1 GCA_030680075.1 Legionella sp.
GCCGGGACCGGTCAGCCCGGGGGGCCGTAGGCAGAGTAAAGCTTGCGTTCCTGGCCGGTGCTCGTCAACAGGTGCTGCAGGCGTGCGAGCCAGGGTTCGGTCAGGTTCCGGATCTCGGCATCGTCGGCCAGCACCTTGCGAATAATCTCGACCTTGCGCCTGCGTGCCTCCGGTCCGAGCTGCCCGTCGGCGCGGACGCTCATGAGTTTTTCAACCAGCTCACGGCAGGCGTGCTCGCGGGCCGCCAGCAGTTCCCAGTTGCCCTGATGTGCGGCCTCCAGCATTTCACGGGTCACCGCGAGTATGGCTTCATAGGTCTGGATGATTTCGTCCCCGGTCATCGCGATCTCCGGGTCATTCTGCGGCGGGGTCTATCTGCTTCCAGGCGCCGTGCAGTTCCTGCAGCAGGCCCAGCACTTCTTCCAGCGGTGCGGTCTGGTTCTTGATGTGGGCCAGCATCAGGCGTTCATTCATGTATTCGTAGAGCGCGTTCAGACGCTGCGCGATCTCCCCGCCCTGTGCGGGGTCAAGCGCGGCCCGCAGGCCTTCCAGAATGATGGTGCTGGCCTTGGTGATGGAGGCGGATTTGCCGGCCACGTCGCCTTCCTTCATCTGCTTGATCGCCATCCGTAGCGCGATCTCCGCGCCTTCGTAAAGCATCGTGATGAGCTGATGTGGCGTCGCAGCCACGACGCCGGTCTCCAGGCCGACATTGGCATAGGCGCTGGCGCCGACGCCGGTGTTCGCGCCCAGGCCGGCTTTTTTACCGACTTGCCGCGCCCGCGCCGGCGGCAGATCGCCACCGATCGGCGCTGCGGCAGCGGAGGGCAGCTCTGGCTCCGGACCAACTCGTGCATAGTCGTTGGCGAGGTTGCCCGCTATCGTGTAGACGCTGCGTTCCGGGCCGATCTGCTGCCGCTGCGCCAAGGGCAGATCTTCCTGGACCGACGCCATGGCAACCGGTGTCGCGCCGGTTTCCAGGCCGATCCTGGCGTAGACATTGGCGGCGCTTCTCGAATTCGTGTACACGTGAATCTCCTTCTCTAATTGTTGTTCTGGTTGCCTGGCAGGTTGGCCAGTTGGGCAGTCAGGAAATTGCTCGTGGTGTTCATGCTGTTGAGCATGGCGTCGAGCGCGGTGAACTGCGCTCGGTAGCGTTTCTCGACAGTGACCAGCCTGGCTTCCAGCTCCTCGCGGCGCTTGCCGATGTCCTCGATGCTTTTGCTGATGCCGTCGGTGCGTATCGCCATGAAGCTGTCGGCGTCCAGGGCGGCCGCGGCCCACTTGCCGAGCACCGAGGCGTAGCCCTGTGAATAGTTGATCGCGCCGCGCTCACCGGTCGCGCCGCCGTTGACGACG
>JAUXWR010000523.1 GCA_030680075.1 Legionella sp.
TCGCGCCGATCGCGCGCGTGATCTCGCTCCGCAAGGCGCGTTGGTAGACCGAGTGGATCAAGCGCCCTTGGCCGGCGGCCTGCTCCCGGGTGAACGAGGTGTTCTCTTTGCCCGTTTGAAACACCAGGTTGAACAGGAAGACGTTGGTTTCGAGTCGGGGCGTCTGCTGCAAGGAAGCACCGGAGTGGAACTTGGCGGTGAGCGTGGAAATCCGCCCAGGTGCGTCGGGATTCTCGATCCAGGGACGTCCATTGAGGTGACGTTCAACCTCTCCCAACCCCAGGCGGATGGCATTGGCGTGGGCGGTGACGATACGTCCTCGAACCACCGGCGGAGCCAACGCCCAGAGAACGCTGGTGGGGGCGTCGGCGGCCACGGAAATCCGCCAACCGAGGATGCGGTTTGGTTGTGCAACCGCGGCACCGAGGAGCGCCTCGCCCTCCGGGGAACGACCTTCGAGCAACTTCTGGAACACGCCGGGCTCCACCGGGCCGGTGAGGCCCAACTTGCCCACGGCGCTCCCCTGCCAGTGGCCGGGTCGCCCCAAGCGGTAGGCGATGAATTCCGGGCTGAAGAACTCGCGATGGAGCCGATCTCCGTCGCTCTCCCGGATGGCGTTGATTTTGATCATGATGGGAGGTGCTCCCCTCGGACAGTCGGCGGTGGGGCCCGGATGCGAACAATCGTCGTGAACTCCGGGGGCGGCGGAGGGGCCGGGAGCGTCATGCTCTGCGAGAGGGCCGCGGTCGGGGCCACCCCACCCCCGGAGCCGTCGGCAGCGGTAGACCGAACTGCACGCACGAAGCGCTGAGGTCTTCCAAGTAATTGCCGGGGTCCGTGGGGAGGAGTTCCACCCGAAACGGGAAAGCCAACCAACCGGACTGTGGCAGGTCCCTGAAGCACCACGGCGGCCGAGCCACGGAATTGGACCACCCCGTCCGCCGTCGGTGCTGGGATGTCCAGTGCGTCCAGCGTGACGAAGTCAACGCCGATCCGCCGATCAATCTGTCGAAGCCGCCCCTCGAAGAACACCGGCAGCGGCCCGGGCCGGCTGTTGTCCGGGAGGATCAGATCCGCGACCCGGACGAACTCCGACAGGGATCGGCCATCCCAGCGGACGGGCGAAAACCAATCCACCGCCACCCGGATAGGGCGACCCGCCAACCGGGCCAGGAGCCGGTCGAGGTCCCACTGAGGCGGTGAGGCATTCGAAACGTCGCGAATCGCGTCCATCACCCCCTCAGTCGCGACCAAACCCGTGGAGCGAACACCGAATCCGCGAAGGGCAGCCCGGTA
>JAUXWR010000524.1 GCA_030680075.1 Legionella sp.
GGAACGAGAAAAGCCGGTGCTTGACCACCTGGCCGATGGTGAATTTTGCGGTGTGCGTCTTGTTCATGGACCGACCAGTTAGTGCTTCATTGCGGCATTGGCTAGACCAAAAAACACACGGAACCGCGTCATAGGCCGTAGCGCCGGCCCATGTCGGGGTCTTTGGCGGCGACGAGTTTGGCGAGGTCGATCAGCACCTTGGCCTGCTTCCAGGTGGCGTCGTCCTGCATCTTGCCGTCGATCATCACCGCGCCGGCGCCGTCCGGCATCGCCTCGACGATCTTCTTGGCGAAGGCGACCTCGGCGGGGTCTGGCGAGTACACCGTCTTGGCAATTGCGATCTGCGTCGGATGGAGCGACCAGGCGCCCAGGCAACCCATCAGGAAGGCATTGCGGAACTGGGCCTCGCAGGCGGCGGCATCGGAGAAATCACCGAACGGGCCGTAAAACGGCTTGATGCCGGCGGCGGCGCAGGCATCGACCATGCGCCCAACGGTGTAGTGCCAGAGGTCCTGCTGGTAGGCCGCGCGCGGTTCTTCGCCAGCCGCGTCCGCGAGCACTTTGTATTCCGGATGACCGCCGCCGACGCGGGTTGTCTTCATCGCTCGCGAGGCGGCAAGGTCGGCGGGCCCCAGGCTCATGCCATGCATGCGCGGCGAGGCCGAGGCGATAGCCTCGACATTGTTGACGCCCTGCGCGGTTTCCAGAATGGCGTGGATCAGGATCGGTTTGGAGATTTTGTGACGGGCTTCAAGCTGCGCCAGCAACTGGTCGAGATAATGGATGTCCCAGGGGCCATCGACCTTGGGCAGCATGATGACATCCAATTTTTGGCCAATGGCGCCCACGATTTCGATGATGTCGTCCAGCGCCCAGGGCGAATTCAGCGCGTTGATGCGGGTCCACAGGCCGGTCGCCCCGAAGTCGACCGACTGGCCCATCTCGATGAAGCCCTTGCGCGCGGCCTCCTTGGCGTCGACGGGGATCGCGTCTTCCAGGTTGCCCAGCACCACGTCGACCGATTTGGCCAGTTCCGGCACTTTGGCCCGCATCTTTTCCATATGCGGCGGCACGAAATGGATCATGCGCTCGAGCCGGACGGGCAAATCGCGCATCGGGGCGGGCGCGCCGATGGCGAGCGGCTGAAAGAACTGGCGGGGCAGCTTCATGGGATAAGTCCTTCCAAAAGGTACGCGTCGCGTTTAGAGCAATGCAAAGGCCGCGCCAAGTAGGCTTAAATCTAGCCAAGCGGGCGTATCGGCCGGAGCGTGGAATGATCGACGTCCTCAATCTGGCATTGCCGTTTTTCGGGCTGATTTTCATCGGTTTTGCCTGCGGCAAGATCAAGCAGATTCCCGACACCGGCCTGGCGTGGATGAACTTCTTTATCGTCTACGTGTCGCTGCCGGCGCTGTTCTACAGCATCCTGTCAAAGACGCCGTTGGAGCAGCTGGCGCAGGTCGACTTCATTTTTGCCACCACTCTGTCGACCTTCTGGGCTTTCGCGGTGGCCTTCGCCATCGGCATGGCGATCCGGGGCGGGCGCATCGACGAGGCGACCATTGCCGGGCTGGCGGGGGGCTACGGCAATATCGGCTACATGGGCCCGGGTCTGGCGCTAGCGACGCTGGGCGCGCAGGCGGCGGTGCCGGTGGCGCTGATCTTCTGCTTCGACACGCTGCTGCTGTTTTCGCTGGTGCCGTTCATGATGGCGGTGGCCAGCCCCGAGCGGAAGAGCATCGGCTCCGTCGCGCTGGAAGTGGTCAAGCGGATCGGCACCAACCCGCTGGTGATCGCGACGGCGCTCGGTATTGCCTCGGCCGCGATCCAATACCAGCCGCCGGTCGCGATCGAACGGCTGATGCA
>JAUXWR010000532.1 GCA_030680075.1 Legionella sp.
CCGCGTGACCTGGGCTTCCATTTGGGAAGCTCAAATGGCTGAGTGCGGCATCCGCATCGTCCGCCTGCATGCCCCCGCCTCCTGGTGGTTCGGTGATACCACGGGTCTCGCCCGCCGCGACTATGAGTTGGGCGCGTTCGCATGGGTGGGCCAGGCTGACCCCGGCGGTCAGACCCTGTATGCCTGTGACCAGATCCCGCTGCCTGAAAATGGCTGGGAAGGTCAGAACGCCATGGGCTGGTGCAACCAGCTTGCCAGCACCAATATCAAACTGGCGAACAACACCCTCATCAAGGATGACCGCATTGCGGCCTACACCATCGTCCAGCAGGAATTCGCCAAGGATGTTCCCTCCATTCCTCTGTTCAACCGCACCGAAACCTTTGCGACCTCCGCTGACCTGACCGGTTTCGCTCCCGCCCCCGGACAGGAATACTACAACTACAACGTCCAGGAATGGGCAAAAGCCGGTTCCGACACCGTCGTTCTTGGTTTCACCCAGGAACCCGCCTCCCTGTTCGTCCTGGTGGAAGATGCCTTCGTAGCCAATATTGCCTACCAGATCGCCCGCCCTGCGCAGGAAACCCACTTGAACTATGACTTCAAGGCGGAACTGGTCAAGGAACTCCCGACACTCGAAAATGGCGGCACCACCAATAACGACGTTGAGGTCTCCGCAGGCACCATGGTTGTGGATGCCAATGGTGATGTGGTCGAGCTTGCCCCCGGCGTGTCAGTGATCGACGCCGCCGGCGAGACCGTTGAATTCACGGGCGGCACCGTCACCATGAAGCAATTGGTCTCCACGTTTGAATTGATCGACGGCCTGACCTGGGAAGATGGCACACCGGTGACCGGTGCGGACCTCGAACTGGGTTACAAGATTGACTGTGATAAAGAATCCGGCGCGACCTCCTTCATCGTCTGCGACAAGACCGCTAGCGCGGATTTCAGCGCCAATGGCTATGTCCAGACCTGGCTCCCCGGCGTTCAGGACCCGCTATACTTTGTCCCTGTCTGGCGGATTTATCCCGCCCATCAGTTGGGCGATCTCCCCGCCAAGGATTGGGCGACCGATCCCCGCGTGGCTGAGCAGCCCCTTTCCTATGGCCCGTACAAGCTCGTTGAATGGGTCAAGGGCGAGAGAATGGTCTTCGAAGCCAATGAATATTGGGTCGGCGACGCGCCTGCCTCCCCGAGGTTCATCATCGCCTTCATTACCTCTGAAGGTGCCGAAGCGGCACTTCTCGGTGGCGAAGTTGACATTCTGGCTTCCGAGTCTTTGGCTGGACTGAGTGAGTCTTTGGTGGCTGCCGAGCAAGCTGGCAGGATCGTGACCTACACCGAAGCCGGTGGCACCTGGGAGCACATCGACATCCAGTTGTTCCTCCGCTAGTTTGTACTGATAGTGAATTGAGTTAAAAATGGGGCAGGCATGGGTCACCGTGCCTGCCCCAAAATATGCAAGAGAAGTAAATCTCTTATTTTTTTGCTGGAGAAGTTATTATGACTGCGTATCTGATCCGCCGCGTTTTGCAATCCATATTGGTTGTTTTCATTTCAGCGGTTGCCAGCTATACCTTGTTGAGCTTCGCGCCCGGGGGACCCATGGCGGGGCTGCGTCAGATCACACAATCGGGACGGTTTCAGATCACAGAAGAGGATATCGCCCGCATCCGGGCCTCTTATGAGTTGGATTTAAACCTGAGCGTTCGTTTCAGCCGCTGGCTGATCGGTGTACCGCGCGGACCTGTGGTGATTGGCGGGAAGGAATATTTTGGCGACGTGGTCGTTGGCTGCCGCAAGCCGATCGAGGCGGAAGTTCTAAATTCACGCGGTGTATACGAGATTAGG
>JAUXWR010000536.1 GCA_030680075.1 Legionella sp.
GCCGGCTGGGCTATCGCGACAGCGCTGCTTGCGATGGTGTCACTGACTATGCTGTCACAGGGCTACCAGAAGTTCGTTTATTTCGGCTTCTGAACTGCGGAATGTGGAGGATTGAGACATGACATTGGCGCGCCTTGAGACATTCCCGGCGCTTGCCTCGCTTTACGACCGTCAGATCGCGCTGACGCCGCGCCACGCAACGGCTTTGCAGCGCCGTCTCGCAGCGGCCAGCAATGACCATCTGGCGATGGCAAACGAGATCGCCGCTTGCGTGACGACATTGGCAGGCGAGAACATCAATCAGGTCGTGAGAGACTACGATTGGATCTGCAACGCTATCTTGCAGGAGGAATTGCATTTCCGCCGCAACGGTACATATCGTCTCAGCTCGTTCGCCGATGCGGTGGCTGAGGTCTATTCGAACGACGAATTGATGGCGCATTATATGAACGGCCTGCTGATGACACAGGTTTGGTGGTCCAATCACACCGCGGCCATTGTGTTTTATGTCGAAAAGTTTCTCAAGGGTTTCACCAGACCGTTCTCCCACCTTGAGATCGGCCCGGGACATGGCATGTTGCTTTATCTGGCGGGCCGCGAGCCTTTATGCGAGGCGGTTCACGCTTGGGATGTGTCGGCGGAAAGTATTGAAAAGACGCGACACGCGATGATGAAACTCGGTCTCAAGCGCGAAGTAGAATTGCACGTGCAGGATATCTATGCAGCTCCGGTGGAGAAACAGACGTTCGACAGTATCGTTCTGAGTGAGGTTCTCGAGCACCTTGAGCATCCGCGCGAGGCTTTAGGCATGATCAAGCCGCTGTTGAAGGAAAACGGACGATTGTTCATCAACATGCCGGTCAACAGTCCTGCGCCGGATCATCTGTTTCTGCTGAAAAGTCCGGAAGTGGTCGTCGATTTTGTGGCAAGCTGTGGCTATTGCATCGAGCAGTCCCAGTTCGAACCGCAGACGAATATGACCATAGAACAGGCGCGCCGGACACAATCGACGATTACGACGCTGGTCATCGCGTCGCGTTAAGCCAAGAGCTTGGAGAGCCCTTTGAGCGCGGACAAGGTCATCACCGGATTTGCGCTGACGGAAGCGGTTCAGCGCCGTTTCGCGCAGCTAAGCGGCGACTGGAATCCGATGCATCTGGAAGGCGCAATTGCACGGCGGTCGAGCTTCGGTGAGCCGATCGCTCATGGCATGAATGTCGTGCTGACGGCGTTGGAGTTATTTCGTTCCCATCAACTCGCGTTGGCTGGAGCGTTAAGCCGGGTGCCTGTAAAGCTGAGTGTGCA
>JAUXWR010000537.1 GCA_030680075.1 Legionella sp.
TCGCGCTTTGGCTCATTCTGGTTTACACAGCCTGGACAAGTTTGTCCTGATTTGTGCCGCGCGATCCGCAACCTGCCGCGCGCCATTGGCTTGCAAGCGCGGGCAGGGCGCCTACAGGGACCTGAGAACCCTATCGGAAAGTTTGCTGCCGAATAGGGGTTCGCGGGCTGGTCTTCGCGATCTTGACCACACCATTTGTTTATTCGTTGCGGGACATTCGTTTGCGAAACCGCTGTTGTGAACGCCGGCTGCATTGACGGCGGGGAGTTCTACGCCCAGCTGAAGGCCCCCAGCCGGGTCAGGGATCTGTCCACTGGCGAGCTGCGGTACCGCTGGACCGAAACCGACTCCCTTGACCACTACCGCTACGCGCACGCGTTTGATCATCTGTACGGGGCGTTCCGGCGATCGTGCGGGGTGTCGGTGGACTTCGTTTGAAGGCGGCGATTGTCGGGTGCAGGCGCATGCGGCGCTTTTGTTTGTTGAATCCGTTGTGGAAGGCTGTGGAGAAGAATCTGGCTCCGAGGTTGCCGTTTCCGGAGCAGGCGATGGCGCCGACTGTGCCGGCGCCTGCCGGGCATGAGTTCAGGCTCAGGACATCATCGGCAGCGTCGCGTATCCGGCCAACCGATACGGTAGGGTGCTTTATGCCCTCTCGTGAAGAGCTTGTCCGGGAATTGACGAACCAGTGGCTGGACAAGGCCGAGGACGACCTGAATGCGGCTCAGGCTTTGTTTGATCATGGGGGCGATTTGTGGGCCATCGTGGGCTCGCCGGCGATGTCGCCGATGGCGAAGATGTTGGGCTCACTGGTGCGGCGCTGGCCGTCCACCACCACGAAGCGACGTTCGTCCAGCTTGATCGCCGTGGTCTCCAGCCCAAGGTCGGCCGTGTTGGGCCGCTGGCCGATCGAGATCAGGACCTTGTCGAAGGTTTCGACCGACTGCTCGCCCTTGGCGGTCTCGAAGGTCACCTCGATGCCGTTCTTCTTCTCTTTCAGGCCGGCCACCTTGGTCTCCAGCCGGAAGCCCGCGAACTTCGTATCGAGCCTGCGCTTCAGCACCGAGACCAGGTCGCGATCGGCGCCCGGCAGCAGGCCGTTGGTCATCTCGACCACGCTGACCTTGCTGCCCAGCGACACCCGAGAATTGATGGACAACAACAGAAGCGAGGAGAGACGACGTGGCGCTGCGTACAGCAAGCTGGAGATCGGAGGCGCGCATCTGGCTGGCGGCGATAGTGAGAACCAATGTCGGCGCCGGTGCGTGAGGTCTTGCGAGCGCTCGGGCGATAGGAATGAAGCCGGCTGCAACATTTCGCTTGACGAGTGCGCGTGCGGGTGAATAGCATCGAACTCACAATCACTCATCGCCCATTGTTGGTACTTCGCCTCCACGTATTCGGCCGCAGGTGGTGAACTGATGGACTCCAGCCGGA
>JAUXWR010000542.1 GCA_030680075.1 Legionella sp.
AAGCCTTCGAGAAACTCACCAAGGGGAAGCTTGTCGAAGGCTATGGCTTGACAGAAGCCTCGCCTGTGACGCATGCCAACCCGATGGGCAAGGACCGCCGCATCGGCACGATCGGCGTGCCGCTGCCGTCCACGCAGGCGGCGGTCGTGGATTTGAAAACCTCGCGCAAGGAAGTGGCGCCCGGGCAGATCGGCGAACTGGCGATACGCGGTCCGCAGGTGATGATGGGCTACTGGAAGAATGAAGCCGCCACGCGGGAGGTGCTCACGGCGGACGGCTGGCTGCTGACGGGCGATGTGGCTCAAATGGACGAGGACGGTTTCTGCCGCATCATCGCCCGTAAAGCGGATATGTGGTACCCTGAAAAGGCGGGCCGCGAACCCGCCTTCCCGCGGGATGTGGAAGAGGTCATTTACGAGATCCCGCAAATAAAGGAAGTGGCGGTGGTTGCCGTGGCGGGACATCCCTTCGCGTTTATCATTGCAGGGAAGGAAAAGCCCAGTGCTGAATCCGTACTGGCATACTGCAAGCGCCGCCTGCCCCCGCATCTCGTTCCGCGCTTCGTGATCTTCATGGATGAGTTCCCGCGCACGTTCATCGGCAAGGTGTTGCGCCGTGAACTGGCCAAACGCTACGGGAAACAGATTGCAAGCGAATAGAAAACGGATATTTCTATTGTGAACATTACAATTCTCACCACAGGTACGCGTGGGGATACTCAGCCGTATATCGCATTGGGCATGGAACTAAAAAAAGCAGGGCATGCTGTGCGTCTTGCTGCGTTCCAGAATTACGAATCCTTTGTAAAATCGCATGGGTTGGATTACTTCCCGATTCGCGGTGATGTTTCCTTGGTCGCCGGTGGGGGGAGCGGGAAGAAAGCCATGCAGGTGGATAATCCGCTGAAACTTATGCTCAGTTTTAACGAACTCAAGGATCATTTGTTCGATCTTCAGCAGGATTTTTTCAATGCCTGCAGGGATTCGGATGTCATTGTCTATCACCCGGGCGCAGCCATCGGATATTTTGCGGCATGGCATTTCAATATTCCCAGCGTGCTTGCGACACCATTTCCCATGACCGCGACACGCGAGTATCCTGCGCTGATCTTTTACGATATGCCCCGTTTTGGAAAGGCTTTCAATTTCCTGAGCCA
>JAUXWR010000546.1 GCA_030680075.1 Legionella sp.
AAGGTCAAGCAGCTTGTTTTCCTTTTGCCGCAAAGTAGTTTCTATGATTAACAACTGAGCAATGTTGGGGTCTTTCGTGTTGGCCGAATCTATTTCATACTGTGCTATTTTTTGTAAAACTTGTGAAATTTCATCTGTTGATACATTTTATTCAGTTAGGGTACCTCTCATGATTAAGTAGGAACAAAGACAAATCAACTGACCTCTAACTTTTTGAATATCTTTTTTAACTTGTTCAACTTCACTATTCATATTTGTCGACAGAACTATAAATAAACTGAGAGATTGGGCAAAAGCATTTTGCGAAATATTAAACAATATGGACCCAATGGTGTATCGAAGACTTAGAACTGCAATTGTAGAAAGTAGAGAGGTTGAAAATGGCGCCAAGTTTCACCGCTGGGCGCCCAAAAAAAAGCACGGCAAAGGCCCAAGACCCCAAAAATCTGGTGTGCCTTAAAAAAATTTTCTCTCTACCACCATAAATCAAGAAATTCAACAGAAAATTTACTACGTTAAGGTAAAGGATCTTCAGCTTGGGTAACGAATTATCGTGCCATTTGTTTTATACAACGAACTTTTTACATGTACATGAGATAAAGCAGGAAACAAATAAATACAAAATGCGACATTGGCAAGGTCCAATTAACGTGCACAACAGGTATTTTCGGAATTCAAACAGTGAAACCATCGGGAGTGGATGGTGGTTCGTATCCAGATGTGACAGTACTTTCGGGTGAAGAATTAGCACATGAAGGAGAAAGCAGGAAGAAACCAGTCATAGTTGTTAGCACTCCAGCTGTCCATACTCCATCAATCGTAAATGAAGTTGAATTGCTCGTTCCTCGATACGTCAAAAATGTGGCAGCATTCTTTCCCTTGACAGCTTGGGTTGAGTACTCCTTTTTGAACCAATAACGAATATCTGATCCTCCTACTCGGCACTCTCCATCTTTAAACGTAAAAGTGCCTAAGTTGTCACAACCTTTCCCAATTACTGTATAATAAGCTACTCCAAGACTATCTACTTTCTGATATACAAAGGTCATATCGACTGACATAGGGTGTGTGCTACCGTCCTGCCAGTAATGACCGCTCCAGTGGCCTGAA
>JAUXWR010000547.1 GCA_030680075.1 Legionella sp.
CTGTTTTCGGCCTAAAAAAAATAGCCGGGCCCCCTTGAAGCCGGCCAGCTCCATCTTAAATTCTATTGCGTAGGCGCCTTCGGGGCCTGCACGGCCAACGGGCGCGGCCTTTCAGGCGCGTCGCGGCTTTAAGGGATGAAAGCGAGGAATGCTCGTTTTTCTCTAAGCCCGGCAGCATGAAGAATGCGCTCCCCGGATATTGCTCATTGGAGAATATTCTTATGCGTACTTTCGACCTCTCGCCTCTTTATCGTGCGTCTGTCGGTTTCGATAACCTGACCCGTCTCTTTGACGCAACGCTCAACGAAGCCCCCGCTTATCCCCCCTACAACATCGCCAAAGCCGGCCCGGACGAATACCGCATTACCTTCGCGGTCGCCGGATTTGCCGACAGCGACCTCGACGTTCAGGTTGAAAACCAAACTCTGACCGTCCGCGGCAAAGCCTCGCAAGACGAGACGACGACGACCTTCCTCCATCGCGGCATCGCCGGCCGCTCGTTCGAACGCAAGTTCGAGTTGGCCGACCATATCCAGGTGAGCGGCGCGCGTATGGAAAATGGCCTGTTGCACATCGAGCTGAAGCGCGAGGTTCCCGAAGCGTTCAAGCCGCGCAAAGTTGCGATCGCCGCCGGCAACAGCAACGCACCCAAGACCATCGCTCAGGCCGCTTAAGCCTGGACGCGGGAGCGTAAGATCTGGTTCGACTCAAGCGCGCGCCGCCCCCCTCGGCGCGCGCTTTTTCTTTCTTCGCGATCACGTAAGCCCGCCCGCGTGACGAGCGCGCTTCTCAACTTTTATCGTGGGCACGGCGCTGATGGCGCGGGCCGCGCCATCGAAGACATCTGGGCGTGGGATCGCCGGCGCCTCGAGATGGCGCACGACTATATGTGGCTCTTCCCGCTGCCCGAGCCCGGCCGATTCAATCCCACCGCGCCGCCGCTATCGACCATCGACATCGCCGCCTTTCGCGAGGATGCCGATCTGCGCGCGCGGGTATGCCGCTCGCTCGATCTTATGGTGGCATTCTATGGCCTTGCGCGCCGCGAAAGCGCTGTCGTGCGTCGGGCCGACTTTGCCGTCGCGGCGAGTTGGGTGAAGCCGCTCAATCACAATCACCTGCGCCTGACGCGGATCATGTTGTTCCTGCGGCACGTAGGTCTCGGGGCGCAGGCCGGGGCGCTGCTCGACCGCCTCAAAGTTATCGCGGCCCATCAAGGCGCCGCGGCAATATCGGCGCGCACGCTCGGGTTTTGGCGTGCGTCAAGAGGCGTGTGATGAATTGGTCTTCGGGGCGAAGGTTAGGCGCGCGATAACGCGCCGGGCGGATCGGTGCGGCCGCGCGCCGGGATATGGCCCATTGTCGTTGCAAACGGCAGGAACATTTCAAAGCGTGAGCCTTTACCGAGCGCGCTTTCGACCTTGATCTCGCCGCTCTGCGCTTCAACCAGACGCTTCACAATCGCGAGGCCCAATCCCATGCTGCGTTCGCCCCCGGTGGGCCGGGGCGAGGCGCGCTCGAAGGGCTCGAAGATGTCGCCGAGCTCGTCGGGCGGAATGCCCTGACCCTGATCGATGACGGCCAAGCGCGCGCGGCCATCGAAGGCGCGGAGTTCGATGATGACTTCGCCGTTGTGCGGCGAGTATTTGACGGCGTTGCCGACAAGGTTATCGAGGGCCTGCGCGGCGCGTTTGGCGTCCGCCCACACTGGAGGGATGCTAGAAAGGTCGAGACTGAGCTTTATATCCTTGGCCTGCGCCGTCATGCGGAACAGCTCGGCCCGACCTTCGACGAGCGTTGAAAGGTCAATCGCATCGGGCAGAAGCTCGACCTTCCCCTCGCGGATTGCTGCGACATCGAGAAGATCCTCCGTCATGCTGAGCGTGACGTCCGCGCCGTCGCGAATGGTACGAAGCAAGGCTTCACGTTTGGATTTCTCGAGCGGAATTTCGATCAGGAGCTGGGCCGCAGCGCGAATGCCTGAAAGCGGGTTGCGTAAGTCATGAGCGACCACGCCCAGCATGCGGTTCTTCTCTTCGTGCGCTTCGCGTAGGGCCTCGTTGGCGATGGACAGCGCGGCTGTACGCTCGCGGACCTTGGCCTCAAGATTCTGGCGGAATCCATCGGCGAGGCCCACGGTGATTCCGACGACGAGAACGGCAAGGCCGATCACCACGAGCGCGATAGAGATCGGATGCTGGGTGATGACATGGTAGGCCGAGACGTTGGTGAGCAGCAGGCAAACTAAGAAGGGCGCGGCGACAACGAGATAGACGATCGTCGCGCGAGGCTCGGCGGGCATGGCATCCGCAACCATCGCCACAATCAGGAGCGCTATTGTCGCCGTAATGGCGATTAGAATAATCGGCAAATTATAGGGAAAGACAAAGAACGCGATGAGCATGAAGCCTGCGATCCCGGCGGCGATGACTTGCGCGGCCTTGTGCAGACGGGGGCTGCGCGCGGGCATGTGCAGGAAATAACTGGTGAACATGAGGCCAAAGGCGTGCACCAGGGCTGAGCCCCCGAGATAGATAAACCGCGTTACATCGCTGGTTTGGAGGAACGCCGGCCAGAAAATGCGGTCGAGGTTGATATGCGGCTGTGCAGTCACGAAGATGCTGGCGACGACGGCAAAGCCGTAGCCG
>JAUXWR010000549.1 GCA_030680075.1 Legionella sp.
AGGCTACACCTATCTTGCGCCGAATTACCGCGGCTCGACAGGCTGCGGAAAGGATTTCGAGCGTGCAAATTACAACGACTGGGGCGTGGGCGACATGAAGGACTGCCTGCACGGCTCGAAGTATTTGCGGACATTGAAAGGCGTGAAACCAGACCGCATTGGCATTGCGGGCGGAAGTTATGGGGGCTACATGACCATCAACACGCTTTCACGCGACCCAGAATATTTATTTGCCTGTGGCATCACCAAATACGGTGACTCGAATTTGATCAGTTCCTGGGCGCAATGCGAGAAACGCCTGCGGCTGTATACTGAGGTCTTTTTGGGGCATCCCGCCGACAACATGGAAATTTATCTGAAAGGATCGCCCATCACCGAGGCGAAGAATATCCAAAAACCTGTGCTGATCCTGCATGGACTGCTTGATACGATTGTCCCGCCCGAAGCCAGCGAGGAATGGGTAGAAGCCCTGCGCCGCGAGAACAAGGTCTTCGAGTACAAGACATACGCCACCGAGCCGCACGGCTTTTTAAAGCGCAAAAACCTGCTGGATGTATACGAACGCATGGAACGGTTTTTGGATTGGTATTTGTTACCAAGATAATAAATGAATTGTGAATGCCATCCGTTCAAACGGCAATGCAACGATCTCTCTCGTGGCTGTTATAGATGAGAACGTGGTCGGTCATATTCTTTTCAGCCCTGTCACAACTCACCCACCTACTCCCGAAAAGGGATTGGGTCTCGCACCTGTTGCGGTTCTGCCTGAATTGCATTTACAAGGCATCGGTTCGCAGTTGATCCGCGCGGGGTTGGAGCGAAGCGGAGAACTCGGTTACGACTACGCGGTTGTACTTGGCGGTCCCAAATATTACATGCGATTCGGGTTTGAGAAGGCGAGCGATTTTAGTTTGCAAAATGAATATGGGGTGGATGATGAGTTCATGGCGATTATGTTCAAAACCGCGCTTGTGGGCGGGCTTATGAAATATATATTTGATGTAAATTATTTGGAGTAAAAAGTGAGGTAATAAGTTGACTACACGCAATTCTAAATTAATCAAATACGATGAAATGACCTGGGATGCCGTAGCGGAGCTGCCGCGGGATACGCCCCTAATTCTTCC
>JAUXWR010000005.1 GCA_030680075.1 Legionella sp.
CAGGGCCAACGACGAGGGCCCGGACGACGACCGGGCATCGTCGCGTGCGGACCGGCCGCCCGGTCGTCGCCGCGGGCGCCGGCCACGCGGCGGTCGCAGCTGGGAAGCCAAGGAGGGCCTCGGTGCGCTGCTGGTCGGGGATCACGACAGGCTCCCCGTCATCGCCGGCTCGAGTCGCTCGCGGAGGCGCCGCAGGCCGCGGCGTGGACCGCCACGCGGACGCGCGCCGACATCGAGACGGCATGGCCGCGGAGGGCGTCCCGTGCGCCGGGGTCGCCGACATCGAGGACGTCGTGGCCTCGCCACAGCTGCGTGCCCGTGACATGTTCGTGGAGGTTGCCCACGCGGCCCTCGGGCGGGCCGTCGTCACCGGGATCCCCGTCAAGCTGGACGGCACGCCGGGCACGATCCGGACGGCGCCCCCGGTCGCCGGCCAGGACACCGACCGCGTCTCCCGGGAGATGCTCGGGCTCGACCCGGCGCGCATCGCGGCGCTGCGCGCCTCCGGCGCCATCTGACGCCGGGACCGCCTGCAACTCCTGCCGCGTCGGGCGGCTGATCCGGCTACAGCGGCGCGAACCGCGCCTGGAAGAACCGCAGGTACTTCGGCTCGTAGACCATCGACAGGCCCCGGGCCGACTCCCGTGCGTCGAAGCAGGCCTTCACCGACTCGGCCACGACGTCCATGTGCGCCTGCGTGTACACGCGCCGCGGGATCGTCAGCCGGGTCAGCTCCAGTTTCGGCCGGTTGTGGTCGCCCGTCTCCGCGTTGCGGCCGGCGGACGCGATCCCGCGCTCCATCGACCGGATGCCTGAGTCGAGGTACAGCTCCGCGGCCAGCGTCTGGGCCGGGAACAGGTCCTGCGGCAGGTGCGGGTAGAACCGGCGGGCGTCGAGGAAGATCGCGTGTCCGCCAACGGGCTCCACGATCGGGATGTCCCACTCCTGCAGCAGCTCACCGAGGTAGCGCACCTGGCCCACCCGGGACCGGATGTGCTCGTCCGACACGCTCTCCTCGATGCCGATCGCGAGCGCCTCCATGTCGCGCCCGGCCAGGCCGCCGTACGTGTGCAACCCCTCGTACACGACGACGAGGTTGCGCAGCTCCTCGAACACGGCCTGGTCGTTGACGGCCAGCCAGCCGCCGATGTTGACCAGGTTGTCCTTCTTGGCGCTCATCCAGGCGCCGTCGGTGTAGGAGCAGAACTCGAGCAGGATCTCCGCGATGGACTTCGATGCGTAACCGGCCTCGCGCTCCTGGATGAACAGCGAGTTCTCGACCATGCGGGTGGCGTCGAGCATCAGCCTGATGCCGTTCGCGTCGCACAGGGCGCGGAGGTCCCGCACGTTGGCCATCGACACCGGCTGGCCGCCGGCCATGTTGACGGTCCCGGCGAGCGAGACGTACGGGATCTTCCCGGCACCGACCTCGTCGATCAGGGCCTGGACCTTGGCCACGTCCACGTTGCCCTTGAACGGGTCCAGGTTCTGCGGGTCGTGCGCCTGGTCCACGATCACGTCGTGGAACGTCGCTCCGGCCAGCTCCTGGTGAAGGCGCGTGGTCGTGAAGTACATGTTGCCCGGGATGTGGTCGCCTGCCTTGATCAGGGTCTGGCTGATCAGGTGCTCGGCGCCGCGGCCCTGGTGGGTGGGGACGATGTACGCGTAGCCATAGAAGCGCCGGA
>JAUXWR010000028.1 GCA_030680075.1 Legionella sp.
CCATGCAAGCGGGCCCCGCGACGCTTGCGCCAGACAACACCGCGCAGTTGCGGGTGCCGCTGAAAGCCCTGACGCCCGGCACCTACAAGGTAATCTGGCGCGTCCTGTCGGTCGACACGCACCGCTCCAAGGGCGAGTTCAGCTTCAAGGTCGGGCCAAAGGCCAGACCTTGAACATGAAAGCCCTCCGATGAGAAAACGACCGTGCCGGTGATCGACCCGCTCGTCCTGGTGCGCGGCGTCCACTTTGCCGCCACCCTGTGGGCTGCCGGCACGGTCGCATGTATCGTGCTGGTGACGGCGCCGACGCGCCGGCTGACCGAGATGGCCGGGGCGGCGCTTCTCCTCGCCGTCCTGTCCGGACTGGCCTGGCTGGCCGTGATCGCCGCCAATATCCTCGACGTGCCGCTGATCGAGATTGGCCGCGACGGCGGCGTCTGGACGGTCCTCATCGAGACACGCTTCGGCGTCGTTGCCTGCCTGCGGTTCGGCCTTGCCGTGGCGCTTGGCCTGCTGCTGGCAGCGCCTGCGTTTCCCGGCCGCCGCGCCTTGCTGCTGGCGACGGCGGCCGCCCTCGCCGGCCTGTTGGCATTGGTCGGCCATGCCGGGGCGACGCCCGGGACGGCCGGCTGGCTGCATCTCGCGTCCGACCTGATCCATCTCCTCGCCGCCGCTGCCTGGCTCGGCGGCCTGCCGGCGCTGGCCGTGACCTTGTCCGCTACGTCCGTCACCGCGGACCCGGCCGCGGTGACGGCGCGGTTCTCGGTGCTCGGCATCGCCTGCGTCGGTGCGGTGCTGGTCAGCGGCCTGATCAATAGCTGGCAATTGCTGGCCGGCCCCGGCGATCTCATTGCGACCGCCTATGGCCGCGTCCTGTCGCTCAAGATCGCGCTGTTCGGCGTGATGGTCGCCGTCGCCGCGATCAACCGCTATCGGCTGACGCCGCGCCTGCCGGAAGCCGTCGCGATGCGGACGCTCCGCCGCAACACAGTGGTGGAAGCCGGAATCGGATTGGCCATCGTGCTGCTGATCGGTCAGCTCGGAACCATGATCCCGGGCGGCCATATGCACAGGAAAGCGGCACAGGTCACATCGGAGGCAGCCTTTGTCCACATCCACACGGAAGCCGTGATGGCGGATGTGACGATCGCGCCCGCCGGCGGCAAAAGCACAGCCACAATTCGCCTATGGCGCGAAGATTACAAACCTTACGTTGCGCAGCGGGTGAGTTTGGCGCTCGAACCGCGCGAGCCAGGTCCGAATCCGATCGAACGCGCTGCCACGGAGATGCCGGACGGAACCTGGCACGTCGAAAATCTCGACATT
>JAUXWR010000036.1 GCA_030680075.1 Legionella sp.
TAAACTCGCGCGCTCGTTAAGTCTCTCTAAATTCCGGGACGACAGAGAAGAAGATTCGCGAGTTTACATTACATTGGTTGCCCGATTAGAGATCTGGCGACCATTTTAATAGATAATATTTTGTGCAAATTGTGAAGTTAGTTAGGAGTCGCAGACGAAACAATTCAGTGACCTTTATGAGCAATAGATGCGCCAATTAACTGGATTGCTTCACTTTGTTCGCAAAGACGGCATTTTTCTGAGATCTAAAATCGCTTAGCCCCTTGTGCATACGCGCCCACATTGGATTTAACATCCTCTAGAATGATTGCCGTTTTAGTAAGAGCCGCTTTAGAATCAAATAGGGAAGCGAAAGCCCGGTAAATCCTATAAAGAAAGCCAGTATCCTTATGAATAGCTGCTATCGGTTGAACCTGATTAATAGCATCATACATGCCTGCAAGATCATCCTCTTTTGTAAACTTAATCTTGGCATTTTTTACAGTTTCAATCAGACTAAGATTACTGACATTCGCTTCAAGACGGGTTATCAGATTATCAAGCGAATTTATAATTTTGCTACGATTTCTATCCTTCGCCTCAATGTTTCTCTGTTTAATTGTCGTCATATTATCTTCTATAATCAGGTCCATTTGCTCCATTTCCAGAGTAAATTTGTTTTTATCAAATCCTCTGGGATTCATTGCATTGATAAAAGCAACCCCACCCTTAATCGCATCATTCATCCCATGACCCAGATTATAATTCGGTGTTCGACGCGCGTCGCCTATTTGAGCGAATACGCCATTTTCCAAAGCTACAAACTGCTTGTCATTTTCCTGCATTTTCATTTCAAACACTGTGCATTGAAGACGGTCTTTAGCAGGGGTATTTCTACTCTGGCGGTATTCCAGTTGTTCTTCTGTCACCCCATATCTTTCTTGAATTGCTACTGTGGCCCAGGTTTTTAACTTCAGAGCCCGCACCTGCGCATCTTCTTCTTTAAAAATGGCCTCAGGGATTTCGCCAGCCAAATAGAACTTGGTGTTTGCAGCATTGGTGAGAATATATTTTTTGGGTAAATAGGAAGATGTCCAATCTAATTGGCTTAACGCTTTCATTTTTTCATAAGGCTGCATCGTTACTGGAGAACCCATTTCTTCGCCTTTTTTTAACTGCAACTGCACGACAGCGTGGTATTTATGTCTTTCTTGAACTGCACTCTCTCTATAATTAATATCGCTTTTTAAATCATCATTCATTTGATTGGCAAATGTATGTCTTGCGCCATCGGCAGCTAGAATGTTGTTGCAATAATACTTCCTGCCGTCATTTAATTCGATAAAATTACTGCCGTCTGATTTACCTACTGATTTAATTGTTGTTGTTTTTTTATCGAGTTGCACTATTTGCACATTAGGATATTGAATAAGTTTTCGATGTAAAAACCGTTCAATGTCTTTGGTTTGTACAGACTTCTCCGCATTATATTTTTGCCAGAATTTCTCATCTTCGCTATCCGAATTATTGGTGTGTTTCTCGAGAAAACCAATACTGTCTTTCTTGATAGCTAAACGCTGTCCTCTAATGTATTCTTCTCTATCCGTAAAGGCGACCACTGCTTTTCCCGTGCTGGCGGCTTCCAAAGCTGCGGCCAAGCCGCCAGGGCCAAGACCGACAATAGCCACATCAGCGGCACTATCCGATTCATTATAAATTCTACTGTGGGTTTTTGACATTTTAATAATCTCAATACCATTTACACACAGTATAATTTATAAACATTAAGAGATTATTATGCACTTCCACGGCAGATAAATAGTAAATCACACCCAATAACGGTATAATTTAATCATTTTGAATATTGTAATTACACAATTACTTGTTCTTCATCTTTAATCATTAAAAACATATGAAAAACCTAATCGACATTCCCGAACTGTATTACCATTTATTACAACAAATAAATCCGTCTAAAGCCCATGGATTTTTAAACCCACCTCCTGCACCGGTCATACAAAGAGGAGAATGTTGTAAATTATACGCCGTTCACTCTGTCATGCAGTGGCTTTACAAAACGGATCCCTCACATCCCGAACCTCCTTTAACAAGGAAGAAAGACAGCGAGTTTGGCAATCGAAAAGCATCATTGCGCTCTCAGGCAAAACATTCATTTCACTCTCAAGTCGGGGAAATCTATGACAGCAATCAGTTACTTGAGCTGACGAAAGAAAACGGTTTTGACCGTTCTGTTTTATTAGATAAACCAGAGAAATACGCGACATGCATCGTCCAAACAATAGACCAGGGTTTTGCACCGGTAGTATTTTTTGATCTCGATTTTGATACTTGGGGCCCCGGATTATACAATAGCAAACATGAACACGCCGCGGTCATTCTGGGATATTATTACGATAAGCAAGATGAATTGTGTTTTGTGTCAACCTATTGGAATTCTTATTTTTATTTTAAAGCAGAGGCTTTAACCTCCTCCACGGCTCAATTGGCATTAGAGCGTATCCCGGAAACCTTTTATAAAGTAAATGGCTCGTGGCTTTCTAACCAGGGGCGTCATCGAATTACCAATAATGAGCAACTCCCCATGCGTGAAGGTCGTAAAAGCCAAACGATAAACGCAACCTTTAGACATAAGGTCTTGAAAGTATGTAAATCAGAAACGTTAATCTCGCGCTCACAATTTGTGATAGCCTCGCTGGACTCCGTCAAACCGGTTAACGCGCCACAATTTAGTGCACATATTCCTACTCGAACCTATACAGACAGCTTGTTTTTGCGAACACCAGATTCATCACGGGTATTTTATCCTTTAGCGACACTTATTTCCTTCTTTACTACTCAATTATTACTGTCCAGGCACACGCGCCTGACAGAGCAGACATTCACCGATTATTTTTCTGCCGATTTTTCACATCAGTTAACCACTTTTTTTAGTGAGCATGCGCCAAGCATAGACATGTCCTTAGAGGGCGACATTTATAACCAGAGTGAAAGCCCGGAGCGCTCTTTGGTAGAAGAAGTCAGTAATTCCATTGATGCAGAACCCGAAGAAATTCATTGCACCATTCGTGAAGGTTTTTATGAAGTGTGTGAAGTGGCAGGACAAGGGATGAGCCCCTTGGTCGTTTGTACTAAATACATTCTCCCCAAAGAAACCACCAAACGAAACTCACCAAAATCCATAGGCTATTTTGGCTTGGGCAGCTTAAACAAACTTTCTCATTTACGAACGGAAGATGACTGTATTATCGTCAAAACAAAGGCCGAAGGACATATCGGATGTCGTTTGGAGTACCGTATTGTAAACGGCTGTTTGTCAGTTGCATTGAGCGAAGATGAGACTATAGAAACAGGCACTATCACTGAAGTGTACTCGAGCATGGTAAAGCCTGTCACCTTCGAGGCCTTTTTGCGACGGAGTATAAGTGAAGAGTTAACCGTCCCCGTTTATATCAACAAAGAGCGCTTCATTCCTCAAAAAAATAGCCACTCAATATCCATCTATAAAGCGAATATTCTAATTCAACAGATAACGCACCCGCTGGAGAGTTTTACCACGCAGTTGGAATGGCATTTATCTTCTGCTGCCAAATTAGGAGAAGGTCGTAATCGCCTATTGATCAATAACCCAACCATTTTAAACGAAATCAAACAACGTATTTTACACATAAAAGACCTGCCCTATCCTGAGTGGGCGCTGTATGCAAATACCATAGGACCCATGGTTGAGGAACTACAAATAAATAACAGCTCCTTGTATGCAGAAGATAATCTGGTGGATATTCTCATCAATATCACTCATGACAAATTAGCACATGCGCCATGCGTTCCTGATTCCCCTCTTTATAAGCCTTTGCTCACAGAGGATGTTGTTCCTTTGCATGTCAGCTTGTTACCCATGAACTGGATTCAGAGAAGTGCCTCGACGATAACGGAGTTTGAACAAAATACTACCAAAATTCTTGCAGCCTCCATGGCTTATCAACCCGAGGGTCAACCCTTTTTGTATGATGCTGAACGCAATACGGTATTTGTTGACCATGCTTTTTATGAAGAGATGAAAGCCAATCAGAACATGAAGTTGTTAGCATTGCTGTTAAGTTACCCTCCTAAAGAATCAAGCATCAAATTAGCCATGCCGCAATCTAGTGTCGCGCTATCTCAGGATGGAACGTATGAGTTTAATTTTAATGAAGAAGCTATTCAACATCCGCTTCATGATTTTTATTTGCGGCATGGTGCCTTGTCGAGGTATGGCGATGAAGCCATTAATCAATTATTAGCAAACCATCCACAAGTAAGAGAAATTCTGTCCAAAGCGCCTACGGTGGTAGCAGCTTACCCACAACAGAGTTTTAAGCGATCCCTGCCTACTGATTATCTAAATCAGATTGATGAAAAATTAATTCCAATTTCCTTTAGGGGTGAGCATTATTATTTTATGAAGGGTACAAATAAATCTGCTCTGCTGGATAGGTACTTTCAAGTATTAAAACATCACCAATGGGAATTATTAATAGCCAGAATAAAACGCATCATTAAAACTCATCGCGTTGAGAAAGATGCCACGCTAGATATCACTCTTACTGAGGACGATTTATTTGTCCTGCGAGATGCCGCCACACAAATGTATTATTTATCTAATGGGTTAGGAGAGCGTCAATTTCCAGAATTGACCAGTGTGTCGCTTATATTACACCCTGTTGATAACGTCTACTATATCCTTCGAATTAAACAAGACTGTTATTTACTGCACAGGCAAGACGGCATTATCATGGCTCTGAACAACTGGGCAAAAGAATATAAGTTTTTGCCAGATTTGCCACACATCCTCGTCGAACACATGCACGACTACGACGGCAAAGCCTTGCACGATATACGTACCAAAAAAGCGTTATTCCCTGATTGTAACTATCTCTTAATGAACAGCCGCTTTGTATTAGGCATCACACCTTGTGATCAATACCCTTGCCATTTGAAATTATTACTTTCTGATATAGAGAAGTCTTTTCAAATTTCTTTAAGACTTGATGACTATGCCATTTTATCTAAATATAGTTATCCAGCCTATTTCCATTGTGAACAGATTTCGGAATTTACAATGAATTTATCGGTGATAAGTCGACTGGGGATTGTGCACTTTTTTAAGATAAATATTCAAGAAAATTGCTGGGGTTATACAAAACCCCAAAAAACCCTGGGCTACCCTGTTCGTGCACTATATATTGAGGAGCAACAACACGGGTCTATTATTTCAGTAGAAGCTACCCCTCAAATAATACTGTCCAACTGTTCCCTAAAATCTTCTTACCAAAATAAATCGAATCAATATTTAAGCCTTGACGACCATTATCTTTCTTTAGCAAAACTGAAGCCCGATCCACACATTCTTTTTCAACAAGGGAATCAATTTGGCCTATTAGACACAGAAACCTTAACAACCTGCTTTCTCTCTATACCTGTCGACATCCCTATCAACCTGCAGAAAACGAAAATTCAAAAAAAATCCTGCTATTATCAAATCCGCAATCAATCCACTGAAATGCTATTTGATAGAGAAGGACAGTTATTGCATCACGGAAAGAGTGTGAATACAGAAGAGTCCAGTATTGGTCTCTATGTGTTTAAAGATAAAATTGTTTTTTCGCCGTCAGGAAATCAATTAAACAGCAGACCAGCTAGCTGGTTTTATATCGTCAATTCATTTCGAGGGGAAATAATTTGTATTGTATTAGAAAGTGAATCGCAAGAATGTGAGCTTTATAATCTACAAGATCAACGTATTCATCACGAAGAGACAATAACAACATTTTATCAAAATAAAAAAGACAGTTTTTACGAAATAAATCGATTGACAATAACCCCTTATGGAACAACACCTCACTACTTGAGTAATGCAAAACACTACGCCAGTGACAAAACATGCCAAGTATATAACCTGATGTCTGCCATACGGGAAAAATGGCTTATTACTCGTGGATATAGTATTTTTCCTGAAGCCTTACTTAACGATTCTTATTTATTGGGTGATAACGTCTTTGAGACTAAAGGTACTAAAAATATCCCTCACCCTGTTCTTTTACAGCCCCTCTCCTTACACCAACTACAAGACCCGATTGTATTGTCCAACCTTGAATATTTAAATCAGATGTCTTTATCGGTTGGGCAGTATAGTGAATGTTTACGCTTTGTGGATTGGCCACCGGCTCAGTTTTGCAAAATTGTTCCTCATGTAAGGACGTTGACGCACACACCAGGAGAAAAATTTCGCGACGATTATCTGATGATTATCCACTTCGCTGAAAAGTTAAGCGCGCGAGATGAAGCACTGGTCTTAGGTGTTTTCAATCTGAGTTATTTAGCCGCTCATGAAATATTGGAAGAGCTCGTCACACCCAAAATAATGAACGTGATTGAGTTTCACGGCATGCTTGCTTTAAATAATTTTTATCAATCACTCAAAAGCACCTACATTGATATTGCTTATCAGCCAGATAGCCCTATGTTGAGAGAGTTTTTTAACAAAATGCCTGAAATCACCGGGCAAATTGCTTTCTATGTGTTCTTCCCCGAACACCAATTACTTGCGGCCCACCAAAACAGTCTTGCACGTGAACAGTATGACCATCAGGTGTCTTTGATTCAATTTATCACCGCCTATCAATTAAACAGAAATATTTTAGAGAATGTTGAAATTCATCCTCACGCGTTTATTGAGACAGTGGAAGATCTTGCCAATAGCGCTGAACAATCCCATGCATTACGCATCCTTCAACATGCTATCTATCATCAGACCGATCCCCATCAAAATCTCTATCAACGCGAGCTATTACAAAATGCGCTGGATGCCTACAGTGAATCAGGTGCATCAGGAGAAGAGGCTTTGATTGATATCGCTTTGTATAGCGAAGAGCGTGAGTGTGTATTAACCATACAAGATAATGCCAAAGGAATGTCGCTATTAGATGTCTTTTATTTCTTTATGTTAGTGGGCACAAGTTCGAAACGAGACGATAGGCACGCGCGTTTTATAGGCGGTCATGGGGTGGGGGTATTTACCATTTACCATCAAGCGAAAACTGTGCGGTTAAAATCTGGAAATGGCGACAATAATACCGCCTATTTTGCCTTTACCCCGGTTTATGACAGTGAGAATATGATAACCGATGTTATCGTGCAGTGGAGTCAGGTAAACGATGAACCGTTTCATGGGGTCACTCTGGAACGTGTGGCCAGAGGTGGGTGCTTGGCTTTGGAAGCCGCTCGCCATCATCGCAGTTTGAAAAAACATGCGAAAACCGTGGATGCTAATTGTGCGGTCATACAGCTTAATCAAAACCGATTAAATAACCCTTTGCAAAGTTTGGCTAAAGTAACTTTACCTGGGTTAGGAGAGCTTACTCTTTTTGACGGCGTTGAAGATGAATTGGCAGCAGGCGGGCTTGCCATTAAACCATTGACCGATATGGATAACTTTATTCCTGAAGGAATACGTAAGATGGTGAGAAAAAAGGGCATAATTATTAATTTACCCAAAGCCTTCCCGCTAACGCGCGCGCGCAATGAGCTGTTAAATGCGCAAAAAACCTATTCTTATCTACGACCCTTTTTACTACAAGCCTACATTCAGGCCTATATCCAGCAAGTGATGAGCCATCAAATAAGCGTACATGAGTTGCCCTACGACTTTTTTATACATTTCGAGCGCTATGCAAAACACGCGCCCAATGAAAACCCGGAGCTTCTTCTCGATGTAGAACGTATTAAACAAAACCTGCCTTTAGAACATTATGAAAAATATGCTGATCTCGGGCGTTTGCATGCTTTATTGGCATTTTTACCACTCTTTACCGTGAAAAAATCGTCTATTAAAAGTTGTTCGGTCGTAAAAGAGCAGTATAGCTTAATGGAGTTAGCAGAATATTATCATCAATTTAAAGCCTTTCCTGATTTGGATGTTTTACCGTTGTGTTTGCTATTTTTTGCAAAGAAGATGGAGCATCATAAATTAGCGCAAACTATGCAAAAAGAAATAGCGCAGCAATTGATTAAAGCACCTGATTTCTCAAGCCTGATAGAGAACTCCACCTGTCCACTGAAGGCTTTCCCGGTGATGGATTGGTCTTCTTCAGCTCCTCCCGAAGATGGCAGCTGGGCGTTTCTGTTAAAAGTCTCGGAACTCATTGCAGAGCTGATGGGGCAGCAAATCCAATTTGGTTTTACCACCGCTCAAAACGGTGGTTTGGCTCATACGAAAAAGGGGGCAGAGGTGGTGCACTGGAATGTGTATAGCGTTCAACAAACGCTGGGCGAAAAACTGTATGAACAACTTTCCAGCCAGAAACTTAGCAGAGACGTATTGACCTTATTGTTAGACACCATCTCGCATGAACTCACCCATGCCAAACTCGAAGCGCCTTGTGGCACGACGCATAACAGAAGTTTTTACATCTTACAGCGTAAATTATTGGTTCATTTAACATACCAGATAAACGAAGAGGAGCTTACCAGTAAAATCGTCTCACTCTTTAACGAGTATAAACCAAAGATGACCTCCGCCAAGCCTTTTCAGGCAGACTGTTTAATCGAGGAGACGTTTTTTAAAGACAGAGAAAGTGTATTATCCAGGAAGTTTTTTGAAATATTTACAGATATAGCATTGGCACAAGAAGATGAGTACCCAGGGTTGAGAATGGGGTAAGAGATTATGATACAATTTTTTAAAAATATTTTCGTAAGTATATGATGAAAAAATCTGATCTCACCCATTTTTCAAACCAATATTACACTCAAAGTTCCTTACTCACTTTATTTGGTCCTGCCTCACAAATGCAAGATTTAATGAGAGCTTTTGATAAAATTTACGAAAGTCTAGATAACTTGGCCGAGGAGGATGAGTTAGCGGGGAAAAATTTATTTGATATCGTTTACTTATATCGTACATATACCCGTTTTTCGAAAATTAATTATGAGGATAAGTCAGCTAAGAGGTTCAAAACCTGGATAAACCAATTTCCTGAGGTATCTATATTAAGTATGGGCATAGCATCGTGCGCTTCTGAAAATTTATTACGTACAATTGGAAGAGATTTTAATGACTTATCTCCAGATGATCCCCTTTTTTTTAAAAAAAGAGTTCTCATCGGACAATTAAATCAACAAGTATATGACTCAAATATTATAGACATACTTTACCAATGCTACTTAAACTATCCTGACAAAACAGATCCATTAGCGCTTGAAAGCTATGTAAAAGCCGCAGGAAAACTTACAGGAGATTGGCTGTATTTTAATTTAATGGATTCACATGACGATTTATTGATGGAACTAATAAATACGCAAAACCAAAAAATTCTCGAGGAAGCCGCAAATACCTTCTTTGTTCTTCCAGAAAACGACTGGAAAGACCGCTTTCTTATATTTATCAACTGTGGGATTCCCGACAAACCGAATCCAAAAACACATTGTCATAACACCACACAGAAAATTATATAAACATATTGATTGGTCCAGCAGCTTCAATTATTCGCTCAAGCTGAAATTAAGCGTTTGGATTCTCGATGGGTTTGGAATGGTCGCGCTAAAGCGCAGGCTATCAAAAACACTCTTGGTAAGCTTAATAACTTTGATTGGGAACATGATGAAAACATGAAAAAATCACCTGCTATAGCTGCGCGCGCAAGTGGATTGGTAGACGCATTAGCTATACACCGTCATACTTTTTTCAGTCATAGTAACAAAGCCAAATCACACGAATCACTTTTCAACAGTTGTCCTGCAGTTAAAAGTGGCATGTGAGAAACAGCCGTGTCAGTCGGGCGTATCGCCCGACTAAGCTTGATACCACTTTTCCAGAAAAAATGAGATAACCAAAAGTCCTGTCATTGTATAAACCGCTTCCGGTGCCTGATTGAACGTATAAATTTCCAATATTACAAACATAATCAGGCAAAGGAGCAAGGCAATCCACAAAAGAAATGGTCGTGCGCCGGTTTGATTCGTGATGCGCAAATGCCCCGCATGTACAGCTGCATAAATTAATAAAAACGCCCCGCTTCCCATCATGGCTATCCCCGCTAAATCAAAAAATAAAATAAACGTAATAACCAGGAAAGTAGTTAATAATAATCCGCCTGTGGCACCTCGCCATTCAGTGCGATCAAAAAAAGAAGGCAACTCGCCATCACGCGCAATCATATAGCTCACATTAGCCGCGCCAAACAAGGTAGCATTAATCGCAGAAGCGGTAGAAAATAGAGCTGCAATGGCAATAAGTTTAAAGCCAATGTTGCCTAAGAAAGGCTTTGCCGCCTCAGCCAGAGCAAAATCGCGAGCAACGCTAATTTCCTGAATAGAAAGATTGCCGGTTACTGTAATGGATACCGCCAAATAAATTAAAATAACAATAAATACGCTTAAATAAAGCGCTTTAGGTAAGGTCTTTTTCGGATTCGTCATATCAGCTGCCGCATTAGCAACCAATCCAAAACCTTCATAGCCAATGAATAATACGCCGGCACCAAATAAAATCTGTTTTAGCGGAGGCCATGTTACGGGGGATAAATTTTGTAAATTTACAAAAAACAAGCCTGTCGCAGCAAAAAGAATAAGTATGCTGACCTTAATTATAACGATAATTAACTCCGCTTTACCCACTGAACCACCGCCTGACATATTCAACAGGGTAAAAAGTAGCACGATTCCCGTTGCAATACTTTTGCTTAAAAAGGCAGTCGGCACATGGGTAAAAAAAGTCATACAATAAGCTGAAAAACCCTGGGCGTACAACGCAATCGCGATAATGTACCCAAACCACATAAATAAATTGATACTACCGCTTAGCGTGCCCGCACCCCAACCGCGAAATAAAAATTGCACAGCGCCTCCTGCGGAAGGAAAAGTCGCTCCCAATTTCGCATAGGAATAAGTCGAAAATAAGGCAACAATACCGCCAATGAGAAAAGAAACCCACATCGCAGAACCTGACGCTTGAGCTACAATACCCAAGATAGAAAAAATACCGGCGCCAATCATGCCACCAATACCAATGGAAATGGCAGCAGGCAGGGAAATGTGAGCTTTATTTATCATCCTTGATTTACCTTATTCTAAAGAATTAGTGTAATGCCCTATTCTGACACTTCAAAATACGCTTTAACAAGTATGGATTCATCCCTTTGCAGGTATAAATTTGAATTATCCTCTTTAGGGTATATATATGTTAAGATTTTAGAGTGCGGCAGTTAAGTCGTAATATTTAGGTTTTTGAATTAATGAATAAGAAAATAGATTCAACCCAAATTGCCCTTTCTAAATCACTGGATATTAATGTTTGCAATAGTCTAATTGAAATCACTGAGCCTTTAAAAAAATTTAATATTAATGCTTTTTTTTATTCCAAATTTTATCAGGGTAAACGTGTCAATTTATTAAGCAATTATCCTTCCTGGCTGGAGCATCTCCGAAAATTTCATTCTTATTATAAGACAACCTTTAATGATCAATTCCATTTTCGTCCAGGCTTTTCAATTGATTTTCTTGGTGGCTTTGATCCTTCGCAAATGGCCGTGGATATGGCAGAACATAATCTTAAAAACGCGATATATATTAGCAATGTATCCAAAGATAAAATGTTTAGTGAAGTTTTTGTATTTACTACTGATAATTCAGAAGGAAATGGTTCGAAACATTTATCAAATTTAGTAGATGATTTAAGCGAATTTTGTTTTGTCTTTAAAGATAAAGGGAATGGATTAATAAAGCATACGCAAGTTTCGCTTGATACTATTGCTCAAGCAGAAAATACAAAAAATAAAAAACCTTATACCAAAAGATACTATCTTGGCTCACCATATGATGATTATTATTTAACACAAAAAGAATTTGATTATTTAAAGGAATATTTATCAGGCTCTTCTTCGAAAAACATAGCAAAAAAATATGCTGTTTCGTTTCGCACAGTGGAAAAAAGACTAGAACTCTTAAAACATAAACTAGACTGCAGAAATAAAAGTGATCTATTAGAAAAAATTATCTATTCCCAGTTATTTTATCCTTTCTTTTTGAAATGATATTGTTAATAGCGCATTAGAAAAATCACGATATTTTTAAAACAAAATAAGGTTTAAAGTTATATACCGTATTTATACGAATATACATCCATTATCCCCTCAAATAGAATCCTTTTGAAAAATCACTTTGATAATTATCTGCACAGAAGTAGAGCAGTATAATAATTCCCAATTTGCAAAATTGTTTTTTAATGGAGTATTTATGGCAATTTTAACTATAAAAATAGTAGATGATACGAATTTCGAAGTATTTTTTGAAATTGTGGAAGGTTTTAGTCTAGAACATGAAATTGAATCTTTATTCGAGAAACCAAAAACCAAGTTTGAAAAATTTGTAAAAACAAAATTACCAGGTGTTGATACCAAATCTTTGGTGGTTAAATCTTCTTCAAAATGCTTTTATGCACGGGAAACAGAAGAAAGCGAGGAGTATTATCAGACGGCAACCATTTTATCTGTTACTGTACCTAAAAATCCTATAGATCTGGTGACATTTATTTCAATCATTGATGCATACTTTAAGCACAATTTTTTTAACAGCATTAGGTTAGGAAAGAGTCTTATTACAGAAGAATTGATAGAGCCTGCGCGAAATACAGCTGATAAGACCGCCGATCCATCCAAAAAAAGACCGTTAAAATTTCTGGCTAAGCGTCTATTGCATATTGGTAACGAAAAAAGCAATCTAGAGTTATTACTTGAAAATGCACAGAGCATGCGATTAAAAGGTGAGCCTCTTTCTGAGCTTTCCGCTCATTTAGCGTTACCTCTCGCTCATTTTGAAAACGAATTAACCAGTAAAATTGCTAAGAAATTTTTTATTCGTGATTTTATGATTGATACAATCATTCAAAAACACCCTTATTTAAACATCATTAGCACAGCGTGTTTAAATGGCAGTCAGGTAAGCTATTTTGATAAAGCCTTTGCATTAAAAACAGCCGAGGAAGCGCCTCAAGAACTAATAGAACATTTAATTCAACTTCGCCTGCAACTTCTTATTAATTCCTGTCTGGGAAAGCGCGCGCATGATAAGGGTCAGTACAACGAAAAATATACTGAACTTTTATTATTACGGTCTGCAAAATTTTCAATAAATACCCAAGGTTTATTAAGCACCGAATTGACTCAGAATCCTGAATTCGAGAAATCTTACGCCTTGAATAAAAGAAATCACGGCCTTCTAAAACCAGAGTTGGAATTTTTAAGCGCAATATTAGGTTGGGGATTTGATGAGACCTGTGATTTTAAAACGACTCTTGTGTTTAACCGAGCGTTCACTATGACGTTAATGCCAGAGTTATCAGGAACAACGGTAGAGTCTATCCTGGAATCAATAGAGTCTGACCTAAGTACTCGCGAAGATTCATCGTCGCAGATAGCAGTCTCTAGTAATCAGGCCTCTTTTTTTAGTCTTGATGCCGGGGAACCTCCTGCTGTTGTTAAAGTTGAGCAGGTTCGCCCTGGAAACTAATATTATTACTCTATATTCTTTTTTCGAGAAGAATATAGAGTGTCCTTCCTGAAAGCCCTAGACCATCTATTCCACAACGTATGATGGTCTCGGGGCTTATAAATGCTTATGCCGCTTTTGAATAGAGCGCAATTGCATTTCCTTCCGTATCAAGAATAATTGCTCGATGACCATAAGGGCCCATTTGCTCTTTTGCACTTAATAGCTCACCGCCATGATTTTTAGCAGCTTCAATCGCATTATCCAAGCGCCCTTCCACATTCAGATAAACCAGAGGACCATTTTGCGAAGGTTTTCTATCGTCCATAACAGCTAAACAACCGGAAACATTGTCATCTTCATGAGGAAGCAGTGCAAATTCCAAGCCATGTTCCGCTATTTTATGCACAGGCGCATTGATAAGCTTTGTGTAAAAGCCGATAGCGCGGTCTATATCAATAACAGGAATGTCAATCCAGCAGAAGGTATTATTTGGTTTCATTAATTTCTCAGACAATATTAATAACGGCCGGATTCTACCATGAGAACTATAGAGGTTTAAATTAAAAGCTGTTTTTTAGGATCTGTTGACAATTCACAGCCCGCCTTACGTGCCGCAGATGGTCAAATTAACATATCACCGCTCACATCCCGCCTACGTGCCGCGGCTTGTCCGCGGCATCCAGTAGATCTCAATCATTGGCAAATTTCTTAATAAAGATCACGCCATTCGGAATTAAGTTTTTCTATTAGATTTAATGCCCATTGTATTGACCATTTTTTAAACGTTTTTCACAGCGAGCCGTTCATGCATTCATATAGACCAGCATGTGTACGTTTGTGCTCCCAAGTGCGCTTAATAAGGTCTGTCGTAGCTCCTACATGAAGAGTGCCATTGCGCTGACTTGCAAGAATATAAACATAAGACGGTTGCATTAACAAGAACATATGTTAATTTGACCATCTAAACTGGATGCCGCGGACAAGCCGCGGCACGTAGGCAGGATGTGAGCGGTGATATGTTAATTTGACCATCTACTCGATGCCGCGGACAAGCCGCGGCACGTAGGCGGGATGTGAGCGGTGAATTGTCAACAGACCCTCTCAAATTCCAAATTAATACGAATTGATAAGCTTTGTGTAAAAGCCAATAGCGCGGTCTATATCAAGAACAGGAATGTCAATCCTGCAGAAGGTATTATTTGGTTTCATTAATTTCTCAGACAATATTAATAACGGCCGGAGTCTACCTGAGAACTATAGAGGTTTAAATTAAAAGCTGTTTTTTAGGATCTGTTGACAATTCACAGCCCGCCTTACGTGCAGCAGCTTGTCCGCGGTATCCAGCAGATGGTCAAATTAACATATCACCGCTCACATCCCGCCTACGTGCCGCGGCTTGTCCGCGGCATCCAGTAGATCTCAATCATTGGCAAATTTCTTCATAAAGATCACGCCATTCGGAATTAAGTTTTTCTATTAGATTTAATGCCCATTGTATTGGCCATTTTTTAAACGTTTTTCACAGCGAGCCGTTCATGTATTCATATAGACCAGCATGTGTACGTTTGTGCTCCCAAGTGCGCTTAATAAGGTCTGTCGTAGCTCCTACATGAAGAGTGCCATTGCGCTGACTTGCATGAATATAAACATAAGACGTGCATTAACAAGAACATTTGTTAATTTGACCATCTACTGGATGCCGCAGACAAGCCGCGGCACGTAGGCAGGATGTGAGCGGTGATATGTTAATTTGACCATCTACTCGATGCCGCGGACAAGCCGCGGCACGTAGGCGGGATGTGAGCGGTGAATTGTCAACAGCCCCTCTCAAGTTCCAAATTAATACGAAAAGAGAACTCATCCTTTCATTTAAGGAGAAATAAAATGACTAAACAAAGTCACCTGTTCCAAAACCACTAAGTCAGTTATTAACTGTTTAAAAAAATCACCCAAATCAACTTTGTGAAATTCAAAACAATTCGAATCAAACTCATAATTAGAGCTTGGAATTGCTCATAGTGATATTTTTATAGATACATCTTCTTGCCTAAAATTTTCGTTCTCTGTAGTTTGAGATAAGGGTGAAGAAAAATGCCCAGGCTCTGTACCCATGCTGGCAGGTTTTTCTCCTGTTGATTTAAGTATTTGCCGGGTAGAATGAACGAAGTCGTTTGTTCGCTCTACCCCTGACTGCTTTGGGGAGGAAGATGGTTCTCCTTCTGGGGTACTCTCCTTCCGAGAGGTGTGTGGTGGAACGATGAGTAACGTCACAGCAACCATTAACGCTATCATTGCAATAGCCATGGACAGCATGACAAGAGCAAACTGCCATGCCAACACCACTAGTCCCATAACAGCCAAAAACCCAAACAAAGCTCCAACTGTCAGAGCAATTTGTGCCGCGTCTAACGAGGATGGAACATTTTTCTTAAGGGTCGCCTGTGGTTTTTTATTATCATTATTGTCTAATCCCGACATGTCCCTAAAACCCAGAAGATTGAATGACTTTAATTTTATCTTTTTATTATTAAGACAATATTAAAATACATAATTTTTTTTGATTTTATTTTAGGGTTGGGATTCTTCAATGAGGGCTATTTTTAAATCAACTGTAGGTCGGGCTTTTAGCCCAACCTACAATTAATTACAAATTTATTAAGATTGACGCAAATGAGGGAATAAAATCACATCGCGAATAGATGGCGAATTGGTAAATAACATCACCAATCTGTCAATACCAATACCCTCTCCTGCGGTTGGCGGCATGCCGTATTCGAGTGCTTCTATATAATCACTATCAAAATGCATTGCTTCCATATCGCCTGCATCTTTTTCCAAAACTTGCTTATGAAAACGATCAGCCTGGTCTTCAGCATCATTTAACTCAGAAAATCCATTCGCAATTTCTCTGCCTGCAATGAAGAATTCAAACCTGTCTGTTTCCTCAGGATTTGTATCACTTCGTCTGGCTAAAGGAGAAATCTCGGTAGGATATCCTGTTACAAACGTTGGCTGAATAAGTTGATGCTCGATTGTCTCTTCAAAAATTATCATCTGCAACTTCCCTAAACCATCGGTCATTTTAAACGGAAGTCCGAGACGCTCAAGTATCGCTTTGCAACCCTCCAACGTTTCCAGTTGGTCTTTCTGAATATCAGGATGATGCGCTAAAATTGCCTCTTTGACCGACAAGCGGGCAAAAGGCTTGCCAAATTCGAGCACATGGTTTTGATATTGAACCTGACGTGTTCCTAATACTACATCACATAAATGATGAAGCAGATGTTCCGTAAAATCCATCAGATCCTGATAATCAGCATACGCCTGGTAAAACTCAACCATAGTGAATTCAGGGTTATGCCGTGTTGAAATACCTTCATTACGAAAGTTACGATTGATTTCATAAACACGCTCAAACCCGCCTACCACTAAACGCTTTAAATAAAGTTCAGGAGCAATTCGCAGGTACATTTCCATATCAAGACTATTGTGATGAGTGATAAAAGGCCGAGCAATAGCCCCACCCGGAATAGGGTGCATCATTGGCGTCTCAACTTCCAGAAATTGTTGGCCGTCCATAAACTGGCGAAATGCTTTTATCATCTGTGAGCGGATTAAAAAAGTACGGCGCGATTTTTCGTTGGCAATTAAATCGACATAGCGTTTACGGTAACGCACCTCCTGATCTTCCAGACCATGCCATTTGTCAGGTAATGGTCTTAATGATTTGGTAAGTAACTCGATGTTATCAGCATGCACCGTGAGCTCATTGGTATTGGTTTTAAATAGCTCACCTGTTACCCCAACGATATCACCTAAATCCCAATTTTTAAATTGCTCGTAAACTTCTGGTAAATCATTTTGTTTTATATAAACTTGTATACGCCCTGATACATCCTGAATTTGGAAAAACCCGGCTTTACCCATCACTCGACGAAGTACAATACGACCTGCAACCGCGACCTTGACATGCAATTCGGCTAAACTTTCTTTATCGTGGTCGTCATATTGATTTACTAAATTAGAGGCTAAATATTTACGACGAAACTGGTTTGGAAAATTAAACCCTTCACTACGAAGATTCGCCAGTTTTTGTTTGCGAATGAGATAAACTTCGCTCTCGTCAATATGTTCGCCTATATGCTCTTCTGTCATGCTACCCCTACTCCTGCTTTTAAACTAGCTTCAATAAATTGATCAAGAGAGCCGTCAAGTACGGCTTGTGTATTACTGGTTTCAACGCCTGTGCGTAAATCTTTGACGCGTGATTGATCAAGTACATAAGAACGAATCTGCGACCCCCAGCCTATGTCAGACTTATTGGCTTCAATAGCCTGCTGCTCTGAATTCTTTTTTTGCATCTCCATTTCATAAAGTTTGGCGCGTAATTGTTTCATCGCCTGATCTTTATTTTTATGCTGACTGCGATCATTTTGACATTGCACTACAATACCACTTGGGTTATGCGTGATGCGCACGGCCGAATCAGTTCTGTTAACGTGCTGCCCGCCCGCACCTGAGGCACGGTAGGTATCGATGCGTAAATCAGCGGGGTTTATTTCAATCTCGATATTTTCATCGATTTCAGGCGACACAAACACTGAAGAAAAAGAGGTATGTCGCCTATTCCCTGAATCAAACGGGGACTTGCGAACCAGGCGGTGCACACCTGTTTCTGTGCGTAACCAGCCATAAGCATATTCACCCACAAAATGAATGGTCGCGCTTTTTATACCAGCAACTTCTCCCGCAGAGCATTCTACTAAATCGGTAGTGAACCCATGTTGCTCACCCCAACGCAAATACATGCGCAAGAGCATTTCAGCCCAATCCTGAGCCTCCGTTCCGCCGGAACCTGCCTGAATATCCAGAAAAGCATGAGCATCATCCATTTTTCCTGAAAACATTTTCCTGAATTCAAGTCCTTCGACCTGTTGCTCAACTACTGCCAACTCGGCTGATACATCTTTAATGGCAGCCTCATCATCCTCAGCGCGCGCCAATTCAAATAGCTCGGCCAAATCAATAACGCTTTGTTTTAATGAAGTTAACTGAATGACCACCGCTTCTAATTGCGCACGCTCGCGGCCTAAAGCCTGAGCCTCTTCGGGATTATTCCAGATAGTTGATGACTCTAATTCGCGAACAACTTCTTCCAGCCGCTCTTTTTTACTATCAAAGTCAAAGATACCCCCTAAGCGCATCTATTCGCTTTTCTAAAGAGTCCAAACTATGAGTAATCTGATTGACTTCTAACATTTTCTGACCTGTCTATTCTTTATTTAGACTAATAGTTTACAGGGAAAGACCGATTCAGACCATAGGTTATTATCCCTTAAGCCTAATCGAATGTTTCCCTGATATTTCCTTTTTGGCTTATGCCGCCTTATTAAGAGGCTGAGGAAAAATACCTACGTCCCGCGACTTGTTCATGGTGCAAGGAATGAATACGAACTGGATCCCGCGAACAAGTCGCGGGACGTAGTAATTTAGATCAGATTGTAGATTACCACTGCCTCTTAACTAGCGCTCACGGAAAGCATCAGTAACCGAGCGGTGAATAGGTCTAAGCAAGTAGGCAAGAAGGGATTTTGAACCCGTAATAATGTCGGCTTCAATCAACATGCCCGCTTTTAATTCCTTGCGTTGGCTACCTATTCCAAGGTATTGTTTCGCCAAAGAAACCCGCGCTTTGTAGTAGGGTTTATTGTCCGCATCCAGAAAGGTTGAGGCTGAAATGCTGGTCAGTTCGCCATCGATACTGCCGTAGCGGGCATAGTCGTAACTGGTTATCTTCACGCGAACTTTTTGTCCGATTCGAGTATAGCCAATATCTCGCGGCAAAATCTTGATTTCTCCGATTAACTTACCGCTTTCCGGCACAATTTCTAACAACAAACCGCCGGGTTTAATAACATTGCCTGCAAATATACTAACGCCTTTTACCACACCACCGGTGGGTGCCCTGATGATGGAGCGCTGGATCTGTTCCGAGATTTTTTCAATTTTATGATAGACCTCAAGTAATAAAGATTCCGTTTTGGAAAGTTCGGTCAGCGATGTTTCTCTTTCGGTGGAATCCGCTTCTTTTAAATTATTTTCCGTTTCAGAAATCGCTGATTTAGTTTGCTCAATCTCGCTTTCAATACTTGCTGCTTCCCCTTTTGCCTGATTAAGCGCTCGCAGAATGCTTAGATAATCCTTATTAGAAATATAATTTTTATCCTTTAGTTTCTCATACATGTCAAACTCTTGCTGGAGCAATTCGAGATGTTTTTTCCATATTTGGCGTTTGTTAAGCAATTCACTGAACTTTTCTTTACGTTGCGCCAAGGTGTCTTTAAGAGCCGCCTCCTTATTCTGGATATCTTCCTGTTCGGTTTTCAGCAAGTTCATTTCGTTTTGGATCAAATCGTTGATCTCGGACTGAAATCCTATCGTATTGTACTTTGACTGCATTACCTTCTCAGCCCATCGCTTTGGATCGGAAGGGGTTTTATTAATATAGGCTTTCAAGCGCTCCGACTGCAGAATCATTGAGATCACATTACTGCGCAATTGATCCCGTTCGGAATTTAATTCTATCGTGCTGAGTCTGACAAGAGGCTGGTTTTGAACCACAATATCGCCGTCTTTCACCAAAACCTGTTGAACGATACCTCCCTCGAGGTGCTGCACAGACTGAATTTCCCCTTCGGGAATAATCTGTCCCATAGCAGTTGCTGTCTCCTGGATTGTCACAAAAGCTGACCAAAGAAGCAAACCAAGCACTAGGGCCGTAATAGCAATTATACCTTGCAACACCAGGCGCAGATTGCTGGATTCTTCCAGGTAAGTGACGTCTGAAATCTGCTTTAATTGTTCCTGAGATAAATGTTTTTCATCCATTCGTTAGTCTCGTTATATCATGTTGAGAGGTATTTTATCCAATACGTCTTTGGGTTCACCTTGCAGCACTACCTGTCCTTGATCCATGACGATAATTTTATCCACTTCTCTTAAGTGAGAAGGTCGATGCGTCACCATGATCACCGTTTTTTTTCCCTTTAATGATTTCAGATAATGAAGGAGTTGCTTGTCAGCTTCATTATCCAGGGTATTACCGGGCTCATCTAATAAAAGTATCGATGTATTACGAATATAGGCGCGGGCAAGGCATAAGGATTGACAAAAGCTACTGGAGAGTATTTGTGCGCTCTGATCGTGGATTTTCGTCAAAAATCCTTCCGGCAGGTTCAAAATGACATCCAGAATACCCGCATCACGAGCTGCCTGATTAAGCATTTCATCAGTGGCTGTTGGATTACCAAGGCGTAAGTTATCTGCAATAGTTCCAAAGAAAAGCTCAGGGTTTTGGGGCAAATAGCCAACACCCATGCGCAAATCAATGGGGTTAAGTTGACGGATATCACCATCATCAATCAACACAGCGCCAGCCTGGGGTTGATACAAACCGAGAAGTACTTTTAAAACCGTGGATTTTCCTGAACCATTTCGGCCTGTTATAGCTACAACAGTCCCTGCATTAATGTTGAAAGTGACGCCCATCATACTAGGATGAAAAGCAGAGGGGTAACGCATACTCACCCTGGCGAATATGATGTCGCCTCGAAACTTGATCTGTTCATGTTTAACACGGGCTATATGGGTTGCCTCTGTGGGTAGTGCCATCAATCGGTCAATTTGCCGCACACTGCTTAGTAATTGCAATACACGCGGCATTGTAGCCACAATAGATTTAATCGGGGTTAAAACTCGCCAGACAATGATCATGATAGCCAGCATGGCACCTAATTCAAGCTCATTGTTCATGGCCATTAAGGCTCCAAACGCCAACACAAGCATGCCTGAGGTTATCATGATAATTTCAGACAGAGTCGAGCTTATGCCATCATATAGCGTCAGTTTGATGCTGATGAGATTGACCTTAGCCGATTTTTCCCGATAACGTTCGCTCCAGGGAAAAATGGATGCTGTGTATTTTATTACACGGAGTGCCTGCATGGATTCCAGTAAAAACTCCTGCAACTCTGCGGCCGTTTTTGCAGAAATTTTTATCCATTTGTTTACTTTTATCGACAAAATATAAGCAAGGAGGATAAACACCACCAGCATCGCAAGCGGTATAAAGACTAAAAATTTGCCAATAATACCAATGATAATTAAGGCAACAACAATAAAAGGAATTTCAAAAAATACCGTCAGCATTGGACCTGCAACAAATTCACGAACACGATCAAAATCTTTTATACGGGCAACCTGCGCTCCTGGCGTACTGGTTTCGGTATAGGAAGGAGCCAGATAAAGAAGTTGCGCCATAATTTTATCCCCGATAACTCGGCTAAGATTAGCACCGAGAAGAGACAATTGTTTTGCCCGTACCCGATAAATCACCACACTTCCAACCAAAGCGAGAACAATGCCAACACCAAATTCATTAAGCATAGGATAGGAAGAGGCCCCTATCACGCTGTCATAAACTGACATAACAAAGATAGGTGTTGCCAACATTAAGAGGCTCAAGATAAAACTTAAAAACATTGCACTAATCACCAGGGCCTTATTAATTCTTAGTGTTCGCCAGAACCATCCGCGGGTTTCTAGTGCTTCATCACTTTTATCGCGAGGTTTAAAGACGTATGCGGTGCTTCCCGAAATAAACGCAGGAAAATCACTCTCAGCAATTCGCATTTCTTCATTACGCAAGCCATTAAAGACTTTATATTCATTTTTTTCATAAGCAAGCAAAACGCAGGCTTCACTATTTTTAGTGACGATCAAGGCTGGGAATAAACGAGTATCCAACCCCTTTTTAATGGCCAAGGGTTGTGATTCATAATTAAGATTCTCCAGCACTTGGCGAAAGCTTCTTTCCGTAGTAATTGACTCAAAATAAGGCATCGCCTCTTTTATTTTGCGCAAGCTTCCGTGCCAGTGCATAGACCCTAGCAAAGGTAATAAACAATTTTCAAACGGAGTCGCTTTTTTCATTCATTAACCGTAACATTTTGTTTTCTATAATGTAATGTTTTTCTGCGATATTTAATATGGAGGGACGATGCGACACAATTATCATCGTATGCTCTCCACGAAGCCCCTCCAGGAATTCTTTTATGTGTTTATCCCCTTCCATATCCAGCGACATGTTGGCTTCATCAAATAAAATGATCGATGGAGAACGAATAACCGCTCTGATAATCGCGATACGCTGCATGATCCCACGCGGCAAAGTATCTGTGTTTTGCGTACCAATTTTCGTGTCGTAGCCATCGGGAAAATGTTCTACGAAAGACGCCAATCCAATTTTCTCACTCAACTCTTTAGCCCGCCCTTCGTATTGCGGATTAAACTGCGTAAGATTATCCATTATTGTCCCTTGAAACAGGATGGCTTGTTTTGGCATGTAGCCTATAAAACGACGAAGGTTTTCTGGCGAGAGAGTCATGATATCATGCCCATCAATCTTTAACGTACCTCCAGAAGGAAGCAGCAGCTTAAGTATTAATGATAGCAATGTACTTTTGCCGGAGAGTTTTTCACCGGTAATGCTAATAGTTTCTCGTGGCTTAACTATTAAGTTTAAGTGCTCAAACAAATTGTCATTATCTTTAGTGTAATTAAAGCTCACGTCTTTAAATTCTATTTGGCCTTCTATGCCGTCGAGCATCACCTGATCACTTGAAAATTCCGATTTCATATGCAAAATCTTGTTCAAATCGTCATGGGCAAGGCGGATATTTTGCAAGCGTCCCCACAGGGAAATTAGACCATTAACAGGCTGTAGGCATTGACCTGCGAGAAGAGTGCACGCGGCAAGCGCTCCGACGCTGATATAATTATTAAAGACTAACGTACTTCCGAATCCCACAACCGCAGCGATAGTTAATTGTGAAAAAAACATCGAATCCGACGTCAATGCTGAGCCGCTTTGTGTCGTTTGAAAATCATAAAAGGAGGTGCTTCGTTGTAGCCGTTCGTAACGACGAAGCATTTGTGCTTCCATTGTATTGGACTTTATCGTATGAATTTTGGAAATGGCCTCCACGATGAAATTGAGACGCCTTGAATCATGATCTTGTCTTGTTTTCAATAAACCATGCAAGCCTTGAGTGTTGCGCTGCGTTACATAAAAAGCAAGGGCAATAATAACAAGGGGAATTAATACGAGCCAACTGCCAATATAGGCAATTAGCACCAGGAAAATAATAATAAAAGGGAAATTCACCAGCGAGGTTAATACTTGTCCCGCGTAAAATTGTTTTAGTGTATTCAATGCTGTAATACGTTTGAGTTGTCTGCCACTTCCTTCACTTTCATAATATTGCAACTGACAGCCCAAGATCTTGTCAAACGCATTGCAACCGGTCATGTGTTCAAACCGTGCATCCGCCCAAGCGCCGACGTAAATTCGGGCAATTTTTAAAAAGCCTCCGAGAATTAAGGAAATCAATAGCCCTATGGCAAGCCAAACAAGGGTAAGAATCGCTTCATTGGGAATGATACGGTCATATACCTGGAGTAAGATCAATGGGAAAATGAGGGCAAGCAAATTAATGGTTAAACTAGCCAGCATGACGCTATGAATAACATCAGTGGTACTCTTCCATTCCGAAATCAGAAGATCAATCCCGGACAACTTGAATAATCTGTCGCGCAATGAGTTTTTTTTTGTTTTTTGTTGAGCAGCGGTTTGCTCCATCCCTATTCCTTTGCATTAATCATTCTCATGTGAGAGAGTTAATACAGTATATAAATCCCATTTATAGAAACAGTTTCAATTAAATCAAGGCCTATTGCAAGCCTTAACTCCAGCGAATTTCATCAATATCGACAAAGTTCACTGTACTGCCGTCGCTGATTGTCACGGTACCGGCAGCGTTACCGTCAGTAAATGTTAATTTATTGGCGACAACGGTGTAAGCCGCATCCGTATGCAGTAACCAGTCGGTTTGTGTAGAGATATGGGCGGCAGGTCCAGCTGTGGCTCCGGCAATTTGAACAGCATCAATCCAACTGCCACCACTGGTGGTATCGGTACCACCGTAGACTGTGTTATTGCCACTTTTCTCTCCAAAAATGAACAGATCATCTCCAGCTCCTCCCATAACAACGTCATTTCCTCCCAAAGGAGTGAAGGTGTTATTATTGGAATCACCAACCAAGACATCGTTGTATTGAGAACCAATAACGTTTTGGAAATTGCTGTAGGTATCCCCTTGAGCATGTCCGCCACTTGCCGTGCCTAATTGAAGATTGATGGTAACACCTGCATTGGAGTTGGTATAAGACAGAGTATCTACTCCGCCGCCGCCAAAGAGTGCATCAGCTCCGGCACCACCTTCAATTATATTATTGGAAGCATTCCCACTCAGTGAATCACTAAGCGCAGAACCCCTGATGTTTTCCACACTGTTAAAGGTATCTCCAAAGCTTGACGTACCTGTTGTTAAATTGACCGTGACGGCGGTTACACTGTCCTGATAGGATACTGTATCAAGTCCTGTGCCGCCAAAAACAGTATCAGATCCGAGACCCAGGATAAATGTGTTAGTGCCAGCTACACCTGACAAGGTATCGTTGCCAGCTCCACCTGTCAGGATATTATCGCCAGTATTACCCGTCAAAGTATCATTGAAAGATGAGCCAACCACGTTCTCAATAGTATTGTAAGTATCCCCCTGAGCATCACCGCCGGTTCCGACGCCCGTGGTCAAATTAACTTGTACCGCTTGTGTCGAACTGGTATAAACAACCGTATCGCTGCCATCCCCTCCGGTAAAGCTGTCAGCTCCACCGCGACCTTCGAAGCGGTCATCACCCGTACCACCCGTAAAAGTATCGGCATAGGACGTGCCCATAAAGCTGTCGTTACCAGCTCCACCCGCCATAATCAAAGCACCTTGATTGAGGTTTTTCAGTAAGGAATAGTAGACATCCTCCCCTATACTTCCAGTATTAGAGAGAGATTCCCAAGCGGCAACTACTGTTCCATCGGCAAGTGTCGCTAATGCTGAAAATTCTTGTGCATTGGTAATAGTGACGTTAACAAGGAATTCTGCCCCTATCTTGTTACCGCTGGCATCAAATTCTTGAGCAAATATCTCATTGCCGGTGCCAGGTGATGTCCAGGTGGCGAGAAAACCGCCATTACTTAACCCTGTTAAAGCAATATTGGTTTGAGTGCCAGCAGTTGTGGTATTCACATTAAATTCATTGCCAACGGCCACACCACTGCTATTGTAAATTCTTGCCATTACTCCATCGTTATTAGCGGATACAGACCACTCCCAACCAACAACAAAGCCACCATTGGCAAGCGTTGCGACAGCTGGGTTCGTTTGAGAATTTGTGATTGTATTATTGATAGTAAAATTGCTGCCGCTTAGTGTTCCACTGGAAGTAACTAACTGCCCCTTAATATCGTTTGTGCCACCCGCGTTATCTTGCCAGGCAATAATCATGTTATTACTTGATCCGTAAGTCGCAATAGTTGGGACTGACTGAGTACCTGTTGCGGTATGCATTAAAACTTCATTGGTCAATGCCGTTCCTGCGGAATTAAAAAGCCGACCATAAATATCCGCCGTACCGGATTGAGTGGATTGCCAAGTGATATAAATATTGCCGTTTGAGAGGGTTACCACATCCGGAGCAGTTTGATTTTGGGTAGTTGTCTGGTTAGCCCGAATCTCACTACCACCGACGCCATTTGCATCATAAATACGGAAATAAACCCCCGAACCTGAACCATCCTGGGCCGCAGATTCCCAGGTTGCAACGAAACCACCACTCGGCGTTCCCTTTACAGCAACATTCTGCTGCGTGTTTGTTGTAGTCACATTGATTCTGAAATTGCTGCCTACAGCTTGTCCAAAAGAATCATAACGCTGACCCCACACAGCCGTAGTATCCCCAGTACCTGCTCCTTCCCAAACAATAACATACCCGCCATTGCTTAAGGATGCGACATCTGGATCCATCTGCGTACCACTGGTTTGCCCAGTATTAGCCAGTGTTTCATTGTCTAGGGTATATTCATAACGTCGTTCAAAGACACTAATATCCACGGTAGCCGCTGAACTGGTTGCCCCTTGAGAGTCGGTAACTCTATAGGTAAAGCTGTCTGCGCCAAAATAAGTAGTGTTTGGCTGATAAGAATACGATCCATCAGAATTTAACACTAACACGCCACTGGCAGGACCACTCACGACACTATAAGTCAACTTACTTGCATCACCTGCGTCAATATCCGTGGCAATCAATTGTCCTTTTACCGTATCCCCTTCCCCTATTTTAATGAGACCGGCTTGAGCGATGGGCGCATCATTTGTACCCGTCACCGTTACGCTAATTTCCTGGGGTGTTCCATCTAATGAGGTAACAGTAAAGCGATCTACGACCGTTGTGCCTTCAGCGAGTTTCTGGAGCAAAGAATTGCTGTTGTTGACTTGATAAGTCCATTGGCCACTGGTATTAATATTGAATAAAGCGCCGTAACTGCCAACAATTCCTTGTGCCACGAAAGATGCCTGACCCGTATCCACATCACTAATAGTGAGCGAACCGGAAGCCAGCAAGTTACCACCACTAACCGCAGTATCTTCCTTGACTGTAGCTGTTGTCACCCCGCCAATAATAGCGGCATCGTTGGTGCCATTAATGGTGATGGTAATTAGTTTAGTCGTACCGTCAATAGAGGCCACGGTAAAGGTATCGGTCAGGCTGCTTCCTGCCGGCAAAGCCTGGATGACAGACTGGCTATTGCTGGCAATATAAGTCCAATTGCCTGCAGCGCTAACACTAAAGATACCATAGTTGCCAGTAACACTGCTTTGGCCGATAAAGGCGGCCTGACCAGTATCAACATCAGTAATGGTGAGTGTACCGGAGGTGATTAAGTTACCACCGCTCACATTGGTGTCTTCCGTGACCGTACCAGTACTTGTACCACCAATAACGGCTGCATCGTTAGTACCATTAATGGTAACGGTAACCAGTTTGGTTGTACCGTCAACAGAAGTCACGGTAAAGCTATCGGTAAGGCTTCCACCAGCTGGCAAGGACTGAATCGCAGATTGGCTATTGCTGGCAATATAATCCCAACTACCTGAGGCGGTAACACTAAAGATACCATAGTTGCCAGCAGCACCGCTTTGACCGATAAACAAGGCCTGACCGGTATCCACGTCACTAATGGTTAAGGAACCAGAAGTCTGCAAATTGGCACCACTAAGATTCGTATCTTCCGTAACACTACCCGTGCTTACCCCACCAATGACAGCGGCGTCATTAGTGCCGTTAATGGTAATTGTAATGAGTTTGGTAGCAGTGCCATCAACAGAGGACACGGTAAAGGTATCCGTAAGGCTATTACCCTGTGGTAAAGCCTGAATTGCAGTCTGACTGTTACTGGCAACATAAGTCCAATTGCCAGCAGCATTGACGCTGAAGCTGCCGTAGTTGCCAGATATATTATTTTGTACAACAAAAGCAGCCTGGCCGGTGTCGACATCCGTAATGGTCAGTGTGCCGGAAGCGAGCAGATTACCACCGCTAACATTAGTATCTTCTGTAACTATACCGATGACTACCCCGCCGATAGTGGCGGTATCATTGATACCGTTAATGTTGATGGTAATCAGTTTGGTTGTGCCATCGACAGACGCCACGGTAAAGGTATCGGTGAGACTTCCACCGGCTGGTAAGGCCTGAATGGCAGTCTGGCTGTTGCTAGCAGAATAGCTCCATGCACCACCGGTCGTAATAGTGAAGCTACCATAATTGCCAGCCACGTTGCTTTGCCCTACAAAAGCGGCTTGGCCGGTGTCTACATCCGTAATGGTAAGGTTGCCAGAGGCGAGCAGATTACCACCACTGACGCCGGTATCTTCAAGAACTGCACCAGTACTTACACCACCAATCACGGCTACGTCATTTGTGCCATTAATAGTAATGGTAACCAGTTGAGTGGTGCTGCCATCAAGGGATGAAACGGTAAAGGTTTCGGTGAGGCTGCCACCTGCAGGCAAGGCCTGAATAGCAGTCTGGCTGTTGCTAGCAGAATAGCTCCATGCACCACCGGTCGTAATAGAGAAGCTACCATAATTGCCAGCTACATTACTTTGCGCTACAAAGGCAGCTTGGCCGGTGTCTGCATCAGCAATAGTCAGTGTGCCAGAGGTGAGTAAATTACCACCGCTGACACTGATATCTTCTTGAACGACACCAGTACTTACACCACCAATAACGGCCACATCATTAGTGCCATTAATAGTAATGGTAACCAGTCGAGTGGCGCTGCCATCAAGGGAAGATACGCTAAAGGTTTCGGTGAGGCTGCCACCGGCCGGTAAACCCTGAATCGGAAGTTGACTATTATTGGCAAAATAAGTCCAATTGCCTGCAGAGTCAACATTAAAGCTGCCATAGTTGCCGTCGACATTGCTTCGGGCGATAAAAGCCGCCTGTCCAGTGTCCACATCCGTAATCGTCAAAGCACCAGAAGCCAACAAGTTGCCACCGCTAACATTAGTGTCTTCCATGACCGTACTAGTACTTACCCCACCAATAACGGCTATATCGTTGGTACCGTTAATGGTGATAGTAACCAATTGTGTCGTACCATCAACAGACGCGACGGCAAAGGTATCGGTAAGGCTATTTCCTTCCGGCAAGGCCTGAATGACACTCTGATTGTTATTGGCAATATAGGCCCATGCGCCACTGGTATTGATACTGAACGTACCATAATTACCAACGACATTATTTTGGGTGATAAACGCGGCTTGGCCAGTATCGACGTCACTAATAGTCAATATACCGGAGGCATTAAGCCTTACTCCGCTGACATTCGTGTCTTCCTTAACAGAACCTGTACTCACACCGCCAATAACGGCCGAGTCATTCGTACCATTGATCGTAATAGTAACCGCTTTAGTCGTGCCATCAATAGAAGCTACCGTAAAGGTATCCGTGAGGCTGCCACCTTGTGGTAAGGCCTGAATCGCAGACTGGTTGTTGTCAGCACTATAAGTCCAATCACCAGCCACGTTAACACTAAAGGAACCATAGTTGCCGGATACATTGCTGCTCGCTACAAAAGCGGCCTGACCGGTGTCTACATCAGTAATGGTCAGGGTGCCTGAGGCGAGTAAATTACCGCCAGTCACATTAGTGTCTTCCTTCACTATTCCTGTACTTACACCAGCAATGATCGCTGCGTCATTGATGCCGTTAATGGTGATGGTAATCAGTTGAGTAGTGCCGCCATCAACAGAGGCGACCGTAAAGGTATCGGTGATGCTTCCGCCTGCTGGTAAAGATTGAATCGCAGACTGGCCATTGTCAGCCGTATAGGTCCATTCACCAACAGCATTAACGCTGAAGCTGCCATAGTTGCCAGCGACATTGCTTTGGGCGATGAAGGCGGCTTCACCAGCATCCACATCAATAATGGTGAGCACACCGGATGAGTTCAAGCTGCCAGCACTCATAGCCGACATACCAGTGACATTAGTGTCTTCAGTGAGTGTAGCAGTAGCCACGCCGCCAATGACGGCCAGATCATTGGTTCCATTAATGGTGAGGGTAATCAGTTGAGTAGTGCCGCCATCAACAGACGCGACCGTAAAGGTATCGGTAAGGCTTCCACCTGCTGGTAAGGATTGAACCGCCGATTGACTGTTGTCAGCACTATAGGTCCATTCACCCGCAGCGTTGACGCTGAAGCTGCCGTAGTTGCCAGATACACTGTTTTGCGCGACAAAGGCTGCCTCACCGGTGTCAACATCAGAAATGGTTAAAGTGCCAGAAGCGAGCAAGTTGCCGCCACTCACCGCGGTGTCTTCTTTGATTGTACTGGTCGCAACTCCGCCAATAACAGCCGCGTCATTGGTACCGTTAATGGTAATCGTAATCTGTTGGCTCGCGCCATCAATGGACGCAACGCTAAAGGTATCGGTTAAAGAGCTACCTTCCGGTAAAGCCTGAATAGCAGACTGACTGTTATCAGCGGCATAAGTCCATTCGCCCGCAGCGTTGACGCTGAAGCTGCCGTAATTGCCTGATACACCGCTTTGCGCAACAAAGGCTGCTTCACCGGTGTCGACATCGGAAATGGTCAAAGCGCCAGAAGCCAGTAAGTTGCCACCGCTAACTGCTGTGTCTTCTTTGATTGTGCTGGTAGCAACTCCGCCAATTACAGCAGCGTCATTAGTACCATTAATGGTGATGGTGATCTGTTGGCTCGCTCCATCAATGGAGGCAACGCTAAAGGTATCGGTGAGACTACTGCCTTCTGGTAAAGCCTGAATAGCGGACTGACTGTTGTCAGCGGCATACGTCCATTCGCCAGCGGCGTTAACACTGAAGCTGCCGTAGTTACCTGATACACTGCTTTGCGCAACAAAGGCTGCCTCACCGGTGTCGACATCAGAAATGGTCAAAGCGCCAGAAGCCAGTAAGTTGCCACCGCTAACTGCTGTGTCTTCTTTGATTGTGCTGGTAGCAACTCCGCCAATTACAGCAGCGTC
>JAUXWR010000040.1 GCA_030680075.1 Legionella sp.
GGATTTTGGTACTTTTCGACATGTTTTTAAAATTACACAGTGCGAGTTTCTTGACAAATTATAAAACAGTATAAAATAATTATTAAGAAAGTGTTAAAAATAAGGTCTTTAAAACATCAAAAATTCTCAAAAATGTCACGACTTTTTCAAAACCATCAAAATAATCAATAAATTTGACTTTTAAAAATCATAAAATATAAAAGTATATAAAAAATAATTATAAAAACTATAAAAAAAGTGTAAAAATGTCAAAATTGGACCCCAGTCAGAAAACCCTCAAAATCGGGCCAGGACAGGCATTTACCTGGGGACCCCAAAAATGGCCAAAAACGTCAAAAACGCCACATTTCAGGATTTTAAGAAACGGATGTCTAGGAGCGAAGCGGCTCCCGGAACGAACAGGTCCAGAGCTGGTACAGCAAACCAGAAACCTCAGAGCCACTGTGTGGCAAAGTTGAGTGAGGAAGTACGCAATTACAAACCTTGCGAATCGCGTGTCGCACAACACTACGTGACCAGCTCTAGTCGAGGAGCGAAAAAAGGGGCGAGCTGGCGATGCCTGCTTTTAGAGTCGAGGGCGACGCGACAGCTCCACTCAGAGGCTCCGCATTTCTATATTAAAAGTATTATTAAAAATAGTGAAAATTAAAAGTAAAATAAAAGAAAAAAATAAATCATGAAAAGTATCAAAAAGTATAAAAAGGAGTATTCGATAAAAACTATAAAAGTAAAAAATGTTAAAATAAACAAAATCTATAAAAACGTAAAAATCTAAAAACATAAAACATCTGTAAAAATCATAAAGTTAGTAATCTTGAAAAGTAAGAAAGTTTAAAAATCTATAAAAAATGTATAAAGTTTATAAAAAGATGATGTCATAAAAAATATATAAATTATTGAATGATTATAAAAATATTTAAAATATAATAAAGTATTGATAATAACAATAATAGTGTACATAACACAAAACAAAAATTATAGGAAAACTATATGATATACATA
>JAUXWR010000046.1 GCA_030680075.1 Legionella sp.
CGGATGCCGAACATGTCGTAGACCTCCCGCTCGTGCCAGTTGGCCGTCGCCCAGACGCTCGTCACCGAATCCACCTCCGGACCGCCGCCGCCGGCGGGATCCTGCCCGGCCCACACACGCAGCCGCAGCCGCGTGCCGGTCTCCAGTGAGTAGAGGTGGTAGGCGATGCGGAAGCGCTCGGGGTGCTCGGGGATGTCGGCGCACGTGACGTCCGACAGCAGCACGTACGAGAGCGGCGACCCCTTCACGAAGCGGGCCACCTCGAGGATGCGCTCGCGCGCGATCTCGATGGTGAGCTCGCCCGCGTGGGTGATCTCCGTGACGACCGCGCCGGCCACCGCGGAGTCGATCGTGCTCCCTACCTCGCTCACCCGGCGCTCACGGGCGCGATCTCACGTCGGAGGTCCGAGGAGCTTGGCAGGCCGTTGGCGCCGATCAGGCGCTGCAGCACGAGGATCCCCTCGATCAGGCCCTCCGGGCGCGGCGGGCAGCCGGGCACGTAGACGTCCACGGGGACGACCTTGTCCACCCCCTGCACCAGCGCGTAGTTGTTGAAGACGCCCCCGGTGGAGGCGCAGGCGCCCATCGAGATGACCCACTTGGGCTCGAGCATCTGGTCGTAGATGCGGCGCAGCACCGGAGCCATCTTCTGCGCCACGCGGCCCGAGACGATCAGCAGGTCGGCCTGGCGCGGCGAGGCGCGGAACACCTCGGCGCCGAAGCGGGCGATGTCGTAGCGCGGGGTGGCCGTGTGCATCATCTCGATGGCGCAGCAGGCCAGGCCGAAGGTGGCCGGCCAGACCGAGCTCGCCTGGGCCCACTGGAGCGCCTTCTCGAAGGTCGTGATGAGGAGGCTCTTCTCGAACTCGGCCTCCTGCACCTCGCGCAGGTCGCGGTCGATCTCGGGGTCGGTGCGCGGTGCCCGCTCGATCGGGCTCCCGGGCGGCGGGATCAGCGCCATTCGAGCGCCCCCTTCTTCCAGATGTAGGCCAGGGCCTCGATCAGCGTGAACACGAACACCAGCAGCACCACCAGGCCCACGAGCCCGTCGTCGCGCAGGGTCACGGCGATCGGATAGAGAAACGCCAGCTCGATGTCGAAGACGATGAAGAGCATCGCCGTGAGGTAGAAGTCGATCGAGAACCGCTGCCGCACGGGCGTCGAGGGCAGGATGCCGCTCTCGTAGGGCAGGATCTTCGCCGGGTTGGGCTTGCTCCGGATCACCTTGCTCAACGAGAAGATGCCAACGG
>JAUXWR010000024.1 GCA_030680075.1 Legionella sp.
GCAGCGTCGCCGGCCACGCCAACTTCCACACGGACCGGAGTATGCTGCCGGACACAAGCTGTTCGTCAAACTTTTTCATGGGTGGTGCGGGCCGCCTGGCGCCAGAGGCACTGTCCGGAGGAGGGCGTGATGGGAAAGCCCGTACTATAGCATGGGTTGGGACGGGTAGTCGAAACCGGCGGCAACGGCGACAGGCGCCCGGTCAGCCCGATCCGTCCGGACCATCCCCGTTGCCTATCTGTCCCCGGCCATATTCCCGTGCATACTTTTCGCGCAACTGAATTTTTTCGGTTTCCCGATCGTACACCGCTTCCGCCAGGGACCACGCGCGATCCTCCATCGAATCCTGCTCCATCGCGCGGTTGTACACCAGCTCGCCTATGTCCAGGATATACAGCGCGGAAAGCAGTTTTTCGGGCCGGTGTCGGAGCAGATGGAGTATCCGCTCCGAGAGCGCCTCCAGCAGGAGCTGCCGGTTCAAATCGTAGGGCGACGTGCCGCGCGGCGCGATCTGCCAGTGTTCGACGAGGGCGCTTTCCGTGGCCTGGAGCAGCGTGAGGTCCACGGTCAATCCCCCGGTTTGCCAAGCTGCGTCTCGCGCAGCCAGAACCAATACTCATCGCGCTCCTGGTGCTTCTCCAGCCGGCTCGGATAGCCCAGCATACTGGCGTAGCCCGCGTACGACTTCGCGCGCGCCGGGGCGGCCTCCGCGTCGAGTGCGGCCAGCTCCCCGAGGGTGTAGGAGAGCCAGGCCAGCTCCGGCGCGAAATCGGGATAGCCGCTGATGTCCGGCCAGATCGCGTGCGACACCGACTTCAGCCGATCCGAATCCAGCTCCGGCGCGAGCATCTCCAGGACCATCGCCAGTGTGGTCGGGTCGCTGGCCCGGCCCCACCCGGCGACATCGCCGGGCTGGATCATGTCCAATTTATGCCGGAGATCGTGCAGGATGGTGTGTTGCAGCGTTTCCAGCATTGCGCGCAGGGCGTCGCACGCGCCACTTGCCCGCAGGAT
>JAUXWR010000052.1 GCA_030680075.1 Legionella sp.
TCCGGCCAGGGCCAGTTCGTCGAGTCCTGCCTGTATGACACCGCGCTCGGGCTGCTTTTGCCGCACGCCGCCAACTGGCTCTACTCCGGCAAGGAGCCGCGGGCGCTGGGCTCGGCGCACCCCAACATCTATCCGTACGACAAGTTCGCCGCCGGTGGGCGCGAGATCTACCTCGGCGTCTCCAACAACCCGCAGTTCCGCCGCTTCGCCAGCCTGCTCGGCCAGCCGGAGCTCGCGGACGACCCGCGTTTCGCCGACAACGCCGGCCGCAGCGAGAACCGCACCGCGCTGCGCGCGCGGATCGAGGTCGGCCTCGAGGGCAGGGACCTGCCGGCGTTCGCCGAGGCGCTCATGGCCGCGGGCGTGCCCGCGGGCATCGTCGCCACGGTGCCAGAGGCCCTGGCGCATCCGCACGCGGCCCACCGCGGCATGCGCGTGGAACAGGACGGCTACCGCGGCACCGGCATTCCGGTGAAGCTGTCGCGCACCCCGGGCGCGGTGCGCAGCGCGCCGAAGGCGAAGGGCGCCGACACGCGTGCCGTGCTCGCCGGCCTCGGCTACGACGCATCCACGATCGATGCGCTGTTCGCCGCGAAGGCGGTGCTGTGAGGTCCGCGGTCGAAGCGAGCCGCGATTTCTCGTGGGACGGCCTTTGGGCGCGGTTCGACGGCGACAAGGCGCGCATGAACATCGCGCACGAATGCATCGACCGGCATCGCGGCCGAGGCACCGCCATCAGCATCCAGTTCGCCGACGGCCATGCCGAGCACCTCGGCTTCGCCGAGCTCGCGGACGACACTTCGCGCTTCGCGCACTGGCTGGCGCGCCGGGGCGTGCGCAAAGGGGACCGCGTCGCCGTGCTGCTCGAGCCCTCACGCGCCTTCTACGTCGCCATGTTCGGCGCCATCAAGTACGGCGCCGTGGCGGTGCCGATGTTCACGCTGTTCGGTCCGGACGCGCTGGCGCTGCGCGTCGAGGACTGCAAGCCCTCGCTGGTGATCACGCAGGACCGGGCCGAAGCGCTCCGCGGCCGCTTCCCGGGCCTCGCGCTGGTGGACGCCGATGCCGCCTTCGGGTCTGCCCTGCGGGCGGAGTCGCCGGTGTTCGAGCCCTCGACGCAGGCCTCCGACCTGGCGGTGTTCCAGTACACCTCGGGCACCACGCGCGAACTGCCGGAAGCGGTGAAGCACACCCATCGCTCGGTGGTGACGCTGATGGTGGCCGCGCTCTACGGGGTCGGCCTGGAGCCGGGCGACCGCTACTTCTGCCCGTCCTCGCCGGCCTGGGGCCATGGGCTGTGGCACGGCACCATCGCCCCGCTCGCCCTCGGGATCCACATCGGCGCCTACTCGGGCAAGTTCGACCCGCTCCG
>JAUXWR010000059.1 GCA_030680075.1 Legionella sp.
CCATGTTTCTTATTGGGTATGCCTCCAAAGGAGCGGCTGCATCTCGAACTCGACCTGTTGCAGGCCCGCTTGCCTGACTGGGCTTCGCGTCCGCTTGAGCGCGTGCGCCGGCCGGGCGCCGTGTGGGTTCGCGTGCCGCTGTCGCTCGTGCTGATCGCCGGGGGCTTTCTCGGCTTTCTGCCGATCCTCGGCTTCTGGATGGTCCCGCTCGGTCTGGCGCTGATTGCCCTCGACGTGCCGTTCCTGCGGGCGCCGCTGGCGAAGCTTCTCGGCTGGATCAACCGCAAGCTCGGGCCGGCTTGACTACGGCAGGCGGATCAAGCGCTTGCCCAAATTCTCCCCGCGGTACAATTCCGCGATTGCGCCGGGCGCGTGCTCGATGCCGTCGAGAATGTCCTCGCGGTAGCGCAGTTTGCCGTCGCGCACCCACGTCGACAGCCGCGCCACCGCTTCTTCGTAGCGATGGGCGTAGTCGAACACGATGAAGCCGCTCATGCGCGCGCGCTTGACCAGGATGTGGCGCTCGACGCGCGGACCTTGCGGCGGAGGGTCCCAACTCGCCACTGAAGCCGTGCCGCAGATGACGATGCGCGCGCCGACCGCGAGTTGTGAAAGCACGGCGTCGCTGATCGCGCCCGCGGTATTGTCGAAATAGACGTCGATGCCGCGCGGGCAGGCAGTCTTCAGCGCCTCCGCGACATTGCCGGACTTGTAGTCAATGGCGTCGTCGTAGCCGAACGCATCGCGGCAGAGATTCACCTTCGTTGCACCACCTGTGATGCCCACGGTGCGGCAGCCCATCAGCCTGGCAATCTGTCCGACCGCCGAGCCAACCGAACCGGCCGCGGTCGAAACGACAACCGTATCGCCCGGTCGCGGCAGGCCAAGCTCAAGCAAGGCGAAATAGGCGGTGACGCCGTTCAAGCCCAGCAGGCCGAGCGACAACGACAATGGCAGGTCGTTCTCTGTCACCTTGCGCGTGATGTCCGACCCGTCCGACGCCGCAAAGTGCTGCCAGCCGAGCATCCCCATCACCTTGTCGCCCTCGGCGTAACCGGGATGGCGCGAGGCAATGACGGTACCGGCCGAGAACGAGCGCATGGTTTCGCCGATCCCGACCGGCGTCGAATAGTTGGCCACCGCTGAAACCCAGCCGCGCATCGCCGGCTCGACCGACAGGAATTCGTTGCGCACCAGGAATTGCCGGTCGCTGAGTTCCGGTACCAGCGTCTCGACGATCTCGAAATGCTCCGCCTGCGGAATGCCGTTTGGCCGCGATTTCAGAACGACACGGCGATTGACCGGCATGCGCGCGCTCCGCGTTACAGCCCTTCGACACTCACCAGCCGCGCCGACGAGCAGGCGTCGCGGATGTGCTTGAGGCCCTGATAGTCCGGGCCGTTGTAGAAGGTTTCCCACACCGCCA
>JAUXWR010000060.1 GCA_030680075.1 Legionella sp.
TTCACGTTTTGACTGAACCGCCTCCCTTCCTCCCTGTCTTCAGCAAGATTGTGCCATCCCAGGGAAAAATAGAAGGACATACGATTTTACTGGAACCAGAGCGTGTGGCGTAATGGTCATGATATCTTTCCGATTCGAGGCGACTTACCCCTTATAGCCGATTACCCGAGTCTCCGCTTATCTGCTCGGCTGGAATATTCATGGGGATATCAGGATTTTTGGGATGCCAGGGAGTAAAAAAAGAGTCGCTAAACTCACCTAATAATTGCGGTATAAGCGCATTTAACGGCGGACTACCCTCTGGTTTCGCTATGGAATCAATAATTTTTTTGGAAATTCGCTCTACGTTTAACGCTTTATTTCTATCTGAAGTAATATTGTCCAGCTGCTGATAGACTTCTTTTAGCGCTGAATGCTCCTGCCTTAGTTGAAATTTTTCATTTGCTACATAAATAAAGACACCGGCAACCAGAAAACTTACCAAAACGGCTGCTGATAATATCCCCCAGCCTAAAATGGGAAAAGCGGCAAGGCCTGCAAAAATACTCATACCAGTCAGAAGACCTAAAATACCAGAGCTACTTCCAGCGACAGCACCAAAAGTACTTACAAATCCTATAAATGCAGCGCTCACGAGCAAACTTCGTGGTGTTTGTTTTTGAGAAAAGGTGACTCTATATCGAGATGGCTTCATTGTCAGAGCCAACTCTTTTTCTGAAATTTTGTCCGTCACAAATTTTGTTAAAATCCGCTTATCCGTCAGCATAGCCGTAAATAATTGATTTAAAAAAGCACTATTTACGCCAAGCTTATCATTGCCTATTTTACCTATAATATAATTTAAAAGTTCCTCATGCTCTATATCATCTATCGATGCTAGCGCACATAAATACTCATCAAAAATGCTTTGCAAATAAGAGAACATTCCCTTATTTAACCCCTCGCGATCTTCCTTTAATTTCGCGCGCAAAGCCTGTTCTTCTTTCGAGGAGTTTTTATAGGACAGATAAAACACGGGCAAGCACACTGCAAGAAATAAAACTCCCACCGTTGAACCAATAATGATGGTAAGTGTTCCACCCACAGCCAAACCCAATGTAGAAAATAATATCCCGAATAAAGGCCATGCTACGCCTCCACCCGTACCGATACCGTCAAAAGTGGCTTTTAGTGATGCCAAAATAATAGTCCTGCCAGCAATTTTTTATAGTATATGCTTTCGAAGTACCAAGGGGAATCGTCTTAAAAATTTGACAAATAGATATTATAAACTTCAAACACAGGAATATTCAGGCTACCATAGTGAAAGAACCTGTGAGTAGAGTTATCAATGAGAGACTTAAATTTTCTTGACCATTTGTTAAACAATGTTGATTTGGCAATTCGCACCATGGTTCCACCAGAAAATCGCGCCAGTAAACGTTCATTTCCTGGTGAGCAACTGGTTGATGAGCCGCTTGATATCGCCCAGAAAAAACACGTAGCAGGATTAATGCGGGTGAATCATGCAGGCGAAGTATGCGCACAGGCCTTGTACCAAGGGCAAGCCCTTACCGCCAAATTAACTACCATCAAACAACAAATGATGGATGCGGCCGAAGAAGAAAATGATCATTTGGCATGGTGCGAACAACGTTTACGTGATTTAGATAGCTACACGAGCCGTTTAAATCCGTTTTGGTATTTTGGCTCGCTAATGATTGGCAGTGTGGCAGGGCTTTTGGGCGATCGCGTAAGTCTTGGCTTTGTCGCTGAAACAGAACAACAAGTCAGTGCCCATTTGCAAAATCACTTAAAAAATCTACCGCCCCAAGATAAAAAAACGCGCGTAATTTTAGAACAAATGCAGGAAGATGAATCTCATCACGCGCTGGTAGCAAAAGATGCCGGTGGCGTTGCGCTTCCTATTTTTATCAGAAAACTTATGACTGGAGTATCCAAATTAATGACTAAAACCAGTTACTATTTCTAACATGACTAATATTCTATTAATATTAATTGGTTTTCTTTTAGTACTGCTCAATGCCTTCTTCGTCGCAGCTGAGTTTGGTATGGTAAAACTACGTCATACGCGGGTCGGCATTATTGCCCTGGAATACCCATGGCGCGGCGCTATTTTAGCAAAAGTTCATCGACAACTGGACGCGTATTTATCCGCCTGCCAGCTAGGTATTACCTTGGCATCACTGGGACTTGGCTGGATTGGCGAGCCTGCCTTTGCCAATCTTCTTACGCCCTTTCTAAGCTCGTTTGATGTCATAACACCAAGAGTTATTGAGTTTATCAGCTTTATTGTCGCTTTTTCGATTATTTCCTTCCTCCATATTGTAGTGGGCGAACTCATGCCTAAATCTTTAGCTATTCGGCAGAGCGAACTCATCTCTTTATGGACCGCCATTCCTTTGTATGCGTTTTATTGGGTGATGTACCCGGTTATCTGGGTACTTAATTTCTGCTCAAATTTTTTCTTAAGGCAATTGCGACTCGATGAAACTCACCCCGGAGAAAAATCTCACACAAGCGCTGAAATAAAATTAATACTTCGCTCAAGCCAACTTCATGGCGAGCTGTCACCCCAGGAGAGCAGCATCCTTTCCCACACCCTTGAGCTGGCTGATTTGCGGGCAATGGATGTAATGCGCTCATCTCATGACATGATTACGCTTAACTCTCACATGGCAAAAAATGAGCTTATCAGTATTTTGAATCGTTATCGTTATAGCCGCTACCCTATTTATGACCCACAAAAAAAACAAATTGCAGGGCTTCTACACGTTAAGGATTTGCACATCCTGCAAGGAACTAAAACCCGCAATGAAATTATCGATTTACAGTCATTAGCACGCCCCATCCCCAAAATTACCTATCGCATGCCAGCCTTAGCTTTACTGCGTCAATTTCAGGGGGGGATGCCTCATTTTGCATTGGTTTATGGTCGTCAGGGTGACATTATAGGATTTATCACCCTGGATAATTTGTTGCATTTAGTTATTGGGGTTATTAAAGATGAATTTCACAAAACACGAGATGCGTGGATAACTCACCGGGACGGTAGTTTAACCGTAAAGGGTGACTGCTCTCTTTTCGCATTGGAACGTGCCTTGCAGCGGGAATTAACCATCACGCCTGAACAAAAAGAAGCGGCCACTATTTCGGGGCTTATATTAAATGAATTAGGCCGCGTGCCAAAAACGGGGGAAACGATAGAGTTCACCGATTTTTCACTCACTATTGAAAACATGCAAGGGGCAAGAATTACTCAAGTAGTGATTCAACCGAAAGATATAACCCAGGACGTGAACACCCCAACCAAAAATAACCCGACCATGCAGGAGGACGATTAAGAGAACCAATAAACTATATAAACCGTTTGATAATTTCAACCATACTGGTCAGAAAAAGAAAATACAAAACAGTAGCTATGTAAGCAATTACCAGAAAAACCCCATCTTTTTCGGCTATCCCAAATCCAAAGCAAATAATTATGGCCGCAAAAATGAAATTGCTAAAGGGAATAGGAAGCAATAAAAATAAACTTAACGCCAATAAAACTATGCCATGCAGTCTTTCCATTAACGGTGATGAAAAAAAAGCCCAGCGCGGCTTTAATAAGCGTTCAACAAACAACAAATAAGGCATTGTTTTTTTTATCACTTTTTTCAGCCGCTCTCTATCCACCGTTTTTTCATACAAAGATTTCGGTAGCCAAAGGGTGCGCCGAGCCATAATTAGCTGAATCGCAATAAAAACAATCGGCAAGCCAAAAATAAAAGAAAACCCTGGAATTACGGAAATAGGAAGCGCGCTCGGCAAGGCAAAAACAATGGCGATAATACCAAAACCCTGATCGCCCAGTTGATTAACCAACGCCCCATAAGTCAAAGGAGACGCACCCTCATCAGTTTTAGTGAAGCTCTTTAACAACCGGGTAATAGAGTAATGTTTGCCTGAATTCTTCGTCAATTCCGTTTTCCTTATAGATCGGTTTTTTTATTGTGTAGGGCACTATGAGAGTGGCTATAACTAAAATATACCAACAAACCTATTACCATCCATATACCAAAACGCATCATGGTAACCCCAGGTAAATTGATAATAAGGTAAGAGCAGCTAATTATTCCCAGAAAGGGAATCCAAGGCATTAAAGGCGTTTTAAAAGGACGGTGTAATTCGGGATGAGTGTAGCGCAAAATAACCACCCCCAGGCAGACCGTAATAAACGCAAATAAAGTTCCAATGTTAACCAGCTCCGCTAACTCATGCATGGGAATAAGTGCCGCGAAAAAGGCCATTATCACCCCGCACAGCAGAATAATTCGCACTGGCGTTTTTCTGTGCTCTCCCGTGTGCGCAAAAAATTGCGGCAACAAACCATCCCGAGCGAGAGCTAAAAATACCCGGGTAAGCCCATAAAATAAAACCAGCATCACCGTGGTTAATCCCGCAATAGCACCTATGCCAATAAGACCGGCGGCAACTTTATGACCGAGCAAGAGCATCGCATGACTAATTGGTGAGGCAACATTTAAAGAAGCGTAAGGCACAATTCCCGTCAACAATCCCGCCACAATAATGTAAATGATGGTGCATATCAGCAAAGACCCGATAATTCCTCTAGGCAGATCTGCCTGTGGGTTAATGGCCTCCTCGGCGGCGGTTGATACCGCATCAAACCCGATATAGGCAAAAAATATTAACGATGCTCCCTCCATCACACCTTGCCATCCATAAGGCATGAAAGGTGTCCAGTTAGCCGTATCAACATTCACACTGGCAATGACGATAAACAGTACAATGACACATAGTTTAATAACTACCATGACGTTGTTAAAACGTGAACTGGTCTTAACACCCCACATTAATAACAGTGTTAAAATCAATATAATAATAGACGCTAATATATTAAGGGTACCGTGTGTCGCAGGACCTCGTACTAAATAGTCTGGCAATTCAAGCTTTAAAGCGCGCAATAAGTCATTAAAATAACCGCTCCACCCAACAGATACCGCAGAAACCGAAATAGCATATTCCAATATCAGATCCCAGCCGACAATCCAGGCAATAAGCTCACCAAACCCTGCATAAGCGTAGCCATAAGCACTCCCACAACCCCCTACAGACGAGGCTAGCTCAGCATAGGAAAGTGCTGAAAAAGCACAGGCAAAACCTGCCACAATGTAGGAAATAATAATGGCCGGTCCTGTTTGTGTTGCAGCAACTATACCCGTAATGACAAAAATCCCGGCACCAATAATTGCTCCAACGCCTAAAAATATCAGATCAAGCGCTGACAAACACGGCAATAATCCCGAACTGGAATGTACGGAATCACTAATAGCTTTTTTGCGCAACAAGTCCATGTTAATATTCTCAAAAGTGGTAATTCATCAGGCTTGCAATACCTGATTATGGCTAAGCAACTTTAGCATTAAATTAATACCCACAGGAACCCCAACTTGCATACCCCAATAAACCGCGCGCGAAGGATAGCGCCAAAATGCAAATCCTTCTTTCATATGCTCTTGATAAGTTTATTTCTGATGCTAATCTCTCAAGAGATATCCTCAGCCCAAGAGCCTTGCACCAGAGGTTTTTCCTGGGCAAAAAAAGCCTGCCATCGTTTACATCAAATCTGGACTGAAGGCGACAACGAACTTTACTTAAGTGGCTATGCCTGGCACAACCGCTACACTTATCGGCCTGAAAAAGTTAAAACCTATAATGAAAACGCCTGGGGTGGGGGGCTTGGAAAGGGGTTTTATGACGAAGATGGGGACTGGCACGGGTTATCAGCCATTGCCTTTCTGGACTCCCACAAAAATCTCGAACCCGCCGCGGGCTATATGTTTCTAAAAATAGCTCGATTAAATGACAATACCCGTATAGGCGCCGGATACTCGGTACTGGTTACTGCAAGGCCCGATATTTTACATAATATTCCGTTCCCAGGTGCCCTTCCATGGCTTTCGTTTAGCTATCGCAAGGTAACTTTGTTAGGCACCTATATCCCCGGCGCTGAAGGGGCGGGAAATGTATTTTTTCTTTTAGGGAAGTGGACTTTTGATAAAAAATAGTGAGACTCACCGCTGTAGTTGGTGCATGAAAGATGATCTTTATATAGCCTATCATGATGAAGAATGGGGAGCCCCGGTCACCCATCGCGAGAAGCTGTTTGAAATGCTCATTTTAGAGAGCATGCAAGCGGGTCTAAGCTGGCATACTGTTTTAAAAAAGCGTGAGGCCATGCGTGAAGCTTTTCAGCAATTCTCCGTTGAAAAGCTCGCGAAACTCACTGACACAGATATTGACAAACTCCTCTCGAATGACAAAATTATTAGAAACGTCTTGAAAATTCGCGCTGTGCGAAAAAATGCACAAGCTTTTCTCCGTATCGAGGAACGTGAAAATAGTGTGGATTATTTTTGGCAATTTACCAAAGGCCAAACCATACACAATAAATGGCAACAGTTAAGTGAAGTACCCGCCATTACGCCACAATCAATATTGATGGCCGCACAATTAAAAAAAGATGGCTTTGCATTTATGGGCCCCACTACCTGTTATGCTTTTATGCAGGGAGTAGGGATAGTTAATGATCATATTGAGTCTTGTTTTCGCTGGAAACAATTGACGCAATAAGCGAATATCTGGTTAACAGGGAGGTTTATTTAACCCGAATTTGAGATGTTTAAATGATGGACAAGTTTTTTATTAATGGTTATTAACTTTAAGGAATTTCAGGATGAAAACTTTTATTGAACAAGCGCATTTCTACGCGGAATATCATCAGAAAAAAGAAACGTTATATACGCATCTGATAGGTATTCCTCTTATCATTTTATCACTCATGATTTTTTTAGGCTTTTTCCAACTGATAGTCCCTGGTGTCATCGCGACTACTCTTGCCAGTATCGGGACATTGGTGTTGTTTATTTATTATCTCCGTCTTAATTGGCAGCTTGCCTTATTGTTTGCCCCTATTCTGGTTTTATTATTATGGATAAGCAGTCTTGTGAGTTATGCAGGGCCTACAGCTTTTGCGTTGTGGACTTTTATTATTGTATTTATTCTCGGATGGGGACTACAGTTCGTGGGCCATATGATCGAAGGAAGAAAACCCGCGTTAATAGATAATGCTACCCACGCATTGGTCGCGCCATTATTTTTAACAGCAGAAGTGTGCTTTATGCTAGGACGGATGCAAACATTAAAAGAGCAAGTGCATGGGACGCCTTCCATCACCGCCGCCTCTGTTTGAAAGAGGTTGGGCCGCGGCTTAAGGACGGTAACCAAGGCCCAACATTATCAACTCGTTTTTTTAATCATATAACACTGATGAATGCGTTTATTGCGCTTGAAATCCAGATCAATGGTTTCGGCACTTATATTTTTTACACTGTATTGCTCACATAACTCAGGTGCTAATTTAAATTGCCTGAAATTAGTCGAAAAATATAATACGCCGTCAGGCGCCAGTAATCGCATGGCATTTTCAATCAACGTAATATGATCCCTCTGCACATCCAGCGTTTCTGTCATGCGTTTGGAGTTTGAAAAACTGGGTGGATCTAGAAATATCACATCAAATGTATCACGGGCAATGGTAAGCCATTGAAGGCAGTCGAACTGTACAAATTGATGCCTTGTTAAATCCAGTTGATTAAGTTTGAAATTTTCTTCGGCCCATTTCAAATAGGTATTTGATAAATCGACATTAGTAGTAACAGCACCGGCTAATGCAGCATGAACACTGGCGCTGGCCGTATAACAAAAGCAATTAAGAAAACGCGTCCCTTTTGCAAGTTCGGCAAAGCGTAAGCGTAGCGGCCTGTGATCTAGAAATAAACCGGTATCGAGATAATCATAAAGATTAACCAGTAATTTTGCCTGGCCTTCCTGAACAACCATCGTTCGCCGTGTCTGATTCATTTTTTGATACTGGTCATCACCTTTTTGTTGCTTTCGCTGCTTAACAATCAATTTATCGGGAGCAATGCCTAAAGCCGCCGGCACCACCTGCATCACATCAAGACTGCGCTTTTCAGCTTTATGAACAGCAATACTGGCGGGGGCTGTATATTCTTGAAGGACCGCATAATCGTTATAGAGATCGATAGCATACGCATATTCGGGAAGATCAGCATCATAAACACGATAACAAGTAATATGCTCTCGTTTTGCCCATTTTTGCAAATGCTGCTGATTTTTTTGAAGACGATTAGCGAGCATTTCCGCGCCTGCTGAAAAAGACTCTCTATCTGAATTATTTTTTAACTGATTTCCGCTATCTATAGTCAAACAGTATAATTTACATTCTAAGGGTCCGTTGTAAAATTTATATTGCTTGCTTGCACGAAGACCTACAGCTTTTGCAAGCATTGGATTCGAGGTCAAAAATGCCGCTTGCCACCCCTGAAAATGAGCATGAGCGGTGGCGCCTAATTGCTGATAAAGAGGAATCAGTTGCTTTGCATCCCCCAGTCGCTCACCATAGGGGGGGTTACAAATAAGCAAGCCCTCTGAGGCAGCGGCCTTGCAGTCTTTAATATCCTCGTGGACAAACTCAACCATTGGCAAGACACCAGCCTGCTCGGCATTACTCTTCGCAATGGCAATCAATTTTGGATTTGAATCACTGCCTCTTAATTTCATTTTGGTCGGTTTTACTTGCTGTAAAGCCTGTGTGCGTAATTTTTGCCACAATGTTGGTTGATGATTGACCCAATGAATTAAGGACTGATCATGGCGCAGTAAACCAGGGGCAATATGCCCGGCCATCATAGCGGCTTCTATAACCAAGGTACCTGAACCGCAGAAGGGGTCTTGTAAAGCATAACCTTTCTCAGCCAATTGCAACCAGTTAGCTCGAATCAGCAAGGCCGCCGCAATGGTTTCTTTCAATGGTGCATCGCCTGCCTGCACTCGATAGCCACGTTGATGAAGACTATAACCCGTTAAATCAAAACTGACGGTGAGCGTGTCATTTTTCAAATGCGCATGCAAAAGGATTTCGGGCTTTTCTTTATCAATGACTGGTCGCTGACCACTCAGTTTTCGAAAATGATCAACAATGGCATCCTTGACCACTTGCGCGCCAAACATGGTATTACGAATATGAGTAGAAGTACCATGGAATTCGATAGCGAGAGTTTTATCAGCCGTAAAAACTGTTTGCCAATGAAAGTCACTGCAAAGCTGATACAAACTTTTTTCTTCATGCGCCTGGCCTGAGAACAATATCAACTGTACACGATTGGCAATGCGTGACCAAAGACATAGCTGATAAAGGGTAGCCTGACTGGCTTCCCCATAGACCCCTTGAGGGCTGACGCGCGTTATCTCTAAACCTAACGCCTTTAGTTCGGCCTCAAGCAAGTACTCAAGACCTTTTGCACAACTGACAAACAAAGAATAATTCATGTTAAACAGGACCTTAAAAAACGGAAAAGCGCTTTACTCCCACCGAGGGATTTATCACCAACTTTCTCATCTACCGCTTTTTTGATGAGCTGGCGAAGCTGTTGTACATCTACATCAGGGTGAGCCGCGATGAAGGCCGTCAGCGCATCTTTTCCCTCATCTATTAATCGGGAGCGCCACTCTTCCACCTCATGAAAAGCTGCCGTTTGTGCACTTCCTTCGGCCATTATTTCATTAAAACCGGCTAAAATGGCGTCACTATCGGCACTTCGCATCAGCTTGCCAATTAACTGAGCTTGCCTTCGGAGCGCTCCATGGCTTTTAATTGATTTGGCTTGAGTGATGGCTTGCCGCAAATCAGGTGTCAGCGGCAACTTATCAAGCTTGCCCTCAGGCAAAGCTATCAGCTCCACCCCTATTTTTTGTAGGAGAGCCGCATCTCTTTTCTTTTGCGATTTACTTACTGGTTCTTCCATTTATTCTCTTCATTTATAGTCGACTCGTCGGGCATAATTGCCTCAAGTCCTGCCTCATCGAGAAGCGCATGCGCTCTCTTCGCAATAATTTGATGCACCGCAGTTGTCGGGTGACACTTTATCCAAAATACATAGTTTTCACATTATAATGGCCGTTTCACGATTAAAACCTTATTTCCCCCATTTTAATCAGTAATTGCCATTATAGGCGCTGCACGCGCACTTGCGTTTCGGGGTCTGTTACGCAAATAAGTGTGGCTGATTGCATAAAAATTATAAATTAAAATACCCATTAATAAGGTATGCAGCCAAGTAATAGTTAAATTTGAAAAAATTTGCATAGTCAGGACGACACCGATACAACCAGACACACTCAAAATAAGCGTTTTTTTCAAAGGAATTTTATCTTGTTGCAAAAAGACCAATGTCGTTAATGGTTGTTGCATGGCTCCTGCCGTCGTCATTATCGGAAAAGCAACCAGAGGTGATACATTCAGTAAAAAAAGCACCCCCTGAACCATTACAAATAACCCAACGCCTACTGAAGTTAACCCACCGCAGAGTATCATTGCAACAAATCCTATATAAAGCTTCCAGCCGTGCAACTCAACCACATCGCCGCCAAGAGGCATTAAACGCATCTGACTGGCTACCAGCAAAGCTATAATTCCGATAAAACAGCACATCATTGCAAGACGTATTGCCTGCTTGCTAAGCTGACTCACTATACCGCCACCAATCAACCCGCCAATACAAGTACCAATAACCAGGGTTAAGAGGGTAGTCAAATCAACATCGACCAGCTGGATAAAAAATATAGACTCAATAGTACCAGGAATAACCTGCGCGCCATTATTAACCGCTGGCAGCTCGTCATCAGGAAACGTTCCTAATAATTTCGCAAGAGCTACGTTAACCGCAAAACTGCCAATACCCAGAGTATCTGCGATAAAAGCGACGATGCCGCTAAGCGTTAATTTTACATAGGTGAACAGGGATAAATGGACAGGGGGTTGTTGCCTTAATTTGTAAAACATTGCCACTACACACACAAGGCTTAGTAGTAAAATTACATAAGTTATCAAAGTGATAGCCATGGAGTTCCCGGCATTTAATTAATAGGGCTCCCTTTGAGTACGATCATGGATGAAATGCCACAAGCGATTTAACAAGACCAGACATCTTTCGGGATGAGCACGGATTATACATTATCCTTGCTCATCCTCCAACACGACTAATTAAGTGCGACTAAAATCGATTATTGCGAAAGTCATCCAGAGCTTCGGCTATCTCCTCGTCCGTATTCATAACAAAAGGCCCAAGACGCGCAATAGGTTCACCAATTTTTTTAGCCGCAATTAACAAATAATGAGCAGCGCTTGATGATGAAGCGTTCATTATTAACTCTTCTCCTGCACTTAAAAGAGCCAATTTTCCGGCAACAACACCTTGCTCTTGAATAATTACCTCACCGGTCAGCACAAAAATCAGTGCTTGATGAGACGGAGGAATGAGCTGCTTTAATTGTGCTTTAAGGGGTAGCTGAATGTCTAGAAAGAGAGGGTCTGTCGCTATTCCGACAATAGGGGAGCGGGTACCTTGCATGGTTTGGCCGGCGATAACTTTTATGGTGGTGCCATTATCAAGATATTCTATGGGCAATTCACTTGCACCAAATTCTTGATAAGCCGGTGGAGATAATTTTTGCTTAGCGGGTAAGTTTAACCATAATTGCAAGCCTTTCAGTCTCTTACTATTTGGCTCAGGCATTTCAGAATGAACCACACCTTTTCCGGCCGTCATCCACTGCACATCGCCTGGGCCTATTATCCCTTCATGACCTTTGTTATCCTGATGTTTTATTTTTCCTTCCAGTAAGTAGGTAATAGTTTCAAAACCACGATGCGGATGAGCCGGGAATCCTGCCTGATAGTCCATTGGATCATCGCTATCAAAATAATCAAACAATAAAAAAGGCTCGCTGTTATTGCGTCTATCTGCACCGATATAACGGTACAATTTTACACCAGCCCCCTCGCGAAACATAACGCCATCGCGCACTTCACTGATTTTTATTTCCTGCATAGCTTTCCTTTGTAACGCACTTAAACAGAGCTTAGTTGAAAATTAATAAAACTGCACATGACAGGCAATACCTCTGCACAGGACAATTTTTAAATCTTGCAAAAATTGTCGTCTTTGCAAACAAAGTGAAGCAATCCAATGCCTGACTCGCGAATCTCCTTCCCTGTCGTCCCGGAATTTAGAGCGACTTAACGAGCGCGCGAGTTTAGTCTCTCTTAATGTCCGGGATATATTGTCACGCTGGTACGGGCTATTAATCTCTTT
>JAUXWR010000062.1 GCA_030680075.1 Legionella sp.
CGACAAGGAAAAACTCGCGACACTTTACGAGAAAGGCGGGGATTTCTTAGCGGCAGGCCGGCTCTTCGTCAAGCTCGGCCAGCTGGACAGGGCCTTGAATGTCCTCCAGCAGGTCGATCCGGCCTCGCCAAACTACTCGAACGCGTCGCTGCTGGTCGGCATGATCTTCCTCAAGCGGGGCCTGGTCGATCTGGCCCGCGAAAAATTCCTGAAAATCATCGACAACCAGCCGGTCGGCAAGTCGAATCTCGAGCCGTATTACTTCCTGGCCCTCTGTCAGGGACAGGCGGGCGACACGGAGGGGGCAAAAGCCATCTTCTCGAAAATCCTCGCCGAGGACTACCACTACCGCGACGTGCGCAAACGCCTCGCCGGCTGATTTCCCGTTAAGAATTTTTCAGCAATAAACTTCAGCAACCGACCAGATAGCTATGGTATTCTCTCACGCACTTGGGCGGGCGGAAGCAGGGCAGTGTTCTGGCGACCACCCGGAGCCGGGAAGGCAACCACCACACGGAGGTAGGGCAATGGCGGGACGGCAGTTCTTTACCGGACTTATCGGCACGACGGCGGTTGCAGCGACGGTTTTGGTCTTCGGTGCAGGCGCGGCGCCGGCGGCCGATACGATCAAGATCGGCGGCATCTTCGACATCACGGGGGCGACCTCGGACGTCGGCGCGGATTACGCGGTCGCGGCCAAGGACGCGGTCGGATATATCAACGCCAACGGCGGTATTAACGGCAAGAAGCTCGAGATCGCCGCGAACGACTACGCCTACAAGATCCCGGACGCGGTGAACCTCTATAAGACCTACAAGGACGACGGCATCTACCTGATCCAAGGCTGGGGCACCGGCGACACCAACGCGCTCAAGGAGATGGTGACCGCCGACAAGATCGTCTACATGTCGGCCTCCTATGACACCGGGATCAGCGACCCGTCCAAGACCCCCTACAACTTCTTCGTCGGCACCAGCTACGGCGACTCCATCAAAGCGGCGATGCAGTTCGTCGCGGACACCTGGACCGACAAGAGCCGCAAGCCGAAGGTCGTCTTCATCTACCCGGACCACCCCTACGGCAAGAACCCGATCCCGGCCGGCAAGGAGATGGCGGCCGCCCTCGGCATCGAGATCGGCCCCGACCAGGACGTCAGCCTCAAGGCCACCGAGGCAGTCAGCCAGCTTACGGCGATGAAGGCGTTCAACCCGGACTTCGCCTGGATCGGCGGCACGGCCGCGAGCACCGCGGTCATCATCAAGGACGCCGCCAAGCTCGGCCTGGACACCAAGTTCTTCTGCAACGTCTGGGGCTTCAACGAGAACCTCGTCAAGCTCGCCGGCGAAGCGGCCCGGGAGCGGGCCTACGGCATGGTGCCCTTCACGATGTGGGGCGACAACGTCCCCGGCATGAAGCCGATCATGGAAATGCACAAGAAGAACCACCCGAACGACACGCACGCCCAGCCCTACGTCCAGGGCTGGACCTCGATGATGGTGATGTGGGAGGCCTTCAAGATCGCCGACAAGAAGAACGCCCTCAACGC
>JAUXWR010000065.1 GCA_030680075.1 Legionella sp.
ATTACCATTGATCGCGTCTTTATCGGCTCCTGCACCAATTCGCGGATTGAGGATCTGCGCGCGGCCGCCGCCGTACTGGCCGGCCGCACCAGCAAAGTCCCGGGGCTCGTCTCGCCCGGCTCGTCGACGGTGAAGCGGCAAGCGGAGCAGGAAGGGCTCGACCGCATCTTCCGCGCCGCCGGACTCGAATGGGCGGACTCAGGCTGTTCAATGTGCGTCGGCATCAACGGTGACCTCGTCCCGCCTGGCGAGCGCTGTGCCTCGACCACCAACCGCAACTTCCGCGGCCGGCAAGGCCCCGGCGCACGCACGCATTTGATGTCGCCGGCGATGGTTGCCGCCGCCGCGGTCAACGGCCATCTCGCCGACGTCCGGCCGCTCCTCGCCGGCCGCAAACTCTAAGGAAAGACCGGATGGAAAAATTCGTTCGCCTGACCGCCAAGGCCTGCCCACTGACGCAACCCAACATCAATACGGACCAGATCTTGCCGGCGCGCTATCTCAAATGGCCACGATCCCGTGGCCTCGGCCAAGTCCTGTTCCAGGACCTGCGTTTCGATGCCGAGGGCCGCGAGCAACAGGACTTTCCGCTCAACCGGCCGGATTGGCGCGATTCCAAGATCATTGTCGCGGGACGAAATTTCGGCGGGGGCTCATCGCGCGAAGCCGCCGTCTACGCACTCTATGATTACGGCATAAGGTGCGTGATCGCGCCGTCGTTCGGGGATATTCTATCGCAGAATGCGGTCAAGAACGGACTTCTGACGGCGGTCCTGCCTGAGTTGGAGGCTACCGAACTCGCAGCCGCGATCGCCGACGACCCTGCACTGCCAGTCACCGTCGATCTGGAGCGACAGACGATTTCCCGCGGCAATCTCAGCTTTGCCTTCGCGATCGATCCGGTAAGCCGCAGCCAGTTGCTCAATGGCTGGGACGATATCGACCTGACGGAAAGTCACCGCGACCAGATCGAAGCCTTCAAAGCCAAGGATCGTCTGGTTAGACCGTGGGCGGTTCCAACGACCGCGTGACGCCTCCGAAGCACAGCGCCT
>JAUXWR010000077.1 GCA_030680075.1 Legionella sp.
CGCTGCGTCTTGCGGCCGAGCCCGTCGGGCCGGTCGTCTTCACGGGGACGGTGGATCCCGAGGCCGTCGTCGCCGACGCGGCGACGGCGACCATCCCCGCCACGCGGGTCACGCTGCCCCTCTCCGCGACGGGCACGTTCAAGGCCACGGGGAAGCGCGTCGAGGAGGCGTCCGCGACCGGATCGGTCGAGTGGCAGAACTGCGATCCGAGCCGGTCCTACACGATCCCGTCCCGCACACCCTTCGCCCTCACCGGCTCGGCCACGGACCCCGAGAGCGACCTCCTGACGTTCGGCTGGGAGGAGTTCGACCTCGGCACCGTCGAATCCGGGACCCCTCTCGTCGACTCCGGCAACCGCCCCATCTTCCGCAGCTTCGAGCCGACGGTCGGCCCGACCCGGACCCTCCCGAGGCTCTCCGACGTCCTGGCCGGGACGACGACCTTCGGCGAGACCCTGCCGACGACGAGCCGGACGATGACGTTTCGCCTGACGGCCCGCGACAATCGCGCCGGGAGCGGCGGCGTGAATTCCGACACGACGACCGTCACGTCGGTCTCGACGGCAGGCCCGTTCGCGATCACCGCCCCCGCCGCCGCGGTGAGCTGGCCCGCGGCTTCGCTTCAGACCGTGACCTGGAACGTCGCGGGGACGCACCTCTCGCCGATCTCCTGCGGAAACGTCGCGATCTCCCTCTCCACCGACGACGGCGCTACTTTCCCCACGACGCTCCTCGCCTCGACCCCGAACGACGGGACCCAGGCGGTCACCGTCCCGAGCACGCCGACGGGCGGTGCGACGGCCCGCGTGAAGGCCGCCTGCGCCGGGAACGTCTTCTTCGCCGTCTCCCGGGCCTTCACGATCGCCGCCGCCCTCCCGCCGCCGGCCATCTCCACGATCAGCCCCTCCTCGGGTCCGACGGCCGGCGGGACCGCCGTCACGATCACGGGCACCGGGTTCGCTACCGGGGCGACGATCTCGATCGGGGGCGTGGCCGCGACGTCGGTC
>JAUXWR010000084.1 GCA_030680075.1 Legionella sp.
TGGCGGGGCTGGGCGGCAATGCGGAATTCAAGGCATACGACCAGATCGACAATGCGCCCGAGGAAAAAGCGCGCGGGATCACGATCAACATCGCGCACGTGGAGTACCAGACGGACAAGCGGCATTATGCGCATGTGGACATGCCGGGTCACCGGGACTATATCAAGAACATGATCACCGGTGCGGCACAGGTGGACGGCGCGATCCTGGTGGTGGCGGCCCCGGATGGACCGATGCCGCAGACCCGCGAGCACGTGCTGCTGGCGCGTCAGGTGGAAGTGCCTTCGATCGTGGTCTTCCTCAACAAAGTTGACATGATGGACGATCCCGAGCTGCTCGAGCTGGTGGAACTCGAACTGCGCGAACTGCTGACCAACCAGGGTTTCCCGGGCGACACGACCCCGATCGTACGCGGATCGGCGAAGCTGGCGTTGGAAAGCACGAGCACCGACCCGAATGCCCCCGAGTATGCACCGATCAAGGAGTTGCTGCGCGTGGTGGACGAGTACATTCCCGAGCCGAAGCGAGAAACGGACAAGCCGTTCATGATGTCGGTGGAGGATGTCTTCTCGATCAAGGGACGCGGGACAGTGGTCACGGGTCGTATCGACCGTGGTATTATCAAGATCGGCGAGCCGATCGAGATCATCGGTCTGCGCGAGACGAAGAGCACGGTTTGCACCGGGGTGGAAATGTTCCACAAGCAGCTGGACGAAGGCATGGCGGGAGACAATGTTGGATTGCTGCTGCGCGGCATCGAGCGTGAAGATGTGGAGCGCGGCCAGGTGCTGGCCAAGCCGAAATCGATCACCCCGCACAAGAAGTTCCTGGCGGAAGTATACGTGTTGAAGAAGGAGGAGGGCGGGCGTCACAAGGCATTCTTCAGCGGGTATCGACCGCAGTTCTATGTGCGTACGATGGATGTGACGGGCGACATCACGCTGCCGGAAGGTGTGGAGATGGTCATGCCGGGCGACAACGTCATCCTGACAGTGGAATTGATCGTGCCGGTGGCCCTCGAGCAGGGCTCCAAGTTCGCCATCCGTGAAGGCGGTCTGACCGTCGGTGCGGGTGTTGTTACCAAGATCATCGAGTAAGTAGAAAGTACGGGTTTAA
>JAUXWR010000086.1 GCA_030680075.1 Legionella sp.
CGTCTCGGGCGCCTGGAGCGCCCCGACCGTCGTCAACAACGTCGAGACCCTCTGCTGCGTGAAGCACATCATCGACCGCGGTCCGGAGTGGTTCAAGGGGATTGGCCGCAACGAGAGGAACACCGGGCCGAAGCTCTACTGCGTCTCCGGGCACGTCGAGAAGCCAGGGGTCTACGAGGCGCCGATGGGGATCGTCTTCCGCGACCTCCTCGAGATGTGCGGCGGAATGAAGGGCGGTCGGAAGCTGAAGGCCGTGATCCCGGGCGGCTCCTCGGCGCCGGTGCTGACGGGCGAGGAGATCATCGACGTCCCGATGGACTTCGACGGCGTCGCCGCCGCGGGCTCGATGCTCGGCTCGGCCGCCGTCATCGTCATGGACGAGACGACGGACATGCCGAAGGCGCTGACGAACATCGCGAAGTTCTACGCGCACGAGTCGTGCGGGCAGTGCACGCCTTGCCGGGAGGGGACCCCCTGGCTCCACAAGATGCTCGAGCGCATCGTGGCGGGGCAGGGAAAGAGGACCGACATCGAGCTCATCCTCCAGGTCGCGGGCCAGATGGGGAACGGAATGACGATCTGCGTCTTCGCCGACGCGGCGATCGCCCCCATCCTCTCGGCCATCCCGAAGTTCCGCGAGGAGCTCGAGGCGTACGTCGAGAGGTCCGCATCGCCCGGGTTCGAGCAGCCGGCCCCGGCCGGGATCACCCCGAAGCTGGCCGAGCGGATGGCGGAAGGGATGCACTCCTGATGGCGAAGGTCACCGTCGACGGACGGACCGTCGAGGTCCCCGACAGCATGAACGTCCTCGAGGCGTGCCGGGCGGCCGGGGTCGACGTCCCCCACTTCTGCTACCACCCGCGCCTCTCGGTCGTCGGCCAGTGCCGGATGTGCATGGTCGAGATCGAGGGGGCTCCGAAGATCCAGGCCTCCTGCACGGTCCCCGTACGCGACGGCATGGTCGTCCTCGCCAGCTCCGAGAAGGCCCTCGCCGCCCGGAACGCGACGATGGAGTTCCTCCTCATCAACCACCCGCTCGACTGCCCCATCTGCGACCAGGCGGGCGAGTGCAAGCTGCAGGACAACGCCGTCGCCGCCGGCCTCCCCGTCTCGCGGACGGTCGAGCCCCGCCGGCAGTTCCCGGGCTACGACAGGACGAGCATCGGCCCCCACGTCATCGCCGACATGACGCGCTGCA
>JAUXWR010000277.1 GCA_030680075.1 Legionella sp.
CCAGCAGGTCGTAGAGCGCGCGCTTTCGCACCTCGGTTTCGTCGTCCTGCGCCTCGTTGACCATTTCCTCAAGCGGCAGCGACAGATCGCCCGCATTCGGATTGCGGACGATGATGTGGTTCTCCTTGTGGTCGCGCGTGCGATCGGCGAAGCGGACGCGGAAGCCGCCGGAAGGCTCGGCCATCGGCGCCGCGATGCCGAAGTCGCGGCAATTGCGCAGGCTGAAGGTCTGCACCGTCTCGACCGCCGCCGTATCGTAGTCGAACAGCACGCTCCAGACTTCGCTCTGGCGCGGCCGGCCGCGCCCGGCCGATGCGATCAGATTGAGCGCGTCCATGATGCTGCCGGCGACCAGCACGGCGCAGGTCTCATAGCCCTGCGTGTCGCAGAAACTCTCCCAGGCGACGATCGGCGTATCGTCGATCAGCTCCTCCGGCTGCGCCTGGGCGAGCCGCGCGCGGAAGTGCGGCGCCGGATTGCGGGTCGCTGCAAGCCCGGTCCACTCGCTGCCGTTCCACTGCGGCACCAGGCCCGCCGCGCTGACGCTCATTTCACCGAGCTGCCGGTTGCGGACGCGGACGGCGATGAAGGCGCTGCCTTCCGGCTGCGGCAGCGGGCTTTGATGCCAGATTGAGGCGCAGCGCGAGATCGCGAATTCATCGCGCAGCTGCGCCCGCGTGCGCGGCAGTTTGTAGATGCCGCCGGTGCTGTAATATCCGAACAGGTCGTAGACCGTGCCGCCGAGCGTGTAGGTCGCCGCCGTGAAGCTCCCCGTGTTGTAGACCGCGCCGAAGGTCGCGCGGATTTCGTAAGTACCGGGCGGGAAGACGGCCGGGTCGAGGTGCAGCGTGGCGCCGCCGCTTTCCAGAGAGATGTTGCGCACATTGTGCGCATTGAAGGTGGCGGCCGACATCAGGTCGCCGCCGCTCGCGCTCGAAAAATACGGGTCGGCTTCCCAGCCGACGCGCGCCGGGAAGACGGTCTGGCCCGGCACCGTCTTGTACGCCAGGATCGGCGCATCCGCCGCCGGCGCCTTCGAGACGAAGATCGGCGGCGTTTCAAACACCAGTTTAAACGTCTTGCGAAACGGCTGGCCGGTGCTGGTGGCGAAGTGAATTTCGGGCGCGTTGCGCCACGCGGCGTCGCCGCGCCGGCGAAAGGCGACGCGGACGGGCACCGACAAAGCCGACGCGGGGCTGGCGAGGTCGATCAGGCCGCCGGCGCACTCGATGGTGAAAATGATCTCGTCGGCGTCCTGGCCGCCGATCATCGGATGCGCGACCGGCAACGAGTTCTCCGGCACCACCTGGTCCTTCAGCCGGTCGCCATTGCTCGGGTCGATGCGGTGGCGCGAGACATCGATGCCGACCTGTTCCGTCGCGGTGATGCGGTCGATCAAAGTGAGCGGCCCGTCGCCCGGCCGGCCTTCGCCTATCTGGATTTGCGCGTCCGGCATGTCGTCGATCGAGACGCTGCCCAGCCTGACCGCGTCCAGCGCGGTTGCACCGGCAAACGCCCAGCAGGCCTCGACGACTTCGTCATCGCCGTCGATATAGGCGTAAGGGTTACACCAGAACGGCGGCGCGTAGCGGCGCTCGCCGGTCATCCTCGGCACTGGCGCGCCTGGCGCCAGCGCATTGCCGCTGATGCCGGCGCGGCCGAGCTGGGCGCTGGTGCCTTGCACCGCGCTTGAACCGCCGAGTTGCGGCGACGTCGGCGGCGGCGACAGCGCGGCGGCGGCAAGCGACCCGGCGACGGTGATACCGAGGGCCAGAATGCCTGCTTGCGTGGCGGTGAGACTGAGCGCGGCGGCGACGCCGAAGGGGCCGGTAAGCGCGATCGCCGCCACCAAAGCCGCGATTTGAATGACCTGACCGAGCACATTGCCGCCCCCTTTGCCGAGACCCGGATGCAGCACCACGACAACCCGATAGCCCGGCATCCGCCGCACGCGCAGCAACGGCCACCATGCGCGCGGCACCGGCTCGCCGTTGATGGTGACGATGCCGGTCAAGCAGAACTCGCGATCGAGCGCCGGATCGACAGCAAGCGCGCGCGCGACGATCGCCGCGATCGACGTGCCGGCCGGCGCGATCATGCCGCGCACCGGGCCGCTCAGCGGCGCGGCGGTCCAGTACACCGGCACGCCGCCGGCGCCGGAAACAACCGGCGGCGCGGCCGACAGGGCCGGCGGCGCCGGCAGCTGCGGCCGATAGAGCGTGGCGGCGGTCCCGGTCATGCCAGCGCCTCGTGCCGATAGAAGCCGGTGACGCGCCAGCGCACGGTGACATGACCGAGGTCGACGATGACGGTGCCGCAATCCGCCTCGGTGTGCAGCATGCGGCGCGCATCGATCATGATGCCGACATGCGATTCCGAACTGGCGTCGCCATTGAGCATCGTCACCACGTCGAAAGCTTTCAGCGCGCGCGCGGCGGTGACGCGGCCGATCAGCTGCTCGCTGGTCTCAGCATGCGCCGGCGTCGCGACGTGCCGCCAGGGTGGCAGCGCCTTGTGGGCGGCGATCGTCGCGGCGGCGTTGGCGATCGTGCGCGCCGAGATCGCGCCGTAGCCATTCAAGGCGATGCCGCATTCGCGCTGGAACACCAGCCAGATCAGCCCCCAGCAATGCACGCCGGCCGGCGTGAAGCCGACATTGGCAAACGGGATGCCGCTGTAGCGGCTGGCCCAGGGGGCGCCCGATCCGGCCGGCCGTTGATGGATCTGTGCGGTCATCATATCGACACGTACAGTCCGGGGGCGATGTCTTGCGTGGCGCGCATCGGCGACGCCCGCTCGCGCGACATATCGAGCGCGTAGGACGCGAGATCGCCAGTCACCCAGGTGCCGACCTTCACGTTGACGAGGGTCAGCCAGGCGGCGCGGTAAGTGCGCCGTGGCGCGACGCCGGCGAGCGGCTCGTGCGCGGGCGGTGTGCCGGTCAAGGCCGGATCGAAGTCGCGCGCCAGGTAGTGTTCGATCGTCACGCGCGGCCGCGTCTTCAAGGCCTCGATCATCTGCCCCGGCTTGAACTGGTAGTTCAGCATTTCAAGACGGCCGCGCGGCTCGCGGTCGTCGTCACTGACATCGACCAGCTTGAACGGAATGCCGCCATAGAGCACGCCGTTGAAGCGATGGTTGCCGACGTTGTCGCCATAGGGCGACGACGCCACAGTCGCCGGCTCGCTGAGGCGCGGATGCTGCACGGTCAGAAAGCAGACGACGGCCTGCGCGCTGCGCTGGCTGTCGAAGGAGGTCTCGGCGTCGAGCGGGATATCGCGCGGCATGTCAGGCGATCCTCTGCAGCGTGATCTTGACGCGGCGCTCGACCGGCAGCAGCTCGACCAGCTGGAAGCCGTCCGGCGCGAACACGAAGGTGCACAGCACGCCCTCGGTCGGATGCAGGCGCTCGAACGACAGCGTGCCGTTCTTGAGGTCGACGCGGCGCCACTCTTTGAACGCCGCGTATTCGGTTGGCGTAAAGTATTGCTCGAACGGCCCGACGATCTCGGTATCCGTGATGGTGCGGCTGTGGCCGATCGCCGGACCGGCGTCTGGCTCGAACAGACTGACGTTGTCCTTCGGCTTCTCGGTGTAGCCCGGCCGGACCACATCCTGATTGACGGTGACGGGCCAGGAGATCGCCATCAGCGGTTCACCAGTGTGCGGCCGACGCCATTGCGGGCACGAAAGCCGGCGTCCATGTCGCCGCTGGCTTGCGCGTCAACAGCGGCCGCCTTCATCATCTGATAGAAATCGACGCGCTCGCGGCCGTTGCCATCGCGCGACCGCTTCTCCGTCGTCTCGACGCCGGCGGGCGGATGCACATGCACCTCGACGCCGGAGCCGCCGCCTTTGCCGCCGGTCCAGCCGCTCGCCGGCATCACCGGCGGGCCGACATAGCCGCCGCCTTCATAGCCGCGC
>JAUXWR010000278.1 GCA_030680075.1 Legionella sp.
ACAGCAGGTCGGAGACCGGGTCGAGGTTGCCCTTCAGGAACGCCTGCCCTCTCGTCGACTCGCGCGCGGCGGCAAGGTCGATCGTGCCCAGCGGGGGAGGGTCGAGGGTGTCGATCCCGTCCACTCCAGAGGCGAGGATCAGGTCGAGACGGTCGCCGATCGCGCCGCACGTGTGCAGGTAGACCGGGACATCGTGCGCCTCCTTGATCCCGCGGACCGTGGCGGCGAGGTGCGGGAGCTCGAAGGCCTCGTAGTGGCGGCGGGAGAGGAACGGCCCCCCAGCGAACGCCGAGGACACGAGGATGGCGTCGGCGCCCGCCAGGGCCATGCCCCGGCCGAGGGTGGCCGCTCCATCCGCCAGGCGCTCGAGGCACGCCCGAACCTTCCCGTGGTCGAGCATCAGAGCAAGCAGCCCGCTCTCGTAGCCCACGAGCTCCATGAGCTGCGAGAACGGCGAGAACACCTCCGCGTGCACCGAGACGGGACCTGCCTGCGCGACGACCCAGCGAACGGTGTCATAGGTGTACTGGGGGAAGAACCCAGGTCCGGGTTCGGCACGCACGTCCGCGGCGCCGAAGCTGGTCGGGTACGTGACGCCAACCTCGTCGTGGGGCTCGACGTAGAACAGCTGCTCCGGGTCGACGTCCTCGAACGCGGCGTGGAATGCGGCCCCGTCGGGCCGGTAGACGTGCGGGTTGTCGTCGGGCGGGACGATAGTCACGAATCCATTGGACCAGGTGATCCGCTCCTCGTCGTCGAGGCGCTCTCGACGCCGGACGTGGCTCCGCCAGTCCGGATCGCGACCCGGGAGGTTCACCAGGATGCCGTCGAACCCGTACCGTCGCTGAAGCCGGACGAGCGCCTCCCCGAAGGCCTGGCTGTCGTGCCAGATCTCAACCGGGTCCAGGCCCGACCTGAGGAAGTAGTGCCCGAGCGCGAGCTGGCACATCACCGGCACGCGGTCGGGCTCCCCGAGTCGCATGGCGGCGGACATTCGCTGCCTGCTGGTCATGGCGCTCGTCACGACGTAGCCCCCCGCGCCGCGGCAAGCCGCCGCGCGAGCATGATTGCCCCCTCGACCGGCGCCTCGATGAGGACGAGCGGCGCCGGGACCAGCCCGTGGCGATGCATCGCCTCCACGAACGCGTCGCGCACCCGTTGGGACCCGAGAACGACGCCGCCTGCCAGCGCGCACGGGATCGCCTGGTCACCCCAGCCGGCTCGTCGAGCGGCGGCCAGCGCCTGTTCGGCCAGGTCCCGGCCGGCCCGCGCGCAGATGGCGATCGCGATCTCGTCGCCCGCGTCGGCCACGGCTGACGTGATCGCTGCG
>JAUXWR010000121.1 GCA_030680075.1 Legionella sp.
GGCAAAAGCACCCTGCTCAACACGCTGCTCGGCTTGCTGCGCCCCACCTCGGGCAATGTGCATATCCTCGGCGAGGACTTGACCCAGATTTCGCAGGTCGAGAAAACCCTGCTCCGGCGCAAGATCGGGGTGGCTTTCCAGGGCGGGGCCCTGTTCGGGTCGCTGAACGTTCTTGAAAACATCATGCTGCCGCTGCGCGAACATACCAAGCTCGACGCCAACACCATGCGCATCATGGCGCGCCTCAAGATGCAGGTCGTCAACCTCTCCGGCTTCGAGCATCTAATGCCCTCGGAACTCTCGGGCGGCATGATCAAACGCGCCGCCTTTGCGCGCGCGGTGGTCATGGACCCCCGGATCTTGTTCTGCGACGAGCCGTCAGCGGGCCTCGATCCGATTGTAGCCTCGGCCATCGACGATCTGATCCTAAACTTGCGCGACGCCATGGGCATGTCGGTGGTGGTCGTCACCCACGAACTCGAAAGCGCCTTCCGGATCGCCGACCGCATTTGTGTGCTGGATAAAGGCGATATTCTGATGACAGGCACCGTGGATGAGATACGATCTAGCGATAACGAACGTATCCAGAACTTGCTCAACCGGCGCACTGAAACCGAGACGCTGGATCCAGAGGAATACCTAAAGCGCCTGACGGCCGCGAACGACTAGAACGCGCCGAGGGTGAGGGGACGATATGCAGGACAGTCGCATCAATTATGTGGTGGTGGGCGCTTTCGTCACGACGATGCTCGTGGCGTTTGTGGTCATCATCTCCGTGCTCGCCGGAAGCACCGGGGATACCGACGAATATTATACGGTGTACGGCAACGTCGGCGGCGTGAAGCTCGGCACCCTGGTGTATTACGAGGGTTATCAAGTCGGCCAGGTCAATGGGGTCGCACCCGTGGGCGAGGGCGCCCAGGTGCGCTTCAAGGTATCGATGGCCGTGCAGGAAGGTTGGAAGATCCCCGAGGACAGCGTTGCGCGCGCACAAGTCTCCGGACTTCTTTCGGCCATCGCTATCGACATTCAAGGCGGCAAGAGCGCGACGATCCTGAAACCCGGCACCGAGATAAAGGGCGTCGAGGGCACCAATATCTTCGCCACCCTAGCCGATATCAGCTCCGAGTTCCGGGAACTCTCGTCCAGCACCATCAAGCCGCTGCTGGCCAGCATCAACACCTACGTCGACCAGTTCGGCGCGACGACCATGCAACACCTTCCGGCGCTGATGGACAATCTTGAGAAGCTGAGCGCGAGCCTCGAGCGCACCTCGGGCATCGTCGAAAAAGATCTTCTGAAGCCCGAGAATCGCGAACAGTTCGATGCGATCATGGCCAACCTCAATCAGGTCTCGAACGATCTGAAGCAGACCAGCGCATTGCTCAACACGTCAATCACCAACGTCAATCAGGTGGTCGAGAACAATGCGGGGAACGTCGACGAAGCGATGCGCAGCCTGCGCTACACGCTCGATACCTTCTCCCGCCACGTCGACGATATCTCGCAGAACATCGACGCCACCGCGCGCAACATGAGCGAGTTCAGCCGTTCGATCCGCGCCAATCCGGGCGTGCTGCTGTCGGGCAAGAATGCGCCCGATCCGCCGCAAGGGGCGCCCAAATGAGCACGCCCATGATCGACCGCCGTCTCTTCGTTCTGGGCCTCGCCGCGCTTGGCGCCTGTTCGTCCGACCCGCCGCCGCCGGAAGTCTTCTATCGTCTCGGCGCCTTGGCGCCCGTGCAGCCGCTGGCCGGCGGACCGATCCGCGGCATCGTTGATGTGGCGCAGGTCCGCACCCAAGGTGTCGTCGGCGGCCGTGCGATTCTGTATCGCGAAGGGCCCGACCAAGTCATCGCTTACCACTATCATGCGTGGCAGGAACCCACGGGCGTGATGTTCCAGCGCGCGCTGCTCGAGACGCTGCGGTCGGCGCAGGCTTTTGAAACGGTCGCCACGCCCGAAATGCGCCTCGACCGCAACTATGAGCTGATGGGCGATCTCTTGCTGCTCGAACATGTCCTTGGGGGCGGCGGCGCGACGGTGACGGTGGAGATCGAAATCACCCTGCGCCGGATCGCCGGCAACCAGCAGCTGCTGGCGAAGACCTACCGGGCCGAGGAGCAGGTAGGCGGCGCCACCGTCGCGGCCGCGATTCCGGC
>JAUXWR010000280.1 GCA_030680075.1 Legionella sp.
TGACGCACGCCTCAGACACCAGTTGTCCTTGACATACTAGGCGTAAGATCATGATTTAACGTCGATAAACTGGCGAAGATGCACCGAAACGACCGGGCGGGAGGGCATACCGAGATGAGGCAGCCCGAGTCTCGAATGACAATTTTTTCTACAATATGGGTAGTCGTCTCACATAAACGTATATGAAAACTGGCATGACGGCCGCTCGCCGCGCGTCTGGTTGACAACCAGCTATTCCACCGAAGCGCCGGTCGGATTCGCGGTCATGCGCTTACGGCGAGACCGTTCCAGTGCCGCTTTCACGCACGGATGATGCGCATTCCAGTCGCTCCGGTAATATCCGAGACTACATGATGAAGCTGAAGATTCATCTCAGTCAGGGCCTTCTGCATATGCTGAATATGCGAGGCTGCGTAGTCCAGCAGGCGTTCCCGTTGTCGCAGATAGGCACGCAATTCCGCGATCTCACCCTTCGGTCGGAAGCTTGCTCGCAGCAAGCCGTGAGAGTGCAGTCGCTGCAGCCATTGTGCATCGCTTACGTCACCCAGCGACGCAAAGTATCGGTTTGTTCGAGTGACGCCTTTAGTTCTTTAATTGCTTCTTCGTCTGAATAGCCCCGCTTTCTATCGAGAGGCTTAGTCTTTAAGTCGATGGTGGCACGCTCGCCAGGATTCTGAACAAGAAGTCGATTATCGACGCCCCATTGCAATATCGCTCGCACCGGCGCCAGTTTTCCGTCTCGGATCGTTTTTGTCTTCAATCCTGCAGCGACGAGAGAAGCCTTCCACGCAACGAGATTGTCCGCGGACAGCTGTGCCGCATCATTATGCTTTAAATAGCCGGCTAGCTGCTTTAGGACCCGCTCCCAAGAGTAACGCGTTTTAGCGCCCGGGCTCTTTTCGGCCGCCCAGCCTTCGAACAGACTATCAAATGACACCGCCTTTCCTGTGCGGGCTCCATGCCCCAAAAGCGGCGAATTCAATTGAGAATTAGAAAAGGATAAATCGGGCCCGTAATCGCCTTGGGCGGAACGCGCTAGCCTTACACTTGCGTTTTGCATTGCGGTTGAAATCGCGCGAGCCATTTTTGCTTGATTGTCACGGTCAGCCGCAAACCCGCGCGCTTCGAGCCCACTCAGAGCCAGCGTAAGACACCATTCCCTCATTTCCGACTTCTTGGCGAGGTCTGGATCTGATGTTGAAAGCAATTTTACCAGTGAGTTTTCGTCGACGGGTATTGTCAGCGGATCACCTATCCAAAGCCTTTCGCCAACCTTTACATCCCAAAACTTCTGCTCGCTCGGATTCTCAGAATATCGGGCCATATGTTGGTCATAAAGCGTAGCCGCAATTTCGTGCGCTTCTCGCTCCGTTAATATTCGTGGCCCAGCCCGCAAATTTTTCCAGCGAGCGTCTAGCTCCGTTATCAATTGGGCATGACGGCGTTTTGCCTCTTGGGGATCGCGAGTGCCCAAACTCCGCTTTTCTTCCCGCTTGCCAACAAGCGAACGCAGGTCGTCAGGCACGCGACGCCGTAGCCAATAGAC
>JAUXWR010000132.1 GCA_030680075.1 Legionella sp.
GTCTTGTCGATCAGCACGCCGGGTTTGAATTGCAACACGCGCGGATCGAGCGTCGAGAAGATCGCCCAGACGCCGTTTTCGTAAAGCGCGCGCGATACGAATTTGGCGCCTTCGGCGTGGTCGAACTCCAAGCCCATCACCAGACCACGTTGCCTGATTCCGACGAGAAAGTCCGCATGGCGGGCCATCAGGCCGGTGAGCTCTGTGGTGAAAAAGGCGGTGGCATCATCGACATTGGCCTTCACATCGGGCCGGGCACACATTTCCAGAACCTTCAGTGCCACGTAGCAGCCGAGCTCGCCGCCACCGCCGGTGGAGATATGGCCGAAGCCGTCTTGCTCCAGCCAGGCGCTGGCACGGCGCGATGCCATCACGACGCCGAGCGGATAGAGCCCGCCGCCAATGCCTTTGGCGGAGACGATAATGTCCGGCACGACGCCGTAAGCTTCGATTGCCCACATCGTGCCGGTGCGCATCAGGCCGGTTTGAACTTCATCGCAAACGAACAACGTATCCTGCGCCTCGCACAGCGCCTTGACGGCGGGCAGGTAGCCTTCCTTCGGCATCGGAAAGCCGTAGGTAGCCGGAATGGTCTCGATGATGACGGCTGCGACATCGCCGCCGCTCAGTGCCTGCTTCATAGCGTCGAGATCGTTGAACGGCACCTGGACGAATTCGTCGGGACGCTCGCTGAGAAACAGCCTGGAGAAGCGCGCATCGCCGGTGCCGACGGCGAGCCCGGTGTGGCCGTGATAGCCCTTCATGATGCTGACGATCTTGGTGCGCTGGGTGGCGTGGCGCGCCGACTTGATGGCGATGTCGATGGCTTCGCCGCCGCCCGATCCGTAAATGACACGGCCGTCTTTCCACGGCGCGGTGCCGATCAGCGCTTCGGCCAGCGCGGTGCGCGCCAGAGCCGGAAAGTGGTGATTGCCGATGTCGAAATAGTCGAGGCCCTGTTTCATCGCCCCGACCAGCTCGCGGTTGCGATGGCCAAAATTGTAGGTGCCACCGTTGAGATGCATGTCGATGAGACGATGGCCGGACATGTCCCAGAGGAAATAGTCCACGCGTCTGTCGATCACGAGATCGACGCCGAGGGTGCTCCAGAAACGCGTCTTGTCGGGATTCCAGTAGCGCGCGGACTTCTCCAGCATCTCGGCTTTGGAGGCGAATTTGAACAGTCCGTAGTCGAACATGAAGGTCCTCGCAGGGCCGGTGGCGGATGGCCCAAAATTGTGACATTGGCCGCCTAAATGTTGGTCTTACAACATTCAACATCAGCTTTACAAAGAAAATGCCGCGGGGCAATGTTGGTAGTATCACATTTTAGCCGGTTTGCCATGAGGGGCGCACGTGACGGCTGACTTCGGCTCCGATGGCCTCCATCGATTAAGCGAGATCGTCAGCGCCGGCCTGAAGGGCTGGGGCATGTCGCCGGATTCTGCCGTCACACTGCTCACGGTGTCAGAAAACGCCACGTACAAACTCGATTGCCCCGACAGCGGCCGCTCGATCGCGGTGCGCGTTCATCGCGACCGCTATCACTCGCACGACGAAATCGTGTCGGAAATTGCCTGGATCTCGGCGCTGCGTGCGCAGGGCGTCGTCGATACACCGGCGCCCGTCGTGACGCGTGACGGCGAGATCGTGCGCAGACTGGCGTCGAAGGACGGCGGCACGGCACGTTTTGCAGTGGCTTTCGAGTTCGTGCCCGGACGTGAGCCTGACAGCACCAACGTTCTGCCGGCATGGTTTCGCAAGCTGGGTCAGATCACGGCGCGGATGCATGCGCATGCCAAAGACTGGCAACGGCCCGCGAATTTTACCCGCAAGGTTTGGAATTTCGATTTGATGCTCGGCGCCCGTCCGATCTGGGGCGCGTGGCAGGACGGCATGGGTCTCGACGGCGAAGGCCGCGCCGTGATCGGCCGCGCCATT
>JAUXWR010000281.1 GCA_030680075.1 Legionella sp.
TAGCCACAGAGGACACCGAGGACACCGAGAAATTCTTTTTACTGCTGTCACGCTGACCTGAACTGTCACCACGGTTCCCCATAATTGTTTTCTCTGAGTCCTCTGTGTCCTCTGTGGCTTACATCGAACTGCATACTTCATCTGCGTTCAGCTTCTTACGCGCGGCGTCGGCGCCGGAAACCCTGGTCGAGCGTGCCGCCATGCTGGGCTATCCGGCAGTGGCACTGCTCGATCGCGACGGCGTCTCCGGCGCCCCACGCTTCCATAAGGCAGCGCTCGCGGCGGGCCTGCGGCCGCTAATTGGCGCCGAGCTGACCGTAGTAGCGGCGGTCGGCAATCACCAGATCGATCGCAAAATCCTTAAATCCCGCAGCCCAATCACCAACTCACCACTTCACGAAATCAACAAATTTCACCTGCCCGTCCTGGTGTCCTCGCAGGAAGGCTGGCGCAACCTCTGCCGCCTGCTGTCGCGCATGAAGTTGCGGGCGCCCAAGGGCGAGGGCGCGCTGGGCATTGACGAACTCGACGGGTTTACCACCGGGCTGATTGCCATGCCGGGCCGGACCTTGCTCAGGGCCGAACGCTACGGCGTTGGCGGCTTGTTGGACCGCATTGTCGGCACCTTCGGCCGGGCCAACACCTACGTGGAGTTGCAGCGGCACTTGCACCGCGACCAGGAGGACGACAACGACGCGTTGGCGTGCCTGGCCGAGGCGTTTCGCGTGCCGCTGGTGGCCACTGGCGGCGTGAGCTTTGCCACGCCCGAGGAGCGGCCGCTGTTCGACGTGCTGACCTCGATTCGTGAACACGTGCCGCTGCATCGCGCCGGGCGGCGGCTGGCGGCCAATGCCGAGCGCTACTTGAAGCCGCCGGCGCAGATGGCCCGCCTGTTCGCCGATCGGCCGGCCGCGATCGATGCCACGCGCGACCTGGCCGATCGCCTGCAGTTCACGATGACCGACCTGGGCTATCGCTTTCCGCGCTACCCGGTCCCCGACGGCGAGACCGAGATCTCGTTCCTGCGCAAGATTGCCGAAGTGGGGGCCCGCGATCGCTATCGGCCGTACTACGACAAGGCCCGCGCGCAAGTGGCCCGCGAACTGGCTCTGATCGAGAAGCTGCAACTGGCCGGCTACTTCCTGATCGTGTGGGACATCGTGAACTTCTGCCGCCAGCAGGACATCCTGGTGCAGGGCCGCGGCTCGGCCGCCA
>JAUXWR010000133.1 GCA_030680075.1 Legionella sp.
GATGGCGCCGGCGGCGGCCGCGGCCTGGGGCGACGTGATCATGATGCTGGTGCCAGACCTGGTGCAACCGGGCCTGTTCAAGACCGACATTGAACCGCACCTCACGCCCGGCAAGATGCTGATGTTCGCGCACGGCTTTGCCATTCGCTTCAACTGGATCACTCCACCCGACGGCGTCGACGTGTCGATGGTGGCGCCGAAAGCGCCGGGCCATCGCGTGCGAGAGGTGTTCACGGAAGGCGCCGGTGTTCCCGGCCTGATGGCCATCCACAAGGACGCCACCGGCACCGCCAGAGCCGCCACCCTTGCCTACGCAAAAGGCATCGGCTGCACGCGCGCCGGCGTGATCGAGACGACTTTCTCCGAAGAAACCGAAACCGACCTGTTCGGCGAGCAGGCCGTGCTGTGCGGCGGCGTCAGCGCGCTCGTCACGGCCGGATTTGAGACGCTGGTCGAAGCCGGCTATCAGCCGGAGATTGCCTATTTCGAGTGCCTGCACGAACTGAAGTTGATCGTCGACCTGATGTATCGCGGCGGGCTGGGCTTCATGCGCTACTCGGTGAGCGACACGGCCGAGCACGGCGACTACACCGGCGGGCCGCGCCTGGTCACCGAGGAGACCAAGCAGGAGATGCGGAAGATGCTCGCGGAGATTCGGTCCGGGGCCTATGCCGAGAAGCTCGCGCGTGACACCAAGAGCGGCTGGTTTGGTGCCCAACGCGACAAGAACCGCGAGCACCAGATCGAACAGGTCGGCGCCAGGCTGCGCGCGCGCATGCCGTTCCTGGAGCCGGCGGCGGCGCCCGAACCCGAGCCGGCACTCAATGGCTAGCTGACCAGGGCCGGCGATGCTAATCTCACGGGACGGTGAATACCGAGAGCACAGCTCGCCAGCCGGGAGTTGCGGTGCGCAGCGCCATGACCAACTACGGCTTGGCGTTGGCGGCCCTGACCGCAGCGATCCTGCTGCGGTGGCTGCTCGACCCGCTGATGGGAAACACGCTGGCCCTGGTCACGCTGTTTGGGGCGGTTGCCTCGGCGGTGTGGCTGGGCGGCTACCGGCCGGCCCTTCTGGTGATGGGGCTCGGCTACCTGGCGTGTCACTACCTGTTCATTGAGCCGCGCGGCACCCTGAATTTCGCCGTCCTCCAGAACCAGGTCGGGCTGGTCGCCTACCTGGTCACCTGTTCGATCATCGTGGGCTTCGGCGAGGCGATGCGGGCTGCCCAGGCCCGCGTCACCGAGCAGCGCGAATTGCTCCGGGTCACCCTGGCCAGCATCGGCGATGCCGTCATCACCACCGACACGCATGGGCGCGTCACCTACCTGAATGCCATCGCCGAGGCGCTCACTGGATGGCCGCTGGGTGTCGCGGCCGGGCAACCGCTGGAAACCGTCTTCCGGATCGTGAACGAACAAACCCACGCCAGCATCGACAATCTCGTGCAGCGGGCGCTCACCGGCGGCGCCATCACCGGCCT
>JAUXWR010000136.1 GCA_030680075.1 Legionella sp.
TTGACGAAGAACGTCGGCGTCTTCTCGACGCCGACCGCGTTGAGGTCCGCCACGTCCACCGCGAGCACCTGCTTGGCGCGTTCGATCGCCGCCTGACGTTTCGCGGGCGCGACGTCCAGCCCCGCCTGGGCGGCGGCCTGCCATGCGAGCGCCAAGTTCGGCGCGCCGTGGACGGCCCATTCGGGCTGCGCGCGCAGGAGCGCCTCCAACACGGGCTCGAAACGGCCCTGCTCGCGGGCGGCTTCCAAGATGGCGACCGCCTCGTCCGACCCTTGGTGGAAGGGCGCGTAGCGGACCACCACGCGCACCTGGCCCGGGAAGTCGACGAGCAATTGCTTGACGAAGGGATGGAAGGCCCGGCACGCCTCGCAGGAGGGGTCGAAGAACTCCGTCACGGTCACCGGGGCTTGCGCGGCGCCAAGCACCGGAGAATGCGGCCGCAAGAGGATGGACGCGGGCTGCGCCGCCGTCGGGTCTCCCGGCGTCGCGCGCGGCGCGTCTCGCGACGCGAGCCAAGCGGTGAGCATCACGAGGGCGACGGCGGCCAGGGCCAGCAAGATCCGGCGGGTGGTCATGGCGGCGGGCTGATATCAGTGGCCCCGGTGGGCGCCGCCCACGTGCTGGGCGCGAGTCGGCGCCGCTCCCGACTTGCCCTTCTTGTCCAAGGCGCCCAGGATTCCGCAGGAGGCGCCATGCGCGTCGCACTGCGCCCGCAGGTCTTTGAGCTCGACTTGAAGCCGTTTGAGCTCCCGGATCCGCTCGGCCACGTGGCCGATGTGCTCGTCCAAGAGCTCGTTGACCGCTCCGCAGTTCGCCCCCGGGTCATCCTTGAACCGCAGCAGCGCGCGGATCTCGTCGAGGGTCATGTCGAGCGACCGGCAGTGGCGGATGAAGCTCAGGCGCTCCACGTGCTTCTGGTCGTATCGGCGGTAGTTGGACTCGGTGCGCGCGGGCTCCGCAAGCAGCCCCTCCGCCTCGTAGTAGCGGATCGTCTCCGCCTGGGTCCCCGTCGCCTTCGCCAACTCGCCGATCTTCATAGCGCCTCCGCTGTGGGCCGGCTCCCGCGCGGCGCCGGCTAAAACGCCGCTTGACTCTCTAGCGGCTCCAAGGTTTTTAATAGTGCCATGAAACCTGAAACCCTGCCCGAAGTCCAGTCCGATGCCTGCTGCGGAGCGCCCTGCTCGCCGCCGGCGCCCAAGACCGAGGCAGCCCCGGACGGCTGCGCGAAAGGCTCCTGCTCGTCCGCGCCCCAAGCGGCACAGGACAGCTGCTGCG
>JAUXWR010000148.1 GCA_030680075.1 Legionella sp.
CGTTCCCTGGTTTGCTTCGTACCTCGCAATGACGAACTCCGAATGCACCTACCTCATTTCAACTTAAGCTAGATTGAAAAGACCAATTGATACTCACTTGGTACGTCATCCAGAGTCGCCTCGTCCCAACAATTGGGGCAAACATCAAAAAATAAACTTCATTGTAAAAATCAAATAATTAAAATGAAGTTCATTGGGAGTAGACGCTTCCTTCGTCGGAGATGAACTGCAGAGCGCGTCATTGCGAGGTACGAAGCAACCCAGAGTTCGGAGCTTCGTTCCCTGGTTTGCTTCGTACCTCGCAATGACGAACTCCGAATGCACCTACCTCATTTCAACTTAAGCTAGATTGAAAAGACCAATTGATACTCACTTGGTACGTCATCCAGAGTCGCCCCGCCCCAAAAATTGGGGCAAACATCAAAAATGAAGTTTATTGGTATCATAGCGAATTATCTTCCTTCAGAGTGGGAGATGTCTCGCTGTGCTCGACATGACACACTCTATGTCTTTTCGTCATTGCATGGTAATTTAGAAAGAGATTACAACGACAATAGCCCCTTATGTTAAGCCACTTACTGGAAATACGCCAAAGAGCGCTGATTATTCTCATGGTATTTGCTGTTTTTTTTATCCTGTTTTTTTTCATGGCGGGCGATCTCTTTCTTGCAGTGGTACAGCCGCTTATTTCCGCCTTGCCCGATGGTGACTCGCTAATCGCCACGCAAATTACATCCCCTGTTCTAACCCCTGTCAGTCTCGCGGCTAATGTTGCCATGCTTTGCACAACACCCGTTGCTTTGTTTCATCTTTGGCGTTTTATAGCGCCGGGGCTTTATCACAATGAACGCCATAAACTTCGCGGGGTTATTGGGATAAGTCTCGTGCTATTTGGCATGGGGGTCGCTTTTTGCTTTTATCTGGTTTTACCGTTCATGTTTCAGTTTTTTGCGAAAGCTGTTCCATCGGGAGTCAAAATGATGCCTGACATGACCAATGCAGTGGAGTTTATAACGCGCATGCTTTTATTATTTGGCCTTTGTTTTCAAGTTCCCCTGATTTGTCTGGCTTTGGTACGTCTGGGATGGACCGATGTTATTTTTCTTCGTCAAATTCGACCTTACATCATTGTGGCCGCCTTCACGCTTGGCATGTTATTAACACCTCCTGATGTTTTATCGCAAATTATGCTGGCACTACCGTTATGCTCGTTGTATGAGTTTGGAATACTGCTTGCCGTCTGGAAGGGAATAGCTATCACTTCTGCTGAGAAACTTACATAAACTCAAGATTTACTAAAGCTTGCCGACATCAAGGTTATATACAGCCTTTGGATGACCTTGATGACAAAAACAGCAAAGTTCAATATTGGCGATTATGTCATTCACCAGACACTTGGCTATCGAGCAATTATTGTGGATATCGACCCTCTTTTTCAAGCGTCCGGCCGTTATAATCCGCAAGCACTCAAAAGAGAATTTGCAACGCGTAACCCCTGGTATCGATTATTGGTAGATAACAGCAGTCAAGTAACCTATGTGGAAGAATGTCATCTGATTCACGATATCAATGATGACAGTATTGAGAATCCTAATGTTCATCAATACCTCATTGAGCAGCAAGGACGATACCGTCGTAATACCAATGACCATTAACCTCTCGCCGCTTAATATAAAAATGAATAGTTATCTCAAACTCAAGTATTTCGCAAGATTAATACCAGAAAAGCAATAAAAGCGATTAATATCAGCGCAAGAATTCCCATGGTGCCAAAGCTTTTGGTCAAGTTTTCGCGACTGAACAATTCAGGGCGGCTTTTAATGCTGCGATAGGTAAACCATGCGATAAGACCTGCCCCTATTAACCCCAAAATCTGATATAAAGTTTCCATTTATTCTTTCCTTTTTTCTTCAAAACCAAATGCATCTGAATACAATTGCGAAGGGGAAACTCCCTCTGCAACCAATGCATCGCGTGTGGCGTATACCATATCAAAAGGCCCGCCGATAACAAACTGATAATCTTTAAGTTGACCCTTATGCTCGCTAATGACCCGTGTTGAAAGTTTCTCTTTAGGATTGCTATTGGGCAGTAATGAAAAATAACGAAAATGGCTGACATGAGCCTGCCAATGCCGCACCTTCTCATCCATGTATAAATCACTCTGCGAACGCGCGCCCCAATAAAGCTCAAAAGAACGGCTATCACCTGTCGCCAGTAACTGCTCAATCATCGCTTTAATGGGAGCAAAACCAGTTCCTCCTGCAATAAACACGATGGGAACGTTGGGTTGAAGTTTATTTATATGGCAATCACCTAGTGGTAGGTGAATAGTTACTCGGCCAAATTCCTTGATGTGAGCAAACAATGCTTCATTATAAGGATTGGTTTTATCATGACGAATATGTAATTCATATTTGTGCGATCCAAGCGGCGCATTAGCAATTGAATAGCTTAATAATTCTTTCCCGGAACTTATTTGTAAATATTGACCCGCCTCATAATCAATATAAGTATCAGGCGCCAACACTAGCTCAATAATACTGTCGGTAAGTGGAGAAATACGTTCAACGTGGGCCGTGGTTGTTAATTCTTTCACAGCGTTATTCCCAATTGCTGCCAGTAATCATTGACTGTTTTCACTATTTCTTCATCCATGATGATAGGTTTACCCCATTCCCTTTGCGTTTCACCCGCCCACTTATTAGTCGCATCCATTCCCATCTTGGAACCTAAACCTGAAACAGGGGAGGCAAAATCAAGGTAATCAATGGGCGTATTATCAATCATTACTGTATCTCGCAGAGGATCCATGCGCGTGGTTATGGCCCATATTACCTCTGACCAATTACGGGCATCAATATCATCATCACAGACAATGACAAATTTTGTGTACATGAATTGCCGCAAAAAAGACCAAACAGCCATCATGACGCGCTTTGCATGCCCAGGATATTGCTTTTTAATGGTTACCACCGCCAAGCGATAAGAGCAGCCTTCCGGGGGTAAATAAAAATCGACGATTTCCGGAAATTGCTTTTGTAGTAGAGGAATAAAAACTTCATTCAAAGCCACTCCTAAAATAGCCGGCTCATCTGGTGGGCGTCCTGTGTAGGTACTGTGATAAATAGGATTGGTGCGATGGGTCATACGCTCGACCGTAAAAACCGGGAACGATTGTATTTCATTGTAATACCCCGTGTGATCACCATACGGCCCTTCAGGGGCGTCTTCTCCGGGTTCTAAATAGCCTTCCAAGATTATTTCAGCACTGGCTGGTATGTGCAAGTCGTTGCCAATACAACGCACGAGTTGCGTGCGCTGACCGCGCAAAAGACCGGCAAAAGCATATTCGGATAAAGAATCAGGCACAGGCGTCACTGCCGCAAGAATAGTGGCGGGATCCGCGCCTAAAGTAACCGCGACCGGAAAACGCACGCCCGGATTGGCTTTTTGCCAGGCTTGAAAATCCAGTGCGCCACCACGATGGGATAGCCAACGCATGATGAGTTTATTTTTGCTCAAGACTTGCTGGCGATAAATGCCCATGTTTTCTCGGGCAAGATGGGGGCCTTTAGTGGTGACCAAGCCCCAGGTAATTAAGGGGGCTGCATCACCCGGCCAGCAGGTTTGAACAGGCAGGCGACCTAAATCAACTTCGTCGTTTTCCCATACCACTTCCTGACAAGGCGCACTACTGACATATTTAGGTGCCATAGTGAGTGCGTGTTTTAAAAGAGGTAATTTGCCAAACGCGTCTTTAAATCCTTTGGGCGGCTCCGGCTCTTTTAAAGCGGCCAAGAGTTTACCCACTTCGCGAAGGGCGGCAATATTTTCCTCCCCCATACCTAAAGCAACGCGCTCAACCGTTCCAAATAAATTGGTAAGAACAGGCATGCTGGAATTTTTTGGTGCAGTAAAGAGTAAAGCAGGCCCTTGAGCGCGCAGAACTTTGTCACTTACTACCGTCATTTCAAGGTGAGGGGACACTGGATAATCAATTCGTTTTAATAATCCGCGCACTTCCAATTGATCAATAAAGTCACGTAAATCACCGTATTTCATGCAAACTCAAAGGGGAATTATAAGGTTATGATTATGGCATAACCTATTTCAGAGGGATATATAAACGTGGTCCAACCGAGCCGCGACCGTTAGGGAGTGTTGCACAGTGTTCTGTACTCTCATGAGCGATTTGCAAAACCTCAATGACCGGGCTTTTCACTCATCACAATTCTCAAGCTCACGATACACTCCCTAACGGTCGTGGCTCGGATACACCAACCGAGCCCGACCGTTAGGGAGTGTTGCACGCAAAAACGACTAAGGAGCTATTCTTGACGCTTCATCGCGTCAAAAAATTCAGCGTTAGTTTTATGATTTTTCATGCGCTCAATTAAAAACTCAATCGCATCACATTCATCCATAGACTGAAGAATTTTGCGCAAAATCCAGGTACGTTGCAGATCTTCTGGCGATAATAATAAATCCTCACGACGGGTGCCGGAGCGATTAATATTAATAGCAGGGAATACACGACGCTCGGCAATATTACGGCTAAGATGAATTTCCATGTTACCCGTGCCTTTGAACTCCTCGTAAATCACTTCGTCCATTTTGGAGCCTGTATCTACAAGAGCCGTGGCAATAATCGTCAAACTGCCGCCTTCTTCAATATTACGAGCCGCACCATACAAACGTTTAGGACGTTGCAGTGCATTGGCATCCACCCCACCGGTTAATACTTTGCCGGATGAAGGAATGACCGTATTGTAGGCACGAGCAAGGCGCGTAATAGAATCAAGAAGAATCACTACATCCCGCTTGTGTTCTACAAGGCGTTTTGCTTTTTCAATGACCATCTCGGCAACCTGTACATGGCGCTCTGCAGGCTCATCAAACGTACTGGCAACCACCTCCCCTTTCACCGAACGCTGCATCTCGGTTACTTCTTCAGGACGCTCATCGATTAATAAAACGATGAGATAGCAATCTGGATAGCTCTTTTCAATAGAATGAGCCAGATTTTGTAACATGATGGTTTTACCCGCTTTCGGTGGGGAAACTATCAGTCCGCGCTGACCACGTCCAAATGGAGCACACAAATCCACCACCCGGGCGGTTAAGTCTTCCGTGCTGCCATTTCCTTGTTCCATTATTAAACGCTTTGACGCAAATAAAGGGGTCAGATTTTCAAAAAGAATTTTACGTTTAATGCTTTCAGGGCTATCAAAATTGATTTGATCTACTTTCAATAACGCAAAATAACGCTCGCTGTCTTTAGGCGGACGAATTTTGCCGTAGACGGTATCACCGGTACGAAGTCCAAAGCGACGAATCTGGCTTGGTGAAACATAGGTATCATCAGGCCCTGCCAAGTAAGAATCATCCTCAGAGCGCAGAAAACCAAAACCGTCGGGTAAGACTTGCAAAACACCACCACCAAGAATATCTTCACCCTTGCTGGCATGCGATTTAAGAATGGCAAACAGGATATCTTGTCTACGTTTGCTGGAGGTGTTCTCAACACCCATTTCCTGAGCGATGTTAACAAGATCGGCAATAGGCAATTGCTTAAGTTCTCTAAGATTCATACTTCTCACTTGATGTATTGGTTAAACGAATGGGATTTCCGGGATAGTTTAATTAGGAAGATCAGCGTGGGAAATTGCTATCAACAAACTTATTTTGCCAAATCAGTTACCGATGTATTGAGCTTTCCAATCGATTATCAACAAGAGGTAACTTGAAATTAGCAGTCTGTTGGAACTGACCACACATTGAATATTTAGCCTAACACAGGTTTTCTATTAGATCCACAAATTTCGTGAATATCAATTTACGTCATTCCGACGAATGACGTAAATCGACGGAATGACAGTCGAAAATTAACTATTACTTTCAACAAAAGCAATTAACTGTGATTTCTGCATTAAGCCCATTTTCATGGCTTCTACCTGACCATTTTTATAAAGAATAAGCGTTGGGATACTCATCACACCATATTTGGCAGGCATTTTAGGGTTTTCATCAATATTAATTTTGACAATCGTCACGTCTTCACCATGACTTGCCGCTACTTCTTCCAGAATTGGCGTAAGTGCACGACAAGGACCACACCACTCGGCCCAAAAATCTACCAGCACAGGCTTGCTGGAATTAAGAACATCCTGCTCAAAACTGTCATCAGTTACTGCCTTAATATTATCACTCATCACAAAACCTCGGTTTATTTAATTGACTGCCTCTCATTATAGATCACCACAAACAGCTTGCAACACACTTAAGGCAACAATCGCTGCCGTTTCTGTGCGTAATACCCGCGGACCTAAACTCAATGGCATAAAATTATGCTTAAAAAGAAGCTCAATCTCTGCAGCGCTCAGCCCACCCTCAGGACCAATAATCAAACCAATTTCTTGCTCGTTAAACGCATAATCACGCCAGCTTTTTTGAGCCTCAGGATAAAGAACAAAATTTAACGGGGTGGTATTTTTTTGCAAATAATTATTGAAAGATAAAACAGGATGAACAGCAGGAACGGTATTGCGCCCTGACTGCTCGCAAGCGCCAATGGCGATAGCTTGCCATTGCAGGCGTTTTTTTTCCATGCGCTCTCTATCCAGTTTTAATGCACAATGTTGCGTTATGAGCGGAGTAATACTCGCAACGCCAAGTTCCACCGCCTTCTGGACGACTGTTTCCATCCGATCACCTTTGGATATCGCTTGTGCAAGATGAATGACCCGCGAAGATTCCCTGTTTACGGTCGCGTCTGTCAATAAAGTGACGGCTACTTTCTTTTTCTGTACAGACGAAATTACCGCATCAAATTCGCGATTATCACCGCGAAACAAGCATAATTTATCACCTGGCTGCATACGAAGAACAACGCCCACATGTCGCCCGGCCTCCTCCGATAACTCAATGGTTTCCCCCGCGCCATAATTACCGGGTTGATATATACGAATGTCTCTCACTATAATTCCCGCCTTAAAACTATTGATAAATGCAGTAGCATTAAATATTTCTAGCCAGTATGCTAGCGTTTTCTTTTTTTTGAGGTAGCAGGTAGATGAATAATACGCGCATAGAATCAGACAGTATGGGAGAAATAGCGGTTCCCGCCGATAAGTACTGGGGGGCTCAAACTGAACGTTCATTGCATCATTTCGACATTGGGCCAGATATAATGCCCCGTGAAGTTACTCATGCTTTTGGCGTTTTAAAAAAAGCCTCAGCGCTCACCAATTTTGATCTTGGCAAATTACCCAAAGATAAAGCCGACTTGATTATTAAAGCGGCTGAAGAGGTCAGTGAAGGTAAATTAGACACGCATTTCCCCCTCCATGTCTGGCAAACAGGAAGTGGCACCCAATCCAATATGAACGCCAATGAAGTCATAGCAAATCGCGCTATAGAAATGGCAGGCGGCGTATTAGGCAGTAAAACGCCAATTCACCCCAATGACATGGTAAATATGTCCCAATCATCTAATGATACCTTTCCAACGGCCATGCACATTGCAGCAGCCATTGCTATTCAACGAAAGCTATTACCTGCCCTTCGCGATTTACGAAGCGCCTTTGTGCATAAAATGAATGAGTTTAAAGACATTGTAAAAATTGGCCGCACTCATTTACAAGATGCCGTACCGCTTACATTAGGTCAGGAATTTTCCGGGTATGTCGCGCAACTGGATGCTTGTATTCTTCGCATTGAGCAGGTCTTACCGGAATTATATGAATTAGCGTTAGGCGGAACCGCCGTTGGCACAGGCTTAAATACGCACCCGCAATTTGCGGTCAAATCTGCCGCTCATATTGCAGCAATCACAAAATTACCCTTTGTTACAGCCCCTAACAAATTCGCGGCCTTAGCCTCTCATGAAGCGCTGGTAATGGCTCATAGCACGTTAAAAACCCTGGCCACTGCATTGATGAAAATTGCCAATGATGTGCGCTGGCTCGCCTCAGGTCCACGCTGTGGTATCGGTGAGTTGATTTTACCGGAGAATGAACCAGGTTCATCAATTATGCCAGGCAAGGTAAATCCCACTCAATGTGAAGCGATGACTATGGTTTGTGCGCAGGTTTTTGGTAACGATACTACTATTACGGTGGCCGCAAGCCAGGGTAATTTTGAGTTGAATGTATTTAAACCGGTTATTATTTTTAATGTTTTGCATTCTGCCAATTTACTCACGGATTCCTGTCGCTCTTTCAGAGAGTTTTGTGTAGAAGGAATAGAAGCAAATCGGGAAGTTATCGATGACTATGTTGAAAACTCCCTGATGTTAGTTACTGCTTTAAACCAGCACATTGGCTATGATAAAGCCGCAAAAATTGCAAAGACGGCGCATCAGGAGAATACTTCGTTGCTTGAGGCGGCTGTTAAATTGGGTTACTTAACAGCCGAAGAGTTCAAAGAGTATGTGAAGCCTCGGGAAATGATTTTTCCAGGCTAGTTAGTTAATGTTACCTATCAGGGTGTTCATCGCGGTTCAAATAGGCACTGACTTGAATCGCATTATCACTGAACACCCAGGTAATTCCCCGCTCGACCTCTCGGTATAGACTGAATTTTGAAGCGATAAATCCCACGCCGGCTTTCTGCTCTGCCCGCCGTAATTTTGTTAAGTGGGTTTTATTCAACAATAAATAATGCCCCAAAACGCCCCCATATTGATTTTGCAGACTAAGGTTACAAAAATGTGCGGTATTATTATGCCCTGCCACCAATAATAAAGACTGGCGAGGAAACACGGTCAATGATGCAAGCAATGGCTCCTCGAGACTTAATAAATGATAATCCACACAGGGCGTTAGTGAGCCCAAGGTCGAGAGAAGCGCCACTTCTGCCGTAAAGGGGGCTTTTAACTCAATAAAAAGATGCATCCGTTGGCTATAGCGCTCAACCACTTCCGCAAGGGTTGGCACCAGAGGCGCATATTCGCGCAATTGTTTAAAGCTAATAGTGTTGATTGCAACGTCGTGATTCCATAATCGCTTTAAATCAGGATCATGATTTACAACCAAAACATCATCAGCGGTCACTTGTACATCTAACTCAATCCCCCAGCAACCTAATTTATGAGCATGTTCAAACGCTGCATGCGTATTTTCAATAGCATTGTGTTTTTTACTGTGCGCGCCTCGATGCGCAATCAACTGAACCGCCTCCATCCTGTTTTTATCAGGCGCTTTTCTTGGTAAGCAGGCAAAACAGGCATTTATACTTTTATCAATAAAATCCAATAAACCCATGCAAACTCCACCTTAATACTTAAAAAGTTAGAATCTTACCTCACCAACACCCTATTAGGAAATCCAGCCAATCTTTAATATTGCCTGACAAGGTGCACGGAGTGGAATGGATCCCGGACATTAAGTAAGACTAGGTTCGCACGCTCACCAAGCCTTACTACATTCCGGGACGACACCATTAGAGCGTGCTTCAATCAGGCAGCAATATAATGCCTGACTCCCGAATCGCCTTCCCTGTCGTCCCGGAATTTAGAGAGACTTAACGAGCGCGCGAGTTTAGTCTCTTTTAATGTCCGGGATCTATTTTCAGGCTGGGACGAGGTATTAATCTTAAGATTATGACAAGTAATATGCCTGACAAGGTGTACTGAGTGGAATGGATCCCGACGTTTAAAAATTGTCTGCTCAAAGGATTTTGAGATGAACATCAAAAAATCAATTGACAGATTTATATTTCTTCAGTAACTTACGGCTTCTTTGCCGAGGTGGTGGAATTGGTAGACACGCTAGCTTCAGGTGCTAGTGGGGGCAACCCCGTGGAGGTTCGAGTCCTCTTCTCGGTACCATTAATGGATTTTATAACAATCCGCAATGGTTCAAATTAATCAGTAACACTCTGAATTTATTCTAATCAAACAGACTTTCTCTCAAATTTTTCTGAGCTATTCGTTATAGTTAAAGAAGTTGATAAATATCATCAAAAAACCTAAGTAATTATAGCTACTTCAAATCACATGAAATAATAATTAGCATAGATTGTGATCGTTTATATTTTTGAGCTTTCTATTTTCATTTTCCAAGAGTAGCAATGAGGCTTTGAGGTCGCTAATCTCTCTTTGAATTTGTTTGGTTCTTTTTCCAGATAGCAGTTTAGAAATACCCAGAGTGCATGATACAACTACAATGGTATATCCTGTTATCATGATTTCTGCTTCAAACATAGTTTGCTTCTATTAAAGTATAATAAGAGTAATTTTATCATTATATTGAGTTTCACTGCCAATTTACATTGTCTCAATACCCGAAGATATGTCTATTAAATCGATAGCGTATTTCCCCATATACAAAATTAATTTTGTTTTGTATAATTATACATTATAGAAATAATTTGGTATAATTAGTGAATTTAATTGAAATCTGGCATTATCACAGACCTGACTTAGCTAAGATATATTTAGACACACTGAATGCAGGTTTAGTTACTTCTACCACTATTTTTGCTCCTCGTCGTGCTGGTAAAACTTCATTCCTTTTGAAAGATTTGACACCGGCCGCAGAAAAATCAGGCTATACAGTAGCTTATGTTGACCTTTGGCAAACAAAGTTATCACCAGGAATTTCTATTGTACGCGCTCTAGAGCGCGTCTTGGAACCTAAAAATACAGTTCAAAGTTTAGTTGCAAAACTTCATACACCAATAAAAAAAATTAAAGCAAAGGCTGAATTGGCAGGAGCAATAGTTGAAAGTGAAGTTGAGTTTGGCGATTCTTCCAAAAAAATCCAAACCGAAATAGCCTTACAAATCGATGTTTTGATTAATGCATTATGTAAGAAAAAACCTGTTTTATTACTTATTGATGAAGCACAGGAATTGGCGAAAACTAAAGAGCATGAGGCAGTGGCAACAGCCTTGCGCACCGCAATAACAAGAAATCAAAATCGTTTAAGAGTAGTATTTACTGGCTCATCCCGAACACAGTTAGCACATGTTTTTTCTAATTCAAACGCGCCTCTATATTCAACAGGATCCGCTATAGCTGACTTTCCGAAGTTGAATCGTGATTTTGTCGAGTATATAGCGAAGCGTTTTAAACTATCTACTGGTAGGACATTGTCAATTCCTTCTGCTTGGCAAGCATTTGTTAATTTTCAACAACAACCCGAGCCTTTTTTGGTTGGTATTGTCGATATGATACTTAATCCATCTGTAACATTGGAAGATGCGATGAATATTGTGGCAGACAAACTGGCTCATACTGAAAATCATGAAGGTGCGTGGGCGGCACTGAACGCAACGCAAAAAGCGTTGGTTCGTATGATTGCTCACGATTCATCGTTGAAGCCTTTTAGCCAAGCCGTAGTTTTAAAACTTCGTACAATTATAGGTGTTGAGTCTTTAGAGGTTACGCATATTCAACGTGCAATGTCTAAACTGAGCAATGTAGTTTTTAAGTCTCCAAGAGATACTTATGAATTTGAAAACGAAGCTTTCGCACAATGGATTAGAACCCTGGCTGAGTAAAATGTTAATTAACCGCATACAGGAGACTAAATCATTTAAACATTTTGCATAATCTAATCTAACCTAAAAAATTCTGCTAAAAACACTGATTAATACATCGTGACCGTAAACTGTCCCAACGTACACACCAGGCCTAAATAAAATATTAGTTGACCTCTACTATTTTTCTAGTAGAATCTACTATAAAAATAGTAGAGCGCCTTATCCCTGGAGAAAAAATGTCATCAAAAAAAACGTCGCCTCCCTCTGAACGGCTTCTTACCGAAGTAGAGCTCGAATTAATGAATATTGTCTGGAGTATGGATAAAGCAACCATTAAAGAAGTTGCGTCTCATCTCCCTAAAGAAAGGCCTCTTGCTTACACAACTGTCGCCACCGTCATTAAAGTTCTTGAGCAAAAAGGATTCCTTGAGTGTCATAAAAACTCCTATGCTCATGTTTTTAAGCCTATCGTCACCAAATCAGAGTATGAAAGTACTTGTATTGATCACATCGTTGCCAATGTATTTGATGGGGAGCCCGTAGCACTTGTGCAACGACTCTTGATGGCAAAAAAACTACCCCCTAATGATATTGAGGCCATTGAAAAAGCACTTAAACAATTAGCTCCTGGCAAAACTCCAGCAGGAGTCCAATAATGTTATTTGTAGAAATAGTATTAAGTATTCATTGCTTAATCTTTATAAGCTCGTGGTTTATTAGCAATCAAACGCTTGCAAATCAACCTTCTTTTAAACTTAAATTAGCGCGCTTTTTATTAGTTAGTTGTGTGGTTTCTCCATTAATCGTTCATTGCGTAAACCCTGATCTAAAGCCCGTTCGGCATAAATATATCTCCATTGATGCTCTTAAAGAGTATGTCAATCTACCTGTTTTAAAAGCAGAATCATCCGAAGCCACTCTTAGGCCAGAAACTGTTTCAATAATTAACTATGCTACCTTTTACCCACTATTGTATGCCGTATTTTTTTTATTAATCTTATTTCGTACTTATCGAGTATTGCTCGATTTAAGAAAATTGAGAGTTATGCTAGATGAAGCTATTCACTATCGCACGTCTGGTAAACTCATCATTAAGGTTTCTCATCGCTGCCATATTCCTTTCTCAGTGTATTTATTTAACAAAGCTTACATCCTATTGCCTGTATCCTTATTTTCCTCTTCTAAAAACGTAAAAATTGCTATCGCTCATGAAGGTCAGCACCATCGTAACCGAGACTGTTTATGGGCATATTTTACGGAAGCTTTGCGCATAGTATTTTGGGGAAATCCCGGCATCAATAAATGGCGTAATGTCTTAAGCGAATTACAAGAATTAGCATGTGATGAAATATTGGTTGGCCACCAAAAAATTTCGGCACATGACTATGGCCACTGTCTGTTTCAGGTTGTACAGGCAGTATCTCAATGTTCTATGCCATCCGATCGGGAACTTGCATGCACGGTAGGAATGGCTTTGAACACAGAAAATACGGAGAGTACTTTTATCATAAGGAGAATTTCAATGTTATCAACTTATCCACCCAATACATCCAAACCTTTATTATTAGGAATAGCCCTCACGGGACTTTCCATTCTGGCACCGATCTGTGCGTCTTATGCCGCAGCAGGTTCATTGACTAACTCACAAGGAAAAGAAGCTGACACCTCTCATTTAGATTCGAGGGTACAGCAAATTGCAACGAAAGATATTGCGAGCGCTGTTCGCCAATATCATGCAAAATCAGGCGTTATTGCCGTAGTTGATCCAATTAGCGGCAATATCATTGCATTTGCTGAAGCCGGAAAGGATAAGAATCAGAACAGTTGGAAATCACGTGTGTTTTCACCTGGCTCTACCATAAAACCTTTCATCGCGGCAGCGGCTATCGATAGTGGTAAAAGTTCTGAATCAAAGCTCTATGATTGCCCATCACCTTATCACGTTGAAGGGAGAACATTTACAAACTCTCACACCGAGATTAATTCTGTTTCTGTTTCACTAACAGACGCACTATCAAAATCAATCAATACCTGCCTTATTAAGGTCGCTCAAGATGCAGGACCAACCGTAATTCGTAAAAAACTGGGAGAATTTGGTTTTGACATGAATAGTTGGTGGGAAGCCAATCAAAGTGACAATATACAGCTTGCAAAAGCATCTGTAGGTGAAGACGTTCCTGTCACGGCAGAAACCTTAGTCAAATCGTTTGCAATCCTCGCAAATAAAGGCCATGTGTATGGGAAAAATTCTGGCTATGCTGTTTCAGAAATCACCGCAAACTCGGTAACGCGGATGCTTGAAAAATCCGTGCAGAATGGCACGGCAATCCGAGCGGCAATTCCTGGTGTTTCTGTGGCGGGTAAAACAGGAACTGTCTCAGAAAATGTGAATGTTGCTAACGGAAAGCATCTCTCTTTATTTGCGGGATTTGTGCCTGCCGATAAACCACAGTATGTCATGTTAGTCGTCATCGAAGATGGTTATTTAAACAAGAAGGGTGTGACATTAGCATCTGGTGGAGAGTTAGCAGCACCTGTGTTTCATGATGTCGCGATTAAAAGTTTAAAGCTTGAGAAACAATAAGATAGTGATAAAGGGGTGCTGTAGTTAATGCTGGCACCCCTATTGATAAATTGAGGCTGTGATGAAAAAAATTATTATCTCGTTATTTATAGGGTTATTATTCGGTACCCCAACATCAGCTAAAAGCACTTGTTTTTTGGCTCAGGAAAATGGAACAATATTAAAACAGGAAGGCCGTGATTGCAAAAAGCGCTATGCACCAGAATCAACATTTAAAATTGCATTAAGTCTTATGGGATTTGATGCGGGGATATTAAAAAATGAAACGTCTCCCGAATGGCCTTATAAAAAAGAATATGAACTTTTTGTCCAGGTTTGGAAATATCCTCATAACCCTCATAGCTGGATGAGAGACTCCTGTGTTTGGTATTCTCAAGTTTTAACTCTAAAACTTGGTATGAAGCAATTTAAAGGGTATGTAGATAAATTTCACTATGGTAATCAGGATGTAACTGGTGATAAAGGCAAGGGAAATGGACTAACTCATGCATGGCTTTCCAGTTCATTGGCTATTTCTCCTGAAGAGCAAGTGCAATTTTTACAGCAATTAGTCAATAAAAAAATACCTGTTAGCAAGAAGTCATTGGCGATGACTAAAAATATTATGTATATCCAGGAATTAGCCGGTGGCTGGAAGCTCTATGGAAAAACAGGAAGTGGGCGACAATTAAGCCCGGATAAAAATCAAAAATTATCTCTACAACATGGCTGGTTCGTCGGTTGGATTGAAAAAGATGACAGGGTAATTACTTTTGCTCTTCATATTGCCGATAGCAAACAGAATAAGGTATTTGCAAGCTTTCGAGCTAAAAATGATGCCTTGGTCAAATTGTGGTACCTTATCGATGAGTTGGAAAAATAGGTTGAATTAAAAATTATATATAGGGTCTGTTGACAATTAACAGCCCGCCTACGTGCCGCGGCTTGTCCGCGGCACAATACCTCAACCATCATACGAAGATTAGACTTGTCATAAATTCCATGCTGTAGCATGATCGCCCTTAGCTTGAACCATTGCTCATTATTAAGCATTACTAAGCATTGCAAACTCGTTTTATACTTGGTGTCAGAACCGGTATATTAGGAGTTTGCTCCTAATCAATAGATTAACAAGAACATATGTTAATTTGACCATCTACTGGATGCCGCGGACAAGCCGCGGCACGTAGCCGGGCTGTGAGGTGTTAACAGGAGGATTTGTGCCAATTGTATCAATAGATGTAACCAATTCATTTTCTCGGGCAGAAGAGATAGCGTTGATGAAGTCAGTTTATTCTGCTCTGAAGGAAGTATTTCAACTTTCTGATGATGCTATAAATATCCGTCTTTTTGCTCATGAACCGCATCGTTTCGCCATACCGCCTACAAAAAACAAGTCACAAACTTATGAGCATCCCGAATTATATACAATTATTAGCATTGATTGCTTCACTGGGCGCACAATTGACACTAAACGGCGGCTGTATCGTCGCTTGGCAGAAAATCTTGAAATATGTGGTATACCAGAAGACCACATCAAAATTGTTTTAAGAGAGAGCAGCCCTGAAAATTGGGGGATTCTTGGTGGACGTGCAGGATGTGATGCAGATGTAGGCTACAAAGTTGACGTATAGTGGCTAAAGCCTGAACTAAAGATAAGGTGAGATATTTTTTACGGCATTCTCAACAAACTCATCCTTCTCGCCCATCGGCGCAAAGTAATGCAATGCTTTCTTTGCGCTCGCCATGTTATCCAGTTTGGCAATAAACCAGGCGGCAAGATAGGCTGAAGATAAACAACCACCGGCTGTGGCTATATTATCCCTTGCAAAGAATGGCTGGTTAAGAATCTCAATCCCCGCATCCTGTACCCAGGGCTTGGTACTGGAATCAGTGCACGCAGGAATCCCTTTAAGAACGCCCAGTTTCGCAAGCATCAAGGTACCGGAACATTGCGCCCCAATGATTTGACAGTCTGGATTGAGTCGAATACGGTTCATAATAGACGGCGTCCTGACGATGTCTCGAGTCATGACCCCGCTACCAATTATAACCGCATCTGCATTATTAGCGTCTTCAAGCGTACCTTGCGCTCGAATGGCCAGCCCGCCCAGTGATACTACCTCAGCATCCGGACAGCATATTTTTACAGACCAATCCTCTTTATCAAGCCACTTCAACAGTCGAAAAGCAACTAGTGAATCAATTTCGTTGAATCCTTGAAACGTAAGAATTGCAATATTCATTGAAACGTACCCAAGGCTTGCCCATATTGAATACTATCGCCTGCCTTTATGTCATCAAGCCATTTTAACTTTTCCCCGTCTGCAAATAAAAGCACAACGGTGGAACCTAATTTGAAGTAGCCCATCTCAGCACCTTGCAAGAAGGGGATGCTTTGATAATCAAACTGCTGTTTATTTTTGGAGCGATTGATATCCCCATGCCAGCTTGTGCCTATCGCACCAACAATAGTAGCACCTACCAATACCATCGCCATTAAACCAACACTTGTGTCAAACAAAACCACTAACCGCTCATTTCTAGCAAAAAGCTGTGGCACGACCCGCGCTGTAGCTGGTTGTACAGAAAAAAGCTTCCCGGGTACGTAAATCATCTGCCGTAAGGTCGCATCGATAGGCATATGGATACGGTGATAATCCTTTGGGGATAAATAGAGCGTTGCAAAATGGCCATTGATAAAGTTATTACTGATGTCTTTTGGTGAGGCCAGGAGCTCTTCTACCGTGTAATATCGCCCTTTGGCTTGTAATATTTGTCCCTGTTCAATTTTGCCGAGCTCGCTCACTGTACCATCAACAGGAGATACAATATCGGCTTTTGCGAGCGGTCTTCTTTCAGGTTTTAAATGCCTAATAAAAAAATCATTAAAACTGGCGTAATTCAGTGGATTTTCATCCAGGGCATCTGCCATATTGACGTTATATTTGGTAATAAAACGCGTTATCAAATGGTTTTTAATAGCGGGGATTTTAACATTCGCCATAAGACCCGCAAAACTGGTTAATGACTGTTTAGGGACGACATATTGTGGCAGGGTTTTCCAATAATCACGAAGCATAACAACGATTCACTTTAAAACAATAGCAGAATCATACCCCGAATGACCAAGAGAGGTATATACCTCTGCAAGAGATATATACCGCACTAACTCACCAATGCAACAGAACTACCTTGAGGGATTTTTTCATTTGCAATAGGTTGAATAGAGTGAAGTATGTGATCAAAGAGCACGGGGTCTTTAGTATTGACGGTTAAAAACCATGCAAAATCATCATTAATCTCAACCTTACCATGAGCCGCTCTGGTTGAAATATTAGTTTTCATCTTATCAAGTAATAGGGTTAATAAACGGGTATTTAAAGAGCTGGACTTAAGTGCACCCTTAGAGAATATTGAGGCAAGAGTTTGTTGATTAGACTTACATTCTTTAAAACAGTCTGAAACCTCTTTTGGTCTAGGGTCAGATCGAGAAAAAATCCCCGTCCAGCTCGTCCAACTAGTTTCAACATAACTTCGCACAGCAACATCAACTAGGTCCTTAAACGTTTTTTTATCAATCGACTCAACCCAGTCATACATAACTTTATTAATGCGCTTCATGTTGGCATGAGTATGCATATGATCGAAGCGATCCGCCGTTACCGCAAGCTCCATGGCTTTTTTCGTGTATAATATGCTGTTAAATGTCTTTGGCTTACTCTCACAGGCTTTCTCAAGGCTCATTAGATTAATATCTACCCGTCCAATGGTAGCAGGATCTTTCAAAACCAAAGGAATGAGCCCTTCTATCAGTAAGGTGTTAAGAGAATTGCTCGCATAACCGCCATCACTTAAGATAAATGCGAGTCTGTTATCTCCTCGCTCAGGCTCTTCTCCTCGCACATGCTGGGTTGATTTCAAATACTTTAAAACGTCCTCGACACGATTACTCAATGGATTCAGTTTCATTTTTTCATAAGCAAGCGTAATTCTCTCTATGTGGCCTTCGAGGATGGACCCGTCAACATTCCGAGCCCAGTCAAAAAGTGCTCTTAAGCCCGCGTCGACTATTGATGACTCCGTATGATCGCGTGCCAATATAGCGGCGTAATCATGTTTTACTTCCATATTAAGTGGCGAATCTTTCTCGACCAAATGCGATCGAAAACTTACCTCGCCTCGGTATTGCTGCAATCTCTTGATAATTTGAACAAAATCCGTCGCGTAATGAGTAACCCCTAAATTAAACATACAATTGGATTCATATTTACCAATGACCTGCCATATACCATCATAAAACGCTGTATTATCATCGATTGTAAGCTTGTCGCGCGGCAGTAGATAATATTTTTCCGAACAGGCCAGAAGCTCATTGATAAATTTTGCCAACGAAATAGCGCCTTTATGCAAACTGTTTTCTGCATCAGCTCTAATGGGTGGTAAAGTTATATACTGGTTACCGATTAATTGCCAGGATTGGGTCAAATTTCCATCGTCTATGCTAAGCTCGGGCTGGCCGGCTAAATCCGATGATGGCTCAATCCGCAGGTTATCTACTAACGATTTTAACAATAATTTAGAGTCATGGATTATTTTCTTTATTCCTAAAATATGAGCATCCCGGAATATTTGATGATAACGGTGATCCATCGCAACCAAATCATAGTAACTTTCGGGCAACATACAAAAAGCATCAATTAACGGCGTTTTTTCCAGGGCTTTTGGAGCTTCACTGCTCTCTCCTGCTTCTTCTTTAGGCCGCAGAGGATAAGGCTGCGTACCAAGAGGTTGTAGGGGATCTTTCGGAGCCTGGCTACTCTCGCCTGCTTCTTGAGGGGCTACAGATTTACGATGCCGCTGCCACGCCTCAGCGATTAATTCATTTTGGGCCGCCATCTCTGCTCGAACTTTACGATAACTTGATGGCGTACGTCGTAAATAGTCATCATAGCCAGGTACAGGCACGCCACTGGAATTTTTTTCACAGCCAGGGTTAAAAACAACAGCTTTATAAAATTCGTCATACTTCGCTTGAAAAAATTGCGCGATAATATTTACAAACGGCTCGTCATTATTACCAGGGTGATAGTCAGGATCCGGTTCAGCACCGTTTTCTGGCGGAACACCCTTTTTAAGTTTGAATAATTCCGGATAGGCTGCGGCCAGCTCAGCGCTTTTTCCCTCACCAAGAGCCATAAAATCAACTGGCGTATCGCCAAGGTACTCAATGAGCCTTGAGCGCAACACCTCAGGATCATATACCATAAGCTCTTTAAGCAACGCATAGAAGAGTTGCTCCTGAAAAGAAACCGGTTTAGAAGGTGGGGGTGATTCAGCTGATGCCGCAGGTTTATCAGGCCCCGGGGGTTCAACAGGTAATATTATAGAGGGATTTGTAGCCAATTCCTGGAACGACGTCCAGGCACTAAACTGTTTGGCAGGATTAAGCGGATTTTTATGAGCACACCAAAAAGCCCTGTCTTTAACTATCGGCAAATCAAGGATATCTTGCTGTGTAATGTGAAACTCATTGTCAGGTGACTCGGCATAAAAACCGCCTAATACTCTATCAAGGAAGCGTGGCCCTTTTATTATTCTCGTCAGAAGACGATACCCACGCATATCGTGGTCAATTAAGCCATTAAGACCGACATTCCCTGGGTGACCATCATCATCACCACTAAGAAAAGCGGCAACAATAAATCTTGCGAAATTATGTTCCAGTAAGGTATAAACCGAGGGGCAAACTTGTTCTTTCTCCCTGAGATCCAGAGGAGGTGTTTCGCCCGCACATTGCATCGGCTTAAAATCAGGAACAGAAATGGAAACTGTACCTAATATCTTGCCATTTTCATCAAAGACCAGTCTGTCTTCGGCCACCTCTTTGCCCAACGCCATGCGCATACGAACGCCGAAAGCAACAGAGATCTTGGCTAAGATTTCAGGATAAGTATCGTCGAGAAGTTTATACCAGCCAACTACCTTCTCTCCGTTTTCGTTGGTAAAGGTAACTCGGCGAACAGGATGGCCAGAGGCGGGAACCGCGGGGCCTGCGGTTTCTATCGTAAATTGGCTCTCTAGTACCGCCTTCAATGGCAGGGGCATGAATCCATCCTTAATTTTTCTGTTCCCAGAATATTCATATTAGGCAGAAAACACTACTTAATTCAAGTGCCGCTCTCACGAACATAGTGATGCACTATGGAATCAATTGATAAATTAATGATCTTTTTTATAATGTTTACGTATAAAATTTATAACAAATGGTAAAAAAAATCTATATATATCAAGAGCATTTAGGCGCGGCAGATAAAAAAGACTTGGTATAAAGGGATAAATCCCTGCATAAAAGGAAGGAGAAGAGCGCCAGAGTACTTACTAAAACACCCGGAAACCATAATAAATCTCGGGCGATAGCGCTCTCTGATAGCGGTAAGCTAATCGTTCCAATACTTGCCGCTAGCGCCCAAACCGTAGAGACGCCTTGACAGCGATGCATCGTGGGTAGCTGAAGATACAAAAAATAAAACAGTGCTGAGCATATCAGCCCATTAGCAAGGACATATCCTGCCAAGGCCAATAGCGTGCCGGGTGCATTACCAATACTTGTGCTGTAAAAAAGCAGTGGTGTAGATAGGGCAATAACAGCCATACTGCTATGCATAAGCAGATAGACCTGACGCGGTTTCGCAAATCGCGCTATGAGCAAGGCTAATAGTGCTGAAGCCAATTGGGCACAAGCGCCCAACCAGGCGCACCCGGTTTTACTCCATATTTGCTTATCAATGGCATAAGAAACCCAGAGAACATTACACATGTAAACGCTAACACTTACAAAAACACCAGCAACCGCAATGTTTAATAAACCTCGCCAGTGATGACGCCATTTTATACCCGCCTGGGTCTGACTTTCATCAAACTCAGGGGACTCACGCAGTTGTTTGCGTAAACGACATACCCATAACGATAATAAACCCACTACGGCAAATACTAACCGCCAGGCACCGGCTATCGGAATATACTGCAATAGTGTGGCAAGGGCACCTCCTGTAAACATACCAAGCGCGCCACTAGCCGCCACATAACTTCCGGCGATTAATGGTTTTTGGGGGTGATGCTCCACTAAAAACATGGCAGAGGTGTTAATCTCACCCCCAAGCGCTATCCCTTGAAAAATACGAAGCAACAAAAGGCCTATGCCTGCCCAGGCGCCAATTTTTATATAACCGGGCAATAGACAAATTCCAATGGTAGCAATGCCCATCAAAGCGGAGGAATACACCATGGGGGTGCGACGTCCGCGCTTATCCGCATAACGACCAAATAGCCATCCCCCCACAGGTCTTGCAAAATAGGCCGCTGTAAATAAGGAAAAAGTCAATGTTAAGCTGTCGCTTGAAGGTGGGAAAAATTGCGGGGCAAATACTGATTTTGCCAGGTATAAATAAAGGGTAAAATCTAACCACTCAAGAAAAATCAAGCTTAAGACAAGATATAGCGCACGCCTTTTCATATATGGCGAAAACCTTTGACACGGATTTGCATAGCAATCAATTTATCACTGTAAGATGCGAGTATTATACACGGATTAGCTTTGTAGAGGTACGTCATCCTTTTTCTAAAATCCCCTATCAAGCGACCTTTTGGACTAGAGATTAAATTGACTTAAATCGATGTCATTTTGATCAAATAAAGTTTGGCCATCAGGACAAAAAGTCACTGTGTAATTGAGCTGATTAGGATTATGAATCGTCGGGTTTTTAGTTGAGCTACAGACAAAGGTAGAATGTACATCATCATATTGATACGAATAGCCTGCAGGGCATTGTCTCGCAAGCCACTCCACCTTATCACGAAGATTTGCTTGCCAAAAATTCGGCGTGCGGTTATTCGCATCGCCAACACGACAGGTTTCGTTACCCGTTAATGGTATGGTTTGTTCCCAGGCAATACAGCCACAGCATTCAGGATCAGGCTGATTATTAGCGCCGACGTAGCAGGTGGGTGGGGCGGTAATCCCGGGTGGTGCGCCAGGAGGCAGAGCACACATGGCATACGCTTGCATTTTAAAGGCATCTAGCGCGCCTGGTTGACTATAGCAGCCAAAAGCCTGTTTTGGTAAGATAGCTCCCTGATTATAGGGGGTACCGCATACATTAGCAGGAACTGTATACGCAATTGGTTTTCCACACATAGGTACTGCGTGCTGCCTTGTCGCCATGTCATTTGGACTAAAACCGCAGCGATCCCCTGGGTTACATTGCTTATCAGAGCTGCATTCAATAAATCCGGTATAACTTACGAGAGTGTAGAAAACATGGCTGTCATAGCCTTGGTACATCGGCGTTCTTGGCAGCTCAAAACTCCACTCACAGCCAATTAAATTTTTTGAATCAAGCAAGGCTGCATAAAAATCGCCTCGCCCCTCTTTAAAACCGCTTTTTCCGCACCAGAAAAGAGGGTTCTGCCCGTAGGGTTCGACAGGCAACGGTTGGTTATTTGGAGATATCCCAATAGGTATATTGACCCCATTTACAAAACTGAGATCATAATAATCGACGCTCGCCTGATTTAACGTAATCTCAGCATGAGTACTGGGGTTGCTCATTCCTGAAATACAGCCCCCGGTATCATCGGTCAGGCATTGTCCTGTTTCACAAATTAGTTGGGGTTTACCATCAGCACCCATAACAGATCGGCAACCGGTGCGGCCACCAAAATTAGCCACGTATTGATACACAATGTCATCAGGCTTGGTGGGATCTGGAACCGAGTGTTGTAAATTTACGTCCATAGTGCTTTGGGTAGCCGGATTATCCGGAAACTCCACGTTGTAAGCCGCCAGTTTCCAGGGACTTCTATCAACGCCTCCTATTGGCACAGAAATAGGGTATACGCATTGATAGCCTTTGCAAGAAGCGCCTCGCAGACAATCATTATCAACTTTACACGTTTTATTATTCCCGGGAATATAACTTGGGGTAATTGCAATCCATATGGGTTCAGCGCAAAAATTCTTAAACGTAATAGTACGAATCATTTTTGTTTGTACAGCGCTGGCGTTTAAAACCCAGAGCATACTAACAAATGCCGCCGTGAAGAGGCGTATAGGGGCGCATGGATGTGAGAACATTCTTTTTATTTCCCCGAGAACATTCTGTAACCATAGACAACCAACAGGAATTAGTCAATTTCTCCGCGATTTGCTGATTCGGAGTCCCAGTTGGGTCAAGACCCAACCTACTATGGGAGTTCGAATTCGACGAAGGCCGGGTATTCGTCTTCTATTTGGTTATTCGGCTGGAATAATTTCCAAAGCCGTAACGTTTTGCAAACCTCGGGGTAGCCGATTACCACGCCGTCCTCGCTCACCTCGATAATAATCAAGATCCACCGCTTTTAATGTATAGTGGCGTTTTCCAGCATGAACCGTTAAGGCATCTTTTTCATTTAAGAGCTGCACATCAATCACATACTCTTCTCGCGACAAGGCTTTTGCTGTTGAAATGTTGATTAATTTATTTCCTTTTCCTTTGCTTAAAACAGGTATTTCCTCTGCTGAAAAAACCAACAAACGGCCCATATTGGTTACACAAGCAACACTTTGTGCGGCTTTGTCCTTACTTAACCGCGGTGTTAAAACCTTACTGTTTTCGGGTAATTTGATACATGCCTTGCCATTTCTATTTTTAACGTATAACTCACTTAACCGGGTAATAAACCCATAGCCTGCATCGCTGGCCAGTAATGCCCAATCATCTGGCTCACCGCATATTAACGCTTCAAATGACGCGCCATCAGCCGGATTTAATTTGCCGGTCAAAGGCTCCCCTTGCCCGCGGGCAGAAGGTAATACATGGCCTGGGAGGGTATATACTTTCCCTTCACTATCAAAGAACACCACTTGCAAATTACTGCGCGCATTGGTCTGGGCTTTAAAGCCATCATTGGCCTTGTAACTCAAATCATTGCCATTCATATCGTAGCCCTTGGCCGCTCGAATCCAGCCTTTTTGCGAAAGTATTACTGTCAGTGGCTCGTTGGGTAAAATATCTTCTTCTTTAAGCGCTTGCGCTTCATTTCTTTCAATGAGAGGTGAAGACCGGCTATCGCCAAATTTATCTCTGTCAGCAATGATTTCTTCTTTAACCAGTTTTTTCAAACGAGACTCACTGCCAAGGATCAATTGAATGGCATCACGTTCTTTTGATAACTCATCAAGTTCCCCGCGCAGTTTAATCTCTTCAAGTTTGGCTAAATGACGCAGTTTCATTTCAAGAATGGCTTCTGCCTGGATTTCACTAAGATTAAATCGACTAATAAGGGCGGGTTTTGGATGCTCTTGCTCACGAATGATAGCAATTACCTCGTCAATATTTAAAAACGCCGTAATTAACCCATCAAGGATGTGAATACGTTCCAACACCTTATCGAGACGATATTGTAAGCGCTTGCGCACGGTGGACAGCCGAAAGCTTATCCATTCGGTTAAGATTGTTAACAGACCTTTTACACGAGGTTTGCCATCAAGACCTATCATGTTGAAATTAACGCGATAACTTCGTTCAAGATCAGTGGTAGCAAATAAATGTGACATTAGTCCTTCAATATCCACACGATTGGATTTCGGTACAATAACTAACCGTGTTGGATGCTCATGATCGGATTCGTCACGAAGATCCTCAACCATTGGTAATTTTTTTTGCTGCATCTGTTGGGCAATCTGCTCTATAACCTTCGCCCCTGAAACTTGATAAGGCAATGCCGTAATAACAATGTTGTGTTTCTCGTCTTTATAAATAGCCCGCATCTTTAACGAGCCAAGTCCTGTTTCATACATCGTACGAATTTGCGCACTTGAGGTAATAATTTCGGCTCGAGTTGGAAAATCGGGCGCTTTAATATACGTTAGCAATGCGTCTAAATCCGTTTGGGGATTGTCGAGAAGATGAATACAGGCATTGGCAACTTCGGTTAAATTATGGGGAAGAATGTCAGAGGCCATGCCAACTGCGATACCGGTTGCACCATTGAGTAGTACGTTAGGAAGCCTTGCTGGCAAAAGAGAGGGCTCTTGTAAGGTGCCATCAAAATTATCCACCCAGTCAACTGTTCCATGTTGCAGTTCGGATAATAATAAATCCGCATAACCTGAGAGCCTTGCTTCTGTATATCGCATCGCGGCAAAGGATTTGGGATCATCAGGCGAACCCCAGTTCCCTTGCCCATCGACAAATGGATAGCGGTAAGAAAAAGGTTGCGCCATTAAAACCATTGCCTCATAACAAGCAGAATCACCATGCGGATGGAATTTACCCAGAACATCCCCCACTGTACGTGCCGACTTTTTATGCTTGGCCGTTGCCTTAAGGCCGAGTTCAGACATAGCGTAAATAATTCGTCGTTGCACAGGTTTTAAGCCGTCAGCTATATTGGGAAGCGCCCTATCCAAAATGACATACATTGAGTAATCCAGATAAGCTTTCTCGGTAAACTCAGTAAGGGGCTTTCGTTCAATGTTATCGGTCATTATCATAATGGTCACACGCTTTTATTAAATCGTTAATATACCTTCAGACTACTGAGGTTGGTTGTCTTTGCACAGGACAATTTTTAATGTCCCAATAAAATAACGTCTTTTACGAACGGCAATGTCGGACAATGTCGTCTTTACGAACGATAATTCGTCTTTGCGAACGAAGTGAAGCAATCCAGCGCCCTTCTAAGGCTAACTTCATACATCTATTGTCCCAAAGGTCACTGCCTCGTCTGCCGAATGTCATGTCGAGCGGTGCGAGGCATCTCCCAGGATTCAGGAAATCCTTCGCGTAAAAAGACGCGTCCTGGACGACATAATCCTCTGCAAAGGTTTTTCTTATTTTCGCGTTGAGATAAAGCACTCTAATCCATTGAGCTTACAATAATAAAAGCTTATTTTACAGTGCGTCGAACTTAAAATAAAAAAACCCACCGGAGTGGGATTTTAATAATAGATCAGTGTAAAACGAACTTACTTGATCATTTTACGAACTTTCTGAATAGCACGGATTTGTGCTACCGCACGAGCAAGCTCTGCTGCGGCCATGGCATAATTGACGTCAGCATCTTTATTGGAAATAGCTTCTTCAGCCCGCGCTTTGGCTGCTAAAGCCGCTGCTTCGTCCAAATTGTCAGCACGTTCCACCACATCAGCAAGAACCGTAACGCAGTATGGCTGAACTTCCAACATGCCGCCAGATACATAATAAACTTCTTGTGTGCCGCCTTGGTGTGTAACACGAATCTCGCCAGGTTTTAAAACCGTAAGCAGAGGCGCATGGCCCGGTGTAATTCCCACTTCACCGAGCTCACCAGTTGCCACAACCATTTCTACAACACCAGAGAATATTGCTTGCTCAGCACTCACGATGTCCAAATGGGTAGTTATTGCCATATTATCTTGCCTCATAAGGTTTTAGCTTTAGCTACAGCTTCCTCGATGCTACCAACCATGTAAAATGCCTGCTCAGGTAAATCATCATATTCACCAGCAAGAATTCCCTGGAAGCCTTTAAGCGTATCTTTCAATGAAACGTATTTGCCAGGTGAACCCGTAAATACTTCAGCAACAAAGAATGGTTGTGACAGAAAACGCTGAATTTTACGAGCACGTGTTACCACACGCTTATCATCTTCAGAGAGCTCGTCCATTCCCAAAATGGCAATGATATCTTTTAGCTCTTTATACCGCTGCAGCGTTTGCTGTACACGTCTTGCCGTATCATAATGCTCTTGTCCAACAACTAATGGGTCAAGCTGACGCGATGTAGAATCAAGCGGGTCAACTGCTGGATAAATACCTAACTCTGCAATTTGTCGTGATAATACAACTGTCGCATCTAAATGCGCGAACGTGGTTGCGGGAGACGGGTCAGTCAAATCGTCAGCAGGAACATAAACGGCTTGAATAGACGTAATAGAGCCTGTTTTCGTTGAGGTGATTCGCTCTTGCAACATACCCATCTCTTCTGCCAGAGTGGGCTGATAGCCTACCGCTGAAGGCATACGTCCCAGAAGTGCTGATACTTCAACTCCTGCCAGGGTATATCGATAAATATTGTCGATAAACAATAATACGTCTTGCCCTTCGTCACGGAATTTTTCAGCGATGGTCAAACCTGTTAACGCAACTCGGAGACGATTTCCTGGTGGCTCATTCATTTGACCATAAACAAGGGATACTTTATCCAGAACGTGAGAGTCCTTCATTTCATGATAGAAGTCATTCCCTTCACGGGTACGCTCACCAACCCCTGCGAATACTGAGTTACCACCATGTTCTTTAGCAATGTTATGGATTAATTCCATCATGTTGACAGTCTTACCCACACCAGCACCGCCGAATAATCCAACTTTACCACCCTTCGCAAAGGGACAAAGCAAGTCGATAACTTTAATACCTGTCTCAAGCAATTCCTGACTACCGGATTGCTCTTCATAAGTGGGTGGCTTACGGTGAATTGCCCAATGCTCATCAGCATCAATAGGGCCTGCTTCATCGATTGGGCGCCCCAGAACGTCCATAATTCGACCAAGCGTTTTAGAACCGACAGGAACCTGAATTGGCTCACCAGTATTGATAGCTTTTACGCCACGCTTTAATCCATCGGTAGTTCCCATTGCAATAGTACGAACAACGCCATCACCTAACTGCTGTTGTACTTCAAATACCAGGTCACCCTCAGTAAGTTTCAGAGCATCATTAACTTTTGGAACGCTTTCACGTGGAAATTCAACGTCAACAACTGCACCAATTACTTCAACTACAGTACCTAAACTCATAATTTAAACCCTCTTATATAGCGGCTGCTCCACCGACAATCTCAGCCAATTCTTGCGTAATTGCGGCTTGTCGAGCTTTGTTATAAGCCAATTGAAATTCTTTAATCAGATCGCCCGCATTATCTGTAGCGCTTTTCATCGCAATCATTTTTGCTGCCTGCTCGCAAGCAATGTTTTCTACTACCGCCTGATAGGCTTGCAACTCAATATATCGCTCAAGTAGAGCATCTAATAGCTCTTTCGCATCAGGTTCATAAATATAATCCCAATGGTGGCCCAGTACGGTAGTGTCTGATTCAGCAACAGGGAGCGGTAGCAATTGTTTCATTAGGGGTTTTTGCGTCATTGTATTTACAAATTCATTGTAAACAATGTGCAAGGCATCTATTTCACCGTTGTAGAAAGCATCCAGCATAACCTTAACAACGCCAATTAAATCTTTTACACCAGGCTTGTCACCCAAATGATCAACACTGGCAATCACACGCCCGCCTACTCGTTTAAAAAAGGCCAGACCTTTGCGACCAATCACACAAATATCAACATCTTTGCCTTCTTGTTGCCATTGCCGCATTCCGCGTATGGTTTCGCGCAATAAGTTGGCGTTAAGACCACCACAAAGACCCCGATCAGACGTCACAACAATAATACCAATACGTTTAATCTCGCGCACGGTCATAAAAGGATGTCGGTATTCTGAATTTGCACGTGCAATATGTTTCACAACATCGTAAATTTTCGTAGCGTAAGGTTTGGATGCTCGCATTCTTTCCTGCGTTTTACGCATTTTACTTGCTGCAACCATCTCCATCGCTCGAGTAATTTTTTGCGTGTTTTTAGTACTCGCAATTTTCGAACGGATTTCTTTTGCTCCAGCCATATCTGCTTCGCCTTTAATTATCTATTCGCCAATCGAGTTCACTCAATCAGCGAATTCAAGATTATCGGGACTCAGTAGTTAACCTGTCCCGGCTAATCAATTAATCCTCGAGATTCGAGGAGGAAATATTTACCAGCTTCCTGTACGCTTAAAATCTTCTACCGCAGTTTTTAACTGGGCTTCAATTTCATTGTCATAAGCGCCTGCTTCATTTATTTTGTTGAGCAATTTTGCGTGCGATGCATGCATAAATCCACGCAGTGCTGACTCAAAACTACTAACTTCAGACACAGGAACATCGTCCAGATAACCTTTTTCGACCACGAACAGTGACAAGGCCATATCAGCGACAGAGAATGGGCTGTATTGCTTTTGCTTCATAAGCTCTGTAATACGTTGACCGCGTTCAAGTTGCTTTCTGGTTGCATCATCAAGATCTGAGGCAAATTGCGAGAAGGCTTCAAGTTCACGAAACTGCGCTAAGGCAAGACGCGTACCGCCTCCGAGCTTTTTCATGATTTTTGTTTGAGCCGCTCCACCTACCCGTGAAACTGACAAACCGGAGTTGATAGCAGGACGAACACCTGAGTTAAACAAGTCCACATCCAGGAATATCTGACCGTCAGTAATTGAAATCACGTTTGTTGGTACAAATGCAGACACGTCGCCCGCTTGTGTTTCAATAATAGGTAGCGCTGTAAGTGAGCCGGTTTTACCCGTTACGGCACCATTTGTTAATTTTTCCACTTCTTTTTCGTTAATTCTTGAGGCACGCTCAAGTAACCGTGAGTGAAGATAAAAAATATCGCCAGGATATGCTTCACGGCCAGGCGGTCTGCGTAACAATAAGGATATTTGACGGTAAGCCCATGCTTGTTTGGTTAAATCATCATAAACAATCAGCGCATCTTCACCGCGCTCCATGAAATATTCGCCCATTGTGCAGCCAGAATAAGGAGCAATAAATTGCAATGCTGCTGAGTCAGAGGCACTGGCAACCACAACAATTGTATGCGCCAATGCACCGTGCTCTTCCAGTTTGCGCACAACAGCGGCAACGGATGAGGCTTTTTGACCTATCGCAACATAAATACATTTAACGCCAGTGTCTTTTTGGTTAATGATAGCGTCAATCGCGATTGCAGTTTTCCCTGTTTGTCTGTCGCCAATGATGAGCTCACGCTGACCACGACCAATAGGAATCATCGCATCAATAGCTTTCAATCCGGTTTGAACAGGCTGATCAACTGATTGGCGAGAAATAACACCTGGTGCTACTTTTTCAATGGGAGACATTTTAACGGCGTCTATTGGGCCTTTGCCATCAATAGGATTACCCAGAGCGTCAACTACACGTCCTAACAGACCGGGGCCTACAGGAACTTCAAGAATACGGCCAGTACACTTTCCTTTTTGCCCTTCGGAAAGGCTTGATGCATCACCTAAAATTACCGCACCAACAGAATCACGCTCAAGGTTGAGCGCTAAACCGTATACGCCACCCGGAAACTCAATCATCTCACCTTGCATAACATCCGCAAGACCATGGAGACGAGCAATACCATCTTTCAGGCTAACGACGGTTCCTTCATTTCTAGCCTCTGAAACAACATTAAATTGTTCGATTTTCTTTCTGATTAACTCACTAATTTCAGAAGGGTTTAATGCAGCTTGTTCTGACATGAAATCTATCCTCTTTATTTACGCGGCCAAACCGGTACGAAGTTTATCTAATTTGCCACGGACCGAACCATCGATAACCAGGTCACCAGCATTAATTACTGCGCCACCAATCAACTCTTTATCAATTGCTATGTTTAGAGTCACTTTACGCTGCAGCCGCTCACTTAATGAATTTATTAACTCTTGCTCTTGTTGAGCAGTAAGCTCTGAGTAGCTGGATACATTTACAGATAGTGTTTTTTCCTGCTCTGCCCGCATGGCATCAAATAATGTCATTATATCGGGTAGAATCAGTGTGCGTTTATTTTGTGCCAGCGTTTCAACCAGATTCTTCAGGTGGGAAGTATCGTCATTTTTTGCATTAGGCACTATTGAAATAAGCAGCTCACTATGCTGTTCTGCTGTTGTCGCAGGATTAGTAATGAAGTTTTGTACATTCGCATCCATTATCGACAACGCTAATACATGAAGATAGTCAGACCACTCGCGTAGTTTGCCTATCGTTCTGGCGTGTTCAAAAATAGCTTTGGCGTATGGCCTGGCAATTGTTATGCTATCTGACATGTTAAATCTCTTTAATCAGGTTATCTAGCAACTTACTGTTAGCCTGTACATCAATTTTGTTCTTCAAAATCAACTCAGCTCCAGCAACTGCAAGTTCAGCGACTTGTTTACGCAAGCTATCTTTTGCACGGTTTACTTCCTGCTGCAGTTGTTCTTCTGCAAGTTTTGCTTGTTTTTGTGCTTCGAGTTTTGCTTCTTCTTTCGCTTCTTCAATAAGCTGCGATGCTCGCTTTGTCGCCTTTTCGACGATTTCAGCGGCTTGTTCTTTGGCATGCTTTAACTCGTCTTTTACACGGTATTGGGCAAGCTCAAGCTCTTTGCGTCCACGCTCAGCCGCAGATAAACCATCAGCAATTTTGTCCTGACGCTCTTCCATGGCTTTTGCCAATGGAGGCCACACAAATTTCATGGTAAATCCGACGAAAGCCGCAAATACCATCATTTGTACAATCAATGTTAAGTTAATATCCAATGCAGTTTCTCCTGTAACATTTTAGGGCACATGTGCCCTTTTATGGTGTTATCAAGAACCCAGGCTAGCCAGGAAAGGGTTTGCAAATGTAAAGAACAGTGCAATACCTACACCAATCATTGTTACCGCATCCAGAAGACCTGCGACGATAAACATTTTCACCTGTAACATAGGAACCATTTCAGGTTGACGGGCAGAACCCTCAAGAAATTTACCACCTAATAATCCAAAACCAATAGCAGTACCTAAAGCCCCAAGGCCAATAAGTAAAGCGACCGCTATTACAGTCATACTCTGTACTTGTGCTATTAAATTTGCAGCTTGCATAAAAATCCCCTTAATGGACAATGATTAAATTAAAAAACTAATGATCTTCGTGAGCCAGGCTCAGGTATACAATGGTTAATACCATAAAAATGAAGGCTTGCAGGGTTATAACCAATATATGGAAGATTGACCAGCCAAGTGACAGGATAAATTGAGCGGCTCCCAAAGTAAGCGTTCCTGCAACAGATGTTGTGGTGGCATTTAACGTCAATAAAGCTATCAGGATAAAAATTAACTCACCTGCGTATAAATTTCCAAAAAGACGAAGAGCAAGTGAAATAGGTTTGGCAATCAGCCCTACCAGCTCAAGCAAAAGATTGAACGGAATAAATACAGGATGATTAAAAGGCTGCATGGTCAGCTCTCGTGTAAAGCCTTTTATTCCTTTGATTTTGATACTGTAAAATATAATCATTAGAAATACGGTTAAAGAGAGTGCGAATGTTAAATTCAGATCATTCGTCGGCACGACTTTAAGATTATGAACACCTACTACTTTGGCGATTACTGGCAAAATATCTACCGGCAGAATATCCATAAAATTCATCAGGAATACCCAGACAAATATAGTAAGAGCAAGGGGGCCGATAACTTTGTCTTTGCCATGAAAACAATCTTTCACCTGGTTATCTGCAAACTGGAGCATTAATTCTGCAAAATTTTGTAATTTGCCAGGAACGCCTGTGGTTACCCTGCGTGCACCAAAATAGAGCACCAGCAGAATTATTGAACCAAGAACTACGGAAAAAAACAGCGTATCGAGATTTACTGTCCAAAAGCCGCCCGAACCGAGGTTGTTGGTTTTTACGTTGTATGTCAAGTAAGTTAAATGATGTTTTATGTACTCTGTGCTTGATATCATCTCAGTCACTTTCTGGCCCATTTTGTTTATTATCTAGAATCAGTGGGGCAAACCAATGCGTCATAACCACTGCGATATATGTTAAAAAAAATGCTAGAGGTACAACCTCAAAAACTATAAATACCAATGTAAAAAGGAGTATCGACGATAGTATCTTTAAAAATTCACCCACATAAAAATCTTTAACTATCTGTCTTGCCGCTCGCGCACCCTGGTGCCTGAAAAATTTTACCGCGAAAAGAGCGGAGGGTATAAATGCTACCAGGCCACCCAATAATGCAGATATCGCACTCTGGAACCCGTAGGCTAATAACACGCAAGCCGTGATTAACACACACAATATAAATTGAAGGGCAAGCAAACGCTTGATACCTTGCATATTTTGTTTATTTCTCACGCCATACCTTCAATTTGGAGGTACATACCTACCTTTTCAGGCGCGGATTATAAAGTAATCAATTTGGATAAGCAACGCAATTCTTGCTTTGTGTTAATTTCTTAAGCCATTTTCGTGAAATAGCAGTCCTTGTGAGAACTTCAAGAAACCAACAACTCAATCGAATCGCGACCGCAATGCGATTGAGTCGATAAAATTCACTTAAAAATTTCAGCTGGTATGAAATCTGGGAAATACTACTCGCTCCGCTATGTCAACAGCAGCCTGCTCATCCTTTGCATTTTTACCATTTGCAGCAAATATATTCACTAATGAAAGCAAACGCATGGTTTTTTGTATTTTTGCTTGCGAGCCTCGAATAGTAACCAGTCTTTCCAAATCAATAGTTTGATTGCCGTATAAATCTTCTTTAGAAATACCAATGTATGTCGTAGCGTAGTCTATTGCTTCCGTTATAGCTGTATAACTAGTATCGTTCCGACCCTTGGCAGCTCGTCTTAACTCTTTAACTGCGCGGAGTTGTTTTACGGTTGCAGTCAATTCGTCTTCATTTCGGTTTTTTTTCTTATTTTTTTGATATGAATATTTAATGCTGCTTCCAATGTGGATAAGCGGATCAATAGTTAATACTTTTACTACTTCCAGCAGAAAATTTACTGCATGTTTAAGTGCTTTTACAGGAATCTTGACCAATCCAAGAATCACCGCTGGTATAATTTTAAGAAAGAATCTTGGTAAGGACGAATATTTGTAACGGTCTGACCCAATATCCACCAGGCGATTTGCGACCTGATGAATAAAATCCAGAGCATTATCAAGGAGTCTGACCGGATTTATAATCGTTCGAATAACATTCATTAAGGCATCTTCATGCAGCTGGATTTCTTTAGAATTATCAGCTTGAAAAATATCAATCAATACGGGAAGTTTTAAAATAAGCTTGAGTAAGGAAGTTTTCTGGTTCTCTGTCAGACCAGGTTTATCAAATCCAGTCGCAGCATCATCCATGAATTTAAAAAATGGCCCTATATTCAAATAGGAATAAAGAGAGAAAAGATACGAGTATTTCTTAAAAAGGCTTGCAGGGCGCTCGACAATCCTTTTTCTCATTTCATCTATAGCGGGTTTTAATTCGTTTGCTAATTGTTGACGAGCCTTGTTTGCATTTGTACCAGGAATATATTGCAATATTAAACCAAAACCCAAGTATTGTTTGGCAGATGACTTATAAGCTTGATAAGCTGGCTTTAATGATAGAGGGACATTCGTGTAATATGCACCAGCTCGCTGTTGATATGTTCTTTTAAATCTTTCATACATAACGCCGGGGAAAAGATAAAATGCCATAATACATGCTCTTGTATATTAAAGAAGCACGATCATACCACAAATGACACCAATTTGCACACATTGCATTTAATTTTGCGTTAATCTCTTTTTATGAAATGGAAGTCCTTAACCCTATTTTTTAGCACTTCCTCCAATCGAAGAACCACGAACAATTCGACTGGAATATAAAACTCTAGTATTAGCCAGAACATCCAAATCTAGGAGATATTATGTCCTTTGCTGCGTCAACAGCTTCTTCTACATCCTTTGCTCTTCGAGTATCTGTGCCATATCTAATCACTATATCAAGCAACCGCTGCATTCTTGCTATGTTCTTAGCAGGGCCTTTAATAGTAATCCAGCGGCTCGGGTCAGTATCCTTATTCTGATATAAGTATTCTTTAGAGATATCAATATATTCTACAGAGTCGCCGCTTATTGCTTTTGTAATAGCAGTATAACTAGTATCGTCACGTCCCTTAGCTGTACGTCTTAATTCTTTAATATTCCGAAGCTGTTTTACTGTTGCAGTAAAGATTATCTCTTCTTCTTTCAAGGCTTTTTCTTTACTCTTCTGATATGAAACTTTAATACTGCTTCCAATATGAACAAGAGGATCAATAGTTAAAACTTTTACCACTTCGAGAAGGATGTCTATCGTATGTTTAAGAGCTTTTACAGGAATCTTGACAAACCCAAAAAATAACGCAGGTATGCTTTTCAGCAAGATTCTTAGCAGAGAAGAATAGTCATAACGCTCTGAACCAATATTCAAAATTCGATTAATTCCTTGATGTAAAAAAACCAGCACATTATCAATGAGTCTGACAGGATTTAAAACCGTGTGAATAATATTCGTTAAAGCATTTTGTTGAAGTCTGATTTTTTCGGAAGCATCAAATTCAAAAATATCAATTAAAATTGGAAGCATAAAAATCAATCTGATTAAGGGCATATTACGGTTCTGTTCGACGCCTGGTTTATCAAACCCATACAGAACATCATTCAGGAATTTAAAAAATGGCCCAATATTCAAGTATGAATAGAGAGGATACAGATACGAATATGTCTTAAATAAGATAAGCTCGCCATCAAACCATGCCAAACGCTTAGCAAGCTCTTCTATCATTATATTCATAACAGGTTTTAATTCATTTGATAATTTTTCCCGAGCATTGTTTGCGTTTGTTCCTGGAATAAATTGTAATAATGAACCAAAGCCCAGGTATTGTTTAGTAGATAATTTATAAGTTTGATAGGTTTTTTGTAATGATAAAAGAACTACTCCGCGGCATATAGCAGGGTACTTGTGATTTGCTCTTCTAAGTCTTTCATACATAACCCCAGGGAAAAGATAAAATGCCATAACCTATACTTTTGTATATTAAAGAAGCACGATCATACCGCAAATGACACCAATTTGCACACATTGCATTAAATTTTCAATATTTTCTTCGCTCGAAGATAAGTAGCGTTACATTGGTAAAAATTATAGAGATTGCCTATAGTTAAAATAACGAGATTGGACAAAAGTTATCCAATTGCGTTTTGGTATAGCTAGTAATAGCTTTTGCGTTTTTTAACTAGCTCAAAGGAACAATTATGTCTGAAAAGCAACAAGGTACTGCAAATCATATGCGCCAACGAATGCTTAATCGCTATGGCGATGAGCTCCATCATAAACATGATAAAAATCATAACCCCTATCGCAAACACTGCAAGTCACATCCGGTTCAACCGTTAAATGGTAATGATGAAGAGCAAGTTCAAGGCTCTACAGGACAATTAAGAATAATTAAATTAAGAAAAACACGTAAACGACTGGATAAAGGTCGCTTCCATTGATAAAGTAGGCATTAACCACCAGGTTAGCCACTTCCTGGCTTGGGTCAGTTCACTGTGACCTGTAAAAATACAGGTCACAGGTTTTTAACTAGCATTATCGGGTGTTTCGCTTAAGTTATAGTATCTAAGCAATTTAACAACCCGAAGAACCCCGTTACTATTTCTTGCTATATTCAACACACGCGTAGCCTGTTCAGGTTTTACATCACCCATTACATATACCACGCGATCGGAAGTAATTATTTTGAACATGCCGGGATCGATAGCCGCATCTGCTATCATTTGGCTTCTGATTTTGGTCGTAATCCACGCATCCTCTAATTCAGAATTCAAGGTTTTAGCGACAGCTACCTGTATAAATAATTCACGATGACCACTAAGTCCTTTTAAGCGCTGAGTAAGAAGCGCACGCCGGGCTTCTGTCGGAACATGGCCTGCTACTAATAAATCCCCATTGAATGCAGCTATATCAAGGATACAACCTTTCTCCTTGAGAAGTGCATCGTTAAATAGCAAATTATGGGCGGTGAGGGCGAGTTTATAATCATCAAATTTCTTATAAACATTATGACGATTATAAACGAGAGATGCGCCAGTCCATACATTACTCAGGCACCCATTCAAAAGAGGCAGGCTCAGTAAAAAAAACAACAAATAACATCCTTGTTTATTCATGTTCAAATTATATACTGAAATACTTTTACAACCTTTTGCACACCATTAACCTGGCGAGCAACATCAACCGCCAGATTTGCCTGCTCGTGAGTTACAATACCCATGAGATACACATTACCACCCTCAGTCACGATGCGAATAGAACCGGACTCCAGCCCTTTTTTATTCAACATTTTGCTGCGAATCTGGCCTGTAATGAGAGAGTCTTTCGTTATAGTACTCATACTGACCGGGTAGCCCACACTAATTTCATCATAAACACGTCTGACTGACGGAACACCTTGGGCAATTTTTTCAGCCAAAACGCGCAGGGAGGCGGTCGGAGTTTGTCCCACTAGCAAAACAACCTTATTAAAACTCACCACCACGATACGTGAATCCCTGAAACGTCTGTCAGTAACTATAGCCTTATGAATAAGATGGAAATTGCGCGCGTCACTATCAATTACAGCGACACTTCGCCTGTCATAAACAATCATTCCCGCAGCAGCCCCTGCCACAACGACAGCAACGCAACTGCTCAGCAAACTTGCGATTAATAATAAAATTATTGCACGGTACGACATAAATTACTCCAACATTTGGCCAAACAATGACTGATCAATTAAATCACAAAAACAATGCAATATAAGTAAATGCGCCTCACGAATTCTGGCGGCATTATCAGCCACCACACGTAACTCAATATCTTCAGGGCCAAGATGGTTAGCAAGAAGGCCACCATCGCGCCCGCTTAAGGCAATAGTGTCCATCCCCCGATCATTGGCTGCATTCACGGCATTTAAAATACTATTCGCATTTCCTGAAGTGGAAATTACCAGCAAAACATCGCCTTCTTGCCCTAATGCATGAATTTGGCGGGCAAAAACGTGTTCGTAATGGCTTTCATTGGCAATAGCTGTGAGAGAGGTTATATCACCCGTTAACGGAATAATGGGTAAAGGCGGCCGTTCCACTTCAAAATGATTCAACATGGCTGCCGAAAAATGCAAGCAATTAGCAGCCGAGCCGCCATTGCCGCATAATAATATTTTGCCATCATTAAGCAAGCAATTAACAAGGCGCAGACCTGCTTTAGCAATGAGGGCTGACAATGCATCAGCAATGGCGATTTTTGTCTCAATACTAACCCCAAAAAGCTGTCTAACCCTTTCTTCCATTAATGACATTGTTTTTTGATTCCCATTGTATAGTTTCTCTCGGCCGATATGGCAGGCTCTCTAAAACATCAATAATTTATCATTAAAAATCGCTGTCAAAGGCGTTTTTAATCCACTCAATATGAGGAATTGTACCCTGCAGACTAACGACATCAAAACGCGCTGCATATTTATTATATAAATTCTTGCTCACCATATAATGAGAGGCGGTTTTAAGTATCTTTCGTTGTTTTTGACGAGTGATACTTCCAATAGCCCCTCCGTATTCACCTGAAACGCGAGCACGGACTTCGACAAAAATTAAATGACTTGCATCACTCATTATTAAGTCAACTTCACCCCAACGGCAACGATAGTTACTGGTTATAAAACGCAAGCCCTGTTTAGTCAGGTAATTGCGGGCTTGCTCTTCTCTTTCATATCCAATTTGTAGCGACATTTATTATCCCGGATGTCTCATTTAAGGCTATATTCGCTCACTAATCTGCTCGGCAATGCCGCCTTTAAATTTACCCCAGGCGAGTACTCTTGCTACTTGTTGTGCATGGTTTAAATAAAGAACGCCGTTTTTATCATTCACTCCCATGGCAGGAAATAATAATAATTGATTAAATTGGTTGGCTAATGTGTAGCTATCCATTCCCAATGCGTACAATCGGCTATAACTGTTTAATTGTTCAGGCCAGTTTTTGTTAGCGAGCTGATTTTTAAAGACCCAAGGCATGTCACAGAAAATAATACCATCCAAATCGCGATCGCGTAGCGTATTGGTATTTCCTGAATAAACCGATGAGGTTGCATAAACCGGGACGTCCCCTGCAAAATAATACTTCAAGAGCGGCACTATCTGACGCGCCTTGGACGGATAAGCCAATAAAAATATCATATCAAAATCCTGCCGGCGTTTAGGCTGGATTTGTTCGTCCGGGTTAGTCGCTTTGAACTGTTTTTCATGCGCTTCTTTTTCAGAAACATGCAGAAAATCACGTACCGCCTGACTTAAATCTGTATTGTTATCAAAACCAAGCCGCTCAACGACTTCTCCACCGCCTTGTTGCCATTGCGCAGTAAAAGCCGTAACAATTTCATCACCCCACATTCCGCTCGGCGCGATTATCAAGGCGCGACTGAATCCATTTTTATGAGCCTTGGCCGCTACTTGTCGAGCTTCATTAGCAGGAGACAGACCGAAACGATACGCATTGCTGTTATTACTGGTTTCTGTGTCATTTAATAATAAAGTTGGAACAGGATGCTCAAGGGAGGCTACTTTAACCACATCATTTTTAGTCAACGGGCCAACCACATAATCCGCACCTTCTGCCAAAGCCTGCTGATAAAGACTTGCCGCATCATGAGCCGCCGTGTCATAGAGTCGAATTGTTACATTGTGCTCAGGATTATTCGCATTGTAGGCGGCTATAAACCCATCGCGCACCGCGCTCCCGGGGCCTGCTAATGCGCCAGATAAGGGAACAAGCAAGGCCATTTGCCGAGGGGCGCCATGTAAATAGGGTTTAACGGCTGAGAGTGGTGAGGGTAGCAGGGTGTTGGCCGGATGCTCAGGATAACGTTGTTGCCATTGCTCTACCTGAGCGACCATTGATTGTTCAGAGCCCGACGCTTGACGCGGGATCAAGGCAAGCTTCATCCAGCCTTGTAATTCTGACTGCTCATCTGCCTCTACAGCCAGGGTGTTTAGTTCGGGCAAGGGAAGCTTGGTTAAGCTCAGCCACAAAATTCGTCGATTATTGAGACGGCTTGCTTCATCAGGCAAGAGATGCTCTAATTTAATCCGCTCAGCTACCGCATAAGAGGCGTTACCCACCGCCTCATAAGAGCTGGCGAGAATTTCATGGTATTGCCCCTGATAAAAGGCAGGCAAATGATTTCGGTCTTTAACCGTAGATAATTGACTGATAGCCGTTTGTGGTTGCTCGCGGGCTAAATCTATTTTTGCCAGTAAAATATTTTTTTCATCCGCTTGAGTAACGGATAAATCGGTTGTCTGTGATAATATTCCCTTGGCCATCTGCCATTGCCCATCGTATAGTGCACGACCGGCGGCCATTATCAGCATCGTCTGTTTTTCATCACCAGACTGATTTTTGGATAAGGCAAGATAAGCATCGGTTGGTAATGTGAAGGGGGTCGCGGCCTGTGGTTTTACCTGCAAACTATTTTCACCAACCTTCGTGCAATGAGAAAGCAGGGTGACAGAAACAAAGAGAATGACTAACTTTACAAACAGAGATCGTGAAAACATGCAGATAGGCCCAAAACGCAGTAACGCAATAGGATAAACTATGGAAAAATCTTCAGCAACCTTTGGCGGCATTCTTTACATAGTCGCAACGCCAATAGGTAACCTCCAAGACATTAGTTTAAGGGCTATTGATACGCTCAAAACGGTCGATAGCATTTTGGCGGAAGATACTCGCCATTCATTGCAACTATTAAATGCCTTAGGCATTCAGAAACCTCTTCTTTCTCTGCATGCTCACAATGAGCAGGATAAAAGCAATGAAATTATCACTGCTCTGCAAAATGGCCAATCTTTCGCCTTGATTAGCGATGCAGGCACACCTCTCATTAGCGACCCAGGATTTGTACTGGTGCGACTTGCCAGAAAGAGCGGCATTCAAGTGGTGCCCATTCCAGGCGCTTGTGCATTAATAACAGCACTTTGTGCAGCCGGTGTTCCTTGCGACAGCTTTACTTTCGCAGGTTTCTTACCGGCGAAAGAGCAGGCACGAAAACTCAAACTCCTGTCGTTTAAAACCGCGGAAAATACCGTCATCATTTATGAATCAACTCATCGGATTATTGATTGCATCAACGATATTATTGACGTATTCGGAGAGCACTATCAATTTGTTTTGGCGAAAGAGCTTACCAAAAGTTTTGAGCATTTCATGCAGGCAACAGGTTCTGACATTAAAGAATGGTTACTTGCCGAGAAATCACGCACCAAAGGTGAGTTTGTATTAATTTTTCCTGTACAGCCTGTTATTGAAACTATCAGTGAAGATGAGAACATTCTCTCGGTCTTGTTAAGTGAACTCCCTTTAAAACAAGCGGTAAAATTAGCTCAGCGCCTCACTAAATCATCAAAAAATGATTTGTATGCTATTGCATTGCAGCTGCAAAAATCATCTGACTGATTATTTTGGCGTAAACTAAGGGATCTGTCCTCTAATCACCAGTCAATGGCCATATATACCAAGCAGGCTGACTTTTTTTTCTCTATATTCATTAATATAGTGACAAATTGTGAGACATTCTGTGCTTTTCACCAAAAAAATCAGTTTTTTGCTGATCTATTTACTTGTTTCCTTACCCTTTATCGGATTCTTTCTGGGTGGAATGTATAATTTTCTAGCTTTTTATCTGCTATTTGCCTGCTTGCCTCTCATCGATTACTGGTTTCGTGACTCTTCAAACCCTGAGGGTCCGGATGAGAAAAAACTCCTGCGAGACCCTTATTTTAAAGTAATCACCCTGATTTACGTTCCTGTACAAATTGGTTATTTAATAGCGGCTTTGTATCTGGTTAACACTCATCAACTTAACTGGTATGAATGGTTGGGTTTTTGTATGTCCATAGGTTTGATGACAGGTGGTGTAGGAATCACTATTGCTCATGAGATGATGCATAAAAATTCACGAATACAGCAGTTAATGAGCAAAACATTGTTAGTAATGGTCTGTTACGGGCATTTTTTGATTGAGCATGTTCGAGGGCATCACGTACGCGTTGCAACGCCTGAGGACGCCGCTTCAGCAAGACTTGGCGAGAGTCTTTATCGTTTTCTCCCAAGAACGATTATTGGTTCATTCAAGTCGGCTCTACACCTTGAATACAATCGTTTGAAGCAAAAAAATCTTTCTTTGTATAGTTATCATAATCAATTCTGGTGGATTATCTTAGCCCCCCTGATGATCGCCCTCATTTGCTTTCTCTGTGGTGGGGTATCTCTGGCGCTTTTCTTCCTTCTGCAATCAGCCGTTGCTATCTTGATGCTGGAAATAGTTAATTACATTGAGCATTATGGGCTGCAACGTCAAAAGTTACCCGATGGTCTCTATGAGCGAGTTTCACCTTGTCATTCATGGAATGCTAATCACTGGCTTAGCAATGCCCTTCTTTTTCACCTGCAACGCCATTCCGATCACCATACTTATGGGGCACGTCCTTATCAGATTTTACGACACATGGAAGAAAGCCCTCAATTACCCTCCGGTTACATGGGAATGATGTGCGTAGCGTTATTTCCACCGCTTTGGCGCGCCATCATGGATAAAAGGGTGATTTCTTATAAACAGGCACCTGCGGAACACTCCTCGCCCATGCAGGCAAATGCGGAGTAATAACAATGGGTTACCCATGTTAACAGAGGCTGTTCTTCCCGTTTTTAACAAAAATCGACTGAATTGCCTCTTTGAAACATAGACATCTAAAATAAATTTCTGCTATTTATGATTGGTTTTTATTAATAAGGATTTTAGATGAAAACCATTCAAGCATTGGTCACCTGCAGTTTTATCTTAACGTGTACGATAGGTAGCGCCACCCCAGTAAAAACCATTTATTTTGAAGACCCCCTTTTAGGCTATCGCTCAATTACCTATGCAGAAATTAACAAATATGCCATGGTTGAGGGCGATATTATTATCGGCAGGCTCACTGATTTAAACAATCCATTCGCCATAATAAGACCCAAAATTGGAGGGGGCTTATGGCCTGAAAAAATCATTCCCTATGAAATTGCAGACGAGATGCCAATTGGAAATAAAAGAGCCATATCAGAGGCCATCTCCCATTGGGAAAAAAATACATCGATTCGCTTTGTAGAAATTTCCTCTACCGATAAGACGAGCTATCAAGATTACATTGCGTTCATTCCGGCCACCGGAACCACCTGTTCGTCCTTTGTAGGAAGGCAGGGCGGTCGTCAGGAATTAAACTTGGCACCTCGCTGTACGAATATGAATACCGTTCATGAAATTGGTCATGCGCTCGGTTTATGGCATGAACAATCGCGTGCGGATCGCGACAATTATGTAAGCATCGTTTGGGATAATATTGACGATGAGCACCGCTATAATTTTGATCAACACTTATCTGATGGGTTTGATTTTGGGGAATATGACTATCAATCCATCATGCACTATAGCGCTTATGCCTTCACCAAAAATGGTGAAAAAACCATTATCCCCCTTGTTGATGGGGTCACGATTGGACAAAGAAATCAGTTAAGCGAGAAAGATATTGCGGCCATTGATGCAATGTATGCTGAAACGTGAGGCACTGAGTGTAAGAATTTTTCTATTATGCATACCTTCATGGGTGTCGTCCTGAAATTCAGAACCTTTGCACAAGACAATTTTTAAATCTCGGAAAAAATGCCGTCTTTGCGAACAAAGTGAAGCAATCCAGTGGCCTTGGAAAAGCTCATTAGCGCATCTATTGCTCATAAAGGTCACTGGGTTGCTTCGTCTGCGACTCGCAATGACGAGTTATTACCCTCATTTAAAAATTGTTCGGTGCAAAGGACTTATCTACCTCCGCAAAGTACAATTTAAAATCTCGGAAAAAATCCCGTCTTTGCGAACAAAGTGAAGCAATCCAGTGGCTTTGGAAAAGCTAATTAGCACATCCATTGATCATAAAGGTCGCTGGGTTGCTTCGTCTGCGACTCGCAATGACGAGTTATTACCCTCATTTAAAAATTGTCCGGTGCGAAGATTTAGAACTAAACTCGCGCGCTCGTTAAGTCTCTCTTAATGTCCGGAACGACAGGAATGAGCGCGCGAGTCAGGTATTTTTTTGATGCATTAAAATGATACAAGATTATAAATTACCAAAGAAGAATTTTCGTCTTGCTCCCCAGATTCAGCCACTAATTCCTGCTTAGCAGGGTCTTCAAGCTTATTTTTCTCTCGATATTTGCTATAAGCGCTATACAGCTCAAACGTCACATACATCGCTGTTAACACTAATGCCGCCTGCCAGCATATAGCGAAAGTTGTAATGATAATGCCTGGCATTACTGCATTTTTTATAATTGTATAAATAAATTCATTACGGGCTGATTGATAGTCAGCGTAATCTTTAGCACTTGCTGTATTTTCAAGCTGGGCCTGTTCAAGCCTTAAACTTTTCTCTCTGTAATTAGAAAAAGCCGCCTCAGATAAATATATCGCGACACCCAACGTACACATAGCATAGGCAGCGACAACAAATATAGGTGGCGAGAGCAACATAGACAAAGAAAAACCCGCCGCGAGTAAAAAAGCACCGGTGGCATTAAATAAAAGCGTCGAACTTTTAGCTTTCCACTTAATTTCAAGCTCTTTTAATTGCTCCTGAATAACTTCAATGTGAAGCTCAAATTTTAATACCTCATCCGGGTTGTTAACAGAGGCTCGAAGTTGTTCTTGGTAATAATGCAAGTCATTAATATATTGCGATTTTTTTTGCTGATAGTCCTTTTGTGCAATATGACGAAGCCAAAGAAACATACTTATATCAACAAAAGCTAAAAAGCCTGCTGTAGTCCAGCCCGCTATCGGCGCTGCTATATGAAAATACTGAGCATAATTCGTTAAACCATTTACCGTGGCCCATACAACATCATTCAAAAACTGCGGATGACGTTTCCACAATTCACTCTTAAACCGCTCAATCCTGCCAAGATGTTTTTCAGCTTCTGAAGGGAGAAAAGTATGTTTAAGCAACATGCCCGCATTGATGATAAAACGGGTCACGAAAAAACCAACGCTTAACCCTCTCAACACCGCATTTGGCGCTTCCAGGATTTTAATAATCTGATCAACGTTAATTTGCTTACCTAATATCTTATTGAGCTTGTCTATCCATTGAGAATCACGTGCTAACTGAAAAGCGCTGGTTATTGTTAATCGACAAAAGGTCCAATAAATACGGCAGGCATTTAAAAAGCCAATTTTATCTCTTAATTTGGAAATATGCAGTGGTGTGCTCGCCAGCTCTTTTAGATCAGCTGAAAACGTGTTGCCTAGCGCTTCAATAAATTTATCATTTTGACAGCGCGCCAGGATTTGTAACTTGAGCTTATTATATTCTTCAACTTTTATGTTATTTCGATAAGAAATGTAGTAATTCTCTAACATTGCGCAGCAGTAATAACAATAAAGCCAAAACTCTGTCCGATCTTCGCCTTGCTTTCTAAGAACGGCAAACAATTGATTGAACTCTTGTTCAATAAGGAGCTTATTGTTAGCCAAAAATGAATAGTTTTTTGCCTTTGCGTGGTTTTCTGCAGACTCAGTCGTGTTAACATCAGAAAAAAAACTGTGCTTATCATTTAAGAAAGCTGAATACTGAGCCGAGTAAGGCATACTTCACTCCATCAAAAAAATAAACAAAGCGTCAAAAATACAAACTTACCATTCTCTTTATTTACAAACAACCCTTTTTCTGTGTTTTTTTTTAGCACTCTGCTTGCCGGGTGGCGTGCAAGTAACAGACTCCTGTTTTTGTATTGCGGGATATGTCACCTTATCGCAAAAAGAAGACACCGTGGTGAGTTACTTGCCCCCCACCAGTGAAGTGTTTATTATTGCACCTCACTTGATAACGCGTTGATCGATAAAGATAATTACGTTATTAAACCCACAAACAGTGATTTAAAAATGATGACTAACGACGCCCCCAATGAGCAGACATACCCGACTGGCCGTGCGCACTCAAAATATCGCAGAGATATTGATGGCCTGCGTGCGCTAGCCGTTTTGGGTGTTGTTGGTTTTCACGCGTTTCCTGAATGGGTGAAAGGCGGATTTATCGGGGTCGACGTTTTTTTTGTCATTTCAGGTTTTCTAATTTCAACCATTATTTTTGAAAGCCTTGAATCTGATAATTTTAGTTTTATTGAGTTCTATAGCCGCCGAATCAAGCGGATATTCCCCGCACTATTAATCGTCTTAATTACATTGAGCGCATTGGGCTGGTATTTCCTCTTTGCCGATGAATATAAGCAACTTGGCAAACACATAATGGCCAGTAGCGGATTTGTCTCGAATTTTGTGTTGTGGAATGAAAGCGGTTATTTCGATAAGGCCGCTGAAACCAAACTTCTTCTGCATATGTGGTCACTCGGGATAGAGGAACAGTTTTACATCATTTGGCCATTATTGTTATGGTCTGCATGGAAAAAGCGTATAAATCTCCTCATTATAACGGTGTTTTTTGCACTCGCCTCTTTTGCTCTTAACTTAAATGAAATAAATAAAAACGTGGTTGCTGTTTTTTACTCGCCTCAAACACGTTTTTGGGAGTTACTGATAGGCTCCGTCATTGCTTATATGACTTTATACAAGTCAAATTTATTGCAAACGACGTATAAATTTATCCTGCGGGCTAACATTCAACCGCATCATAAAAAATCTCTAGGCTCTCTCATGTCTATTTCAGGCGGTTTACTGCTTTTGACAGGAATATGCATTATTACCAAGGAGATTGTTTTTCCAGATTGGTGGGCAATATTGCCAACACTTGGGGCAGGGATGATTATTTCTGCGGGCTCTACAGCATGGTTAAACCATAAAATTCTCTCTAGTCGCCTGCTAGTTTGGTTTGGTTTAATCAGCTTTCCTCTTTATTTATGGCATTGGCCATTACTGTCGCTCATTCACATTGTAGAAAATGAACCACTATCGCTTTCCTGCCGCATGTCTATTGTTATCATTTCCATAGGGCTGGCATGGTTGACGTATCTCCTTGTCGAAAAGCCAATTCGCAATCACAGCAAAGGAAATGTAGCGGTGCTCGTGGCCCTCATGGTTACAGTGGGCTATGGGGGATACCATATTTATAAACGTGATGGACTGCCTTTAAGGTGGGATGAAAATATCCAGGTGCTTGGAAAATTTGATAACGCTTTTAATGAAGAATTTCAGCTCGGAACGTGCTTTTTAAAAAAATGGGAAGACCCTGGATTTGATAATTGCCGCTCAACCGTCCCCTCAAAAAAATCAGGTTCAATATTCTTATGGGGTGATTCACATGCCGCTCATTTATACCCTGGTTTAAATAAAGTATATGGCGCCAACAACTCGCTCACCCATTTCTCACTCGCAGGCTGCCCACCTATTATAGAGCCCGGCTATACTTACCTTGCCTGCTCAAATGCGAATACTTACATCCTTAAAAAAATTGCGGAGGAAATGCCTGACCGTATTATTATTGCAGCAGATTGGGTGACCTATAACTATGATTTGATAACATCGACAATAGATGAATTAAAACGAATCGGTATTAAAAAAATTGATTTAATTGGGCCTGTGCCTCACTGGAATAGCGAATTACCAAAGCTACTATCCAGATATCTTAGAGCCAAGAGATTCCCTGACATGCCAAACAGGCTATCTTCTTACCTCGCCACAAGCTTTAAAGAGGTAGATTCAGACATGAGAATCCTTGCAAAAAATATGGGCGTTGGTTACATATCGGCTGTTGATATCTTTTGTAATTCAAACGGCTGCCTTACCAAGTCAGGTGCGTCTTTTGAGTCTTTAATGACCTGGGATAGTGCCCATTTAACAGTAGCAGGCTCTGAATACCTGGTTTCCCATTTTCCTGAAATCGCTAAAAAGTAATCATTTGCCAATACAAAAACTGGAAAAAATTTTTCCCAATAAATCATCCGAGGTAAACTCGCCTGTAATTTCACCTAATGATTGATGAGCCAGGCGTAAATCCTCCGCCAGTAACTCTCCAGCCTTACTTCCGGATAATTGTTGTCTACCCGCCAATAACAAGTCTTTCGCAGCATCCAGGGCATGTAAATGGCGTCTCCTCGCCAGAAATTTACCTTCAGTGGGTTGGAAATTAACAACTTTTTTAATTTTACTTTTAAGCAGTTCAACGCCTTTACCCGTTTTTGCTGAAAGAAAAATTGCCTCTTCCTGTTCGTAGGGTTCAATATCAACGGCGTCTATTTTATTAAATACATGAATGAGAGGAGTGCCAGGGGGCAAGCATGCCTTAATGGATTGGCTTAATTCATCAGCGTCTTCACGGCAATTAATGTCTGTTATCATTAACACACAATCCGCCTGTTTCACTTCTTTCCATGCCCTTTTTATTCCCTCTTGCTCGACAATATCATCACTATCACGAAGACCTGCCGTGTCGATGATATGAATGGGCAACTCATCCATCAAAATATGCTCACGTAATACATCACGAGTAGTTCCAGCCACCTCGGTAACAATTGCCAATTCGCGACCTGCCAGACAATTTATCAACGTTGATTTACCGGCATTAGGTTTTCCTGCTATGACCACTGACATCCCTTCACGAAGTAGTGCACCTTGGGTAGCACTTCTGCGTATTTCATCAAGGTTTTGTAAAATGTCATTTAACAGGACAGAAACTTTACCATCGCCAAGAAAGTCGATTTCCTCTTCGGGAAAATCGATAGCTGCCTCTACGTACAGACGCAGATAAATCAATTTTTCATTTAACGCGTGTATTTGTTTAGAGAAGTCGCCTTGTAACGTTTTTACCGCCATGCGAGCTGCCGTCATAGAACTTGCAGCAATGAGATCGGCAATTGCTTCAGCTTGAGTCAAATCAATTTTATCGTTAAGAAAAGCGCGCTCTGAAAATTCACCAGGTTTTGCTAACCGTGCGCCTAGTGATACACATTCTTTCAGCAAATAATCCAGCACTACAGGCGCACCATGGCACTGAAATTCGACTACGTCTTCGCCAGTAAAAGAGTGGGGGGTTTTGAAGTATATAACAATGCCATCATCAATTACTTCGGCATTTTTAGTGATAAAGGAACTATATATGGCTTTACGGGGTTTAAGTTCCGTCTGTTGACTTAGTGCTAACGCTATTGAGTACGCCCGTGTTCCGGAAATTCGTATTATGCCAACCCCACCACGTCCTGGTGGGGTTGCAATTGCAACAATGGTATCTTCAACAAACATCTATTTTGCTGGCATTAATTGTTTCTTGCCTTTTGGTGGTTGTTCTTCACTGTATTTACGGGTGATATACCACTGCTGCAAGATAGAAAGCGTATTGTTCACAATCCAATAAAGCACGAGACCTGCTGGAAAATTCCAGAATAATGCCGTGAACAGGATGGGTAAAAACATCATTATTTTTGCTTGCATTGGATCAGGTGGTGCAGGATTCAAGCGTTGTTGAATAAGCATGGTGCCTCCCATAATAATAGGCAACACATGAAATGGATCGGCGGCAGCCAAATCTTTTATCCAAAAAATAAATGGCGCTTGTCTTAATTCAACACTTTCCAATAACACCCAATACAATGCGATGAACACCGGAATTTGAATCAGGATTGGTAAACAACCGCCTAAAGGATTAACTTTTTCCTGGCGATATAACTCCATGGTACCTTGGCTGATTTTAGCTTTATCATCACCATATCGCTCACGAAGCGCTTGCAGCTTGGGCTGTAATTTTCGCATACCCGCCATCGATTTATAGCTACTGGCAGATAAGCGATAAAAAACCAATTTTATGAGGACGGTTACAAGCACTATAGACCAGCCCCAGTTACCCACTACTGAATGAATAGCCTTCATCAGAGAAAATAACGCCGATGAAAGGAACCATAACAACCCGTAATCAACGGTCAAATCTAATGCTGGCGCAATTTCTTTAAGTACACTGGTATTTTCAGGACCTAAATATAAACGAGAACCAATAGTGTTACTTTTTCCAGGCTCAAGAACGATAGGTTGACTGACGGCACCAATCGTATAATTACCATCAATCGCTCTGGTATATAACAAATTTTTAGTGCCAGAATCAGGAACCCAGGCGGTAAGAAAATAATGCTGCTGCATAGCAATCCAACCACTGGTGACATCTGTATTGAGATTGGATTTAGTCATATCCTTAAAGCTTACTTTTTGATAACGGTGTTGTCCTGGACTCGAATAAGAAGCACCCGTGTAGGATCCGACGTGAAACATGCTTGAATTATCTTCTTTTGGAGAGCTGCGTAATAACTGGGTATTCATATACCCGCTCCAAACTTTCTCACCGTTATTGTCTAGCTGGTATTGAACCCGGATTAGATATTGTCCACGGGTTAATACAAATGTCTTTTTGATGCTTAATCCATCGCTTGTTTGACCATCAAGGGTGACTGTTAACGTATTTTCACCCGCATTCAACTCATAGTCTTGTTTTGCACTGGAAAAATTGAAATTAATATTTTGAACTTCTTTGCCTGAATTAACAAACAGGCTGCTGTTGGCTACATAACGTTGATTGGGTTTATCGTATAAGAGCGTTATGGGTGTTTGTTGCTCTTCAACACTAACGGGATAATCCAGAAGTTTTGCATTAATGATATCGCCATGCAAACTATCGATACTCAGCGTTAGAACATCGGTTTTAACCTGAATTAACGGTGATTGAGTATTAACAATTTTTGTCTCATCAACCGTAGACGCCGTCTCAGCTAGAGGTGCGTTTGCCTGATTAGCCGGCATGTCTGGAAGTAAACTGCCATTTTTTGGTGTTTGTGCGGATTGATTGCTTACCACAGTGGTGGGTGTTAAGGGATAATCCTGTTGCCAGGCATTCCACAGTGAATACACAACCAGCGCAAGCGCTGCATACAATACTACTCGTCGAATATCCATTAAGAATTCTCTTCGTTAGGTAAAACAGGGTCGTAGCCTCCTTCAGACCAGGGATGGCAGCGCAGCAGACGACGACAAGCTAATATAATGCCTTTAAATATGCCGCGGTATTTGATCGCGGATAATGCATATTCAGAACAACTTGGGTAAAAACGACAATTTGGTTTCATCACCGGACGAATAAGCAATTGATAGATGATAATTGGAAAGCTAGTCAATTGACGTAGAAAGCGATTAATTTGTCCCATGCATTATCCAGATTGGCATTGATTAAATTATTTTCTACTTTAGCAGCTCCTTGCCTCGCTAGTATGATCACGTCAATTGCTGGCAGCTTATGCGTTCGAAAACTTTCACGCACCAAGCGCTTTAGTCTGTTTCGCTGATAAGATTTTGCTATCATTTTTTTGGATAGCGCGAGTCCAATCCGAGAGTAACCAAAAGAATTTATACGGTGAAGTAGTATAAATTCTGTGGTTACTGTTTTATTCGCTTCTGCAAATACGTGATCATAATCTCGTTTGTTTAGCAGCCGACGTGTTTTGTCGAAACAATACACTTAAGCTGACAAGCGTTTGCGTCCTTTTGCCCGACGTCGTTTCAAAACCAAACGGCCGCCACGGGTTGCCATGCGTTGTCGAAAACCATGATCCCGTTTGCGTTTTAGGTTACTGGGTTGAAAGGTACGTTTCATGTTAAACCTGTTGTAATTAAATTTTAGAGGTTGGCAATGATAGAAAACTTTACAGGTTCTGTCAAACCATCTCGCTATTGTTTTACATATTAGCAAAATTTTGCTTTTTTATCGGGTCTTTTTTTTTCAATGCCACCCTGAGTAATAATAAAAATATATTTATTAGTAAATCTTTTTATTGTTATTAGCTTTTTTTTCTCTGTTTATAATTCAAATATATCTATTAAAATCATAGTGTTACGTCACTTGCTATCTTGTCTAAAAGCCGTTATCTACTTACGTGCTAGCTGTGGGGAATATCTAATTTTATCAGGGAGGCTCAACTTATACACACTTATCAGGTGTTCAATTCATTACTCTGTTAACAGGATGTTAGTTTTGTCTTGCCCACCATTTGTTTTTTTTCATCAAATTTATTTTTTTTAAATGGAGGGTTAGTTCATTAATTTTGCGGTGTCGTAATAATAATAAATCTATATATCTTTTAATCTTGTTATGTTTATTATGTAGCGTTTTTCTGTGGAAACTATTTTTAAATCTATTTTAATCATGTAGTTAAGTGCGTTTTTAGGCTGTGTACATCTCGTTGTTAACGTCAGTATATTTACTCGCTAAAAACACCTTGTAATGGATTTTTCCTAAAACCACCTTTTTTATCCCCGGGTTATAGCGTCTTTATACAGGATACACCCACGGGTTTTGATGCATTGATTTTGCTTAGAGTGTTTCTTTTTCTTTTAATTTACCCGAGGCTCTTAATTTTTTTTAAAAAGTAGTTGTGGATAACTCTTTTTTTTTCTGCTTTGCAATGTATAATCGTTGACCCGGTCGACTTTACATTTTATCTATTCTCGAGATTTAATTGCCTTATTAACTCGGCAATTACTACTGGTTAGCTTTTTTTAATCAATTGATTTTTTTTCTTGCTCGATAATGGGTTCGATGGCAGTATTTTAATTTCACGGTTGCTTTTTCTTTGATAGCAACCTTTAGTTCCTATGAGGAGTTTTTTTGTGCCTGCAAATGTTTGGCCTAAGTGCGCGAAGCTTTTGGAAGAAGAATATTCTCCTCCTCAATTTAATACATGGCTCAGGCCTTTACAGGCAGAGATTAATGATAATTGCCTGACTTTACTCGCCCCTAATAAATTCGTCGTTGAATGGGTTAAAAAGAATTTTTATGCTCGTATTAAAGAGTTGGTTCTTCAGTTCGGTGGTGAGTCAGTATCAGCCGTCAGCATTGAAGTAGGAACCAAAATTACCAAGCCCGTTTTTGTTGATAAATCGGTTACTGATGTGCAGAGTAGCACTCCTAAGGCCGTTTTAAAGAAGACCGCTGATTATAAAAATAGTTATCTAAATAAGAAATTTGTTTTTGACAGTTTTGTTGAAGGGAACTCAAACCAATTGGCGAGAGCTGCGTCCTTGCAAGTTGCCGAGCGCCCCGGAGACGCTTATAACCCGCTTTTTATCTATGGCGGCGTAGGTCTTGGCAAAACCCATTTAATGCACGCCATTGGTAATACGATTCTTAAAAATAACCCGGAAGCGAAGGTGCTATATTTGCACTCTGAGCGTTTTGTTGCGGATATGGTGAAAGCACTGCAAACAAACTCTATTAATGAGTTTAAGCGTTTTTATCGCTCCTTGAATGCATTACTCATCGATGATATTCAGTTTTTTGCAGGGAAAGATCGATCTCAGGAAGAGTTTTTCCATACGTTTAATGCACTTCTTGAAGGCCAGCAGCAAATCATCCTGACCAGTGATCGCTACCCTAAAGAAATTGAAGGTGTTGAAGAGCGCCTGAAATCCCGATTTGGGTGGGGTTTAACCGTTGCTGTTGAGCCGCCAGAGTTAGAAACTCGAGTGGCTATTCTGATTAGCAAGGCTGAGCAATCCAGTATCGAGTTGCCTTATGAAGTAGCTTTCTTCATCGCCAAGCGTATTCGGTCTAACGTTCGTGAATTGGAAGGGGCTCTTCGCCGGGTTATTGCTAATGCGCATTTTACCGGTAAATCCATTACTATTGATTTCGTTCACGAAGCACTTCGTGATTTATTGGCACTTCAAGATAAGTTAGTAACCATTGAAAATATTCAGAAGACAGTGGCTGAATATTACAAAATAAAAGTCGCTGATTTATTATCAAAGCGTCGAAGTCGCTCTATTGCGCGCCCGAGGCAAATGGCTATGGCTTTAGCGAAAGAATTAACCAATCATAGTCTGCCTGAGATTGGTGATCACTTTGGTGGTCGCGATCACACTACGGTCATTCATGCTTGCCGTAAAATTAAAGAATTAGTCTTGAGTGAGAATGATTTTGCTGAAGACTTTAAAAACTTGATGCGTACATTGACATCTTGATTTATTACTATTTGTTGTAATTTCAGGTATTTTACTGCAAACCCTAACGTCGAGTTATTTATGTTTGATTTAGCTATCGCAAAAAGTGAATTGCTGCCCCGTTTGTTAATGGTCGCCGGGGCTGTAGATAAGCGCCAATCTCTGGCTATTTTATCAAATATTTTATGCCGCATTGAAAATAATCAATTGATTTTGACAGCGACTGATCTTGAAATGGAAATTTCTGCTTGTATTGATTGTGATGCTCGTTTTTCAGACAGTCAAATTACGGTACCTGCTAAAAAATTTATTGATATTATCCGCTCATTAGATGATGACGTTATCCCCTCCATCAAAGTGAATGCTGATATCATTGTTGTAAAGGCTGGGCGCAGTCAGTTTAAATTGGCGACACTCCCGGCAGAGCAGTTTCCGGGTAGCGGAGAGGAAGTTTCAGAGGTAGAGTTTTCTCTTCCTAAAACGGAATTAATTCATTTGCTCCAATCCACGCATTTTGCCATGTCTCAACAAGATGTTCGTGTTTTCTTAAATGGTCTTCTTTTAGAGTTTGATGGACAAACGATTACTACAGTAGCAACTGATGGTCATCGAATGGCGATTTGTAAAGTAAAAGGTGAAATGGCTTTAACTCACTTGCGATTGCTGTTACCCCGCAAAGGCGTTCTTGAAATGCTTCGTTTGCTTAATTCTGTAGCAGATGAGTCAATTACAATTGCAGCCGGTAAAAATTATTTTCGTCTGGTCACGACCGATTATAAATTTACTTCCAAATTAATAGAGGCGCGATTTCCTCCCTATACAAAAGCTATTCCCTCTGATAATGATAAATTTGTCCTGGTTGAAAGAGATTCTTTAAAGCGAGCATTATCACGAATTGTTATTCTGGCTCATGAAAAATCACGGGCGGTAATGTTACATATTCAACCGTCAGGCTTAACGTTGATTGCTAATAATCAGGAGCAGGAGGAAGCCATTGAAACAGTTGAGGCGCAAGTTGATGGCAATGAGCTTAAAATAGGGATTAATGCCAGCTACCTTCTTGATGTTTTGAATTTTATGCCGGATGCTTTGGTGCGTTTATCATTATCGACGACTGATAGAAGTATTCTCGTTGAATCGCTACAGGATGATAATTATCAATATGTCATCATGCCCATGAAATTATGATTCTTGATATTCTGCAAATAACCAACCTTCGCAATATCAATACCGCCCATTTGTCATTTCATCCTCACCTTAATATTATCACTGGCGCGAATGGCAGTGGTAAAACGTCCTTTCTTGAAGCTATCTATTTATTAGGATCCGGGCATTCATTTCGCGCACGCGAAATTTCAGCGCTGGTTACTCACCAAAGAGACATACTTACGGTTTTTGCAAAAACTACAAATGGTGAGCGTGTCAGCATACAAAAATCTGCACATCTTCCTACGGTCGCGCGCTTAAATGGAGCGCCTTGTTTAACAAGTAGTGAGTTGGCTGCATTTTTACCTTCCCAGATATTTTATCAGGATATTTTTCAATTAATTGATGCAGGGCCCGCTGTTCGTCGGAGCTTACTGGATTGGGGCTTATTTCATTTTGAGCCGGGTTATCACGAATTATGGAAAGATTATCGACGAGTTCTGAAGCAGCGTAATAGTTTACTTAAACAAAGAACCGGTCTGTCGCCATTAATTCCCTGGAATAAAAAACTTAGTGAACTAGCTGAGAATTTACATGACTTACGTGCTCGCTATTTTAGGGAGTTAGTAGTTAAGTTTAATTTAATTATTAATGAGCTTACGGATGTTAAGTGCACGTTAAACTATTATAAAGGCTGGGATAAAAAGGGTGAGGGTAAAGCGCTTGGTGACGTTTTGAATGCCAGTTATGAGAGTGATAGTTTGCGTCAGTTTACTCACTATGGTGCTCATCAGGCTGACTTAGCGGTCGAGTGTGACGATTTTAAGGCCAAACATTTTTTATCGCGCGGACAACAAAAGATAGTTCTCTTTGCTTTAAAATTTGCACAAGCGCAGTTTCTCTCTAAAACATGCTTGTTTCTGATTGATGATATGGCGGCTGAACTCGATGAAGAACATATTAATCGTTTGATGCAGTATATGTCGACGATTGATGGGCAATTCTTTATTACAGCTCGAGAAAGTGATTTGCGTACTCTTAAGCTGACTGGTACTAATCATTCATGTTTTTTAATTGAAAATGGTTCATTTATTCATCACGACGTTTCACGTGGAACATGACTGGTTTCTTTCTTAAAGTAGTCTTCCGATCGGCCCCCAATTATTTTATAGTGATTTTTAAGAACGAATTTCTGAGTTTAGAGGATTATAATGGTTATTAACGGAGAGAGTATCCTTCGGCTTGTAGACTTTCTTCACAACAAACTCAGTAAGGAAAACCCGCCCAATCTATCCAAATGTATTTCTCAATTCAAGTACATTAAGGAACAGGAATATAAGTACCTGTTTACCGTCATTGATGAGGTACTTAAAGGAACAGCATCTAACCCGGTAACTTTTTTCGGCGCTCAACTGTCTTTGGCTCTGAATGAACGGAAAAATCTCGATATTGCTCTACGAGAGTGTATTTTTCAGATGAGTAATTTTTTGGCGGTTTTGCATAACTCGGTATTAATTTATAATGAGGGCATAAAGGATAGTGTGGTGCATGCGTGTCTGGTATGTCTTGTTATGCTGCAATTGCAATTTACGATAGCACCTGTGTTTGAAGTTGTGCATGCTTCGTTAGATACAGGAAAGCATGCTTTTGTATTATTTAATCGCAACCGTAATTTTTTATTAGAAGACGTTCATATGTGGGGTAACGATTGTTATATAATTGATTCCTATCATCAGTGGTTCGGTGATTGGGATGACACATCAGGATCTGCATCGAGATATCCTTGTAAAGATAAAATTATATCAGGTGCGAAATTAAACATACTTTTCACCAACGATTTTAATTTAAACAGTCTTTTTCAGTTTAGCCACGACGGTTTGCATTATCTTCACCGTTATGAGCAGTCTGCACGCCAACGATTGCAGGACTATTTCAGCGACCATCTGACATATTTCACTCAAATATTTTCTTTGCCCGCACTGTCCATTCTTGATGATCTACCAGAAGATCAAGAAGACGTACTCGATAGTGTTGACCTGGGAACACAAAATTTCACCCTATAAGCAGTACTATGCACAAATAATGTTTCACGTGAAACTTTAAGCGGACATTAAGGAAGACATATAAACCATTAGCAATTAATGGTATAATTCCCTTTTAAAACGACAGCACTATTAGTTAATAAAGAGGATACTTTATGTCCGTTGATGCTAGCCATGACTCGTCGAATAATATATATGACTCGACCAATATCAAAGTATTAAAGGGATTAGATGCGGTTAGAAAAAGACCGGGAATGTACATTGGGGATACTGATAATGGCGACGGCCTGCATCATATGGTTTTTGAGGCCGTTGATAACTCTGTAGACGAAGGGCTGGCCGGTTTTTGTAAAGAAATCCATGTAACCATTCACGCAGATGAATCCATTACGGTGAAAGATGACGGGCGTGGTATTCCCGTTGATATTCACCAGGAAGAGGGGCGTTCTGCTGCTGAAGTAATCATGACGGTTCTTCATGCTGGCGGTAAATTTGATGATAATTCTTACAAGGTCTCTGGTGGCTTGCATGGCGTTGGTATTTCCGTTGTAAATGCTTTATCAGAAGAGCTGCATCTTACTATTCGCCGCAGTGGCCATATTCACGAGCAACATTATCGTAACGGCGTTCCTGATGCACCTATCGCAATTACTGGTACTGCCAATAGCACTGGTACACAGGTTTGGTTCAAGCCCAGTGCCAATACATTTACTAATATTGAGTTTCATTATGAAATATTGGCTAAACGCTTAAGAGAGCTCTCTTTTTTAAATTCAGGTATATGTATTAACCTATTCGATGAGCGCACACAAAAACAGGATACGTTCCACTATGAAGGGGGGATTAAAGCCTTCGTTGAACATCTTAATCGTAATAAAACACCAATTATTCCGATGGTGTTTTCATTCACGAGTGAGAAAGACAATATTGTTGTGGAAGTCTCTCTGCAGTGGAATGACTCATTCCAGGAAAATGTTTATTGTTTCACCAACAATATTCCCCAAAAAGATGGCGGCACGCATTTGGCCGGTTTCAGAGCGGGCTTAACTCGTACGCTGAATAATTATATAGAAAAAGAAGGTTTTGCAAAAAAAGCAAAAATAGCCACTACGGGGGATGATGCCAGAGAAGGGCTAACAGCCGTTTTATCCGTGAAAGTGCCTGATCCAAAGTTTTCATCGCAAACTAAAGATAAACTCGTGTCCTCAGAAGTGAAGGCCGCCGTTGAATCCCTGGTTGCCGAAAAATTACAAGACTATTTATTAGAAAATCCTGCTGCAGCCAAAATCATTGTGGGTAAAATGTTTGATGCGGCAAGAGCGCGCGATGCCGCGCGACGTGCCCGCGAAATGGTGCGCCGAAAAGGTGCTCTTGATATTGCTGGCTTGCCAGGAAAATTAGCTGATTGTCAGGAAAAAGATCCCGCTTTGTCAGAAATTTATATCGTTGAGGGTGATTCGGCGGGTGGTTCGGCGAAACAGGGGCGTGATAGAAAATTCCAGGCGATTTTGCCACTCAAAGGAAAAATTCTAAACGTTGAAAAAGCACGCTTTGACAAGATGCTTAGCTCACAAGAAGTTGCAACGCTTATTACCGCATTAGGTTGCGGCATTGGCCCTGAAGATTACGACCCTGATAAGGTTCGTTATCATCGCATAATCATCATGACTGACGCTGACGTGGATGGCTCTCACATTCGAACCCTGTTATTAACCTTTTTTTATCGGCAAATGCCAGAGTTAATTGAGCGTGGGTATATTTATATCGCTCAACCTCCGCTTTACAAAGTGAAACGGGGTAAACAGGAAGAATACGTTAAAGATGATGATGCATTATTTCAATACCTTACCCAAAGTGCTCTTGATAACGCTGAACTCTTCCCCGCTAAAGAGTCCCCCTCTATTTCTTCCCAGGCACTGGAAGAGCTGGTATTACAATTTAGACGTGTAGAAAAAATAATTCAGCGTAATAGCAGACGTTATAATGCAGAAGTTCTAAGGCGTCTTTCTTATTTACCGATTCTTCAAACGGATGATTTTAATCACGCAGAAATAATTAATAAATGGACGGCTCAATTGCATCAAAGCATGCAAGTCGTGGGGAGTAAGTCTCACCAGTATCGCGCTGATGTTATCTTTAACGAAGAAAATGAGCGTTATCTCCCTCGGATAGTAATGACTCAACACGGCATGGATACTTATCTAACGCTTAATGCCGAGTTTTTCTTTTCGAAAGATTATAAAGAAATGGCAAGCCTTGGCGCTAAACTTGCCACCTTGATTGAAGATGGCGCATCCATCAAGCGTGGTGAAAAAACCCAGCCTGTAGAAAATTTCGAGCAAGCACTTAATTGGTTAATGGATGAAGCAAAACGAGGGCAAACCATTCAACGCTATAAAGGTCTTGGCGAGATGAACCCTGAACAACTCTGGGAAACAACCATGGATCCCGAGGTGAGACGGATGTTGCAAGTTAATATTGAGGACGCAGTTGCTGCCGATGAAATATTCACGACTCTTATGGGCGATCAAGTTGAGCCCCGCCGTGAGTTTATTGAAACCAATGCATTGGAAGCAGAAAATATTGATGTGTAACCAGTAGCCAAAAAAAAAAGCCGCATCCGTGCGGCAACATCCTTCCTTGTTCAGTAATCCTTTCTTTGACATCCTGTCAGACATATCCATGTCATCCATAGTGTTAGTATACTCATGCCCATAAATAAGACATAAAGGATATTGATGGCAGTTTTGTAAGAAATATCTCAAAAGATGAAAGGCTGGCTCTTGGTACTCTGAGTGTCATCAGTGCAGAGCTATAGATCTCCCGTGTAGGGAGATGTATTACTGTGATTCACCGGGTCGCTGTCATCCCTCCTTACACCAAGGATTACCTCACTATGAGAGTGATGAAATCGATAACGATTTATAGTACTTGATGTAGGGATCGTAGTCAGCAAGTCCTGATTTGAATTCTGATTGCCTGCCGGATTTTGTATGGGTTGATTACTGTCCATAGGTAGTTCCTCAAGTACTATAGCGCTAGAAAATTGATCATAAATCAAACGGAAATGAGTTGGTTCTGCACAAGTACCTGATATCATTAGTAGTTTCGCCTGAATCAGCCTGTGTTGCCAGCATGGCTCAGACGCAAGTCTTGAGGCAATATGAAGCTCATTATCTTTTAAACGAGCGGCAACAAGCGATGGAAAGGTCAAAAATAACAGTGGCCTAAAGATTGGTGCATCAAAAAAATTCAATGGGCTTCCTGCTCGTAATACATCCAATAATTCATTGACTAATAGAGCGTTACTCATCTGATGAGGTAGTGTCGTGCCCGCAAAGTGCGAGTCAATAGTTTCTTTTAATGTAGAAAGACTTTCCGCTGGTGCAAGTGTAACTAAATTTGAGGCGATGGTTTGAGATGTCTCCTCATCAAGTAATGCAGATACTAAGCCTGAGAATTGAGTATAGTTGAGTCGATGGTCTAAAAGAAAGGATTGAGGGGATGGATGGGAGCCTGCCATAGCATGAATACTTTGACGCACTTTCAACGCATTTTTTAACGTATCCACGAAACCATAATTGGCCTCCTCGCCCTGCTGCTGCTCTTGGATAGTATTATACAAATTGGCACGCTTATCTGCGGGGCACCCCAAAATGATACGGGTAGCCAATGCGGTCTTCTCTTCAAGCGCTAGAGTGTCGACCGCCGCGCAATTTTCGGCAAGATTATCTTCATCTATCAACCTTTGATAAGGGTTCGTCATCGTTAAAAGGTCATCTTTTGTAAATCTGGGCATTCAATGTTCCTTAATGAATGAGGCCTAACATGATAGCTAATGTTAGAAGGCGCTTATATTACATAGTCAAGCAAGAGTACGCAAAAGGTAAATAAATATTGTTAAAGCTTTAGTAAATGTTGTCGATAAAAGAGATGAGTGTTGTTGCCTCATAAAATAATAACAAGGAGCGGGCAATGTCTAAAAATCAAATTCTGCAAGACTCATTTCTTAGTGAGCTCTGTAAAGAGAAAGTAGCCGTGTCAATATTTCTAGTCAACGGCATAAAATTACATGGGTTGGTTGATGCTTACGATCAATATGTAATAATGCTCAAAAATTCAGTGACCCAAATGGTCTATAAGCATGCGATTTCCACCGTCGTTCCTTCTCGTCTTATTAAATATTCTGCTAGTGAGGACGATGAAAGTGTGGCAGACTGACGGCACTATGTGTAAAGGGTAATCTATTTTGATTGAACGTCCTGAAGGTGGTGAGCGCGCTATTCTTGTCCAATTGGCTCTGCCAGGTATTGACGCTGAAAAAGCACTGGCAGAGTTTGAGGAGCTGGCAATATCAGCTAATGCCTTGGTTATGGCCCATGTGCAGGGCGCGCGCAGTACTCCTGAGGCTAAATATTATGTGGGATTGGGTAAGGCTGAAGAGATTCATGAGCAAGTTATTGCCCATAATGCCGAATTAGTCTTGGTAAACCATGAGTTATCACCTTCACAAGAGCGCAATTTAGAGCGCCTCCTCTCCTGTCGCGTAGTAGGCCGAAGCGGTTTAATTCTTGATATTTTTGCTCAACGTGCGCGAACTTTTGAAGGTAAACTGCAAGTAGAATTAGCGCAATTGCAACATTTATCAACTCGTTTAATACGCGGCTGGACACATCTTGAACGCCAAAAAGGCGGTATTGGTTTACGAGGCCCCGGTGAAACACAGTTAGAAACAGACCGTCGCTTGTTACGTGAGCGTATTAAGTACATTAATAAGCGGCTCGAAAAGGTGAGGCGCACCCGTGAAGAAAATCGCCGCTCCCGTCAAAAAGGAGGGATGATAACGGTTTCATTAGTAGGGTATACCAACGCCGGAAAATCAACGCTGTTTAATCGATTAACGGGTGAAGATATTTACGTGGCTGATCAATTGTTTGCAACCCTTGACCCCACTATGCGCAAAATGAGTTTGCCGGGTTCTTCGGCGGTTATTTTAACAGACACTGTGGGTTTTATTCGTGATTTACCCCATCAATTAGTGGAAGCGTTTCGTGCAACGCTTGAGGAAACTCAGGAAGCATCCTTATTACTACACGTCATTGATGTCGCTGATCCCAACTGGCGTGAAACAGATTTTGCCGTCAAGCAAGTATTAGCAGAAATTGGTGTTGAAAATGTGCCAATGATTCAAGTGTTTAATAAAATAGATAAGCAAGAGGGATGGGCTGCAAAAATAGACAGCCAGGAAAATGCCTGTAAAGTATGGCTTTCCGCACGGACTGGCGACGGTGTTGACCTCCTTAAAGAGGCTATCGCAACCCAATTGCATGGTACATCTTTTGAAGAGGAAGTTTATATTCCTGTCGATAAAGCAAAGTTGCGCGCTAAGCTTTATCAGCTTGACGCGGTTCTTTGTGAAAAAGCGGATGATGAGGGCGGTTGGCACTTAACTATCAAACTGACGCCAGAGCAAAAACAGATTCTATTCGCTTCATTACACGAGTAAAGGAGTATGGACGTTGCCTCATTTAGCCGGGGTTTGCAATACATAAGCAAAAATTACGAGATGGAGTTATCTCGTAATTAACGAATAAATTCGAAAGAGACGAAAGGCTACCATCGCCAATAGGTTAAATTTAACCTACATTATACGGTTGTTTTGTTTCGTCGCCTCATTTAATGAGCTTAATGTCTGGCTTCCGTAAAGGGTAGTACTTAAATTTCCATCCGGATCAAACACAAAGGTTGCAGGTACTCCGCGCACTTGTTCTAAACCCAATAGCGACCCGGGGTCTTCTGAGAGGCTTGGATAATGTATGTGTAATTTTTTTATCAGATCTACTTGTTCTTGTACAGGAAGATAGTCAAAATTAACGGCAAATAAAGCCACCTTTTCTTTTTGGGTCTGATGAAATTTATTCAGTTGTGCTATCTCATCCAAACAAGGCTCACACCAGCTTGCCCAGTAATTAATTAATACCCATTTCCCCTTAAGACTTGAAAAGGAAATTTTTTTTCCACTAATATCGGTTAATAAAACATCGGCCGTGGCAAAAGGAATTAGAGCAAAGATAAACCACGCTCCGACGAGTAATTTCAAGCGAATCACATAGACCTCAACAGGTATTTTCATTCATTCTAACATAATAAACTTTTCATGAGACAATTCCAGTCTGGTGTCTTGCCTCTTTGCACAGGACAATTTTTAAATGCGAGTTAATAACTCGTCTTTGCGAACTTTTATATGAAATCCACAAAACGTATAGTACTAACTTTTTAGCCTTATCATGATTGAAGCACGCTCTTCTAATGTATGTCGTCCCGGAATTTAGTAAGACTTGGTGAGTGTGCGAACCTAGTCTTACTTAATGTCCGGGATCCATTCCACTCCGTGCATCTGTCAGGCAATATTACTTGCCATAATGTCAGGATTAATACCTCGTACCAGCCTGTAAATAGATCCCGGACATTAAGAGAGACTAAACTCGCGCGCTCGTCAAGTCTCTCTAAATTCCGGGACGACAGGGTAGGAGATTCGTGAGTCAGGCATTATATTAGCTGCCTGATTGGAGATCTGGCGTCATTTAGGATAGATAATAATTTGTGCAAATTGTAGAGTGAGTTAGAAGCCTAGCGAAGCAATCCAGTGACATTAGAAATGTTAATGAGTATCTGTTTGTTGCAAAGGTCTTTGTATTGCTCTGCCTGCGGTTCGCAAAGACGAATTCGCCTATTTTCTAGTGATTAGATTTAAGGTTGAAATTTTTGCTCGCTACTGGATCCCAAATCTTGTTTTTTCGTTGCCGGTTGAAAGAATGTATTAGCGGTTTTTCCCCAATCAGCAATTAGTGCTCGCTGCTCATTTGGCGTTAACGGACAGTATTTTACTTGGGAGAAAACGCGCTCAGGTTCTGCAAGGAGATTTTTTTTGGCTCTTAATATATTCAGTATATCTCGTGTAAAACCTTCCGAACGAGAGGGGTTGCTTCGTTTTAACTTAAACGAGTCCTGAGCGATTTTAGTGGTATCCATCATTGTCAGGAAGTGAATAAACTGTTCAGCGGAAACATCGACGAGTAATTTTTTTAATGAATTATTTTTTGTTAACGCGTCAATTAAAACGCTAACATCGTCATTAGTTATTTTATATCGGCCCAAATGTAGGTTATTTAAAACGCACCTCTCATCTGATAAAAGTTCAGCAAGAGCCTGAATATCTTCTTTTGTGGTTGTTGTGCAGTTTAATTTTAGTTTTAAAAGTGAATTTTTTGTACTTCTTAGCGCGCTTGCAATTTGTTCTATCCCTCTGCTATCCATAGTAAATGAAACTAACTCAAAAATAGTAATTCCCACGGGACTTGTAATCAAATTGATAAGAGTAGTTAGCGTTTCAGAAGTGAGCTTATCTTGAGCCCCTGTTAAAGAAAATCGGTTAAGCTTTGTGGTTCCTTGCATTAATGCGTCAGCCAGTCGATTGATCGTTTCATTACTGAATGTATCAGGAACTAGTGAATGAAGCTCAATATCATTGATAGAAGGATGATGGCTTAAGACAGGCCCTAAAATTTCCATTTCTTCGGCAGTTATCGAATTAGTAAATCTTACTTTCTTTATCATGGTATTTTCAGTAAGGATATTTTTTATAGTTTTTTCCCAGCCTACCGGTGGGCGGGTGAATGGAGATAAAACATGTAGCGTGTGAATAATTGTATTATGTTGTAATGCGTTGGCTACAATTTGTAGTTGAGTGGGTGTGATTTTACGTATATCTAATTTAAAGATAAAAATCTTCGGGTCATTCTGCCTCACTCGTTCAATAAGCGCATCATCTGTCTCGCCTGTCATAAAATTATCAAACAATGTAGTCATTTATTTTCCGTTTACGCCCATACACTGGTCGAAATGTTACCTGCTTTTAAACGGGTTTACAATTTCAAAATGTCTTGTATTTAGCCAGCTGCTTGGTTAGGCTAATGATTTGCAGTTGACAATAAGGACAGGACCGCGGGTGCTTGAAATTCCAACTATTTTACAATCCCGAACAACACTTTTTCAGCGGTATTTTTCGGAATTAGATCATCCTCTCTGCAAGGCGGTGCAAACCCTTTTATTGGTGAGTGATTATGCCTGTAGAAACATTGACATTCTGCAGTCCCTTCTTAGCGTAGACAGGTGTGATCTGTCCATTACAGGGGATGCTTATTTCCAGCTGCTTGAAAATGTTTCGCATCAATCTTCTTCTTATTTTGGCAGCTCTTTACGACAGTTTCGTCATTATCATTTTTTACGTTTATTACTTCGCGAATACAGTGGGCTTGCTAGCACCGAAGAAACAATGGCCGCTTGGTCTGATTGCGCGGATGCCATCATTATGCGCGCCTTGTCTTTTTGCCAACAAGAATTATCAGCGCGTTTCGGTATAGCTATCGAGGAGTCCGGAAAGCCTGCTCAGTTGTACGTTTTGGCAATGGGTAAATTGGGGGGGCGAGAGCTAAATTATTCGTCTGATATTGACCTTATTATCGCTTTTTCAGCTGCTGGTCATACTGATGGGCAGGAGCAAATAACTAACCAACAGTACTATACCAAGGTTGTGCAACTATTTATCCAGTTACTACAAAATGTAACGGCTGATGGGTTTGTTTTTCGGGTGGATTTACGGTTGCGTCCCAATGGTGAAAGCGGCGCTTTGGTTTCCTCCCTTGCGGCTATTGAAACGTATTATCAAGAGCAGGGGCGAGATTGGGAGCGCTATGCTATGGTAAAAGCGCGCCTGATTAATGAATCAACCAATACGCCTGGTCATTGGTTTAATCGATTGATTATCCCTTTTACGTATCGTCGCTATGTAGATTTCAGTGTTATTGAATCTTTACGCAGTATGAAAGCAATGATAGAACGCGAAGTGCAACTTCACCCAATGCTTGATGATATAAAGCGCGGCATGGGTGGTATTCGCGAAGTGGAATTTATCATTCAGAATAGTCAACTCATTCGTGGCGGAAGATTGCCAGAACTCCGACAACAAAGTGCGCTCCTGGCACTGGATACGATAAATCACCACAAACTAATGGCGCGAAGTGGCGCGTTGAAACACGCCTACCTTTTCTTACGAAAGCTTGAAAATTGCTTGCAAAGTGAAAACGATCAACAAACACACTCATTGCCCACCGATGCCGTTAAACAGGCTCAGATTGCTTACGCCATGTCGTTTGCTTCCTGGGACGATTTAATGATTAAATTGCAGCAATTTCAACGCATCATCAGTACGTTATTTTACACAGTCTTAAGAACGGTAGATGATTATGAAGACAATGAACGATTACTGGTTAATCAATTAACCAGTTTGTGGCAAGGTCATGTTGAACATACGATGGCGATAAATCTCCTTGCAAGTCTTGGATTTCATGATGCTACGCGCTGTTATCAATTGATTCATACCTTCAGACACTCCCCTCGTGTGCGGCGATTAAACCAAGCCGTGAGAATGCGCTTGGATAGATTTATAGTACTGCTTTTAAATGAGCTGATTGACGTTAAAGAGACCGATACAATTCTTCTCCAGTTTATTCATCTTCTTGAAAACATAGTAGGGCGTAGTGCTTATTTAGCGCTGCTTACTGAAAATCCTCAGACCTTAAAAGAACTCGTGTATTGGTTTGGCCAAAGCCCTTTTATTACCTCTTTAATCGTGGGCTATCCATTTTTATTAGAAGTGTTTTTACAAGAAGATTCTCATTGGCGCCCCTTTTCGCGAAAGGCGCTAAAAGAGCAACTAAATAATCAACTCTCTTATTGTGAAGAAAGTGAGCTTAAAGAGGAAGTACTGCGTCAATTCAAGCTTTCAAACTGGTTAATGGCAGCGCGTGCCGAAATGCACGGGCATGTGGATGCTATTCGTACGGGTCGATTTTTGGCAGATGTTGCCGAGGTAATTGTAAATCAGGTGGTTGAAATTGCTTGTCATCAATTGGCATTACGTTACCCACAAATTATGAAGATTAAATCGAAATTTGCCATTATTGCTTACGGTAAATTAGGTAGCCAGGAGATGAATTATAATTCTGATTTGGATTTGGTTTTTATTCATTACACCGAATTTGCCGAGGAAGGACTAATCACCCGTTTAACCCAAAAAATTATGCATATGTTAACGACACGCCTTCAGTTTGGCATTTTGTATCAGGTTGATACGCGGCTTAGGCCATCGGGAGAGGCGGGTTTATTAGTGAGTCCATTGTCAGCCTTTGTTGAGTATCAACGAAATGAAGCCTGGACATGGGAGCATCAGGCACTGATTCGAAGCCGTGTATTATCAGGTGGCACGCGCGCTCGTCAGGTTTTGCGGCAATTGAAGAATGATGTGTTTTTAATAAAAAGACAAAAACAAAAAATTCGCGATGATGTGCAAGCGATGCGACAAAAAATCATTCAGCACTTAAGCCGTGATGACGTCAAACATGCGCCGGGTGGCTTGCTTGATCTGGAGTTTCTTGTACAGTTTTTAGTGCTGGTGAACCCCATCCCTTCGCTAAGTCGGCATACCAATACTTTAAAATTGCTGCATCAATTAACTGTTGTAAAGATAATTAGCCCCGCACAATTTGCAAAATTTGAACAAGCTTACCGGCATTTTCACCACGTACTGCACCAGCATTTACTTAACCCGAATATTTTATTGGAGTGTAAGCAAGAGCAAGCTGATGTGGGAGATCTTTGTCAAAAATTATTGTCCTCTGCAAAAGCATGATCTTTGCTCAGGACAATTTTTTAAATGCGGCTAAATAACTCGTCTTTGCGAGTCGCAGACGAAGCAACCCAGTGACCTTATGAGCAATAGATGCGCTAATTGGCTTTTACAAGGCCAATGGATTGCTTCACTTTGTTCGCAAAGACGGCATTTTTTCCGAGATTTAAAATTGTCCTGTACAGAGAAGCATGATAGCGCGTTCTAAAATGTTAATATTTACTTAAGTTTTATGTCATACAATAAACCAAATTGTATATTTTGGAAAATAATATGAAGAATGAGCTGACCGTTGTAGTCTTAGGTATTAAAGGCGCTGGAAAAACGTCGCTGATTAGACGTTTCGCTGACGATTATTATGAGGACTACGAGAGTTTTTCAATTGATGATAAGATTAGAAATATCAATTTGAATGGACAATCCTATGAATTTACCTTAGTTGAATCTCATTCAGAGCATAGGCGTCTAACTATGGATAGGTATCCTATCCAACGCTCGTCTAACTATATTGTTTGTTACGATACTACTAACAAGAAAAGCTTTGAAGCTGTACGAGGATATTTGCGAGATATTGATCGATATAATAGTAAAGAGCGACCTGTAATAATCCTGGTCGGTACAAAATGTGATGTGCCAAAAAGAGAAGTTAACCTTTTAGAAGTAGAAAATTTAGCAAGGGAGTATGGGCTCTCGTCATTCGTAGTAAGCGCAAAGTATGGGACTGCCATTGACCAGCCGTTTGAAGCAATTATTAATGAGCGTGTAAAGCGCGTTCAAGCAGCGAATCCGGGTTTTGCAGAAATTAAGGAAAATTTACTTAAAAGACTGGATGCCTATATTGAAAGAGTCGACAGTTACAATAAGAACTATAATAAAGGGTTTTGGATAACATTGTTCGGAACTCGCGGTTTAAACAGACAAGCTAACTATCTGCTTGCGAAAAGCTTAAAAGACGCGCTCCTTGATATAGATTCTCTCAAGGACGCTCAAAATCTTTTCGAAGGCGGTGCAATAACAACTCGCAGGGATGAACTTTCAGCTTCAATTTTTGGTCAGTTGCGTATTGGCGATCATGGGATCAATAGCAAAGAATTGAAAAATATTATTGCTTACGCGCAGACGGAATGTGTTCCTTCTTCAGGTAAGGCGCCTTCTCCTATATGTTAGCCTTTGTAGCCTGGATTAGCGTAAGCGTAATCCGGGTATCGATGTTCCGATAGAACGTATTTCCCGGATTACGCTTACGCTAATCCAGGCTACGTTCGATTTGTGTATACGCCTCAGTCAGCAATCTCAGCGTATAAATCATAATCATCACTGTCCACAATCGTCACGTCAACAAAACTGCCAACAGTGAGGCTCTCATCATGGGGTAGATAAACCAGCCCATCGATTTCAGGCGCATCACTCTTGCTACGTGCAATAACATGCTCATCCGTTATCGCATCAATTAAGACCGTTTGCCGTGAACCGATTTTTGCTTCCAGGCGCTCTCGGCTAATTTCAGCTTGAACTTGCATAAAATGATGATAACGCTCTTCTTTTACCGCATCAGGAACAGGGTCAGCCAACTCATTCGCTTTTGCACCATTAACAGGCGAATACTGGAAGCAACCGACGCGATCGAGTTTGGCGGCTTTCAAGAAATCAATCAGTTCCAAAAACTCACTCTCTGTTTCGCCCGGAAAACCGACAATAAACGTAGAACGCAAAGTAATATCAGGGCAAATGTCTCGCCAATGTGCAATACGCGCCAGTGTGTTTTCACTGCTGGCAGGCCGCTTCATGGCTTTTAATACTCGATGACTTGCATGTTGCAGTGGAATATCCAGATAAGGAAGGATAAGGCCATCACGCATCAAAGGAATGACATCATCTACATGAGGATAGGGGTAAACATAGTGCAAGCGAACCCATATACCGAGCTCACCTAATTGTTCGCAAAGATCATAAAAACGCGTATTAACGGTTTTACCCTGCCATTCCACTGGTTGGTAGCGGGTGTCGATACCATAAGCGCTGGTGTCCTGAGAAATAACCAAAATTTCATTTACACCTGCATCTTTCAGGCGTTTTGCTTCGGAAAGCACTTGCGTTAAGGGATAGCTTTGCAGTTTTCCTCGCATGGTTGGGATAATGCAAAAAGTACATTTTTGATTGCAACCCTCAGAAATTTTTAAATAGGCATAATGTCGGGGTGTCAATTTGATGCCTTGAGGGGGAACCAGTTGCACAAAGGGGTCGATTGGTGGAGGTAAGTGTCGGTGCACGGCTCGCACCACTTCTTCATAAGCGTGAGCTCCGCTGATATGGAGCACATCAGGGCAAGCTTCACGAATGATATCAGCTTTAGCGCCCAGGCAACCGGTGACGATAACTCGGCCATTTTCAGCCATCGCTTCTTTGATGGTATCCAGTGATTCAGTAACAGCTGCATCAATAAAACCACAGGTATTAACGACTACAACGCCCGCATCGTTATAGCTCGACACTAAATCATAACCCTGAGCACGTAATTGCGTAATAATCCGCTCGGAGTCAACCAATGCTTTAGGACAGCCCAGACTTACAAAGCCCACTTTATGATTCATCGGTTTCCTCTGATGATTATCTGTAAAAAAAGTGGGCTAATTATACGGCTTTTTAGCCTTGGTTGTCTAATAAAAACAGATCTCGCCAATTATAATCAAGAGCTGTTGGACTATCTCTCGGGGTGCGAAAGCAGTGGTTGTAGATGCTTCAAAAATTCCTGAGCATTATTCTCACCTACCAAGCGCTGTTGAGTTAATTCCTCGCCCTCTTTATTGAAAAATAAAAAGGTAGGGGGGGCGACCACATTATATTTTCGAAGCAATGCCTTGTCTTTAGCATCATTGGCTGTAATATTGGCTTTCAATACCACAACATTTTGCAGTGCTTTGAGAACCGCGGGATCTTTGAACGTTGTTGCTTCCATAATTTTACAAGAGGTACACCAATCAGCATAAAAATCTATCATAACGAGTTTGCCAGATGCCTTTTCAATCGCCGTTTGTACGTCTTTGACGGTTTTAACTGAGTCAGTACTTGCTGTCGCAGAAACATTACTCCTGCCTGCCCAGCTCGCCAATGGTTGTAAAGGATTACTGCCCCCCATACTGGCGCCAATTAGCACTAGTAAGCCATAAACCAACAAAATAATTCCTGCGGCCTGAAAAAATTTGTCATGGTGGGTATAGGCTGGCCCGAGAGCGCCTATGTAAATACCTGAAAAGATCAGTAAAGCGGCCCAAAGCCCCATTATTAAAGGCGCGGGCAAAATGCGACTTAGTAAATTAATGGCAACGGCTAATAATAAAACACCAAAGAAAGATTTGACGGCGTTCATCCACTTACCGGTTTTTGGTAACCAGCGCCTTGCGGAGGTGCCGATTAATAATAAGGGCGTGCCCATGCCCAAGCCTAAAAACAATAAGCAAAAGAACCCCATAGCCACATTGCCGCTATGCGCAATGTAACCAAGTACGCCAATGAGAGGCGCTGTAACGCAAGGGGATAAAATCAGTGTCGATAAACAACCCATTATCGCCGCACTCAAATAATGTCCACTACCGTGACTTCGATTGGCTTTTGCTAATCTCACTTGCCAGGAGACGGGTAGTTTTAACTCATAATAACCAAACATTGATAAGGCTAGTACTACGAAAAGCGCGCTAAAGAGGCCAATTACCCAAGGTGCCTGCATAATAATTTGTAAATTATTACTTAATAATGCAACCACAGCGCCAACTATTGCATAAGTAAAGGCCATGCTTAATACATAACTTAATGAAAGGAAAAATGCTTTGCGGGTGGAAATCGTGTGCCCATGCCCGACGATAATGCCTGATAACACAGGAACCATCGGTAGAACACAGGGGGTAAAAGATAATAACAAACCAAAACCAAAGAAAATTAGTAATATCATGGCCCAATGATGGTTTAAAAAAATTGATTCCACTGTGTTGTTAGCGGTTTCTTCTGGCGCGTTTGTGATTGAATTATCAGGTTTATAAAACTCAACGGATGCCAGAGCCAGATTTTCATCAATGCTTATTTTTAGTTGGCGTGTCTCGGGAGGATAACAAAAGCCATCATCAGCGCATCCTTGATAATGCAAATCAAGTAAACCTTCGCCTGCGCGTTCACCGAGGATTGCAACAGGTAAGTTAAGCTGTTGACGATAAACGGTATGAGTACGGCCTTGACTGTCAGTTTTTTGAAGTGGTGTCGGGAAGCGTATTGCGCCTAAATGAAAATTGCTATCGGCAGGAGCGGTAAGCTTTATGCGGTCGCTGTATAAGAAATAACCGGGTTTGATTTCCCAATTTACCACAAAATTATTGGGATCAACGCGTTTTACCCCAACTTGAAAAACATCGTTTGCCGGAAGGGGCGTTGCCATGCAAATAAAAGAAAGCAAACAACTAACTGAAAACAAAAGCCATTTTTTCATGAGCTACCAATCAGGTCATACTATTGTAAACCATTGTAGTGCCTGTCGTGAAAAAACCAAAATTTTTTATGTTTACCCTTGAAAAAAAAAATATTGGCCCCATATCGCTGACATCGGTATTGCATCTGTTCAAAATGCGGTACTTACAAGTCAGATATAATTCTGAAAATTACAGGTGATTAACAAATCAGGAGAGATAAAGATGAAAATTCGTCCTTTACACGATCGCGTAGTTGTTCGTCGTATGGAAGAAGAGCGTACCACAGCGGGTGGTATCGTGATTCCAGACAGTGCTACTGAAAAACCAATGCGCGGCGAAATTATCGCTGTAGGTGCTGGTAAAGTATTGGACAACGGCGACATTCGTGCGCTGGCTGTTAAAGTTGGTGAAATTGTTCTGTTTGGTAAATACTCAGGTACTGAAGTTAAAGTAGATGGTCAAGAACTGGTTGTGATGCGCGAAGATGACATCATGGGCGTAGTTGAGAAGTAATCTAACGAGATTAAAGGAGATTTAAATGGCTAAAGAATTACGTTTTGGTGACGATGCACGTCAACAAATTCTTGCTGGTGTAAACGGCTTGGCAGATGCGGTAAGAGTAACAATGGGTCCACGTGGCCGTAATGTTGTATTAGAAAGATCATTTGGTGCACCAACTATCACTAAAGACGGTGTGTCTGTTGCAAAAGAAATTGAATTTGAGCAACGCTTCAAAAACATGGGCGCACAAATGCTCAAAGAAGTTGCTTCCAAAACATCTGATACAGCAGGAGATGGTACTACTACTGCAACCGTTCTCGCTTGCTCTATTATGGTTGAAGGCCACAAAGCAGTTGCTGCTGGCATGAATCCTATGGACCTGAAACGTGGTATTGATAAAGCAGTTATCGCCATTACCAAAGAATTAGAGTCTATGTCCAAGCCTTGCAAAGATGGCAAAGCTATCGCGCAAGTAGGTACGATTTCTGCTAACTCTGATGAGTCAGTAGGTGCAATCATTGCTGAAGCAATGGAAAAGGTAGGTAAAGAAGGCGTAATTACTGTTGAAGATGGTAATGGTCTTGAAAATGAATTATCCGTTGTTGAAGGTATGCAGTTTGATCGCGGTTACATTTCTCCATACTTCATCAACAATCAACAAAACATGAGCGCTGAGCTTGAGCACCCCTTCATATTATTAGTTGACAAAAAAATCTCAACTATTCGTGATATGTTGTCCGTGCTCGAAGGTGTTGCAAAATCAGGCCGTCCATTGTTGATTATCGCTGAAGACGTTGAAGGCGAAGCCTTAGCGACTCTGGTTGTTAATAACATGCGTGGTATTGTTAAAGTATGTGCGGTTAAAGCACCTGGTTTTGGCGATCGTCGTAAAGCGATGTTACAAGATATCGCTATTCTGACTAGCGGTCAGGTTATTTCTGAAGAAATTGGAAAAAGTCTGGAAGCTGCTTCTCTGGAAGATTTGGGTACTGCAAAACGCGTTGTTGTTACCAAAGAAAACACTATTATTATTGATGGTGAAGGTAAAGCTACTGACATCAATGCGCGTATTAGCCAAATTCGTGCTCAAATGGAAGAAACATCTTCTGACTACGATCGTGAAAAATTACAAGAACGCGTTGCTAAATTAGCAGGCGGCGTTGCAGTAATTAAAGTCGGAGCTGCTACTGAAGTTGAAATGAAAGAGAAGAAAGCACGTGTGGAAGATGCTCTTCATGCAACTCGTGCAGCGGTTGAAGAAGGTATTGTTGCTGGTGGTGGTGTTGCTCTGATTCGTGCTCAAAAAGCATTGGATGGATTGAAAGGCGATAACTCTGACCAAGATACTGGTATTAACATTCTGCGTCGCGCTATCGAGTCTCCACTACGTCAGATCGTGACTAATGCTGGTTACGAAGCGTCTGTTATCGTTAACAAAATAGCTGACAACAAAGGTAACTTTGGCTTTAATGCAGCTACTGGTGAATACGGTGACATGGTTGATTTAGGTATCCTAGATCCAACTAAAGTAACGCGTAGCGCACTGCAAAATGCAGCTTCTATTGCCAGCTTAATGTTGACAACTGAGTGTATGGTTGCTGATTTGCCTAAGAAAGATGAAGGTTCTGCTGATGCTGGTGGTATGGGTGGCATGGGTGGAATGGGTGGCATGGGCATGATGTAAGCCTTGCTCCTCTCAATAAAAAACCCGCCAATTGGCGGGTTTTTTTTACTTAGTATTTTATAGTTGTATCAGTTCGTAAGAACATTTGTGTGTAATACAATTTCCCATTACTGTCCCGAGCCACACCAATTCCGGTTAGATTATAATTTCCGTCAATATTGCGTTTATGGCCTGGGCTTTTAAGCCATAGCCTGACTAATTCTTTTGTGTCTTTGTAATTATAAGCCACATTTTCTGCACCGCCATTGCAGCCTTTAATTTGCGTGTATAAATGTCTTATACGAGTTGAGAAGTATTTATGACCAAAAGGAATACGGTGAGTTGCCATATCACGGCTGTGTATGGTTGCCTCTTTATTAATAAGCGCGTTCATTTGAAATGGTTTTTTCCCGTGCAGCACGCGGTATTGATTAACATACATCAAAATATCTTTTTGAATTTGCTCATCTGATGTTTGTGATGTTACAACAGTCGCCATAGCGGGTTGAAATGCACTGATTAAACATAGAATTATCAAGGCGTTAATAGTTTTCATTATTAAATCTGTCTCTTATAAATATACAAATCCTTTTGTTGTAATTAGTACGAGCCGACATTGTACAAGAATAATACTTTTAGATAAACGGTAATTGTTACCAGTGCAACGCTCTCGGCTCAGCATTCCGAGCCACGACCGTCAGGGAGTGCCAAGCTCATTTAAGAGAAATGTGATAAAATTCTACCCGCTCTTATTAGTAAGATATTTTTGCAGATGACTAAACTAAACCGACGTACAATTTTTGCAGCTATTAGTGGTAATTTTGTTGAATGGTATGATTTCGCTCTTTATCTCTTTTTAGCTCCCATCCTTGCCAGGCAGTTTTTCCCCGAGGACGTACCGCATTTGGCATTGTTATGTACTTTCACTTTGCATGCAGTAAGCTTTTTCTTTCGGCCACTCGGCGCTATTATTTTTGGCTATATTGGGGATGTTTATGGACGCTGTATCGCTCTACGGTTGTCTTTATCTTCTCTTGCAGGCTTAAGTATTGTTATCGCTCTTTTGCCAGGCTATCAACACATCGGATGGCCTGCAACCGTGATGCTCTGTATTTGTCGAATTGGGCAGGGGCTTTGTCTTGGCGGCGAATTTGCGGGTAGTATGGTCTATTTGGTGGAGTCAGCAGGTCATAAACAGCGCGCATTTTGTAGTTCTATGAGCAATAATGGCTCCAATTTCGGGATAATGGTTGCAGCAAGCAGTGCCGCATTACTATCTACCTTGATGAGTGAGCAGCTATTTACCTTATATGGTTATCGTATTTTATTTTTTGCAGGCGGATTAATTGGTGTATTAGGGTTTGCATTTCGCTCCGATTTACGAGAGTCAACTGTTTTTTTAGAAAAGAAAACACGGGTTAGTTTTCCCTTGAAATATGTCTTAACTCATTACAGAGCTCCCTTTGTTCAATTATTTTTTCTATTAATAATAAGTGCGTTGGGAAGTTATGCATTAATGGGCTACATCAGCACTTTTTTGCACCAGTCATTGAATTTTACTTTACAGCAATCGTTAAGTTTTCAAACCTTTTTCATCTCTATTACGCTAGTAGCTGTGCCTTTGTTCGCCTCTTTGGCTGATAAGTGGTCGGTAGAAAAAATTTTCTCCTTGTCATGTATAGCTTATCTTCTGGTCAGTGTTCCATGTTTTGCATTAATGTATAAATTTCACCAGCCACTTTTTTTATTGCCAGTGTTCCTTGTCTATAGCATTGAGCAAGCCAGTACACCTGCATTAATGAGCGAATTTCTACCCATAGATGTGCGGTATACGGGGGTGTCGCTTGCTTATAACCTCTGTATGGCCATTATTGGTGGTTTATCGCCATTGCTCAATCAATTTTTTCTGACGACATGCAAAATGCCATTTGCTATAGCCTATTTAATGATGGGCGGCAGTATTATCGCGCTTTTGGTAATAAAAGCACGTCACAAGAAAGTTTTTGTGAAGGCAACTGCTTCGTTAGCGTGATTGTTAATCAGATTTTTTGTAATAAATTATATTTCCTGTATTCTATGAGAAGGTACACTTTTCCATGGTAACAGTATGAATGAAATAGATATTTTAAGATTATTTTATGACGAGATGACGGCACGTAGCGCAACGCGTGAGGTGGTTTTTTTAAATATTGATGAAGCAGCTGTTATGGTACTTTCCGAGAAATTAAAAACCCCGGTGAGCCTGGAAGAAGCACATAGATTAACCGATATCTGTATAGCTAATGAGTGGTTAGAGCGCACAACGATTGATCCGGGCTATAATTTTCTATCATTAACGCAAGCAGGGTTGCAGATTGTTTTGGCTTCTGAATATACTTAATTTTCACGTTAATTGATGCAATTTACCATCCTTTGAAATAACGAGTTATTCCAGAGGATGAGTATGCATGACGCATTTATTATCGCGGTATTCACGGTAATGAAGGCGACTTAATTCTTTTGATGGCTCATCGTTACCTACTAATTCCATTACCCGTTTAAAACGCTTATAAAAAGGTGGAATAGTATCTGCAAGATTTAGCAAAATATCACTAAACCCCCGGGGCTCATCCTGAAAGCCAATTTGCACAGCAGGTGGCGGCTCAGGGCCTTCTCCTTGCAGATTATGAGGAATAAAGCTGTCATCTTTGAAGGTCCATAACAGCTCATCAATTAACTCAGCCTGCTGTTTATCATTACAATAAACGAAAACGCGGTGCCCACGTAAATAAGCTTTTTCCAGTAATCGGCAAGCCAGCAACCAGCGTGCATTCGCATCACTGGTTGCCAACAAATAAAAATCAACGCGAATTGGCGGCATGGCGTAATATCTGTATGAGTAAAGGAACGGGGCGACCTGTCGCCTGACGATTTTTTCCGGATACCCAGGCTGTGCCCGCAACATCCAAATGAGCCCAGCGGTATTTTTTGGTAAAACGGGAGAGGAAACAGGCGGCTGTAATACTGCCTGCGCTGCGATCAAATCCTGCATTGATCATGTCCGCGAGCGGACTGTCCAGCGCATCCTGATACGCTTCTTCAAGAGGAAGGCGCCAGCATTTATCATCGCTCTCTTTAGCGGCAAGCAGAATTTGAGCCGCAAGCGCGTCGTCTTCTGTCATAAAACCTGTATTGACAGCGCCCAGGGCTACAATCATTGCACCCGTCAGAGTCGCCACATCAATGACAAGCTCCGGATTAAAACGTTCGGCATAAGTTAGTGCGTCAGCAAGAACAAGCCGGCCTTCCGCATCTGTGTTTAAAATTTCAATGGTCTGCCCTGACATACTGGTAACAATATCACCAGGCTTTACGGCTTTTCCACCCGGCATATTTTCAGCGCTGGCTACAAGGCCAATAACATTAATCGGGAGTTTTAACAGAGCACAGGCTTTTATTGCGCCGAAAACACTGGCAGCTCCTGCCATATCGTACTTCATTTCGTCCATGGCATTAGCGGGTTTAAGGGATAAACCGCCCGAGTCAAAGGTAATGCCCTTGCCCACTAAAACTATAGGCCTACTGTTATTCCCGCCCTGATAGGACATCTCAATCAAGCAAGGCGGCTCCGCACTTCCCTGAGCTACAGCAAGAAAGGCGCCCATCCCCAATTCACGCATTTTATCAGCATTCATAAGAGTGGTTTTAATATCAGGGTGTTCACTCGCTAGGTGCGCCGCTTGCTCACCCAGAAAAGTAGGGGTACAACGATTAGCCGGTAAATTAGCCAATGTTTTGGTTAGCTGCATTCCCTTGGCAATTGCTTTGGCGGTTTGAAGCGCGTCTTCACGCGCATTGGCCAGATAAAATTCTACTGTTGTTAGCGTATGATTTTTTTTATTCTGTGTTTTATAGTCTGTTAATTGATAGCGAGCCGCCTCGATTTGCAGCACCATTTGTATGAGCTGCCAATCTGCATCGTGATGTTGAATCTGAGGCAGACAAATAGTGGCTGATTCGATACGCTGGGTGAGGAGCGCCTTACTGATATCAGTCATGCGTTTTTTTAATTGAGTACTATCAAAAGCCTCAGGTTTCCCGCAATGTACAAGCAGAAGACTGTAGCCATCAACATCCGTTTGCCAGGCAATATTGCCGCTTTCATGTAATTTATTACAAAGACGTGGAAGTAAGTCTTGAAGGTGTTTATCAATCAGCCCACCGAAATCAGTGCAATCTTTATCAGCAAAAACACCTAAAACGAGGCATTCATTTTTAGAAGGAGCGGTGGATTTGATTAGTCCATAATTCATTTTCACTTCCTATCACAGAGAAAAGCTGCTAGTTTACAGAAAGTTGCAGGCCATGAGAATGCCATTGCCGAATTTATGATACCAATATCCCAAAATTATTAATAACAGCCTGAGAAACAACCCGTGCTTATTTTCCGTTATTTGGCAAAAGAGGTATTTGTCACTCTTGCCGCTTTGACAACCATACTCATGCTTATTTTCATGAGTAATCAGTTTGTTCGCTATTTGAATCGTGCGGCCAGTGGCCAAATTCCTCTTTCCATCATTATGAAATTAATGATGCTTGAAGTACCTAATCTTATGGGCTTGTTACTGCCTCTGGGATTTTACATTGCATTATTGATTGCTTATGGCCGTTTGTATGCTGACAGTGAAATGACAGTATTGCAAGCCTGTGGGTATGGTCCCTCACAGTTGCTTAAACAAAGTTATTATATGGCCGTAATAGTATTTGCCATCGTAATGGTAGTCATGATTTGGGCAAGTCCTGTTATTGCGACTGAGCGGGCGAGATTATTACGAACTTCAGGCATACAAACTTTGATACAAACCGTGGTGCCCGGGCACTTTACCTCCGCTTCCAGAGGTAAACAAGTATTTTATGTTGAATCCATGAGCCGCGATCATACTCAGGCGCAAAATATTTTTCTGGCCCATCAGGTTGTAAAAAATTCAGTACCCCAATGGAATATTTTATGGGCGGAAAAGGCTTTTGCAGAAACTGATCCTGAAACCATGGAAGATTATTTGATTTTACAAAAGGGCTATGAATACGAGGGTTTGCCGGGACAAGCTAATTTTCAAGTGGCAAATTTTGACCAATACAAAGCACGCCTTCCTCATCCGAAAGTTGCGTTGAAAGATGATATAAGAACGGCAAGTACGGCAAGCTTATGGCCTTTACTTAATCCTGATAAGCGAAAAGCCGCAGAACTTCAGTGGCGACTTTCGGTACCTATGATGGTGCTTACCCTGACATTGGTAGCAGTTCCATTAAGTCGGGTTAACCCGCGTTCGGGTAAATTTGCAAAATTGTTGCCCGCTATTCTTCTTTATATCATCTACGCCAATTTTATGTTTATTGCGCGTGATTGGGTTGTTGCTGGTAAAATTCCGGTTTGGCTGGGCATGTGGTGGATTCACCTTGTCGTCTTGATAATTGGGTTGCTGCTCGTTTGGCGTAACATGGTGAAACTCGGATGAAACAGGAATGAAGTTACTTGATCGTTACATTGCGAAAACTGTACTTGCCTCGATTGGGCTTGTAACGCTTGTTCTTGCCGGGTTGCAGGTGTTTATGCTGTTTGTTAATCAGCTTGATGATTTGGGGCGAGCGGATTATGGCATCTTGCAGGCAGCGCTATTTGTTTTTTTACAAATGCCGTACCAGGTTTATCTTTTTTTCCCTATGGCAAGTATGCTTGGGTGCCTGATTGGGTTAGGCATTATGGCGAATCATCGTGAGTTGATTGTCATGCGTGCGGCAGGTATGTCAATCGGGCAAATTACGCTTGCCGTTTTAAAAGCAGCTTTAATCCTTATTTTGATTGTAACGGTGACAGGCGAAACCATCGTGCCCAAACTCGCACACTTTGCCAATGATCAACGAATGCAGGCACTAAGTGGCGGGCAAGCCTTAAGAACCGCGCATGGGGTATGGTTACGCTACCAAAATGATTTTATTACCATAGGGGCGGTTTCGCCTGATAATGAACTGGAAAATATTTTTCAGTTTCGTTTTGATGATTCTCATCATATGCGTCTTGCACGTAAAATCGAGCGTGTTTTATTCGTAAACGGGGCATGGCAAGCTTATAATGTCGCCCAAACCATTATCGGGGATACGACAACCGAAGCTCGTCACATTAAAAAAATGGCTTGGGATGTATCGGTGAAACCGTCGGTTTTAAGTTTTAGCACGAGCGAGCCTGATGAAATGACCTTGCATGAGCTTCGTCAGTATTTACGGGTGCAAAAACAAAGTCACCAAACGGCTCTAACTTACCAGCTAGCCTATTGGCAACGACTTATTCAACCTTTAACCACCATTGTAATGATGATACTGGCCATTCCTTTTATTTTTGGCCCTTTGCGCTCATCGACCATGGGTTCAAAACTTCTTGCAGGTGCGACGGTGGGTTTTGGTTTTCATATTATCAATCGTTTCTTCGGACCTGTTAGTCAAGTATTGCAATGGCCTCCTGTGATAGCAGCATTAGGCCCCACTTTATTATTCGCAATGTTAGGGATATATCTGATGAGAAGGGTAAAATAATGGCTTTTTTCAGGCACTTAATGGAGGCGTTAATTAATCCCTATTTTTTAACCCTCGTACTTTTTGCATTTTTATTGATTAAATTTTATCAGCAAAAATGCCATCGCCGGTATTTTTGGGGTTTTTCGTTAATATTCCTATTGTCGATTGTTTTTAGTACAGGGTGGGTCTCCCGTTCTTTAACGTCCATGCTGGAAGCTCAATACAACATAATTGATAAGCCTGATGCATCCATTCATTGGATAGTGGTACTCAGTGGCGGTCAAGCGCAAGGTAAAAATCAACCCGCTAATATGTTACTTGCCAGCGCGAGTATCGAACGCCTTGTCGAAGGTGTTCGGCTATACCGACAGCTCCCCGATGCCAAATTACTTTTATCAGGCGGCGGTTATAATGGTGACATTGCTGAATCTACACGCATGGCAACGCTTACGAAATGGTTTGCTATCCCTGCTAAAAATATAGTTCTTGAAACAGCCTCTACCAACACAGCCTCTCAAGCAAAAGAAATTAAAAAAATGGTTCACCAAGACCCTTTTTATCTGGTGACTTCTGCAATTCACATGCGACGAGCAATGCTCCTCTGTCAGGCGCAAGGCCTTAATCCTGTTGCAGCTCCCTCAAATTTTACCGGTTACTGGCAGGATGAGCGCTGGGAGAAAATGTATCTTCCCAATCCTCACAATTTGAGTTACCTGAACAGTGTATTACATGAACTGTATGGGATGGCGTGGAGTGGAGTAATTTAAGAGGGGATATGAGTAAAGACCCCTTTAATGCTTAATAAAAACCCAAAGGTAGTAAAAATTACTTAACTTGTCTTAAAAAAGGCTGTATCATCGCGTATCTTTAGTAACCGATGGAGCATTCCCGTATGCCTTCCCATATAGTTTTAGTTGAAGATACTAAGTCTAATGTAGTAGCTTTCGAACGCCAACTTTCAAGAGTGATTGAAAACTATGAATTAGAGAATCGTATAAATGGTATGGATGCAATTCAGTATATTACTGAAAACAAAGAAAAAATTGATTTGGTTGTTCTGGATGGAAATTTGGCACCTGCACTTATTGAGGATAAACCTTGTCATGGGCCAGATGTTGCTGCAGCAATTCTTAAATTAAATCTTCGTATCGCAGTCTGGACTACCGATGAAAAGATGGAGGCCAGATTTATTAAACTTTTTACTGAGAAAGGATTCACTAACTATCACGTGATAGGTCGTAAACCTTGCTTTAAAGAGGATATGGAAAAGTTGATGGAATTTGCCCAAATTACACCACGCGCACTATCTGAGTTATCAGAGGTTTGCGCGAGTGTTGGCCCTCGTCTTTTATAAACAGATACACTCGTATTACCGTAGGGTGGGCAAAGGCGCAAAGCGACGTGCCCACCGTTTTCAACACCAACACTCACAAATAAATCACGAGACTTATCAAAACAGGTATAATCTTTAGGCAAAACTCGGTAAAATAGGCCACTTTTTCTTTTTGAAGCCATTATGCCAAAACGTACTGATATTAAATCCATCTTAATTCTTGGCGCAGGTCCCATTGTGATTGGTCAGGCTTGTGAGTTTGATTACTCAGGTACGCAAGCTGTGCGCACATTAAAAGCTGAGGGTTACCGGGTCATTTTGGTCAACTCAAATCCTGCAACTATCATGACGGATCCTGAACTTGCTGATGCAACTTACATCGAGCCTGTTCAATGGCAAGAGGTTGCGCGCGTTATTGAAAAAGAGCGTCCTGATGCACTATTGCCCACTATGGGCGGGCAAACGGCTTTAAATTGCGCGCTTGATTTGGTACGTGAAGGAATTTTAGAAAAATATTCCGTTGAAATGATTGGCGCTTCACGCGAAGCCATCGACAGAGCTGAAGACCGTGATCAATTTCGCCAGTTAATGAAAAAAATCGGCCTGGAAATGCCACGCTCGGCAATTGCGCATAGCCTTGAGGAAGCATTTCAGGTACAAGCACAACTCGGCTACCCTGCTATTATCAGACCTTCTTTTACCATGGGAGGCAGCGGGGGTGGGATCGCTTATAACCGTGAAGAATTTGAAGAAATTTGTGCTCGCGGCCTTGAGCTATCGCCTACTCATGAATTACTGATTGATGAATCCGTCTTGGGCTGGAAAGAGTTTGAGATGGAAGTTGTGCGCGATAAAAATGATAATTGTATTATTGTCTGTACTATTGAAAACCTTGATCCAATGGGTGTCCACACGGGCGACTCTATAACAGTAGCTCCCGCTCAAACATTAACAGATAAAGAATATCAACGCATGCGGGATGCCGCCATTAAAGTATTACGTGCTGTGGGCGTTGATACGGGTGGGTCAAATGTCCAGTTTGCCGTTAATCCTGAAGATGGGCGTTTACTGGTTGTTGAAATGAACCCGCGAGTATCACGTTCATCAGCTCTTGCTTCTAAAGCAACGGGCTTCCCTATCGCAAAAATTGCAGCAAAACTTGCTGTAGGGTATACGCTCGATGAGTTAGATAACGAAATTACGGGTGGAAAAACCCCTGCCTCTTTTGAGCCGAGCATTGATTATGTGGTTACCAAAATTCCTCGTTTTAATTTTGATAAATTTCCGCAAACCTCGAGGACTTTAACAACGCAGATGAAATCGGTAGGCGAAGTCATGGCGATTGGTGCTAATTTTCAAGAGTCTTTACAAAAAGCAATTCGCGGGCTTGAAATTGGGCTAAGTGGCTTGCAACCTCACTTCAAAAAAGGTGACATGGCGCGTTTACGGGGGCATTTAAGTGAGCCCACGCCTGAGAGATTATGGTATATCGCTGATGCTTTTCGCCTTGGGCTTACGCTTGAAGAGATTCACCAGGAAAGCCGGGTAGATCCCTGGTTCCTTGCCCAAATACAAGAATTGGTGCAGATGGAGCGCAATATTTTTGGCAAAACGCTTAATGATTTGGATAAAACTTCGCTAAGACAATTAAAAAAACGCGGATTTTCTGACGCATACCTTGCGCGTCTCTTATATTGTAATGAAGAGCAAGTCAGAGCCTATCGTTTAGAGTTGGGCATAACGCCGGTGTATAAACGTATCGACTCGTGTGCGGGTGAGTTCCCAAGCGATACCGCCTATCTTTATTCCTGTTATGAAACCGTTTGTGAAGCCCGCCCGGATTCAAATGCTAAAAAAATTATGATTCTCGGTGGTGGCCCTAATCGAATCGGGCAAGGAATCGAATTTGATTACTGCTGTGTTCATGCGGCAATGGCTTTAAGGGATGAGGGTTATCAAACCATTATGGTAAATTGTAATCCTGAAACCGTGTCTACCGACTTTGATACCTCGGACAGACTCTATTTTGAATCGGTTACGCTTGAGGATGTTTTAGCGATTGCCGCGGTTGAAAAACCGTTAGGCGTTATTGTTCATTATGGTGGTCAAACGCCTCTGAAACTTGCGCGTCAATTGGAAGCCAATGGGGTTCCCATTATTGGCACCTCTCCTGATGCTATTGATATGGCTGAAGACAGGGAGCGCTTTCAAAAAATGGTAACGGAGTTGAATTTACATCAGCCGGCTAATGGAACCGTGCGCAGTGAAGAAGAGGCAATCGAAGTTGCCAAACGTATTGGTTATCCATTAGTTGTAAGACCCTCCTATGTGCTGGGCGGTCGGGGCATGGAGGTAGTTTATCAGGAAGAGGATTTGCGCCATTATCTGGAGCATGCGGTGGCGGTTTCTAACGATTCACCCGTCTTATTGGATAAGTTCCTTAACGATGCCACTGAAGTGGATATTGACGCCGTCTGTGATGGCAAAGATATCATGATTGGTGGGATTATGGAGCATATAGAACAAGCCGGTATTCATTCAGGTGATTCGGCTTGTACGCTTCCCCCTTTTAGTCTTAGCAGTGTTGTGCAGCAGGATTTAATTGAGCAGATGCGGCAGATGGCATTAAAATTAGGTGTTGTCGGGTTAATTAATGCCCAGTTTGCTATTCAGTCTGATGATATTTACGTATTAGAAGTTAATCCGCGCGCCTCTCGCACCGTACCCTTTGTTTCAAAAGCGACTGGTTTGGCATTGGCAAAAATCGCCGCGCGCTGTAAAGTCGGTATTAGTTTGAAAGAGCAGGGTTTAAGTCAGCATTATCCCATGCCGGCTTTTTATTCCATTAAACTTCCCGTGTTTCCGTTTATTAAATTTGCAGGGGTGGATTCTATTTTAGGCCCTGAAATGAAATCAACCGGTGAGGTAATGGGGATTGCGAGACGTTTTGGTCAGGCTTATGCTAAAGCGCAGCTTGGAGCGAGTTGCAATATTGTTAAACGCAGGCGAGCTTTTGTCTCCGTGCGGGATGCGGATAAAACGCGGGTAGGGGAGATTGCGAAGCGGTTAATTCAGCTTGGATTTGAAATTATAGCGACCCGTGGAACCGCGTTAGTTTTACACGCAGCAGGTATTGATTGCAGGCGCGTGTTTAAAGTAGCAGAAGGGCGCCCGCATGTTGTGGACTATATTAAAAATCATGAAATTGATTTTATAGTAAATACAACAGACGGAAAGCAAGCTGCTGCGGATTCTTTTGCCATAAGGCGCAATGCATTGCAGCACAAGGTTAGTTATACTACTACTTTGTCAGGAGCAGAAGCTGCATGTTTGGCGATGAAATATGAAGATCGCGAAACAGTTACCCGTTTACAGGATTTACACTAGAGGTGGTTATGCAACAAAAACATCCAATGACAGTTAAAGGCGCTGAAGCGCTACAAGCTGAGTTACAGAATCTGAAATTTGTACAACGGCCTCGCATTGTTGAGGCAATCGCGACCGCGCGTGCTCATGGGGACTTGAAAGAAAATGCGGAATACCATGCCGCTCGTGAGCAGCAAAGTTTTAACGAAGGCCGCATTCAGGAGTTGGAAGCAAAGCTTTCCAATATGCAAATTGTGGATATAACCAAATTACCCAACAATGGCAAGGTTGTTTTTGGTGCAACAGTACGTGTGCTTCAGGTGCAAACTGACACTGAAATGGTTTTCCAGATTGTAGGTGAAGATGAGGCGGATATTAAGCTTAATAAGATCTCCTACAGCTCTCCCATTGGTCGTGCACTTATTGCCAAAGAGATTGATGATACGGTGGTGGTACAGACTCCGGGCGGTAAGGTGGAGTATGAAATTATTGATGTGGAATACGTGTAAAATATAATGTCTTTTACTTAGTGTGTACTCCGCGGTCAAACCGCGGGGAATTAGGTTATTAATAGAGTTTCTCTCGAATTCCCACGGCTTGACCGCGGATCCACCGAATCTTTGAGTTATCATGAAAGAAAGTTATGTTTATATTTTAGCAAGCCAGCGAAATGGGACGTTATATATAGGAATGACCTCGGATATTATACGTCGTGTTTGGGAACATAAAAATAAATTTGTTCCAGGTTTTACTGCAAAATATAATGTTAACCAACTGGTTTACTATGAAGTTTTGAATGATATTCAGTTAGCGGCAGCTCGTGAGCGACGCTTAAAAGAGTGGAAGCGTTCATGGAAAATAGAGCTTATTCAAAAAATGAACCCTGATTGGAAAGATTTGTATAACGATATCATTCAGTAGATGGACCCCGCGGTCAAGCTGCGGGGATTCGACTTAGGTTCGGTTTATCAGCGGGGATTCGATTTATCAACTTAGGTTCGGTTTATCAGCAGGTATTCGGTTTATTAGCGAGGATTTGGTTTATTAATAGAGCACCTCTCGAATTCCCGCGGCTTGACCGCGGGATCCAGATTTATGGAAGGTAATAAAATGGGTTAGGCAGTTTAAATCCTTTTTCAGCAAAGCCCCCAGCGAGATCGCTCTCTTGATCGCCAATGGTTGCGATAACAATATATCCTTTTTTATTGATTAACTCTCGGGTGTGAGCCTTAAAAGAAACAATGGAAGATGCCTTATAATCGTCAGGGCGAAGAAAGAGGCCTGACCAATCCTTATAGCCTGCGCGTAACAAATTTATTTTGGTGGCGGCAAGTTCAGAACGCGGTCTGCCGGTTACAAAAAATACTTCAATTCCTCTTTTTAACGCATCCTGATATAACGATAACATCGGCTTAATAGGAGGCGACTTTGCGGCGAGAATATCCTGATGAATCTCCGCAGGCTTGGCTGCGAAGTCGTGTTTTGCAATATTGTCATAGTTACTAAGACTGGTTTCATCAATATCCAGAACAATGGCTAATCTCTTTTTTGAGCGACTCAGATTATTAACTTCCGCCTGACTCACGATATACTGATGTGCATTCATAATGGCAGTGGTCAGATCTTTCTCGTAATTTCCTGAATCATGATAGGTTTTGATATCTTTTTTAACAAGACTAAGATTAGGTGGTTCAGAACATACAGACAAGCTTAAAAATAGTGCACAACTAGTAGCAAAAATAGTTTTAAACGTGATTTTCATTGAAAGTCCTGTCTGCATCAAATGCCCGCGATTATAACGCGATTAAATTGATTGTCAATTGCACATATTGATTTGAAGCTGGTATTATGTAACACGTCATGCACGAAACTAGATGCGTGTAGTTGAGATTTTGTTGCTTGATAGCAAACCCGCGCTACATGTCACAGGCTTGCTACATCATCCACTATTGAGACGGCTGAAGACCTGACGCCGGTGTTACCTTTGTCAGATTATCGCGCGACTGAGTGAGGTCGGCTGTTCTCACATTATCCAGTTGTTTAATGGCTTCCAGATCAATCTTGAGTTTAGATAACTCATTATCTAGTGCTCTGGCCATAGTCAACGTTACAGCCCCAACAGGAAACTTCCAACGCGTAATAACATCAATATACCCATCAAGTGGAAACCAGTTCTTGGCTCCTCCCCTCTCAGAATCGCCAATTAGTAAAACCCTAGGCAAAGACGGTTCATTAAATTCTGGTAGGGGTGAAAATGCGCGGTCAGGTCTGCAATATTCATGAGCGACATGTGCAGGTACATCACGTTGCGTATTAAATACATTCATCCAGGCCAATAGTAGTTCTTTCGATTCACTGTTCGCGTCTTTGGCCTTGCCAATAAATATTGTTAATGCTGTCTGCAAAAGCGTCAAGTCAAAATGTGGTGAATTTTTCTTTTTTTTATCCTGGATATACTCCAACCCATTATCCTCTATTGCAACACAGCGTTCGAGCATTTCTGCTTTGGTTTCTTCATTCATGTGCTGTTCCAGCATGCGACACATATGAGTATCTTTAGCCCAATAAGCGTATTCATAAGCTGTGCAATGGAAGGTACGGCCGGAGTAATCCGTAAATTCTCCTTTATAACGCAAAGCTGTCTGTATTTTATCTGTATCATTTTTATAGATGTTTTTAAATAATCGTTCAACCTTATCCTGCTCTCCATAAGCAACTCGTTGCAGGAATTTATCTGACAGGCGTGGTGTTTGGAAAAGAGAGTGTATGCTTTGGGATGTTGCTACCAGATTACTCAGATCTGATTCTTTTTTTATATTAGCTCTAATTTGCAAAAACAGTTCATCAGGTAGTGTATCCATCAACGAAGGTAAGGATTTTTCAATCTCTTGCGGTAATCCTGTTGTGTATAATAGTCTGTTTAAGGTGATTAGCAGCTGAATTTTATTCTTTGGTTGTAAGGTATTAAAACGCAATAAATCTTGTTTTAACTCTTCTGGAATGCTTTTGTCTCCGGGATTTTCATTAATCCACTGTACCGCATTGTTATATAGATCGTTTTGTGATGGCATAACCTGTCATCCTCAAATTATTTTGTATATATTTTAGCATACAAGATTAAATGTTGCTCAATTTGAGTTAGTTAAAGATCCAGTAAAATTAGAACCCAAAGATTGAGTGCGGCTACGTATATGCTGCATTGATATATGAATGTCACACCAAAGCGACAATTAAATTGCTTGAAAAATGATAAAAGTCTATAATGGGCTCGTTTTTTCATAAATAGAACTAAAAAAGTACTATATTATAATTAAGACCTTTTTAGTACTAGATTATTCGAAGTGAGGGTGATATGCTCCGCATTAGCAAATTGGCCGATTATGGAACAGTTGTGATGGTGTATCTGGCCAAGCGTGCGCAAACACTTTGTAACGCCCGCGATATTGCCCAACACACCCATATTACGGTACCGATGGTTAGTAAATTACTCAAACGGTTAACAGCTGCCGGGTTATTAACATCCGTGCGCGGGGTGAGTGGGGGGTATCGGTTGCAACGAGAGGCATCCCTCATTACAGTTGCCCAAATTATTTATGCACTGGAAGAGCATCGTGGCTTAACCGAGTGTAGTTTACAACCCAATGAATGTTCTTTGCAGGGAGTTTGCCATATTCAGGGCAACTGGCGATTAATTAGCCAGGCTATTGAAGCAGCATTGGATAGTGTGAGTCTGGAGATGTTGGCAAAACCTGCCCTGCAACCAATGGAAATTGAGCGCATCAGGCAGTTAGCGAGCAGTGGAGTTAGTCGTGGCTAAAAATAATGAGCAAATTACCACCCTTCTTGAGAAGGAATATCAACACGGGTTTGTGACGGATATCGAAGTCGATACGTTTGCGCCTGGATTAAACGAAGACGTCATTCGACGTTTGTCAGCCATTAAAGGTGAGCCGGAATTTGTGTTGGAGTGGCGGCTAAAAGCCTATGAACACTGGTTAACCATGCCACATCCTGAATGGTCAAGTGTCCATTATCCCCCTATTGATTATCAGGCACTTTCTTATTATTCCGCACCCAAAACTAAAAAAGATGCGCCTAAAAGTTTAGATGAAGTTGACCCTGAGCTATTACGCACCTACGAGAAACTGGGCATCTCTTTGCGTGAGCAGGAAATGCTGGCAGGCGTTGCCGTAGATGCTGTATTTGACAGTGTGTCTGTTGCGACAACCTTTAAAGCAAAACTCGCTGAAGTGGGCGTCATTTTTTGTCCTTTTTCTGAAGCAGTCCACAAATACCCTGATTTGATTCGCCAATACTTAGGATCAGTTGTTCCTTACCGCGATAATTTTTACGCGGCTTTAAATTCAGCAGTATTTAGTGATGGCTCTTTTGTTTATATTCCCAAGGGTGTGCGCTGCCCCATGGAATTGTCCACTTATTTTCGTATTAATGCGGCCTCAACAGGTCAGTTCGAGCGAACATTAATCGTTGCGGACAGTGATAGCTATGTTTCTTACCTGGAAGGGTGTACCGCGCCCATGCGGGATGAAAATCAATTGCATGCGGCCGTTGTGGAGCTGGTTGCGTTAGATGGCGCTCAGATTAAATATTCCACCGTACAAAACTGGTACCCTGGTGATAAAAACGGAAAAGGCGGGATTTATAATTTTGTGACCAAACGGGGGGCTTGTCGTGGTAAGCGTTCAAAAATTTCCTGGACACAAATTGAAACGGGTTCTGCTATTACCTGGAAATATCCGAGTGTCGTATTGCTAGGCGATGATTCGGTTGGTGAGTTTTATTCAGTGACGTTAACCAATAACTACCAGCAAGCAGACACTGGCACCAAGATGATTCATCTTGGCAAAAATACACGCTCGACTATTATTTCCAAGGGGATTAGTGCCGGGCGTTCTCATAATGCTTATCGAGGCTTGGTGCGTATTGCGCCAACTGCTACCAATGCACGTAATTTCACTCAATGTGATTCGTTACTCATGGGTAGTGAGTGCTCAGCTCATACATTTCCCTATATTGAAGTTAAAAATCCCACAGCACAGATAGAGCATGAGGCAACGACCTCTAAAATCAGTGAAGATCAGTTATTTTATTGCCAGCAACGAGGTATCGACACGGAGGATGCGGTGTCCATGATCGTTAATGGTTTTTGTAAGCAAGTATTAAAAGAATTACCGATGGAATTCGCGGTGGAAGCAACCAAATTACTCGGTATCAGTTTAGAAGGGGCGGTAGGCTAATATGTTAAAAATCAATGATTTAAATGTTTCGATCAATGAGCAACCCATTTTAAAAGGCATTAATCTTTCGGTTAAGGCAGGGGAGGTGCATGCTATTATGGGTCCTAATGGATCGGGCAAAAGTACCCTCTCAAAAGTTTTAGCCGGCCATCCTGCATACACTGTCACCAGTGGTACTGTAAGCTACAAAGGCGATGACTTGTTGCCACTTGATCCAGCCGAGCGTGCTCGTGCCGGAATTTTTATGTCGTTCCAATACCCTGTCGAAATCCCCGGGGTTACGAATATCAATTTTCTTAAGGCCTCGATAAATGCCGTGCGTAAAGGGCAGGGCAGAAACCCGATGGACGCCATTGAGTTTTTAAGTTTTATTCGTGAGAAATGTCAACTGTTAGACATGGATGAAAGCTTTTTGTATCGCAGTATTAATGAAGGCTTTTCAGGTGGTGAGAAAAAACGTAACGAAATTTTACAAATGGTGGCGTTGGAGCCTGCGTTGTCTATTTTGGATGAAACCGATTCCGGTTTGGATATCGATGCCTTGCGCGTTATATCTCAAGGGGTTAATGCCATGCGCGCCCCAGATAGAGCCATTATTTTAGTTACTCACTACCAACGGTTACTTGATTATATTGAGCCTGATTATATTCACGTATTGGCCAATGGTCGTATCGTTAAATCGGGTGATAAATCTTTGGCACTGGAATTGGAGAAAAAAGGGTACAGTTGGCTTGAGGAGACAGTGCAAGCATGAGCGACATTCTTGAATTTTACCAAGAGCAAGCGAAAGCGGGTCTTTCAACCATTCCCTGGTTGGCTCTCTTACAAAAAAATGCTCTAAATGAATTTAATCGTTATGCCTTTCCAACTCGTAAAGATGAAGATTGGAAATACACGGCTATGGATGGGTTTTTGCAGCACCGTTTTGCAAAATTTTCTGAAGAGGCAGCCTCTGATGTTGCTAAAATAAATGCCGATATTCCAATTGGTCGTCAATTGGTTATTCATAACGGTCAAGTGGTCGATGTCGAGAAATTTACCGACAAATTTCCTGCAGGCGTTATCGTGAAGCCTTTATTGCAGGCAATGGAAGAACATGCAGACAAGATAAAGCCATATCTTGATAAATTACTCAAGCATGAGCATGGGTTTCATGCTTTGAATATGGCCGCTCTTCAGACGGGCGTCCTCATTTATGTACCCAAAGGTGTGTTGATTGAGGAGCCAATTGTCCTTGCTCATTGGCAAGATAAAGCCAATCAGGCAGTTCATTCTCGTCATTTGATCATTGCTGAAGAAGGCAGTCAGGCCACTATTATTGAAACATTCCATGGTATGGATGCTTGCAACTACCTGACTAATACGGTCACCGAAGTGCAGGTGGGTAAAAATGCGAAGATTATCCATTACAAAATCCAATGTGAAAGCCATGCGGCATTTCATATTGGCCATTTGACTGTACAGCAAGAAAGCGAGAGCCAATTTGATAGCCATTCACTCAGTTTAGGTGGCAAGCTTGTGCGCAGCGATTTAACGTTTAACCTACAAGAGCTACGGGCACAATGTTTAATGAATGGCATATATATACCCACAGATCAGCAACATGTTGATCACCATACTACCGTTCATCATTTGGTTCCGGATTGCAGTAGTACGCAGGATTACAAAGGTATTCTGACTGGCAAATCACGAGCGGTTTTTAATGGGAAAGTTGTGGTTGCCAAAGACGCGCAGCATACAAGAGCCGCCCAGCAAAACAAAAACCTGATTTTATCAGCGCTTGCAGAAATTGATACAAAACCCCAATTGGAAATTTTTGCTGATGATGTGCTTTGTTCCCATGGGGCAACAGTAGGGCAACTGGATGAAGACGCTTTATTTTATATGGCAACGCGTGGTATCGATAGAGAAGATGCCAGTTGTTACTTAATTCATGCCTTTGCTGCTGATAATTTGCGCCTTGTTCCGCATCCTGAAATGGTTAACTGGATGTCTAATCTGATAACCCGGCAGTTGAGGTGATGTGATGACTACAACGAAAACCTTGACAGGTTCTTTAGATATAGACGCTATTCGTAAAGATTTTCCCGTTTTACATCAAAACGTCAATAACTATCCGCTGGTGTATTTTGATAACGCCGCAACTACCCAGAAACCCCAATCGGTAATAGACGCGATTAATCATTATTACACACACGATAATGCCAATGTACATCGGGGTGTCCATGCGCTAAGTGCGCGCGCAACGTTGCAGTTTGAAACGGTGCGTAACAAAGTTCAGCGTTTTATTAATGCCAAATCCGCTGCTGAATGTATTTTTGTACGCGGCACTACCGAAGGCATTAATCTTGTGGCTCAAAGTATGGTTGCACCGCGAATTTTGCCAGGCGAAGAGATTCTTATTACGACAATGGAGCATCATTCCAATATTGTACCCTGGCAAATGGTCTGTAAAAAAACAGGTGCAAAATTGCAAGTGGCGCCTATTTCTCTTTCAGGCGAGATTTTATTGGATGAGTTTGAAAAAAAATTAAGTGATAAAACCAAATTTGTTTCTATCAGCTATGCGTCTAATGCGCTAGGCACGATTAATCCTGTTAAAAAGATGATAGAAATGGCGCATGCGCATGGTGCTTTGGTGCTCCTTGATGGCGCGCAAGCGACAGCGCATTTGCCTATTGATGTGCAAGAGCTGGGTTGTGATTTTTATGCTTTTTCCGCTCATAAAATGTATGGTCCAACCGGAATTGGTGTTCTTTGGGGTAAAGAGGATTTATTAGAGGGCATGTCTCCTTATCAAGGAGGGGGCGAGATGATTAATTTTGTCACCTTTGAGGCGACTGAATATGCACCGCTGCCTTACAAATTTGAAGCAGGTACGCCTAATATTGCAGGAGTAATCGGTTTGGGCGCGACGCTTGATTATCTGGCAACTTTAGATATGGAAGCAATTGCTGCTTATGAGGCTTATTTACTGGACTATGCAACGAAAGCTTTACAATCAGTAAAAGGTTATAGCATTATCGGTACCGCCGCACACAAGGTTCCGGTGATTTCTTTTATACATGGCACTATTCACCCACATGATATTGGTACCATTTTAGATAATGAGGGCATTGCCATTCGCAGTGGTCATCATTGCGCAATGCCTTTGATGAACTTCTTTGATCTTCCAGCCACCACCCGTATTTCGCTCGCTTTTTATAACACTACCGAGGAAATAGACCGCTGTATGAAAGTATTACATAAGGTAAAAGAGGTGTTTGCATGAGTATGGAACTGCGCGAGCTTTATCAGGAAATCATTATTGATCACAATCGTAATCCGCGTAACCATCATGCGATGGATGACGCGACAAGTGAAGCAAACGGATTTAATCCTTTATGTGGTGATAAATTGACGGTTTATCTTAAAATCAATGAAGGGGTAGTAAAAGACTTAAGTTTTGTGGGGTGTGGTTGTGCGATTTCACAAGCATCCGCTTCCTTAATGACTGATGCACTGCGTGGCAAAACTATCCCCGAGGCACGTGATTTATTTGAGAATTTTCATGCCATGTTGACCTGTGATGATAATCGCGAATGGGGTTCTTTGGATAAACTGGCGGTTTTAGCTGGTGTCAGAGCGTATCCCGCGCGCGTTAAATGTGCAACACTCGCCTGGCATACTTTTAATGCCGCATTGAATAAAGAGCCGAGCACGGTCTGTACGGAGTAGTCACTATGTTTGGTTTAAAAAAGAAAGAAAACAATGACGCCTTGAAAGAACTGGTTATTGCCGGCCTTAAAACGGTTTTTGATCCTGAAATTCCGGTCAATATTTACGACTTGGGCTTAATTTACGATATAGCTATTAATGATGAACAACACGTTCATATTCAAATGACCTTGACAAGTCCTGGCTGCCCTGTTGCTCAAACGTTTCCGGGAACTGTTGAGCAAGCTGTTAATCAGGTTGAAGGTGTTAGTGATTGCACAGTTGAGCTGGTTTGGGAGCCAATGTGGACGCAGGAAAGAATGTCAGAAGTAGCTCGCCTTGAATTGGGGATTTTTTATTAATGCAGTGGCAGCCTTCTGCATCGATTAGTACGTTACGCCAACGTGCGGCAATTATTATTAAAATTCGTGATTTTTTTAATGAGCGCGGTTATCTGGAAGTAGAAACGCCAGTAATGGCACATTATGGCGTAACTGATGTTTATTTGAGTAATATAAACGCTATTTTCCGAGGTCAACAATATTGCTTGCAGACCTCTCCTGAATATCACATGAAACGGTTACTGGCGGCAGGCAGCGGTCCCATTTTTCAATTGGCTCGTGTATTTCGTGATGATGAACTGGGGCGTTGGCACAATCCTGAATTTACCCTCTTGGAATGGTATCAGCTCAATATTGATCATCATACCCTCATGATGGAAATGGATGAATTATTGCAACTCGTTTTACAGTGTCCGCCGTTGACTAAAAAAACCTACCAGCAAGTTTTTCAGGAAGTTTGTGATTTAGATCCCTTCACCGCCTCACTTTTGCAATTACAACAAACCCTTGCGCGGTTTAATCTTGATAATGTATTAGACAAAAATGAAGAAGACAGGGATCAATATTTATTTTTATTAATGAGCCACATTGTGGAGCCTGCTTTCTCTGGTGAAAAAAGCCCACTGGCTGTATACAATTTCCCGCCATCGCAAGCAGCATTAGCACAGATTAATAATGGTGTTGCAGAACGATTTGAAATTTATTTTCGTGGCGTTGAGCTGGCTAATGGTTTTCATGAGTTGACAGATGCAGATGCCCAAGCACGGCGATTTAATCAAGATCTGGTTCTACGTGAACAAAAAGGCATGGAAGCGGTTCAAGCAGATGAATTTTTATTAAAAGCACTTGCACATGGCGTACCTGCTTGCAGCGGAGTAGCATTGGGTATTGACAGGTTAATCGCACTTGCTTTAAATCAACCATCAATAGCTAATACATTAGCCTTTGATATATCACGCGCGTAACAGATTTTAACTTCAATATCAGGGACAAAAATGATTGATTTTAGTAAAACTTTGACCTATTCAGGGATGGAAACATTCGCTATACATTCAATAACCATTGCAGATTATAGCGAAGACTATACTATTAATTTCTTCAGATGACTGTGAATTTGGGCAGACCGATTATACGGAATCAGACCATTTCATTGAGCTATGTAATACTCGAAGTATTTCAATTTGCTCTGATTTAATTCTGTAGGGAATAATAAAGGGAGTTCCATTTATTACTAATTCACGCGTGCCGAAAATTCTTCCTGCTCGGCCCATAGCAGGGTTATTGGAAAGCATTTCAACTGTTTTGATAATTCTTATTATGAGATAAACGGCTGTTTGGGGATTATCCTGTGCAATATATTCTTCAATCTGGTGTAAATTATTTTTCGCACCTCGAGTCCATTTTATCCTCACTTTCTTTTATTCTCCCAAAACAATAAAATATTTTCATGGTCTTCCAGTTGACCCTCATCGGCTTCTTTAATTCCTTTTTTAATTTCAGTGAGTTGCCATTCCTGATTTTTAAGGTATTGATTAATTGCCTCTGCGGCCAGGAAGGACTTACTTCGGTGGGTAATTTCAGCTATTTTGTCTAAACGAACTTTCATCTCAGCTTCTAGCCGAATAGTCATTGTAGTCGACGTCATAGGATTCCTTAATGTGTTTGCATGTACACATTATAGCACATGTCCTGAAATTAAGAATAAAAGGGAACGAAGATTTTCTTCTGAGGTGGGCAAAGGTGCCCACCAGGCATTTCTATTGTGCGAGTAACCCGCCATCCATTCGTAAAATGCTTCCTACAGCAAATGAGGATTCTTCCGAGCAAAGCCAGATAACCGCATTGGCAATTTCAGCAGGATCTGCAAGTCGACCAATAGGATGTTTAGCAAGAATAGGTCCAATCATCGCTGGATTAAGCCGTCTGCATTCTTCAATTTGAGCGGTTTCTGTGCCTCCAGGACAAATGGCATTAATGCGAACGCCTTTTTTTATAAATTCGAGTGCCGCGCATTTAGTAATACCTATCACCCCGTGCTTGCTCGCCACATAACCATAATGCTCAGGCGCTGCCGTTAAGCTAAAGGTAGACGCGATATTTACAATAGCACCGCCATTATTTTTTAACATGGCGGGTACTTGATATTTCATGCAAAGCCAAACACCCTTTAAATTAATATTAATTACCTCATCCCATTTTTCTTCACTATATTCATCTAAAGGTGCCATAGCTCCTGCAACACCGGCATTGTTACAGGCATAATCCAATCGGCCAAAATGTTTTAATGTTGTTGAGATCATATTTTCTACATCTAATGCTTTGGAAACATCGGCGTAAACAAATAAGGCATTACCCCCATTCTTCTGGATAACAGATACCGTCTCTTCGCCTTTTTTTTGATCCCAATCAACCACTACCACCGCCGCATTAGCCTTTGCAAACGCAAAAGCTGTCGCACGGCCGATTCCTGAAGCAGCACCTGTTACTAAAGCCACTTTGTTTTGAAAGTTTGCCATCTGATTTCCTTTATTAAATTTCTATTCAGTTGTTTGTGGATTAGATTTATCTGTATCAAGTGTTAGCAATCTACAGAGCTCTCTTTATTTATTTTGCATTGAGAAAGAGGGGTACTCTGATTTGATACACGAATGATTTCAGGAGCCAGGTATAAAGTCGCTAATATGGGTGAAGAAACATGGATAGTGCTAGGTTTCCCGGTAAACGCAAGCGTTGTGTGATAGTTTCGGAAGGCATAAGCTTTGCCGTTTGAGGACTCAATATTGATTTTACTATTTGTTAATTTTACAGAGAAATAGCTATTTTCTATGGCGGTTACGTCTTCATCGATACTCTTTAGGAGGATGGATGAGTCAAGGATTGATATATAGGGGCTAGCAGGGGCGACTATTGCCGTCATACTTCCTAACGGACACTTCACGGTTGAATTCATCACTATATGCGATGAGGCCAAATTTAAGTCTATAGATGATTCTGCTTCAATGGCACTGGTAAAATTCATGGCTAGAGGGCATGAGTCAGCATCAGTCTCCAAATCAGATTTATAGACATCAACAGAGCCCTTTGCTATCTGCAAATTATGTGTGCCAAATCCTCTAACACGTAATCGCGAATTCACACTGTATAGCCCTTCCTGACTTGCTATGTTAACCGCATTTTCTCCCGTGCTGGATAAGGTGGAGTCAATTAATCTAATGAAATTTGCATGGATATTCTCACCATTTTGAACAGTGGTTTTTTGCAGTGCTGAATTTATTACTTCCAGGTTACCCGTGCTGTGGATATTTGCATTAACAAAAGTATTTTCAACCTGGATTGGATTTTCATTGGTGTGCATCCTGATATTTCTGACGCTCCCCTCAGTGCCTCCATGATGGGAATAATCATTCCAGGATAAGGTGCCATTAATCAAAGGACGCTCATCATTATAAGCAATATGTTTAAAATCAGGGGTTCTTCCTGCTATGGAAATACGCCTATATAAATCAAGCATGGGTGCTTGATTTTGTTTCGGATTGGCAGGCAAATCATAGACGCCAGTGGCAAGCCATAACTTTCCTTTAAGCTGATTTAAGGTTAAAAAATTATTTAAATTATTAACGAAATCTTGGGTTAATTCTCTACAAGGACGTTCAGCAGTGCATTGATTGATAACATCTCCTTCGGTTACCTGAACTCCCTTGGGACTGAAAAACCATATTTGAGAGGACGCCCCCGGGTAGGCTGACTGACTAAACATCGCTAGCGCACATAACCAATATGTGTAAAACTTCATGAACTCACTCCTTGAAATAGATAACGGATTATAGGGAGTTGGTATTAATTTTCCAATTAAAATGTCCTTTAGCCTTGGGGTCGCAAATTTAAAATCATTAATTGAGCGGTTAATTTCCTAATGATCCGACATTATCTGAATATAGACAGGGTAGTACGCATGGACCTAATTGTACGCACTGGCATAGAGCTAAATTTTTTCAACAATACAGACTATTTTTTCGATACCATGAAGAAAACCGAGTGATAATCTATGCTTGGGTAAATGATGAAGATACTAAAAGAGCATATGACAGTAAACGTGATGCCTATCTGGTATTTACCAAAATGTTTAAAAAAGGAGCGCCTCCTGACAATTGGTTACAATTGTTAAGTGAGTGTAACAAGAGAAGAAATAATTACAAGATTTCATAGTGCAAAGCAATTATAAAGCAGGCGTTACAGTCCGCCTACGTGCCGCGGCTTGTCCGCGGCATCCAGTAGATGGTCAAAATAAAATATGTTCTTGTCTACCCCATAAATAAGAACAAGGCATTGGTAAAACAGTTGCAAGGAATACAACAAAAATTCATAGGACATTAAATCTAATCGAAAAACTTAATCCCGAATGGCGTGATCTTTATGAAGAAATTTGCCAATGATTGAGATCTACTGGATGCCGCGGACAAGCCGCGGCACGTAGGCTGGCTGTGAATTGTCAACAGACCCTAATAGAATTAATTTTTTTCTGAGCTCGTCCCAGGGCCGTAAATTCTTAATGAGGGAGAGACCCAGTAAATGATTTTATCGGCGTTAATTAGTTTAAACGGCAAAATAATATTTTGATTGGTTTCAAATTGCCAAAATTCACCACAATATTTACCATCGCCACGTTCGGAAATTTTGCTGATTACCTGCTTGTTTTGATCAGTAAATTGATGACAGTATCTGACATCTTGTGTTGCCGGTATTTTTAATGGAGATGCACTAAGTGCCACTTCTCCTTGTTTATTTAACGAGAAAAAGGCTCTGTCTATCCTTGCGTACATATCGGTGCTTACTTGAAATATTAATGCGGCGAACAATAAAGTAATTACGGTCGCTTTAATTACAGGCAGTCTTTTATTTCTTAAAGTGAGAATTTTGTAAAAAAATACCCAAGCGACCAATAATGCTATTATTTTTATAATTGTCATGTTTGCCTGCTCCTTGGGATATTGGTCTCATCGGTTTAAGTATAGCAAGTATCAACACGGTTTTTTTAAGTAATGGTTGAAAGCGATTTAAAATTATCTCCATTGTTATTGTGTTCATCTCGGAGTATTGAGCGAATATCCAACTTCGAATTAGACGGTGTTTTTTCACGTCTGTTAAGGGCGTTGGAAAAAATTGATGAGAAATTTAATCGCTCGCTTTTCTCTTCCAAAATAGGACGTTCTGGAATAACCGTTTCGATGACTCCATTAAATTCATCATGAGCGAAAATAGACTCCTCTGTTTCGCACAGTAATAGCATCAGACGAGACCACGTTCTTTCAACTTCTGAATCTGGAAGTTGTTGTTTAATCTCTTGTAATAATTCCTCTGAATTAAGACGGGTTTGATTGATTAAAATGACCCGTCTTCCTCCTTCATCATGGGCATAATTTATCACACGGATAAGTTGATGGATGATGGTTGAATCTACTATTTTTCCAAAAAAAAATGTGTCGGATTCTATTATTTCAAGTGCTATTGTTTTATAGAGAGTTTTTTCAAAATTTGCGGAATTAACTGTAAAATACGATTCAGTATATTTAGCCTTGCCATTTATTGATGTTTCACTTTCACCAGTTCTTTGCACACGAATCCATTGCTTTTGTACTGGGCGCAATTTATGGTAAGCGCTGCAATTTATGCTGCCATTGTGCCTCACTTCCACACGTATAGGCACTAATTGTTCGTAATCATAAAAAGCCGGAACCAGCTCAATTGGTCCTAGCGTATTTTCTTTGTTTTTCCAGACCGAATCACTGACAATAGCCCCTATGGATTGACCTTCTCGTCTTGAACGTAAACTCTCGCCTGCCAAATCTGTTTTATGCAGCCAGTTTTGATATTGTAAAGAATTGTAATCATTGAACGGTGGATAGTGATACCCATCCAATTTATGGCCATAACATTGCTCAAAATTAATGGTCTTGTTGGAGGTGATAAACAGGCCTTTGCCTCCCTGTTGGACATACCAGGAATACATTTTCTCAAGTAATAAATTACCGCTGAAGCCTGAGAGATTATCATCATCCAGAAATACGGCGTCAAGATCGCTCTCTAATAGATGGTCGATTTCGAGGCTGCAATTATCAAGATCGTTGATGCTTTGCACCTTATCGGCCCATCCACGTACCATTACCTCGGAAATCCACGCAACTCTTTTGCCTCTGGTAGCTAATTCCTTCGCAGCGCAAACGGCTGATGCAGTTTTACCCACGCCTGCTTTACCCGTTAATATTACCAATGTGGATTCGCCTGCTATCACTTTTTGGCAAAATTGTTTACTGATTTTCATTAAGTCTTTTTGTTGGGGAGTGTCTTGTTGAAAGCTTGAAAAATCCATTGATGTTTTATTTTCAAATGGAATTACATCGAGTAACTCCATTGGCATCAGAGAGTAGTCAACCGGTTGAAACAAATAGTCATTCTCTACAGGCTCTATGCGATGTTCCATGCACTGCAACCAGGTTGAAAATTTATGAAGATCAAAAGTAAATTCGAAGGCTGAATTGTGTTTTACCTGAAGAAATTCGTCTTGTGAAAGTGTTTTATCGCGTAATTTTTTCGCCTTTTTAATTAGTTGGTCATAGGTTTGACGAAGCCATGGGTGAGACTCTTGTGGAGTCTTGGCATATAGTGATAAACGGTTATCTTCGTAGACTGTTCTGGCCTCATTAAAGGCCTCACGTAGCAGCTCCAGTATCTGAGATTCTGTTATCCCTCCCATAACTCCCAAATGAGGGTCAAAAATATAATATTGTCCATCAATGATGATACAATTATGACCGTTAGCGGCTCCTCCAGGGTGCTTCAGCGGATATAAAGGGGTATTTGCAATGTGCTTGAGGGTAACAGAGGGTGTAATTGCTGCCTCTTTTGTAGATAAAAAAGAGTAGAGCGGGTTTCCAGAATAGGGTTTGCTGCTACTTTTGATGTTATCGTAAACAAGCTGGGTTATGAAAAATGGCGCACGCCCAAAGTATTGGTTAAATCGCTCATTACCTAACACGTAGCGAATGCCAAACCATAGACTTAATTGGGTAAACATACCACAATCAATAATGGCCGGTCCTTTGACTAATTGATCCAATGCTTGAGCGGGTTCCGAGCCTTTATAAATGAGTGAAGATAGTCCATTTTTTAACTGCGCATCCCATTTTGGTGGAGCGAATGTTGTGATATCCGGTTTTTTAATAGCCACGGCATTGGTACTGTTCCACATCCTGGTTAAATCATTTATATAATGCAGTCCTAAATAATTATTACCGTATATTTCTTCCCGGCTACGCCCTGATTGATTGTTAGAAGGATTGGAGTTTGCCAATTGAATAAAAATTTTCACCCCTTTTGTGAAGGTTTCATTATCAATAGACTTAGGTTCAGCAAAGTTTGATAAAATTTCCTCCAATTGAGTTGAGGGTGGTGCTTTTTGTAACGTGCTGAGGTATTCAATTGCCGGATGAATCTGTTCTTCAGTAGAAGATGTAGTTGACGATGATGGACCAGAAAAAAATTTATGCAATTGGTGAGGGGGGATTAGACCAGTGGGCTCGCTCTTATATGCCATTGCTAAATGCTCTTCAAACTAAAAGCACGCATAGTAACATAAATTAGTCATGTGTTTAATAATTTTACATTTCTTGGTTTTCTTCAATTACCAGACCCTCAAAGAAATGCCGTTCTTTGCGAACTTTTATATGAAATTCAGAAAACGTATAGCACTAACTTTTTAGCCTTACCATGATTGAAGCACGCTCTAATGGGTGTCGTCCCGGAATTTAGAGAGACTAAACTCGCGCGCTCGTTAAGTCTCTCTAAATTCCGGGACGACAGAGAAGAAGATTCGCGAGTTTACATTACATTGGTTGCCCGATTAGAGGATCGGCCGACTATTTTGGCAAAAACTATGTTGGTAGATGTTGCCTGAGCGACGTATTTCCCGGATTACGCGTTGCTAATCCGGGCTACTTGGATAGGTTTGATACATCCGTGTGCTCTAATAATTGTCAATTAAATTCATGGGTCAGCGCTGAATCCAATGTTGCAAATTTAAATGAAAAGCCATTTTCAACGAGTCGTTTCGGGACAACACGTTGGCCGTTTAGTATTAGGTCTTCGCCCATCTCTCCAAATAGCGCCCGGATAACAATGGCGGGTGTTTTCAATAATAAAGGTCTATGCATTGCTTTAGCCAATGATTTAGCAAATTGCGCCTGCGTAACCGGATTAGGGGAGGTGAGGTTAAAGACACCGGTGAGTTTCGGATTATTTAAAAGAAATTGATACGCTTCTATGAGATCATCAATTTGTATCCATGAAATGGTTTGCTTACCGTGCCCCATCACACTACCAAGTCCTGCATAAAACGAAGGCTTTAATTTTTTCAACATTCCATCGTTTTTTTGTAATACGACGCCAAAACGTGTAATCGTAACCGGGAGGCCTGCGGTTATTGCGGGTTTGAGCGCTTCTTCCCAGCGTATGCCGATTTCACTCATGAAATCGCGAGGCTTTTGATAGTTGATGTAGCTGTCTTCAGCATAAATTTCCTCATCATTTACCTCTTGCATGCCATAAATGCCAATTGCTGAGGCATTATAGAAATGAGGTTTGGCTGATTGCGCAAGTGCCCAGTTAATAAGGGTCGTAGCCGGGACAATGCGGGAATTAATAATTTTTTCCTTAATATTTTCATTCCATCTTGAAGCCGCAATATTATGACCGCATAAGTTGATAACGGCATTGATATCATTGGCATTTAGTGAGGAAAGATTATCCCAGCTAACCCTCTGGATGGCGGGGGGAAATAGACTCGCCAGTTTCTCTTCATCGCGTCCAAGGACGGTGAGCCGATGACTTTTTTGCAAAGCGCTTACCAGTGCTTGCCCAATAAACCCGGAAGCGCCGGCGATAAGTATATTCATGATTATTTCTCTTCTTTGGCAAGTGACTCACTAACCGCCTGTGGTAGAGGTGTTAATGATAACGAAGGGGTAAGAATAGTCTCTAAAGCATCAATTCTCAAGCGCTTGGATGCCTGCAGGTATTCCCGCTTCATCGGGCTTGCTTCTTTTAAAGCTTGCTCAAAACTTAATAAAGGTGCGGGCGGCAGTTTAAGAACTTTGGCAACTTCCTGTTGCAGTGAACCCATGGGAGATGGATTACCATCGGCAATATTGAAAACGCCTTTTGCTTGTGGGGTAAGGGCAAGGAAGGTCGCGATTTTTGCCAGGTCTTTAACATAAATATGATTCGTATAAGGTGCACTCTGCGGCTCAATAATGCCTGTCTGATTTCTGGCGGCAAGAGTTGGTAGTCGGTCAGGGCCATAAATCCCTGCGATTCGCAAATTTACACCATCAATATTTTTCTCTCTACAAAATGCTTGCCATTGTTGCTCGGCGTTTAAGCGACGGTATTGTCGGTCATGGGTAAGATGCAAAGGCGCTTGCTCATCTATCCACGCGCCTTGATGATCCCCATATACGGCACTTGAGCCAAAATAGATGATTTTTGCAGGCTTTAGAGCGGTTTTTTGCAGAAATTCTTGCAAAATCGTGTCATCAATCCCGGTTGCGGGTGGGGGAATAAGATAATATATGATGAGATTATTATCATTAATCGCTATCGCCTCGTTGATATCCTGCTTTAGATGCTTTAATCCGCGAATCTTAAAGGCGTTATCAAGATGACGAGAGACGGCCGTGACGGGATGTTGTAGGCTCAATAAATAATTGGCGAGGTAAAAACCACAATAACCGTAACCAAGTATTAAATGATGCATTGATTCCTCCATATAATTAACCTTTGCACAGGACAATTTTTTAAATTTCAAAATAGATGCTGTCTTTGCGAACGAAGTGAAGCAATCCAGTGGCCTTGAAAAATCCAATTAGAGCATCCATTGCCCATAAAGGTCGCTGGATTGCTTCACTTCGTTCGCAAAGACGAGTTATTTACCCGCATTTAAAAATTGTTCTATGCAAAGATAATTAACGTCGGCTTACGCACTTTTAACCGAAAATCGGCACAGGCTTTGGTAATCGCATTGCTGACAGACCGAAGGCGTTACGGGCTTAGGCTCGCAATAGCCTTGACGGTATTCTTCGGCAAGTGAATGAAGCTGTTCGCGCCAATGTTCGCGTTCAGAAGCCCAATTTTCATCTTTTTTAATGGGCAAAATCCCCGCCAATTCCAGTGAATCCTCACTTAACCCCTTGCACGTTAATTGACCTTCTTTCAGGCCTGCAAATAATAACGTTTTTATCGTCTCATCGAGAAGTGCATAAAGTAAAAGTTGAGGTTCTCGGGGGCGGTCTTCTTTCCAGGGTAAACTGGTGGGTGGGGCGCTTTTGTAGTCAATTACCCATTTTTTACCCTCTGAAACTTTGTCGAGTCGGTCTATTCGCACATTAAAATTCATGCCTGCTATTGAATGGGTGAATTCTTGCTCGAGGGACTCGATTTCAAAAGGAGGGCGTTTTCTTTCCCATTCTAGCGCGGCATGGACTAATCGGCGTAGTCGATTCATTTCAATTGCCTGGATGATAGTTGAAAAAGAATGTTTGCGTAAACGTTGATAAGGCTCCAGGGCTATTTGAATGGCTTCAATAATGATACGGTCCAGGTCACTGGAAGAAAGACTAAGCAATGTTTGTTGATTTTCAAGATTTTTCCACAGTATTTCCAGCACTTTATGGATAATTTTGCCTCGTTCCAACGCATTGAGGCCATCAGCGACGGCTATTTCTTTTTTAACGTGTAAACGATGAGCGACAAAGGCGCGAAAAGGGCATTTGGCCTGATTGGCCAATAAGGCTGTTCCTCCGCTGACATTTTCATTTTCAAAAAGTGGAAGCTGATAGTTCTCCGTATAGTTTTCAAGATTTAACACAGAGTCTTCGTGTTCAATCGGGCGAACGCTAAAAGGCGGCAAATCAGTTAATAAAGGGCAGGGGAGATTGGGCTTATCCTTTGATAAACGCGCAAAACTAAAGACCCCATTTGCACTGCTATTTTTAAAGCGGTCAATTATTTTTGTCGCTAAAGATAACTCCCGCACAGGGCAGGCATGCGGCATTTGGTTTTCATGTTGTAATATGACCGGGATAAATGCTGATAATTTTGTTTTTTGAGGAAGGCATTCATCTGTGAGCCTTGCTACCCATAGGCTGTCAAACGTGCAACCAGAGGCTTCTAGTAAACCTAAAATTTGCAGGGTTGACGTTTTCTTTTGGGCTTGAAAAATGGTGGTCGTGGTTAAGGTTTCAAAAGCGGCGAGTGCCTGGGTCTGACTTAATTGCGGTGTGACTAAACCAAGTTCTCTGAATTCATCAAATAAGGCAAGAAAACGTTGATAACATTGATAACTCGCCGAACTAAGCGAGTATTCACCGGGAAAACCCAAACGCTTCAAGCGCGTTGTAAAAAGAGCAATCCACTCTTTAATGGAGGCTTCTTCCGGGTATTTTACCAATGAGGTTAATAATTTTACCAATTGAGGGGCGGCGGCTCTTGATTCCTTGATAAAGACCGATTGGTCAATGGTGGCCTCTTGCAGTGCAGCACATTCATGAAGCAGTTTTGCGCGCGATTCCATTTCTGTTTGCGAGTCACCCGTAAAAGGGGAGTAGAGCAAAAGACGGGCTTGATGGTTGCTCAATGTTTCCCCATTCAAATGTAGCCAACACAACGCATGCGACACAAGTGAGAACTCATTTAAATTCTGGCCTAAAGAAATATTAAAGAGCGATGAGGGAATGTGTTGTTGCAAAAGCCGCTGCAGTGGTCGAGCTTGGCTTTGCAAATCGGGAACGACCACGCCAATGCGCTTGTCACCACGCGTCATGCAGTCTTTAATCCAATTAACAAGTTGTTGGTATTCATCGTTTTCATCATCTGCTGCAAAAAGATGAAATTTTTCAGCCGCAAGGTCATTTTCCACATTAAGGTGCAAAATTGTGCATCCCTCGGTTTGTAAATAGTGTTGTAAGGCCAGTTGTTGAGGGCTGTAATCGTCAAAGCAATACCAGGCAATCGTGGTCGGTTCAAAGCGGGTTTGTTTATTTAAAAAGAAACTGACGAGTTGATCGTCAGTAATAGCCGATAATTGGTCCAAAGCCGATTGAAAATAATGCGCCCACTCCTGAAAAAATCGTGTTTCGGGTGTATAAGAAAAAGAGGGGTGATTTAAATCCACCTGCCAACGTTGGCAGCGACTCCAGGCTTCCTGAATTTCGTCTATTAATCCTGGATTAAAGGATACGTTTTGTTTTGTCAGTATTTGCCGCCATAAATGGCGGATTTGTTGCGAATTGAGAAGAAGAGGGGGGGTGATCGTTGGGTGCACAAAGCTGCATTTTTTAAGCGCCTTTTGCAAAAAATACTGATAAGGCATGCAGGCGGGTTTTTCTTGTACGCGTGCGCCCTGAGTTGCAAAGAGAGAAAGCAACTCAGTGGATAGCCGATTATTGGGGGTGATAACAGTGGCGCCTTCCTGTAATAAGCCAAACAGCCGGGCAGTATTACTCATGGCGCGTGTTATTAACAGCCAAGAGGCCTGGTAAAAAATGTTTATTAAAATAAATAGCCGCAAAACCTGTGAGGGGGATAAGCCATACACCTACTACCAGCGTAACAGAAAGTACTACAAGGCCATAAATAATAAAGTAATCCTGCCACTTTGGGAGGTGATTTAAAAATGATGCGTCATAAAAATACGAATAAACAAGAACAAATAAACTGATAAATAAAATAGCAATTAAGGCGACAAGGCACCCCCAGAGAAATACACGAAACCAATGGCTTTTTTGAGCGAGTTTTTTTACAAAAAGTCTGCCAAGAATGGCGCCGGCTAGCAGTGCAATAAGAAATGAGGGGAAAAGAGGCAACCGCAGGCTATTTTGGAAGGATAACAGTGTATATTTCGTGAAAAGCAAAAATAGTAGCGCATAGATTGCAAAAAAAAGAGTGGCAGCAAATCTCGCCGTTAAGGCTGATTTTTTATTAATTTCAGATTTCATAGCAGTCTTCTTCGATGTATTGATTTGATGGGGGTACTTAGTGGTGCAGTATGTCGCAAATAGAGGGTGTCATCAATAAAATTTTGCGGTAAAGCAATGCCATTACTCGTTAGATGAGTAATGGCATTATCTAAAGAGCTTACCAATCACTTACATAAACACTGTTATCATAATAATCAGGCGTTCCAGCGTACCAATTGGTATCGTAACCATACCCATAACCGCCGTAGCCGTATACTGGAGCTGTGTAAACGCTAGTTGTTGTAGCAACATATCCGGTACTGTATCCTGTTCCGTAATAGCCTGTGCCATAAGTGGTATCGACGACAGTACAGCTGCTTAGCATTAATGCAGAACCCAATATACATAATGAGACAAGTACTTTTTTCATGATTCCTTCCTTCAAATAGTACTGACTATTAATTATACATTATGATTTTGAATTAAGCAAAATGAGGCCTGTCATTTAAATTGTAGCCCGGATTAGCGAAAGCGTAATCCGGGATGTTTATGCTCAGGAATGATGCATTTTCCCGGATTACGCTTTCGCTAATCCGGGCTACGTCGGGTTTTATTTATGCTTTATAAGTATTACTGGAACAACCAGGGTCAAACTCTGGCGCAGGCTTTTCAGAGGACGTAAAGGGCTCGTAATTTCGCATGGTAATACTGAAATCTTTATAACTAAACCAGCTTTTTTTGAGCACACGCGGGGCACCTATCTCTTTGTCAGCCCGTTTGCATAAATCCAAATAATCACCTGCGTTTAGTGAGCGATTTCCCTTGGTGAAGGTGATTAATAAATCCGTATTAATATTGCCGGGATTTACGCAAGAATTGATGGCGGAGAATTCAAATTTGATCTCACCAATAGCCATGTCTTTAAAAAATTTGGTAATTTTTGCGCGATTTTCTTCATCACCAAATACAGTAGATGAAAGATTATTGCCCTCTGTTGATGTCATGGCTGAGAGTTTCCCCCCTTTTTTTAATAAAATTGCCGCATAAATTAAACTGTGTAAAGGATTGGTGGAGTAAGTAATAGGTCCATAAGTATCAAATACTTGATCAATGCTACCCTGAGCATTTTCCAATAATTCGATAATCGCGGGGTCATCATTTAACTTGCCTTTAACGACATCGATTCCTGCGTAGTCGCATTGGCGAAATTTTACTTCATCAGGTGTTGCAGACACTCCAATAAAATGCCCTTTTTTATTTAAAAGACCCGCTAGATCAATGAGAAATTGTCCATTTCCCATGCCTAAATCGACCACCCGCGGGTTATCGGGTAATTCACCGGCAATATCTAATAAATTAGGTTGCGTCGTTAGTGTTTCCCGAGTATTGGGTGCATGCAGTTCACAAATATTAAAAAAACCGCGATAATTAGGCCACTGGGTTTTGGGGGCCATGCTATCCTTTGCCATTGTCTCTTTTTGGCGTCGAATCACTTCTTTAAAATGCGGCGAACTAATAAAGCTTTCAAAAATTTCGAAAGAGTTGCTCATTGTACAAATACCTTTCATACGGAACGAAAGGCAATCATATCGTTCATGATTGAATAGGTGTAGGTCGAAATTCGGACACCTTGAAGCATCGATAATTGCTCTAAATGTGTTCTTTTTGAACATAAAGTATGATATAGTATCCATCTCGGTACTAAAGAAGGGTAATCATGCACAATAATCTATTAGAGCATCCTTGTTTAAAGCATCACGATATATTTCAAGATATTTGTACACCGCTTCAGGAGTTAGGCGTGGTATTTTTTGGCTATACTGCTGTTGATTCTCAGGAAAAAGCGTATTGTCTAGGTTCAAACCCTAATTATGCTATGGAATACTTGATACGTAACCACGTTAAAAATGATGTTTATTTCCCTAAAGAAAAAGGGCAAACGCATTACGAATATGATTTCTGGGATTTTTTAACACTTGATTTGCACCGTGAAGAGCTTTACAAGATGGCGGCAGCTTTCGACCAAGGTCATACGTTAACCCTCTCACGTCATGACAAGGAAATTACCCATTGTTATCATTTCAGCGGGCGATTGAAGGATGCTGAAATTAATCAGCGTTATCTTGAGAAGATGGATTCTTTGCATGCTTTTATTAATTTTTTTGATAATTGCCTGAAAAATATTACTGAAGTAAAAGCCGTCTATGATTTTCCTGTAATGATTAATAAAAATGGTTTAGCGCCAAATAAGATAACCTCCGTATCGACTAATCCAAAACAAATTAATCTACCTCTGCAGGCTAGAAATACGTTACACATAAAAAATGCCAATCACTATTACTTAAGTGACAGTGAGCGTCAATGCCTGCAGTGGCTGCATTTGGGAAAATCTGCTGCAATGATTGCCGAAATTATGGCTGTTTCGCGAAAAACTATTGAGCGCTATATTGCCTCGATAAAGAAGAAATATGATTGTTATACACTTTATCAAATTGGTGAAAAGGTTGCAGCTGGTGGGCTTATTCATTTTTTGGATAATAAACGCGTAAATTAAATACTAAGGCCAAGCGTCATAAGTCAATTATTTTGCTATAGTTAGAAATAAAAAATGGAATTACTATGTGTCGTTTGGTGGCGTATTTAGGCTCTGATATATTATTGGAAGATGTAGTGGTTAAGCCGGTAAATTCGATTGTAATGCAGAGTTTACATGCGCGTGAATCCACTATACCAACAAACGGCGATGGGTTTGGCTTAGGCTGGTATGCGCCTGAGATCAATCCCTTCCCCGCACTTTTTGTTTCCATCTTTCCTGCTTGGAATGATAATAATCTGCTGCACCTGACGGCCAAAATAAAATCGCCCTGTTTTTTTGCGCACGTGCGTGCGGCGAGCGTTGGTGGTATTAATCCCTACAATTGTCATCCTTTTATCTATAAGCAATGGATGTTAATGCATAATGGCCATATTCAGGATTTTGTTGCCGTGAAGCGGCATTTGCGACGTTTGCTGGATGATGATATTTATAACTGGATTCAGGGTGAGACCGATTCCGAACATTTATTTGCTTTATTTTTACAACTCTCCAAAGGAAAGGATTTAACCAATTTGGCAGTAGTTGTGGAAGTATTGGAAGCAACTTTATATGAAATTGAGCTTTTGGTAAAACAATATGGCAAACCTGGGCCTTCGTTTTATAATATCTGTCTCACTGATGGTGAGCGCATGGTTGCCAGTCGTTATTGTACTGATAAAGCGCTTCAACCGGAATCCCTGCATTATTTGGCCGGGCAATTTGTTACCTCAGAAGATGACTATCAGCACGACAGGCAATCACCCATTCCTGAGTGCGTTATGATTGCCTCTGAAAAACTTACCGATTTTCATGGGCAATGGCATTTAGTGCCTGCCAATCATTTTTTATCAGTAGACAATGAACGACGAGTGAAGCTGTATCCTGTATCGATATAAAAATCAGATTTTTAGTATACAAAAGAGCAAGGATGAGCTCGAATGAAGAGCTGCGAGGTAGAATAAGCAAATAGCAGCATGGTAACGCCAGCACTACTTATTTAAGGTATGCCGGCGTTTTGACACCCGGAGTTTATACCCCGCGGGTCAATAGAAGCACTATCAAAATAACTAATATGATACCAATCACGCCGCTTGGGTAATAACCCCAGCCGCTACTGTAGGGCCATGTGGGTAATACCGCCAATAAAACTATAATTAAAATTAATATTCCTATGTTGCTCATTATTAACTCCCTTTAATTGTAATAATGTTAATTTATACTGTTCGTCCGGCTTTGTGGAGAGTCGCGACTATTAATGTACATTAATATTATAGAAGTTGAAACTATGGTTTACCATTACTGAGTGATGTTTTTATCTGGCAGGGTTTTGATTGAGCGAAGAAATTATGCAATATTGCCTCAATCAGGAAATTGATTGAGGCAAACGATGGGCGAGGAATCAATAATAATAATAACGATCACGGTAATAATAATCGCGTCTGTCTTGACTTTGACCGATTGAATTACCAATTAATGCACCGGCTCCGGCTCCTATTACAGTACCAAGAGCGCTACCGCCTGAAACAGCATACCCAATACCGGCGCCTGCGGCTCCACCTGCAACGGTACCAACTTCAGTATTGGTACATCCCCCAAGAAAGGTTGTTGATAAACCTATAAAAAGCACAACTGGTAATGTTTTTTTCATGGTAAATTTCCTATTAAGTTAGATCCTTCATTAACCATTCTAGTACAAAATTAAGTAAAATGGATAATTTGTGATCATTTCTGTGTGCGAGAAGGAGGCAAGCTTGAGAAATTGTCGTTCCACCAGTAGTATTGGCAGTTTAACTATATGGAAAAGAGGTCAGTATGTTTCGAGGTAGTATTGTAGCCTTGGTAACGCCATTTCAGGACGATAAGGTTGATGTAGCGCGTCTTCGGGACTTGGTCGAGTTTCACATTTCAGCCGGTACTCATGCTATCGTTGCCGCCGGTACTACCGGTGAGTCCGGGACGCTTTCTCGTGACGAGAAACTTCTTGTTATTAAAACGGTTATCGATCAGGTACGTGAGCGAATTCCTGTCATTGCAGGAACTGCCGCTAATGCGACTAAAGATTGTATCGAACTCACTCGTATGGCTATGGAATGCGGTGCACATGCGGCACTCATTATGACGCCTGCCTATATCAAACCCACGCAAGAAGGGCTCTATCAACATTACAGTCAAATAGCGTCTTTAGTCGCTATTCCGCTTATACTCTATAATGTACCTGGTCGTACTGCCTGTGATTTACTGCCCGAGACCGTTGTAAGGCTTGCACAAATTTCCAATATCGTTGGCATTAAAGACGCAACCGGTAGTATGACGCGTTTACAACAAATCATGCGTGGATGCGAAAAAAGCATTGATGTTTATAGCGGGGATGATGAAACAGCGGCGCAATGGCTTTTAGCCGGGGCAAAAGCCGTTATATCGGTGACGGCCAATGTCGCACCGAGACAGATGGCAAAAATGTGTGATGCAGCGCTTGATGATGATAAGGCAGCTTGTCTTCGTATTAATGAGCAAATAGCTCCGTTGCATGAGTTGCTTTTTGTAGAATCCAATCCCATTCCTGCTAAATGGGCATTGAGTAAAATGGGGCTTATTAGAAACGAGTTACGTCTGCCATTAACATCTATGTCAGATGAGTATCAACAACCACTGGAGAAAGTACTCCGGGATTTGCAACTAGTATAGGGGATTGTGTTGAAAAAAATTGCTGTAATTACTTTATTGATGGTAGGTCTTGGCTCTTGTACTCAGTATGCAGGTAATGGGGACAATAAATATTTGAGCAGCCGTAATAGCGCAAATCTTGTTGTGCCTTCACCCTTGACGAGCTCAAATGTCAGTCATTTTTATGATTTGCCACGCCAGGACAAAAATGCAGTAGTGAATATCGCGCCGCCGTCTCAGCCTGTAAATGATAGGTAAATCACCTAATATGAGGTCATCATGTCAACAGAATCAAGCGAATTAGTTGTTATCCAGGAATTATCAAAGCGCCTGGTTGAAGCCCAGAGCACAATTCGTATTCTTGACAGCATCAAATGGGACGATTCTATAAGACGTGATTTTTTCCGCCATAAAGCACAAAAATTGCCTGAAGTTGATAAAAATTATTATGCGGGTAAGCCTTTACCCTTTGATGCGCATGATAAGCAGGAGGAATTTAGATTAATCATTCGTGATGCTCAAAACCAGCTTGGTCAATACTCTCCTGTCACCCGCTTAATCAAGCGCCAGTGCGAAGAGTATTGCCGGGCCACTCAAATGCTCGCAGCGCGCGGGACCCCTGCGTTTTCGGAGTTCGCCAAAGAATTATACGGCAGTCCTGATGATGCCTTTTATTCAGGTGGTCCTCGTTTGTCTGAATTAGGTACGTTGCTATTTGATGTATTAACCGCACTTGATGTGCAATTACAATCAGATGCTGATTTAAAACATTATACGCCCGAGCAGGCTCAGGAAATTTTGCAATCACGTTTGAGTGCGTTCTTTGATCAGCACCCGGGGAAAGTTACCGTGATGGTGAGTGACGACATGATTGCTGATGCGTCAGCGGGTGCTGATAGTATTAAATTAAGCCAACGAGCCATGTTTAGTGAGCGGGATCTTAAATACCTGGAGGTTCATGAAGGTTGGGTGCATGTAGGTACTACACTAAATGGCAGCATGCAGCCTTATTGTTATTTTTTATCCAAAGGCTCGCCTTCAAGCAGTGTAATTCAAGAGGGATTGGCGGTTATTACCGAAGTGGTTACTTTTTCGTCCTATCCCGGGCGTATTCGTAAAATTACCAATCGGGTTATAGCGCTTGACAAGGTGAGGCAAGGCGCTAATTTTCTTGACGTCTATCGCTACTTTATTGATTGCGACTTAAGTGAGGCTGACAGTTATAACCAAACGGTACGTATCTTTCGCGGCAGTACGCCAACAGGTGGGCCATTTACTAAAGATTTGTCTTATGCGAAGGGATTTTTGTTAATTTATAATTTCATTCGTTTTGCAATTAGCCAGCATAGTGTAAATTTAATTCCTTTACTATTTACAGGCAAACTTGTACTGGATGATTTGCCGTTATTAGGTGAACTTCGAGAACGAGAAATTCTCACTTCACCGGTGTATTTACCCCCTCCTTTCCGAGATTTGGCCGCACTAAGTGCCTGGATGAGCTTTTCATTATTTTTAAATAAATTTGACATTAATGAGATTCAGAAAAATTTTCGCTTTCTTTTAATTTAATGTGGGTTTTGAATAATTCAGTCATTTACCCCGGAAGCTTTCGTGTTTTTTTAAATTTAATAGCTAATAATATGGCCGAAATAAGCTGATTTATGCTTTAATTACACTACATATTATTGCTGGTGTAAGGTTTTGCCATGACCTTTGTTGTTACTGAAAGTTGTATTAAGTGTAAATACACGGATTGTGTTGAAGTTTGTCCGGTGGATTGCTTTTATGAAGGCCCCAATTTTTTGGTCATTCACCCGGATGAATGCATTGATTGTGCCCTTTGCGAACCCGAGTGTCCTGTGAATGCTATCGTATCTGAAGATGATTTGACTGACTCTCAAAAGCAATTTCAGCAGTTAAATGCCGAGTTGGCGAAATCCTGGCCTAATATCACCTCCATGAAAGAGGCACCTGAGGATGCAAAATCCTGGGAAGATGTGAAGGATAAGCTGCAATATCTGCAAAAAGAGTGGAAGTAGAAAGCGTCGCTGATGATGTCATTGCCAATTGTCAGCGGGTTTTAAGTCCTCACGGGCGATTATCAACCGCCATTCCCGGTTTTGTAGCGCGCTCTCAGCAAATCGCGCTAAGTCTTGCGATTGCCAAATCCATTGCGAATAAAACAACATTGGTAGCGGAAGCCGGAACCGGCACGGGAAAAACATTTGCCTATTTAATTCCTTGTCTCTTAAATGGTAAAAAAGCATTAATCTCAACCGCTACAAAAACTCTCCAGGACCAGTTGTTTTATAAAGACTTACCAATGCTTGTGCGTGCGCTTGGGCTTTCTGTGCGCGTGCAAAATCTTAAAGGGCGGGCAAATTATCTTTGCCGCCATCGAGTAGAACTTCATGCCGAAGAAGGCCGTTTTGCGACTCCTCAATGCGCGCATGAAATTTTGCATGTACGTGAGAAATTGGCTCAACTGACGGATGGAGAGCGCTCGGAATTACCCGAAATCAGTGAAGATTCGCCCGTGTGGCCCTATGTTACTTCAACTGTTGAAAATTGCCTGGGCAGCGAATGCGAGCACTACCAGACGTGTTTTTTGGTCAAAGCGCGAAAACGAGCAATGGATGCAGATTTGGTCGTTATTAATCATCATTTGTTTTTTGCTGATTCGCGTTTGAAAGAAGAGGGATTTGGCGAATTATTACCAGGCGTTGACGTTGTTGTCTTTGATGAGGCTCATCAATTAGCAGAGATTGCGGCCAATTTTAACGGTGAGCGCTTGGGCACGCGCCCGTTTCGTGATTTAGTGGATGATTTACTGAAAGAATGGCCCGTTCTTGATTTGGCCAATCAACCATTAAAGGAGCTCAGTTTTGAAGTGGATCAAATTATTGACAAGCTTCTGTTGGCATTGCCAACGGGTGATGAACGAATTGGTTGGGAAATGGTTGAAAGAAATCAGTCATTTCACCAAGCCTGGCAGATTTTTTTAGAAGTGATTGATAAACTATTGGCTTGTATCGAAAATGCTGCATGCGAGGCGCCGGGAGTTACTCGCTGCGCTAAACGATTGCAGGAATTTAAAACGCTCGCCGCGCGCTTTAATCAGACAGAAAAATCCTTTATTCGCTGGCTAGAGAGGTTTAAACAATCACTGGTTTTTCACGCGACACCCTTTGATATTTCGGATTCATTCAGAAAGTTACTATCGCATGCCGACTGTGCGTATATTTTTACCTCAGCAACATTGACGATGGCTAACTCTTTCGACTGCTTTATCAAACCATTAGGCCTTGAAAAAGCGGAAACCCTATTATTTCCAAGTCCCTTTGATTATCAAAACCAGGCATTATTATACCTGCCTCGCACATTACCAGACCCTAAAGACCCAAGTTATTATACGCTCTTGATTGAGCGCGCAATGCCTGTGATTAATGCCTGCGGTGGTCGCTGTTTTTTCTTGTTTACCAGCCATCGGGCGTTAAAACAGGTTGCAGGAATATTGTCCAATACCTTAAACTACCCTTTATTAATTCAGGGTGAGGAAGCGAAGCCAATTTTACTCGCGCGCTTTCGCGAGCTTGGCAATGCTGTATTGCTCGGAACCGCAACCTTTTGGGAGGGCGTTGATGTTAAGGGAGATGCTCTGTCTTGTGTAATTATCGACAAGCTGCCCTTTGCAAGTCCCGTTGACCCTGTGGTGCGCGGGAAAATGGCCTGGTTAAAATCCCAAGGTTTATCAGGCTTTGATGAGCTCTCCTTACCCAATGCTGTATTGGCATTAAAGCAAGGAGTAGGGCGGTTAATTCGTGATGCCAGTGATAGAGGCGTCTTGATGATTGCTGATCCGCGTCTTACCGGTCGCGAGTATGGCCGCCATATTTTTGCAAGCTTACCATCCCTTCGAAAAACGCGGGATGAGCAATCGGTATTGAACTTTATTGAGGAATTGGCGTTAGAACATGAAACTATTGGCAATTGATACATCAACCGAATGTGCTTCGGTAGCGCTGGTAACTCAGGGGGTATTTAGTTGTAAAGAGCAGCCTGCCCAACGCCAACATGCTCAGTTATTACTTCCCATGATTGATCAATTACTGGTTGATGCAGGTATTGGTCTAAATGAGTTGGATGGCATTGTTTTTGGAAGGGGGCCTGGGAGCTTTACGGGTCTTCGCATTGCATGCAGCGTGGTAAAAGGGCTCGCATATGCGCATGATCTTCCTGTTTTTCCAGTGAGTGGTCTTGCCGCTATTGCTAATGAGGCAACCTGTCAACAAAAATCTGATCCTAATCAGGCAGTGCTTGCCATGATTGATGCACGCATGAATCAAGTATATTGGGCATGCTATCTGAGTGAAGGTAAAGAGCCCCTTGAAGAAGTATCAAACGTTCCAGATATAAAAATTGCTGGCGATTTTCCTTTATTATTGGCAGGAGTGGGCTATAAAGCGTACCTTGAGCAATTGCCGAGCGCTATTATTTCACGAATAATCGGTTATATTGATAGTTATCCCAATGCAAAAGCCATGCTACGTATCGCTTTAAGCGGTAAAATAAAGGCGGTGAGCGCGGCAGATGCATTGCCTGTTTATATACGTAATCAAGTCGTTCAAGGAAAGTCCCATGGATAAGCGTTTATTAGAAATACTGGTTTGCCCTCTTTGTAAAGGTAAATTAATTTTAAAAGATGAAGAATTGATTTGCCGTTTTGACCGTCTTGCTTATCCCATTCGTGACGGTATCCCGGTGATGCTTGAGCAGGAAGGGCGGTTAATTCCGCTTGATGAAAAGGAGACATTGTGAGTATGGATTTTCATGTCATCATTCCTGCACGTTATCAGTCGTCGCGCCTGCCCGGCAAGCTTATGATGGAGATTGCGGGAAAAACCGTGCTTCAACGGGTATACGATCAGGCACTTCTTGCCAAGCCAAAATCCATTGTCATTGCAACGGATAATGAGGAAATTGCGACCCATGCGCGAGGTTTTGGCGCCACCACCATGATGACAGCGGCGCATCATCCTTCAGGGACTGATAGAATTGCCGAGGTTATCCTCAACCGAAATTATGACAAAGACGACATTATTGTAAATGTGCAGGGGGATGAGCCTTTTATTGCGCCAGAGTTAATTGTTCAGGTCGCTAATATTCTTAAGAGCAAAGAAGCGCCCATGGCAACCTTGTGCTGGCCTGTAGAAAATCAGGAGCAACTCCATAACCCGAATGTGGTTAAAGTGGTTCGCGACCGGCACAATCAGGCATTATATTTTTCTCGCAGCGCCATTCCCGTTCATCGGGATGCACCTGATAGCATTGCGCATGTTTTCCGGCATATTGGCCTTTATGCCTATCGAGCCAGTTTTTTATTGGATTACGTGAGCTGGCCTGCTTGTGCACTGGAAAATTGCGAAGTATTGGAGCAATTGCGCGTATTGTGGCAAGGCTATAAAATTCGGGTAGATGTGGCCTGTGCATTGCCAAAGCAGGATATTAATACGCTTGAAGATTTAGAAAGGGCGCGGGGTTTTGCTTTTTAAGGCATAAGTGAATGCGTGTCATGTTTGCCGGGCGGGATATCTCCCGCAGTGCTTATGCTTTGAAATAGCGAAACTACGTTCAGTCAGGCGGCACCCAGAGCCATATTCTTCGATGCAATCAGATTCTCAACCGCATCATTCCCTAAAGCTACTAACTCACGTTCCGTCTTGCTGGCAAATAGTGTCGGGATGACACAAGGGTTAGGTTCGTACGTTGTATCAAAAAAGCGATTTACATGGTTTTTAACATTTAGCTTCGCCGTTTGTAAGGGTTTGAAAATATGAATGCGAATCCATTGAAAAAAAGAAGAATGTATGCCATCTGAAATTTTTTCCATATTCTTGTTATGTAAATGAATATTAACGTTATCAAGTAATTTATAGTAATAATTTTGATCGTTGAGCAGGGTCGTATCTTCATTTATATATCGACTATTAATCGTCTGGAATTGCATATACATGGATAATAATTTACAAAGCCTCGGGTCTACTTTATTCAGCAACGCCTCAGTTACATTTTGAAAATTGAAATTACCCGTATCAATATCAGTTAACAGTGAATTTTTAACATACGTAAGATTTTCTTGCTCATCCGGTGAGTTTTTTAAAGCATCATCAATATAGCGGGAAAGAATTCTTTCAATCTCATTGCGAAGCGTAGTTATTACGGTAACTGATGTTAAATATTCTTTGGTTTGCAAACGCCGCTCTACTTCACGAGCTTTCACCAGTGTGGTATTTCGTTTGGCAATTTCAGAATTTACTTCCGCGAGATTGTTATCAAACGTTTCTGACCATGCTCCTAGGGCAAGGCCTTTAGTATTTGGTAGCGTAAGCAATGATAACGTTACATCATTAAATTTTAATAATGCGTTTTTCTGGTAAGTCTTCAGCTGGCTTACTAAAGGATTTATCGGGTTGAAGCCTGGTGGGGCATAATTATGCAGAGTTTTAGAAGTATCTTGTAGTAGACGTTTCTTTTGAGCTTCTAATTTAAGAATGGCGTTCCTGAAATTTTCTTTCAACGCATCCTGAATTTTCAGAACTTCTGCTTCCACCTTATCCAGTTTGGGCGTTTCTTCCAGTAATTTATTATAGGCTTTATCGCTATCCTTTAAGATTTCTTCTACTAGCACGGGGTCTTCTTCTGTCAGGAGAACTGCAGCTCTGGTATCCTCTCGTGGGGCATTAAGTGTTGTTATTAAACGTGTTTTCTCTTCTAGGTAAAAGGCTTCAAGTGAGGATAAAGAATTTTCTATCCAAGGGTCATTGAGTAGATTACTTAGTTTTTGTAACGATTCCACATTATTTTGTTGAATGGAGGTAACCTCTCGAAGTCTTCGTAAAGGCGATATAATCGTTAAAGCCGCTTTTTTTTGGGCAGCGTAATTTACTTGAGATTTTATTAATTGATTTTGCCAATTATGCAATTGGTTTTGGTATGTTCTTCCGTATTTTACGCTTCTATGGTTCGCCATTGAGTCTGGAAATAAAGCAAGTTTCTCACTAAACTGCTCGGCTTTCTTACTAATTGTAGTGGCTAATTTATCAGCCTCACTGATGATTTTGTTCTGCTCTTCGTCTGCATGCTTATAAGTGTCATAGTCCTTGATGGTTTTAACAGGAAAGGCCTCAATTTTTGCTGTTACATGATAAATAAAAGCAATTTGTTCCTTAAGAGTTTGTGCATTTAGCCCCGATAGGGGAGATGCAAATAGATTCAAAATGAAATATTCGACCTGTATTCCTTCAACGGTGTTTTGAGGCGCTTTCCATCTAAAAAAAGAGGGATTTTTCCCCAGATGTTTTAGTAGGGTAAGGCGCAGGTCGTCAACTACAGATTTATTAGTGGGCATCTGTTTGTCGTGTAAATTCTCCACTAGTTCCTTAATAAATTTAACAAGCTTTTCTGAAAAAAAATGACTATCAGGGTCTTTTTTGTCCTCTAATTTAATGACGGAAAGATTACAAAGAAAATCCTCCAATTGAGTGCGCAAAGTTTCTCGAGCTTGTGCTTCATAGAGTTGAAGTTCTTCGCAATTTGTAGACTTTGGAGCAATAAGTTTGGAGCGACTTACAAGATCATCGGCGAGTAATTGAAGCTCATGATTAAGCTTTTCGAGCTTTTCATTAGTTGATGTTAATTCTTCTATCAACGTTTGATACTCGCATTGCTGCATGAGTAATATAATTTGTTGTTCTTGATGCGCCATCAAAGCGTGAGCTTCAATTTTTTTTGCTTCGATTTTTTGGATTAATGGTTGTATTTGAAAATTGCTAAAAAAGGCTGGCTCCCCTACGGGTCCGTTTTTAATGTGATTATAAGTTTCTGCACACAATTTGGAAAAATAATCTCGCTGAGCACGGATTTCTTTATTCAATGCCACCGTGATATCGTCAATCGGTATTTCGGCAATTTTGGCAACTTTAGGCTTTCTTTTCCGCAGCTCAGTCTGGAGAGCTTTAATGTCTGCATTATCTATTAACGTGGTCGGCTGCTTTTCAATTTTTTCCCGCAGTGTATGAATTTTTTGAAGAATTTTTCGGCGATTATGTTTTTTCTGAAATAATTTATTTTCTAGCTCGTTAAGGAACCGTTGATGGTCTTTATTTTTTTCAACTATCAATAATTTATAATTTTGTATTACGTCGGATAAAGACTCTTCAAGGGATTTATCGTGTAATACCTCAATAACGGGTGGATTCCACTCAAAATTTGGGTCAGATGCATTTTTTAAATGCTTGAGGAACGTATTTAAAACATATTTTTCAGTACGCAAGAGATAATTGGTTAAATTTGCATCGTCAGGTTTTACAGGATTTTGTGAATTTCTAAGACATTCAATCGATGAAACACAGGTGTCGAATATTTCAGGTTCAAAAGGTGCCATAATAATCGCTTCATTAATCAAATTGACCAAATATTCTATTCGTGCTGAAATTTGTTCTTTTTGAATTGTCATCAAAACACCTGTCTGCTTAACTAACGTTTTTTCTGTGTACTAAAATATCATTTGAATCTTAAGAAAATATTAAAGTTATGTTGCAAAATTGTAAAGATATTGTTTTTGAACAGGAAAATTGAAGCATGCTTGAGACCGGAGGGAGAGCACGGGTCAGGGCATTACGTTGGCTGCCTAATCAGAGAGCTGGCGCTTTACAGATGCGATATTAACGCTCGTTTCTTAATTTGCGAAGATAGAGCAAAAAAGCTGGCATAATCATTATAAAAATACCGCAAGCAAAGATTAGGCGAAAATGACTGGCCGTGCCTACATCCATATTTGTTTCAGGAGGAATAAATCCTACAAACAAGGTGATTGTACAACCAATGAGCCCGAGGGCGCAGGTAAGATAATAACCAAACCGCCCACCCGGGATGGTAAATGGCCGATGCAAGGCTTTGAACTTGCTTTTTAAACGCCAGGCGGCGATAAACATTACAACGTACATTAGAATGTAAAGTTCAGTACTTAGGTCGGTAAAAAGCCAGTAAATTGCATTGATACTAGGGAGAAGAAGAAAACCACTACAAAGAAGCGTTACGAGAATTGCCTGTAATAATAAAATTCTGGAGGCAACCCCATGGCGGTTCAATCGATAAAGCCAATGAGGTAAAAAACCACTATCTGCCGCGAGCAAAAGCCCTTTAGCGGGAGATATAATCCAGTTAATCATGCTCCCCACACTGCCTAACAATAATAAAACAACGATTATCGGCATTAATTTTGTTAAATGGTATGCTTCAAAAAAATTGTCAAACGCCTGCATCACGCCATCCACCAAATTAATTTTGTCATGAGGCAATACAAAAGCAATAGCAAGTGAACCCAGGATCATCGTTGTTAAAATTAGAAGTACTGAGAAGAACATGGCGCGCGGGAAATTGTGTTGAGGAGAGCGCACATTGCGAACATGAACCGCTGCAAGCTCCATTCCAAGAAATGATGTCATAATGGCGGTTAATGAAACCCATGATTGACTGTCGTGCCAGTGAGGAATAAGACTCTTTAAACTCAAGTCAATGGCGATGGGGTTGCCTTGAATCAGCCAGATAATGGCTAAGACAATGATAAATCCCATTGGTAAAATCATTCCGACGATAGCGCATACACTGGCAAATGCTGCCGATGCGCGTATACCCGAGAGCCCCAGTATGGTTAATGACCAGAAAGTTCCCAATATAATAGCGATTAGATAATATTTATTTTGAGCAAGGCTCGGGTCTATAAGATGAGCTAGCGTACCTGCGATAAACGATAAAATGGTGGGGTACCACACCATTGTGTTTATCCATTGCAGCCATATCGTAAAAAACGCTATATTTTCACCGAAAGCGTGTTTTACCCAACTGTAAACGCCTCCCTCTTCTTCGGGCCAGGAAGCTGACAGCTCTGCTGAAACCAGGGCGACGGGAATAAGAAAAACAATGGCTGAAAATATAAAAAAGAAAATGAGGGATGAGCCAAAAAGCGCCGTTCCCGGAAGATTTCGGATACTATCAATGGCGCCGGTAATGAGTAAAACAAGCGCTAATACCGATATTTTCTCAGAAGACCATGCTTTCATTGACTATAGTTCCGTTGCTCTGATTGTTAAAAAGATAAACATTATAGGGTAAGGACAGGATTGTGGAAATGTTTTTTCCATTTTAATAAAAAAACACCTTACGGACTACGCATAATGTTCAAGCTCCCACACCGTGGGCTGTAATAATAATTCGCCGGGGAGGCGCGCTATTACGGTGCTCACAAAGTAAAATACCTTGCCATTGTCCTAATGCCATGCGGCCCTCATATAAAGGAATAACAAGGCTTGCACCTAATATTACGTTTTTCAGGTGGGCGGGCATATCATCCTCACCTTCGAGAGTATGTCGATAAAGGCGATTATCATCAGGGATCAATTTGTTAAAATGGGTTTCCAAATCAAGCGCTACATCAGGGCAGGTGTTTTCGGAAAGCGTCAGTGAGGCAGATGTATGCTGCAGAAAAAAATTAATCAAACCCGTTTGGATTGGCGGCATATTGGCAATTGCCTGTCGCATACTTTCAGTAATAAGATGAAACCCGCGAGGTTTGGGCGAAAGGGTACACTGATGTTGCCAATAAAGAGGCGCGTCATTTTTATCCATGTTGAAAGCCATCGCGACAAGCAGGTGAAGAAAGAATGGTTTTTCCTGAGGCTTCCCACTCATCGGGTGTATAGAGGTGCATACTAAGCGCGTGTAATCCCTCTTTTAATTCGTCTGCAAGTAAGCGATTAATCAGGCGATGACGTTCAATTTTTGATAGTGATTTAAAATGCGTGCTAACAATGATGAGCTTAAAATGTGTTTCACTTCCTGCAGGCACGTGATGATTATTGGATTCGTTAATAACATCCATCACCTCAGGTGTTAAATCACGGGAAATAATCGCTTCTATACGTTGTTTGCGGGTCATGGGGTCAGTGTTTTTAATCATTCATTGCTGAAGTATATACTGGTTATTCCGGTGATAGTTATAGCTGACGGTATTTTTTATCACTTATGCGTCACAAAGCGACCATAGGTGTTAATATAGCGCGAAAATGCGGATATTATCATCGATTCAGGGAGGAGGTTTTTGTGGTGATTTGGCACTTAATTTGCATTAGATTCTTATAGCGTATAAATGCATTAATATTAGGAGAATGGCATGAAGCAGAAAGGTTTTACACTGATAGAGTTGATGATTGTAATTGCTATTGTCGGAATTCTCGCCGCTATTGCTATTCCTGCTTATCAAGACTACACCATCAGAGCCCGTGTAGCAGAAGGGCTTAATCTTGCTACCGCCGCCAAACTGGCTGTTTCCGAAACCGCGCAATCTAATGCTGGTAAATTGCCTGCAACGGCTGAAGCGGCAGGTTACAGAGCACCGGCTGCAACGGTTAATGTCGCCTCTATTGGCATTGAAAATGGGGTCATTACCATTACTTATACAAAAGCTGCAGGCGGTGGAACAATACTTTTAACACCTATAGTCGCAACTGAAACGGGTGAAATCACCTGGAACTGTACAGGCGGCTCGCTGGATGATAGGTATCGTCCGCAAAATTGTCGCTAAATCAGGGGCCGATCGGTCTTCACGGTGCCTGCCAATAGCCATTTTGATAGATCTCAGAAATTTTTTTGGGGGAATTAGGTCGTGTTGACAATTCACAGCCCGTCTACGTGCCGCGGCTTGTCCGCGGCATCCAGTAGGTGGTCTGTGAATTGTCAACAGATTCTAAATCTATCAGCTGGCAGGAACTCCCCCCTCTCTCTCGCTCTTGCTTCTATTTCTACAAGAATTCCTGGCGAGCGAGGGGGCGGATCCTGCTAATTGACGATTATAACTTCTTTTCTACCAGTATATTTTTAAGACGCACATAATCAGGCAAACCGTCTTTATTATAAGGAGGATAAGCCTCTCCTTGAATTAACGGTGCAAGGTATCGTCGACAGTCTTCAGTAATTCCCATTCCATCTTTTGTAATAAACTCAAGAGGCATAGCTTTTTCCTGATTGGCGACGTCTTTTAGATCCACATGACTGATAGACCAGCGATAAGGTGAATCTTGCTCTCGTTTAATGATTGGCATGATGGCATTGTGGCCACTCATCGCTAACTCAACTGCGGCCTTACCAAGAGCGTACGCTTGATCAACGTCAACCTGAGATGCGATGTGCCTTGCTGCGCGTTGCAGATAATCTGCAACGGCCCAATGATATTTATAGCCTAATTCGGTCTTGATGAGTTGTGCAATAACAGGCGCGACTCCGCCCAGTTGAGCATGGCCAAAGGCATCACGCAAACCTGCATCACTTAAAAATTTTCCTTCCTTATTGCGAATGCCCTCTGAAACGACAATGACACAATACCCATAACGTTTAACAGAGTCGGCTACTTTTGCGAGAAATCGCTCTGATTCGAAAAGAATTTCGGGAAATAAAATAATATGAGGCGGGTATTGTTCTTCCTGACTGGCTAAACCCGCGGCGGCTGCAATCCAGCCGGCATGTCTTCCCATTACTTCAAGGATGAACACCTTTGTTGAGGAGGCTGCCATTGAGGCGACATCAAAGCCTGCTTCCAGGGTAGAAATCGCGACGTACTTGGCAACGGAGCCAAACCCTGGACAGGTGTCAGTGAAAGGAAGATCATTATCCACCGTTTTAGGAATGCCAATACAGGTAACGGGGTAGTCCATGTCTTTGCTCATCTTGGCGATTTTATGGGCTGTATCCTGGGAGTCCCCGCCACCGTTATAGAAAAAATAACCGATATTGTGGGCTTTGAATACTTCAATTAATCGTTCATATTCAGTACCGCTATCTTTTAATTTATAACGGCAAGAGCCAAATGCCCCTGATGGTGTGTGCATCAAGCGGGCAATGTCTTCATCGCTTTCAAGAGACGTATCAATCAACCGCTCCTCAAGTGCGCCTATAATGCCATTTTCCGCGGCATACACTTTATTAAAGTGGGCAGGATGTTGGCGGGCTGTTTGAATCACTCCGCAGGCTGAGGCATTAATTACAGCCGTGACACCACCTGATTGGGCATAGATAGCATTTTTTGTCATAGTTACTCCAAATTCTTTAAATTTAAATTTATCCAATCGTTTTTGTTTGATATAAATTATCAAATTCGTCAATTACTTCATCAATACTTTGTATAAGTTCAGCAAAAATTTGTGTTAATTCCTCAACGTTCTTCGCTTTTTTAGCGTGCTTTTCGAGACGGGTAACCTGAGTTTGAAGACGGGGAACACCGCAAAAACAACAGGCTCCATGAAGCTTGTGAGCCGCACTTTCCAGCCCCTTCACGTCATCGTTATGAAATAATTGGGCGAAATCCGTACGGCATATATATAATTCCTGAACAAAACGGCTTAAAAATTCTTCAGCCAATTCGATATTGCCAGATACTTTTTGTACACAAAGAGGCCAGTCGATGGCTGAAGACCGGGATTGGTTAAAAATCTTCAACAGTTGCGTTAAGAATTGTTTTTCATCGATTGGTTTTTGCAGACAGGCATCAATACCTGCGCGTTGCAATTGTGCCTGACTTATATCACTGGTATTAGCGCTGATGAGAACAATAGGGGTTAATTTATTAAGAACCGACTCTTTACGAATTAGCTCAGCGGCTTGTAGCCCATCAAGTTTGGGCATTTGCAGATCCATCAAGAGAAGATTAAAGCGTTTTTCCTGACACGCGTTTACTGCATCTTCACCATCTTCAACCATTTCTATCCGGGCATTTCCCTTGAATAGTGAATTAAGCAACAGGCGATTAACGGGATTATCTTCAGCAATTAATACATCTGGATGAATCATCCTGATTTGTTTTCTTAAATTATCAAGCTCGTTATGAATGGTAAGTGAGTGCGACGCCTGGTTAAGTAAGGACTCAATGGTATCGTATAATTTTTGAATGCTGATGGGTTTAAACAAAAAGGCTTTTGCGCCTAAAGCTTCCGGATTATGAATAAGCCATTTGGAGACGACGACACAAGGTATGGTTTGTTTTCTTAAAACCTGTGCCACCTGTCTCTCGCAGCCTTCGTTAACGTTCACGAAAGCTACTTCACAATCGGTATTATTAGCAAAGGCTTCTTCGAGCTGGTTAAAGGAATTAACGGCAATACACTTAATTCCCCAATAGCCTATACCATTACACATGGCTTCCAGTTGCAGTGGATTGTCATCAAAACAAATGGCTTTGATATGACCAAAACGATGACTTTGATGCTTCTCTACTTCATAGGCGGCCAATTTTTCCAGCTTGATTTTAATTGAAAATGTTGAGCCTTTATGTAATTCGCTGGTTAACGTAATGCGCCCATGCATGGCTTCTGCCAGTTTTTTACAAATAACCAAACCTAACCCTGTTCCACCAAACCGGCGTGTGATTGTGGTGTCAGCCTGATTAAACGCATTGAAAAGTTTTGTCTGATCGTCGCTTGAAATTCCAATGCCGGTGTCGATAACCGAGATACACAATGTATAATCTTCGCTTGATTCCTGCTCAATAGTAGTACGTACCAGAACATAACCATGATCAGTAAATTTAATCGCATTGCTCACAAGATTAGTCAGGATTTGCTTAATGCGTAACGGATCACCCAGTACGGTTTTAGGGACGTTAACCGCTGTAGATGGAATAAGATCAATTCTTTTCTTATGCGCATTGGGAGCGGCAAGGGTTAACACTTCATCGATGCAAGCCCGAAGATCGAGAGGAATACAATCAAGATGCAATTTACCCGCATCCATTTTAGAGTAATCGAGAATATCACTGATAATATTTAACAAATCTTGAGCAGACGATTTAATCGTCTTGACGTAATCGAGTTGCAGGGGATCAAGTTTGCTTTCCAGTAAGACATTTGTAAAGCCAATGACGCCATTCATTGGTGTGCGAATTTCATGACTCATATTGGCAATAAATTCTGATTTCTGGCGGCTTTTTTCCTCGGTTTTTTTCTTCTCAAGTGATAATTCAATATTCTTTTCTTCAAGCAGCTCAAGGCTTTGTTGTAAATCTTCGGTGGCTACTTCAATATGCTGGTTTAAATCATGAATGGTGTTTAAATATTGCTTTTGTAGATGCGCACAGCCTTGTTCAATCTCACCCAGTTCGCCTGTGCTTGAAACCGAAATATAAGTTTCAAATTCATTACTGTTAACTTGTTTCATGCTGCGTCTTAAGCGCGCAATAGGCAGGTAAATTCGTTTTGAAAGAAAATAGTGAATAGAGAGACTTGTCAGCAACCCGAATAAAGTGATGAAAATGGTGACGATATACATTTGATACCGTTTAATCAGAATGGATTGCGTATCAATATCGATAGAAAGCCATCCCAGAATATCATCAGCCTGTACGGGCATAAATTCGGTAGTTGGTTTAAATGAGTCCGTTGAGTAAAGGTTAAATTTTGGAATAGTAATGGGTGCTACAAAATTTATTGTATAAGGGGTGATATGTTTGCTTTCAATGTAATCACCGGTAAATTCCGGGGGTTTGAAAGGCGAATGGATGGAATGCTTGCCGCCTCGATAGGCCATTAAATGCCCTTGCGAATCATAAAAGGCGAGCGCTATAACATCGGGATTTACCGTAGAGGCATTAATAAGGCCTTGGAGCGTCCGTCTGTCATTGCGCATCATAGCCAGTTGTGCGGCCGGTAATAGTTGGCGAATATACGCCTCGCCCAGGCGCGACATATGTTGCTTTAAATCTTTCCCGAATTGACCATTATAGAAAACCGCAAAAAGCACCGCTACCAAAAGCACAGGGATTAATGTAGTTAGCCGTAGCTGATATTTAATGCCAATACCTTTCATGGGTACCGATACCTCACGTTAAGAGACTATTAAGGCCAGGGGAGTGCCATTATGTAAAGGGCACATAGGTTTGCTTTGAGTTGACGATAAAGTCGGCTATTATAGCGCGATTATTTTCATGACTTCAACGGAGTCCCGATGGTAGTTAGAACTCGATTTGCCCCAAGCCCTACAGGTTTTTTACATGTAGGTGGTGTTCGTACGGCTTTATTTTCCTGGCTCTTTGCCAGGCGTCATGGTGGCGAGTTCATTTTGCGGGTCGAAGATACGGATAAGGAGCGTTCTACACAGGAGTCTGTACAAGCTATTCTTGATGGGATGGCATGGCTTGGTCTTAATTGCGATGAAGGGCCTTTTTATCAAACCAGGCGCTACGATCGCTACCGTGAAATTGCCGATCAATTGCTTGAAGAAGGCAAAGCTTACCGTTGCACCTGTTCAAAAGAGCGTTTGGAGGCACTGCGTGAAGGCCAACTCGCCGCTAAACAAAAGCCCCGTTATGATGGTCATTGCCGCGACAAGAATCTTCCGCTGACCGACGCATCTTATGTTCTTCGTTTTCGAAATCCTGAAACGGGAATTGTTGCTTTTTCTGATGAAGTTTATGGCGATATTCAAGTTGAAAATAGCGAATTGGACGATCTTATTCTGGTTCGCTCCGACGGGCATCCTACCTATAACTTCGCCGTGGTTATTGATGACTGGGACATGAATATCACTCACGTGATTCGTGGTGATGATCATATTAATAATACGCCACGACAAATCAATTTATTTAAGGCATTAAACGCACCAGTGCCGGTATTCGCTCATTTGCCCATGATTCTCGGTGAAGATGGCAAGCGATTATCCAAACGCCATGGCGCGGTTAGTGTTTTACAATTTCATGAACAGGGAATTTTACCACATGCTTTATTAAATTATCTGGTACGTTTAGGGTGGTCATGTGGTGACGAGGAGATTTTTAGTCTCGAAGAGATGGTTAGTAAATTTGATTTAAAAAATGTCAGTCGCGGTGTTTCAAGTTTTAATTATGACAAATTGTATTGGCTAAATCAGCATTACTTGAAATCGGACTCACCCACAGAAGTCGCCAAAGCCTTAGCCTGGCACATTAAGCAAGCCGGCATTGATATCTCCAATGGCCCAAGTCTTAAAGATGTAGTGCTACTTCAGGCCGATAGATGTAAAACATTGGTTGAAATGAGTGAAAAGAGTGCCTATTTTTATCAAGATACCATTACCTATGATGAAGAGGCGATAAAAAAACACTTACGTCCGGTCGTCCTTGAACCATTAGTCAGCGTGTATGAGCACTTGCTTAAAGAAAACAACTGGAGTGCTGAGACTATCCAGCACATTATTAACAATGTCAGCGCCGAATTTGATATTAACATGAGCAAAATCGGCCAGCCGCTGCGCGTTGCGGTTACAGGTAGTAGCATGTCGCCCGCAATTGATGCCACCTTGGCTTTAATTGGTAAAGAGCGAGCTTTAACACGACTTCAGTATGCGCTGGAGAGAATTCGTGAGCGGGCGGCTAATGTGCAATAAAGGAAGAGGGTTTAAATTGGTTCTGTGCAAAGGAAATTTTGCTTTGCACAGGACATTCTTAAGGTTCTCATAATTTTCGAGGGTTAACATACCTTATTTTTCACATAATAAGGTGTTTTATCATGCAATTTAATATTGAAGTCTCTGTAGCGGACAATTTAAGTATTAAATTACAAGTAATGAAAAATACAATCAGTTTGTATTTTAATGGCCAAGAGGCGCCTGCGCGCATAGCCATGAATAAGTGGAAACATTTAGACTCTCATTTTTTAGCATCGATGTCTCATTACAATAAGAATTGGGTTAGAGGCCCGGATGCACCACATATCAAAAGAAATCACACCAATGCCTTTGAAACATCAGTCATTCATTTTCATCGGGAATTTTACACAGAAATAACCCCGGAAATTTTTGCGTTTTACATAACTAATTTCTACACTCAGAAAAAAAGCCACTCGGAAAAATATCAATCTCTCTTTTCAGTAAATTTGGAAACGACGATTGAAGCATTCAAAGCTTATTATGACTATTATTGTAAAGAATACAGATGGAGCGTAGATGAGCGCTTGTTTGAGGAAGAGCATAATTTAACGGAAGATGAGCGGACCTTATATGAGAGGGCTGTTAGATGGCAAACAGGCACAAGGAAGCCATTTTCTCAATTGGCTTCAAATTCAATCTTTAATAAAAAAGAACCTAAAGATGTTCCTTATACTGGCCCTTTAAGTCATAAGACTCCAGTATGTATTTTTAATGTTTATTTATCGCCAATTTGGTGAAAATCGGTTTCACCAAAAATGGTTGAATAATGGAGTAAGCTTATAGTGAGAGGCAAGCATATCAGGGACCCACAATATTTGTACTCATGGTGATTGCTGCATTTCTTACCCATAATCGACCATTATTGCTTGTGCCTGCACCTACTGTGAGGCTGGTAAAAGCGATTACTTGCCCTTGAAATGCGGTTGTAGCGCCAAAAGTTCCGGAGCTTCCAATTTGCCAGAAAACATTACCAGGAACAGCACCACCAGTGAGAATGACGCTTGAATTCGCACCAGTTGTCAGAGTGGTACCAATTTGAAAATACCATTTGTCAGTAACAGAGCCACTAAGCGTGAGTACTCCACCTGCGATGAGGGCTGCTGTTGTATTAAAACAATAAACACCCGGCAATAATGTCAAGGCGCCTAAATCCTGCCCGCTTAAATTTGTTTCACAGGTTAACCCGACAATAACATCATATAATGAGTTTGCATCAGCGCGATCTGCATTTGCAATACTGTCGTTTTCATGTATTTCTCCTGGAGGTGTAGTTTGACCTGGCGGAAAGCCCGTAACTGACGGGCCTGGTGCTACACATACTCCGCCATCAACCATACTGAGTCCAGTATTCGTAACGGTAGTATTGCCTAAAATTGTGCATATCGGAAGTATAAAAATGCTCACTACGGGTGAGGGGGCGGCTGTGTTTGTGCCTTGTACTATGCCGGTGCCAGATTGTCCTGAAGGTGTTGCTATAGCTTGAATGGTAATTGTACATGCACTACTGCCTGGAGCGAGGAGCGTGCAGCCAACACTATAAACAGGAAGACCTGTTAATTGATTTTGTACGTTAGGAGAAATAGTCATGGTGATATTTCTCGCAGGAATTGTACCTGTATTGGTTACTATAAATTGTTGTGTAGCGTTGAATCTTATGTTTGCCGAGGTCGGACTTACTGTTAACGCAGGAGCGGCTCCTGTTGTAATAGCTACAGTCGGTGCAGGGGCTGCGGTGTTTGTTCCTTGCACCGTTGCCGTTCCGGACTGTGCATTAGGTGATGCTATTGCGGTAATAGTGATTGTACAGGTGGCGGTGGGCGCGATTGAGGCGCAACCATTATAAACAGGTAAACCGGTTAGTTGCCCTTGAACATTCGCGGGAATTGTCATCGTCACATTTAACGCTGTAATAGAGACACTGGTATTGGTAACAGTAAATACTTCGGACTCATTAGGCCCGAGAATAGTCGCGGCAGGAGTAACTGTTAGTATCGGGGCTCCACCCGTGGTAATAGCTACCGTGGGTGCAGGCGCTGCTGTATTGGTTCCTTGTACTGTTGCAATACCGGACTGGGCACTGGGTGAGGCCACGGCTGTAATAGTGATAGTGCAAGTCGCCAGCGGCGCAATTGCGCCACAACCATTATAGACTGGCAGCCCCGTCAATTGTCCTTGAACATTCGCTGGAATGGTCATGGTTACATTTAATGCGGTGGAAATGGTGCTGGAATTAGTGACCGTAAAGATTTGTGATTGATTGGGTCCAAGAACGGTACTCGGCGGACTAACCGTTAATGCAGGGGCGGGGCCTGTGGTAATAGCTACAGTAGGCGCAGGTGATGCGGTATTTGTGCCTTGTACTGTAGCAATGCCTGATTGTGCGCTGGGTGATGCGACGGCTGTGATGGTAATGGTGCAAGTGCCCAGTGGCGCAATCGATGCGCAACCACTATAAACCGGCAGTCCCGTTAATTGTCCCTGAACATTGGCAGGAATTGTCATAGTGACATTTAGAGCTGCAATAGAAATACTTGTATTAGTGACGGTAAATGTTTGTGAAGCATTGGGTCCTAATACAGTTGTTGGCGGGCTCACGGTTAGTGCGGGTGCCGCGCCTGTTGTGATTGCAACAGTGGGTGGTGGCGATGCGGTATTTGTGCCTTGTATGGTTGCTATACCTGATTGCGGGGTAGGAGAGGCGACAGCGGTAATAGTAATAGTACAACTCCCTTGCGGCGCAATTGAGGCGCAACCATTATATATGGGGGCGCCTGCTAACTGTGTTTGCACATTAGGAGGAATAGTTATGGTGACATTTGTTGCAGCTATTGTTGTACTGGTATTCACTACGACAAATTGTTGAGAACCATTTGGTCCTAGAACAGTTGAGAGAGGGCTTACTGTCAGTGCTGGCGCTGTACCCGTGGTGATGCTGACAGTTGGTGCAGGCAAAGCGGTGTTAGTGCCTTGCACAGTAGCCGTGCCCGATTGCGCGGTGGCCGTTCCAGAAGCGGTGATCGTAATAGTACAAGTTCCCTGCGGTGCGATGGAATTACAGCCACTGTAAACGGGTGGGCCTGCTAATTGGAGTAATACATTGGCAGGAATGGTTATAGTGACATTAAGGGCTGCTGTAGTGGTACTTGTATTCACTACTATAAATTGTTGTGATTCATTGGGTTCGAGTGTTGTTGAGGAGGGGCTCACTGTGAGAGCAGGGGCGGCGCCTGTTGTTATAGAGACAGTGGGCGATGGTGGGGCGGTATTCGTGCCTTGCACGGTTGCAATACCAGACTCAGCGCTTGGCGTAGCAGTAGCTGTTATCGTAATAGTACACGAACCGAGAGGCGCAATTGAACCACACCCATTATACACTGGCGCGCCATTTAATTGACTTGCAACGTTTGCAGGGATGGTCATGGTGACGTTGAGAGCCGCATTTGTTGTACTGGTATTAACAACGGTGAACACCTGCGAATCATTAGCTTCTAAAAAAGTAGCGGTTGGGCTGACTATTAATATAGGAGATGGGTCTGCGATGACGTTTAAATAGTCATTTGGATTAGACGGAATATAACAATTCAATCCAGGGCGTCCTTGCCAGTCATCACAAATCTTGATAGCGCCGGAAACAGGCCCAATAATGTCCAGTTTTAAGATGCAGCCTACAGGGCTTATGGGAAATACACCACAAGCATTATCGATGGTTAAATCTTGAGTTACATTTGCCGGGTTGGAAAGTAATGCAAAAATGATGTGATACTGAGAGGGAGGAAAAATTCCAACAGACGTAACCCGGTAAACGGCTGAAACAGTCTGGCCTCCCTGAACAGAGGCAGGTAAGCTACCAATAACGCTGAAATTAAAGGTATTGGCAGAAGCGATGCTTATATAGCCAATTATCCAGGCTAAAAAAATAAATTTTACAATCCGTTGCATGAATTTTCTCTTAAATGACTTTTAAACACTCTTCTTTAAAAGAGATAAGTAAGTTGAATGACTGCTTGATGGTTAAAGCAATACGTCGACTCTAAAGCAGGAAGATAAAAAATTGCTCCTCCGGCACCTGTATCCAGTATGCCTTTTCCTAAATCATACTTCCCCAAATAAGCAAAACGGTACCCTGCACCTAGACGTAATTGGTTGGATATGCTTACATCCAGCCCCAATCCAGTGGTATAAATAAAACTTTTGTTGTTATGGCTTGCAAATGTGGCAGTTGCTACCTCACCTTGGTTTTGCGGCGTTACTTGAAATTTATAAGATTTATTAAATCCTTCACCTAAACCTATTATCAAATAAGGGCGATAATGCTCATGTAGCGTGAATAATAATTTATTCTCAGCTAATAATTGGCGGCTTACGATTTTATATTGATAATTCCATGTATTAATCGCTGCCAGACTAAGTATTGGCGCTTGGGTTTCTTCTCCTTTAGAAGAGGAGTTAACGCTTTGATAAAAAGCGGCCCCGAATTGCCAGGCGAGCACTTGGCTGAATGAATATTCAGCACCAATAAATCCACCAAGAGTTGGTTTAAACGCGTTCGCTTGATTGGGGGAGTAGTTAAAAAGTGTATTAGCAAAGAAAAGCGATTGTGATTTTTGACCTAAAGCGGTAGTCGCGCCACCGGTCAGAATGACAATGGGACGCATTGCATAGCTCGATATGGAAAAAGCAAAACAGGTTATAAACGCCAGTGGAAATTTAATTTTTCTTCCTTAAAAATCAAAGCGAACTCTTTTCGCACTCTATTCTAGTCTCATTGGCTTGGTGAAGTGCCCCAGATCGGAGCCTCGTTCATTGTTATAAACAAAGCTATAGAGTAGTAAACTCCGTTACTTAAGCAATAGTACTGAATATATATTGATTTAGCTAGTTGCAGCTTAGAGTCGATTATCGCTTAACAGTGAAGATTTATATGTGGTTATCGCCGATTTGATGAAAATCTGTTTCTCCAAAAATGGCTGAATAATGAGCGTAATATTTAAACTCTAACAAGTTATTACTGGGGTCTTTAAGAAAAAAAGAGTGATGCTCAAGACGTGTGCCTGGAAAACGAATTTTTGGCGGAATTTCATAGGGAATATTTTGAGTCTTTATTTGTTGAATAAAGGCATTAAATTCATTTTTATCAAGGAAAATTAAACCAAAATGTCGGGGGTAAATTCCTTCTTGCGCCGTAGGGAGGCTGTCAATTTTGTGAGCGACCAATTGATGCGAACCCAATTGAAAAATCAGCGCGTGCGCTGTTTCACGACCGAGTAAACATCCTAATTTATCTCGATAAAAACCCTTGGCAAGCTCAAAATTATGAACGGGAAATGCCAGGTGGAATAATGTATTCATCTTAATTAAGCTTTAAGTGAAAGTGTTTAATAGCCGACATTATTCGCTCCCTAAAATTATTGATTAAATCAACATCGACCGCTTTAAATCCATTAAAAAATGACTTTTTATCACTTGATTTAAAATTAATAATGCTATTTTTTAAAGTCTCAGCGATGGGTAGCTTACTAAGAATGAGCGGTGTGGGTAAGTCATTTTTTGACCCCAACTCCTCTACCCGTTGGGTCGCTTCAGGATTATCTTGTAATATAATATCCCAAACCATCGCCGTATCAATGCTTTGGTCGGCAACTTTAAACAACAAATCTTGAAACCCTTTTGTATCAATAAAATTAATGAAGTTGGTGGATACCGATTTTTCCATAAAATAAATCAAGGGTGCCCAAAAACTGGTAGTGCAATATTGATTTACTCGTCCAAATTGAGAAGAGACTATCTCTGATAACGACATTTTCTTTTTATTAACTAATACGGAAGTTAAATGCAGGGCTTGCTGAAGCCCAAAAGTTGCTTGAGCTATCATTGAATATGACGTTAGGTAGGGGAGTGTGCCTGCGGGAACAAACACTAAAGGTAATTTATTTGTTTCAAAATCATGCAATAACTGTTTAATGTCATGATAAGCCTTGGTTTTTAAAGGAATAGTTATAAAATCATCTGGCAGACCTAAATTATCATCGTAGCCTAAGAGTAGAGTATTCATATCTGTCCCTTATTTCAATTTATAGAGGGATTAGGTTCAGCTAATAGGAGGCTGCTGGCTTTGAGATTTTTGACCCACTTATCCCGATTCTCTTTACCCATATCTTCTTTTTTAATCACGTAATGCAAAATATAAAAACCATCAGAACCTTTACTAATTTTCTGCAGTTCATCCTGGATTAAATTTGAGGGACTTGCGATTTGAAATTCAAGTAAAATATAGTCAGGTGTCGCCTCAATAATGGTGACTTTAGGATTAAGACCTGTTTTTTTCAGGTTGTCCAGAATGGAATTTGCATATTCTTCTAACGTAATTTTATTTTGTAAATTCGGTATAAATTGACTGGTGATCATTTCTTGCCATTGATCAACTGTATCCGGAGAGGTTAAATATTCGATTGTTGTAATCGTATCATTTTTTATTCCCCAGGAAGCTTGCCAGTTGCGGTCGTCAAACACAATTTTTTGTTTTTCATAATTTTTTAAAGCAGGATCAATAGGGAGTGTCTGAGTTTCTTTTAGGGTATTGCAATATAAGCCATCTTTATTAGTAAAAAATTCCACACAGTCAGGATTATTTTTATCATTAACTTTAACCGGTGTAGCGCTATTTTCTCCGTGAACACTTACGCCATACAAACAAAATAATAAAACGCCTAATTGTTGATATTTACGCATTACTCACTTCCTTGTTTGAGATATGCTTAATTGTAGTAGAATATTGAGCCAAATTTTTGTGAAAATTTCTACGATTGCCGTCCATGACAATTTTTGTATTTCTTTTGACTGCCGCAGGGACAAGGACTATTGCGAGGCACAGGCATTTTTTTCGATGTTTTTGTAGGGGCAGGGATAAATCCTTGTGTGTAATACCATTTTCCATCTAATAATTGAAATTCGCTGCGCTCATGAATAGCCTGGCGTTTTCCATCCACATCATCGAAGGCTGCAATAAATTCTACAAAACCCTGCGCTTCTTTTAACAGCTCCGGGAAGGTATTGATTATTTTTAAATCAATCCATCTTACACGACTTGCCCAGTGCTCTGTCTCTTGTTCATCAAATCCCACTAATGCGTTACTCCGCATGGTGTCTTTGATATAGCCAATATTCGCTTGGGTAAAGGCTGTGAAACGCGACCGCATTAAAGCTTCAGGGGTAGGGGCGTTTTTCAACTGATCAATATAGAGGCCACAGCAATGGTTATAAGTTAACTTAGAGCCGCAGGGGCAATGAGGTTGCATATATTACAGTGAAGTGAAATGTGGTATGCATTATATCAGATTTATTTTTGTAAAAGACCGAGTTGCTGCAAAAGCTTAATTGTTAGCATATTTTATAAAAATTCCTTGACAGTATGGAGGGTCGTCATTAAACTGCGAGTCTTATTTTGGGGCTATAGCTCAGCTGGGAGAGCGCTTGCATGGCATGCAAGAGGTCGGCGGTTCGATCCCGCCTAGCTCCACCAGCATTAATTTGATTATTGATGGAATAACGTTCAAGGTCCCCATCGTCTAGAGGCCTAGGACACTGCCCTTTCACGGCGGTAACAGGGGTTCGAATCCCCTTGGGGACGCCATTTTTTGGCTTGTGTTATAACCGTTCAAATATCGTGCGGGTATTAAAGCCAAACAATCGTTCATGCATCCTATATGCGTATTCATCAGTCATATTGGCAATATAATCACACACTACTCTTCGTGCTGTATTTTCATCTTTTGCCTCATTAAATAAGGCTCGATTTTTATTATCCAGCAAACTGCCGGGGTTTGAGCTGAACGCTTCAAAAAGACGCAAGACAACAGTTTGGCCTCCATATTCAAAGGTGCGGGCTTCTTGTGAATCAATAACATGTCTGTAGATACAACTCATTAAATAATCGAGCAATAATGCAGCTTCCTCATGCAGGCGCACATTATGTTTCAACAGCATGTTTTCAAAATTTTCATCTGTAATTGTTATATGAGTCGCTGTGATAAAATAATTAACCATTTCGCCAATCGCTTGTTTGCGATTACATAACTCAGTTGAGAATAATCCATCAAGAAGCGAGTTCTGATTATTTACGAGAGTAGTGTGACTTAGCAGGTCGTGAAATTCCGCATTATCAAGTTGGTCACGGCTGATTAAACGCAGATGAATAGCATCCTCAAGATCATGCACCCCATAAGCGATATCGTCCGCAATATTCATGATAGAACAATCAAATGAATGAAAGGCCGCTTTCCCATGTCGATTTCCCAGAGGGGAGAGCTTGAGTGACTGGAATAGCTGAATATCTTCTTTAGTAAACGGGGATAGTAACCAGTCAACTTCTGGTTGTTCACTATCAAAATAAGCCTTTGGTGGTAGCCAATCGTTAACGCGAATGGTTTTATTAAGCGTTGGTACAAATACTGGTAACTCAGGGGCTACTACTTTGGCATGGTTCACCGGATATTTAAGAATACCAAGCAGTGCGCGTCTTGTTAAATCAAGACCAAACTTGCCATAACTGTTTTCAATTTTTGTTAATAAGCGAAGTGTTTGTCCGTTACCTTCAAAACCGCCATGCAAGCGCATCATGAAGTTAAGTGCGACTTCCCCACCATGACCAAAAGGGGGGTGGCCTATGTCGTGTAGTAAGCAGATTACACTTACTAAATCATCATTGGGTAAAAAGCCCGGGATGATGCCATCTTTATAATTAATGGCGAGATTGCGTACGATACTTCGCCCAATGGAGTCAACTTCCAGTGAGTGAGTTAGGCGCGTGCGATGAAAGTCGCCTTCGTCTGTCCCCAAAATTTGGGTTTTGCGCTGCAAGCGACGAAAAGCCGGGCAATGAATTACTCGTGTTCGGTCTCTTTCATAAGAATCCCGGTGATCGTTTATGCCGCGTTGATTAGTTTGTCCTGAGCGTCTATGTGTCCACATTTTTTTATACTTTCAAATAGCAATGGGATACTTTATGCCATAGGATTAAAGGAGACAACAAGTCTTGCTAAAGTTTTTTCAAATTTGGCGGCTAATAAGAGCGTGAGCGGAAAAATTATCTCCACGAAGAATAGAACAAAGGAGAATGCAGGATGAATAAATTACAACGACTGGTTACTCTAAGCTTTTGTGTCAGCATGCTTTCAGCATGTACTAACATGAATGATCCAGTGAGCTATCCTGGGAGTAATGGAGGCGGGTATGTGGGTGGTTATGGTCAGAGCCCGACTTACAGTTATGATCAAATGCAGTATTACCAATATCAGCAAAATTATCAGCGAAGGTCTAGTTATAATATTGGTACTGATTATGGTTATGACGGTGGGTCTCGTGGACAAGTCACCGTTCCTGACTCATATCACGTAGGTGCTTATCATTCACCAACAGCGGCTAAAGATAGGGATAGAAGGTGGGTGAGTAGTCAAAATCCGCAGGGTTACACCATTGAAATTGCGGATGATGAGAAAGCCTCGCAGGTCGCTAAAAAACTTTATCAGATTCCCAAAAAAGAACCCATGGCCGAGATTAAATATCAGCGTGATGGCAAAGCCTATTATAAAGGTTTGTATGGAACTTATGTAAATCCTGAAGAGGCGCAAAAAGCGCTTAATTCGCTGCCGGATGATGTTAAGCAGGGGGCGGGGATTAGAAATTGGGGAAATTTGCAAAACAATATTAGTGAGTAGAATTGTAAATGTCCACGTGCCGTGCTCTATGCAAGGCATTGCGACTTGCATAGATCGCCATGCCTTGGGTCTCGTGCCTGGAATAACTTCTTCTCTTTCTAGCCTGTGAAAACTCGCTGTCTCCATCCATGGAGCGCTCATGAAAAACTTCCTGTTTTTCAATGGTTTTCACAGGCTAGAAAGAGAAGAAGTTATTCCTTCAAGTCTTGATGTGAACAAGTCAAAGTTGGATATTATTTTCAGCCGCTTAAGGACTGAGTTACTGCAGCGCACACATGCCAGGACTCTCTTCAGCCTTAGCCACATTTAGATCGTTACGTAGTTGTTTAAGATCGGCGCTTCTTACTTCATTCAAGTGGCTAACAGCCGTCAAATCCCTGAGGCCCATAACCCACAGGCTATGTTCATCACCGCGTCTTATCCCCATTGCCTCGTAATACCCCATGTATATTGCAAAATCAAAACCAAGCCCCGAATTTTCACCAATAGGTAAAGGAAACCAACGCTCAAGTCTCTTAGTTTCCAAATTATAAAATGCTAACACCCGGGGCAATGACGGTTCATTAAATTCGTGAAATGACGGTTCATTAAATTCGTTAAAAGAGCGATCAGGCCTGCAATACTCATGAACCACGTGCGCCGGCAAATCGCATTGAGAAATTCCAACCGTCCGCCAGGCCTCGTCATTTTCATTTTTAGTTCGCTTATCGAACTGTTCTACATAATTTTTTAGTGCATTTATAAGAGGCGTAAAATCAAAATGTCTGGATTGTTTAACTTCCCCCTGTTGGAGGTAGGTGAGGCCATTTTTCTCGATTGCGTCACATTTTTTGAGCATTTCTCTTTTTGTTTCGTTATCCATATGTTTTATTAACATACGGCACATATGCGTGTCTTTTGCCCAATAGGCATATTCGAACGCGGTGCAGTTAAAGGTTCGTCCTGAGTAATCGATGAATGGTTCTGCTTGTAATAAAAATTGTGCACCAGGGTTTGCTTTAAGTAGATTTTCCGCTTCAACTTGCTCGCCTCTTGCGACATGAAGCAAAAACTTAGGCACTTGTATGCCCTTGATTTGTGGTGAGGCCAGAATTTCATCTTTTTGTTCTTGGGGCAATTTATCCAGCACCGCTTGCAATTGGTCTTCATCTTTAATTTTTGCTATGAGCTCCTCAACGCTGAGCTCGATTGTTGCATGAACCGATGGGTTGCCCAGGGTGATAGCCTCTTCTAGCGTGTTAAAATCATCGAGGATATTTTCAAAATAGTCAGGGGCGAGTTCTGGAAAGCCGGCTCGAATAAATAATGAAAAATCAAGGCAAATAGAGCCTTTGTGACTGACAAAAGGGCCTTTATTGCTGTTATCAAGGATGATAAACTCATCGAAGTGAGGCGCTTTTCTTATTTCGCTATAGTGTTGTGTAAATTTCTTTTTTATTTGTGCACAGTCTGCCGGAGCTAATGTTCTCTTGAGGCCAAAGTCTTGACTTTTTTCATTCAAGAAATGAAGTAAAGCATCTTCTATGTTATCGCCATTGTATATAGACAGCACAATGGCTGCGACGCCTTCGCTCAATTCTTCGGAGTTATCGAGAACTTCGCCAAAATTTACAGAACTTATTGCATTGGCGCGGCAATAGATATTCATGCTAGCCAGAAAAAATTGCGTGATAATCGACAGCTCTTCTGCATCGTTTCTGGTGTAAAAAGGCGACTCGTTCAGGGTATTAAAGAGCTCAGGAGCAGAAACAGATAAGAGCATATTAATATATTCTTCAGCTGAGGCAGAATCCTCATTATAGGCTAAAATGCCATCAATATACGCTTTGGTCAGCGGTTGATTGCCACTGGTTTGGTTAAAATCTACCACTACTCCCAATTGATTTTTAGTGACTTCTGTTAACTCGAGCTGCATGCCTGCAAAATCATTGTTTTCTCCCGCAGGTGATGCCAGTACTTTCGCAATGATTCTGTTTTTGGCATTGTCGAGGTTTTTTGTGACACCTTGATAAGCCTCTGATAGCGTGTCATAAAATACGCTTGGGTCATTCCGTTTGACGCTAAATACCGGATTAACAAAACGAAGAAAGTTATCTATTCTTTTCGGTCTTAAGACCATGCTATAGAGATTGGCCGTTTCTTTCTTCATCATCTCTTGCAGTACTAATGGGTATTCAGCAAAAGCGAGGTTTAATGGATTTAATACCGCAGATTTTAAAACAGCATCAACGGCCATAATATACTGGTTAATTTGCGAAAGGCGCTCTTCTTTTTTTGTTTTGATGACATTGTCGTCAAGTAGTCTAATATCAAATTCTAACGCTTTTTTATAAGCGGTTAATTCATCAAGCACCGCCCGTTGATGCACACCCCGAGTTTTACCAAAAAACTCTTGTAAGGCAAAAACCGATTTACATGTATTATCTAAGCCTATTTCTGTGCCACTGACAATGGGCATTAACACGTGAACTTGATTGGTTTCTGGATTAATAAATAAGTAGCGTGGATTGGTAGGCTCTGTTAAGGGAAATTTCATCGTTCAGTCTTTTTTCAGTAATCGGTATTTGCAAGCATTGTAGCTCAATTATGTGTCAGTATGAATTCATTTTCTCCTTAAATAGGGTCTTGAAGATTGATGAGCAGGAAGCGGTATTAACTAGCAGAGATAACAACCATCAATTTGACCACACCTTCAATGTCTGTGCGCTCGATAGTCAGTTGTTTGAGTGTAATGGAATAGTCATTACTTAAATTCCATAACCAGGTTAAAAAGATAGTATAAGGCACTGCATCAAAGGTCAGCTGAATATCGCCAAGGCCGGTTTGCTGGAGCTGAAAGGGGAATTTTTGAAAAGGTCGTTCATTTAGTTGGGTCGCAATTACGGTTAAAAGTTTGCTGCTGCTAATGCTTTGCTGTGTGTTTGTTCCAAGCGGCTGTTGACGCACCTGTTGCATCCATGCGAGCGTTTCCTTTTTTTCTTTCAGTTGGTTACTTTTATCTGATACTGCTGATGTGAGCGGTGAATAAATGGCAATATAAAAAATATAAAGAAAAGCACATACTCCGCCAATCAATACAGTCCAGCGTTCTCTTTCATTTAAATTAGTCCAAAAATTCATCATAGGCTAAGCTCCAATGTTGCCGTTACTTTATCACCTGTTGATGCGGCTTGTGATTGTTTCACTTTAACGGAAGCTTTTTGCAAAGCGGTTTGTACGGCTTCCAGAGTATCGAAATCCTTGCTTACAACGGTGACTTGCAATAATTGATTTTGAAAACGTAATTGTTCTACTTTTGAGTTATTTTTCGTAATGGCTTCTGTTAATTGGTTTAGCAATGACCAAAAAGCCTTATCCGTATCATTTTTCCGGGATTTTAAAAGTTGGCTTATGCGAAAACGCGGGCTGATAATTTGTTGGGCTTTTGGAAAAAATTGACGATAAACAGTAGCGATTTGTTTATCAACCTCAGAGACTTGAGAGTTCAGTGAATATATTTTAAGGCCGTTGCCAATGAGCAGGATAGCAACCCATAAAAGACTCATCGTCGCTGCGGCCAAATACCAGCGTTTGGTTTTAAAATGGCTACTGCTTTGCTCGAGCGGACCCTGGCTAAGATTGATGGTTTTTTTAACGTGTAAACGTTTAGCTATCCATAAGAGAGACTCAATACCGGTAACTTGCGCTGTGGGCGCTAGGAGTAAAGGATCGCTATCCGTAAAGGTATAAATTGTTTGATCAAGAGAGAGGTCTTTGAGGTAGGAAATAGCCAGTTCTTCTGCAAGTGCGCCAGAAAAAAACGGCTCGTTATGAGTTAGCAAACTGCTACTCAGTATACATGTTTCATTATCGTCCAGTGCAAACCAGTCTAATGTAATGTTGTCAAAATGGATATGATGATCTTCAAGCGTTGCGAGTATGTCCATTAGCCAGCTTTTATTACAAATAATAACGAGATAACGGCCGTTTTGATAAAATTGACGAGCAAAGGCAAAATGTAGCTCATCTACATTTTCAGCTAATTTGTCTTCCAGTGCAAAAGGGAGGGCGGCTCGTGCTTTTTTTTCGGGCAACCAGGGCAGCTCAACAGAATGCAAACCAACGTACTCAGTTGAAACAACGGCAATTGTTTTGGCATTGAGCTGTAATTGTTTAATTTCACTAAAGGTGCGCTCGGCTAACGGTGCGTGAAGCTCACCTTGCTGATTGAGGCATAAACTTAAGCATCCCTCATCAGTGAGGTATTTTAAAAAAATGAAACAAGTAACCACAATGACATCCTTGCTTATGTAGCCGTCATCGTAATACTCAATTTACGATGACGGCTACAATTTATGGTTTGGTGGATAGGCAACATTTTTAAATTATGCGTAAGCAAATTTCCGTTGTGGGGAATTAGCGACCCATTGATTTTTAAGTTGCTGAGCTAACAAATATACAGCCAATGCATATTGAGGGCTTGTATTATAACGAGTGATTACATAAAAATTGGGGTAGGCCAACCAATATTCGGGACCTGCATCCGTCGTTAGTGCGATTAACCCGACTTTCCCCGGGTGATTTATGGAGGCAGTCAATGGTTTAACCCCTGCGGCCGCCAGTTGTTTAAGGTTGTATGCGGCTGTTTTATAGTTGGTATTGATATTTTTATATTTTGTACCGACTACTTTGGCGGGTTGGGCGACACCCTGATTTAAATTCCAGCCATGCTTGTGAAAATAGTTAGCCACACTAGCAATCACCGCCTGATCGTCGTTCATTAGGTCTATTTTGGGGGTGTTGGAAAAATTAGCGGCATAATAACGATAGCTGCTTGGCATGAATTGTGGTTTACCCATAGCACCTGCATAAGAGCCTAAATATTGAGTAGGGGGGACATTATGCTCACGACACAGGAGCAAGTATTCGCTGAGTTCTTTGGTAAAAAATTCAGATCGCTTGGGGTAGTTAAATGCAAGAGTTGAGAGGGCATCTATCACGCGATAATTACCCTGATTTTTTCCGTATAATGTTTCAACACCAATAATAGCCACGATAACATTAGCGGGAACGCCATACTGCTTTTCTGCTTTGGCTAAAGATTCCTGGTTATTTTTCCAGAAATCAATACCGCCCTGAACTCGCTGTGGAGTAAGAAAAAGTTGCTTATACACATCCCAGTTTTTCTTTTCGTAGGGTTTGTTCATTGATTCAATTATTTGAGGTTGCAGTTGCACGTCATTCATTACAAGGGTGAGTCTTTGCTTGTCGAAACCATGTTTGGTCGCCATGAGATTAATAAATTGCTGCACATCCTTACGTTTGGCGAATGTATTATCAGCGTGCACAACGCAACCGCTAAAGAAGGTGATAAAAGCAATACAGAGCAGGGCTAATCGTTGCATTGGGCATCCTTTAATAATAAAAATCAATTTATTTTGGTCTATTTAAGCAAATGGCAATTGTAGTAAAAAAAACAATCAACAGCAAACTATACAATACCCACTTTCTGCGGGTCGATTAATACGCTAGAATAGCACACTTTTATCAATAGGTTTTTCAGTTGAGCGACTTAACGCGAATTCGTAATTTTTCTATTATTGCCCACATTGATCATGGTAAATCGACGCTTGCGGACAGATTTATCCAAATTTGTGGCGGCCTTTCTGACCGGGAAATGGAGGCTCAGGTTCTTGATTCAATGGATATTGAACGAGAGCGTGGCATTACTATTAAAGCCCAGAGTGTTTCATTAAATTACAAGGCGAAGGATGGGCAAGTTTATCTCCTTAACTTCATCGATACGCCGGGACACGTAGATTTCAGCTATGAAGTATCCCGATCGCTTGCGGCATGTGAAGGCGCGATTCTTGTGGTGGACGCAGCTCAAGGCGTTGAAGCACAGACAGTTGCTGTGTGTTATACGGCTATTGAGCAGGAGCTGGAAGTTTTACCTGTTCTTAATAAAATAGATTTGCCGCAGGCAGAGCCAGAGCGGGTAATCGCCGAGATTGAAGATATTATTGGCCTTGAAGCGCACCATGCTATTCATGTCAGTGCCAAAAGCGGGCTGGGTGTTGAAGATGTGCTTGAAGCATTAGTCCAATATATTCCGCCTCCAACGGGTGATATTGACGGGCCTTTGCAGGCATTAATTATTGACTCCTGGTTTGACAGCTATTTAGGTGTAGTGTCGTTGGTTCGTATAGTTAATGGCTCCATGCGCAAAGGCGAGAAAATGCGGGTTATGTCAACGGGGCGTGCTTATGAAATTGATCAGGTCGGGGTTTTTACCCCTAAACGCACCAAACAGGATGTACTTAAAGCCGGTGAAGTAGGCTATGTTGTCGCGGGCATTAAAGAAATTCAGGGTGCGCCCGTTGGCGATACGCTGACCCTTGAAAAACATCAGGCTGAAAAGCCTTTGCCAGGGTTCAAGCGAGTCAAGCCGCAAGTATACGCCGGTCTTTTTCCGATAAGTGCTGATGATTTTGAAGCATTTCGTGAAGCGTTGGCAAAGTTAAGTCTAAACGATGCGTCATTATTTTATGAGCCTGAGTCATCTGAAGCGCTAGGCTTTGGTTTTCGTTGCGGCTTCCTCGGTATGTTGCATATGGAAATTGTGCAGGAACGTCTCGAGCGCGAGTACAATCTCGATTTAATATCCACAGCACCGACAGTGGTTTATCAGGTTATCACGACTAAAAATGAAACGTTGATGATTGATAATCCCTCCCAGTTGCCATCTCCCCAGCAAATCAAACAAATGTTTGAACCTATCGTTCGCGCCAATATTTTGGTACCCAATGATTATCTGGGTCAGATTATTACGCTTTGTATAGAGCGCCGTGGGGTGCAGGTTAATCTCATGTATAGCGGCAGACAAGTATCTGTAACTTACGATATGCCGATGAGTGAAGTAGTGTCTGATTTTTTTGACAGGTTAAAGTCTGTTAGTCGGGGTTACGCGTCACTGGATTACAATTTTTTACGGTTTGATGAAGCAGATTTGGTTAAACTTGACGTTCTTATTAACAGTGAAAAGGTGGACGCTTTGGCGGTAATTGTTCATCGAAGTGCTTCCCAAAGTCGTGCAAAATCATTAACCGAAAAGATGAAAGAATTAATTCCGCGCCAAATGTTTGATGTGGCAATCCAGGCTGCCTTAGGTACTCATATCATCGCACGTCAAACGGTAAAGGCTTTACGTAAAAACGTAATTGCCAAATGTTACGGTGGGGATGTGTCACGTAAACGTAAACTGCTGGAAAAACAAAAAGCGGGTAAGAAGCGAATGAAGCAAGTGGGCCATGTGGAAATTCCTCAGGAAGCTTTCATGGCTGTTTTTCAAACAGATAGAAAAAAATAATAGTATCTGTAAATTAGGGAATAAGCATGAATTTTGCGTTGATATTAGTCATTCTTTCGTTGGTCAGTGGTATTATTTATTTACTTGACATACTTTTTTGGGAAAAAAAACGTCGACCCAACCAGAAACCTGGGCGGATAATCGAGTATTCACGCTCTTTTTTCCCTGTTTTTTTCCTGGTTTTATTGTTGCGCTCATTTTTGGTCGAACCTTTTCGAATTCCTTCCGGATCATTAGAGCCTACATTATTAGTGGGTGATTTCCTCGCGGTTAACAAATTTGCATATGGGTTTAGACTCCCCGTTTGGGAGAAGAAAGTTATTCCGGTTGCAAATCCCAAAACAGGGGAGATAGCTGTTTTTCGCTGGCCACCAGAGCCAAGTTATGACTATATCAAACGGGTTATAGGTGTGCCTGGCGATAAGATAAGTTATAAAAATAAAGTATTAACGGTTAATGGTATAGAAGCAAAACAGACATTTATCGATTATACGACTGATGAAAGCTCGGGTAAGGCTGTTGCTAAATATCAGGAAAATTTAGGCGGAGTTGTGCATGATATTTATGTGCGACCCGACGTCGCTGCAGTTGATTTTGAGGTGGAAGTTCCTGAAGGTCAGTATTTCATGATGGGTGATAACCGTGATGATAGCGCTGACAGCCGCTACTGGGGATTTGTCTCAGATAGTTATTTGCGAGGAAAAGCATTTTTAGTATGGATGAGTTGGAATGGACAAACTGATAGTGTCCGATGGTCTAAAATAGGTCATTTAATTCATTAAATTAGGCTGTCATCGCAAATCACTGTCTTTGCGAGCGATAGCGAAGCACAATCAAGTAAATTAAGCTGCACTGTCTTTGCGAGCCGTAGGCGAAGCAATCCAGTGACTTAGATATTAATGATTAGATCTGTTGTTCGCAAAGGCACTGGATTGCTTCGCTATCGCTCGCAAATATACTGTCTTTGCGAGCGATAGTGAAGCACAAATCAAGTAAATTAAGCTGCACTGTCTTTGCGAGCCGTAGGCGAAGCAATCCAGTGACTTAGATATTAATGATTAGATCTGTCGTTCGCAAAGGCACTGGATTGCTTCGCTAGCGCTCGCAAAGACGATTGTTACTATTTAAAAAATAGATGATTAAAATCAGAAGAGGTGAGTATTGGTTCAAATTGATTTGCCTCGCTTATGCAGGCGATTAGGCTATGAATTTAAAAACATAGCATTTTTAAAACAGGCATTAACGCATTGTAGTGCTGGTATTGATAACAATGAACGTTTCGAGTTCCTGGGGGATTCTATTCTAAGCTTTGTTATTGCCAATGAGCTGTTTGAACGTTTTCCAGAGGAAAGTGAGGGAGAATTAAGTCGCTTGCGCTCGTTTTTGGTAAAAGGTGAAATGCTTGCTGAAATCGCCATGGAATTACAGCTCGGCGACTTCTTATACCTTGGCCAAGGCGAATTAAAAAGTGGCGGCTTTAGACGGTCTTCGATTTTAGCCGATGCGCTGGAAGCGGTTATTGCTGCTGTGTTTTTTGATGGTGGAATGCCTGCAAGTCAGCAACTAATTTTGCACCTTTATAGCACACGATTAAATGAAAAAGATGTTTTGAAAAATAATATTAAAGACGCAAAAACGCAATTACAAGAGTTTTTACAAGCTGAGAAATTGGCGTTACCGACGTATAAATTAATAAAAATGGAAGGCGAAGAGCACGATCAGGTTTTTCATATTTCCTGTAAAATAAATGGTATTGAGAAAACCACGGTGGGGATAGGGCCGAACCGTCGTAAAGCCGAACAGCAGGCGGCAAAAGAGCTGTTGCAATTCGTGAAGGGTTTGAAAAAGAACTAGGTGGTCCCTTTTATTCAAAAGGAGCTTAGCATAGGGGGAATTCTGGGTGAGAAACTCATTCACTCCGGAACCGTTGGTTCTTTGGATGGTTGGGATCCAAGAGTTCAGGAATAAATGATTCTCAAATGCGCTAAATCACATCAGGCACCAAATTCTGGTGCGTCTTCCAAGTTGAGTGGCTTATTCCAATTTTTATCTACAAATTCACAAATTTCTCCACTTACATCAGTCATTGCCCTGGCTGAAATTCATTTACTTTTTGTTGAAGCGCATCTGCCATGGAATCTGTAACCACTTCATCTAAAGCCGCCTGCATAATTTCTTTGATTGTTTGGGTTTCTTTAAATGTTGAATCAAATATTCTGTACATAACTACCTCATACTCTAATTAAATTCCGAGAATTGATTACGATAAAAAGTGCATTTACTCTAATGCACTAACAATATCAAGCCATTCTTCTTCAGCTGCAGCGAGTGTGCTCTGGAGTGTATTCTGCTCTTTTAATAGAGTCTCTAATTTTTTTTGCTGCCCCGGTTCGTATAAATCTTGTTCTGCCAAATTCGCTTCCAGAGTGCTTAACTGCTTCTGCAATGTATCGACTTGCACCTCCAGTTTTTTCATCCGATTTTGCAGGGTTTTTCGCTCGCGGTATTGATTACTTGAAGCTGTTGATTGACTGCTCTCTGTGCTCGCATCTTTGTTTAACAACCAGGTATGATAATCATCCAAATCGCCTTTGAAAGGTTGAACCTGTTTTTGATAAACGAGGTAAAAATCATCCACACAACTGCGCAATAAGTGCCTGTCATGCGAAATTAAAATTAAAGCACCTTCATAGCTTTGTAGTGCAATTGCGATAGCCGCTCGCATGTCCAAGTCGAGATGATTTGTTGGTTCGTCAAGTAATAAGAGGTTTGGTTTTTGCCAGACTAATTTGGCGAGTGCCAAACGCGCTTTTTCACCACCGGAAAAATTGGTAATAGGACTTACTGCCATGTCTCCTATAAAATTAAAGCCCCCCAGAAAATCTCTGATGGTTTGTTCACGTGCCTTAGAAGAAAGCGCCTGGATAGTTTGCAAAGGGCTTAAACGAAAATCGAGCTCTTCCAATTGATGCTGTGCATAATAGCCAATTTTTAAATGAGTAGCGCGATGTATTGTGCCTGAAAAAGGGGCAACCGCTCCGGTAAGCGTTTTAATCAGGGTGGATTTACCTTCACCATTAGGGCCCAATAAGGCAATTCTGTCGCCCGGATTGAGCATGAAGTTAACCTTTTTTAAAATGGGTGTGGAGGCGTCATAACCGGCAACAACATGATCGCAATTAATAAGCGGGTTACCTGCACGCGGGCAGGGATAAAATTCAAAAGAAAAGGGTGAATCAATATTGGCTTCGGCCATTACTTCCATTTTGGCAATCATATTCAAGCGACTTTGTGCTTGTTTGGCTTTTGTCGCTTTTGCACGAAAACGATTAACAAACGTCATTAAATGACTGATTTTTTGCTGCTGTTTTTCATACATTGCCTGCTGCAATGCAAGCTGTTCTGCGCGTGTTTTCTCAAAGCAACTATAATCCCCTTTGTAAAGCGTCAGTTTTTGTTGCTCAATATGTAAAATATTAGTCACAAATGCATCAAGAAACTCACGGTCATGTGAGATAAGTAGAATGCTGCAAGGACTTAATTTCAGCCATTTTTCTAACCAGAAAATGGCTTCCATATCCAAGTGGTTTGTCGGTTCGTCAAGTAATAACAAATCAGCAGGTTTCATGAGGCAACGAGCGAGACTCAAACGCATTCGCCAGCCCCCTGAAAAACTGTTAACAGGTTGTTTTTGTTCGTCTCCTTTAAATCCAAGACCGGCCATAATGGTCGCTGCCGTGGCAGGTTTGCTATAACCTCCCGTTTGAGCGAGGCGCTCATGACAGGCTAAAACCTCTGCATCATTGCCCAGCTTTTCTGCCTGCTGTAATTGTTGTTGCAATAAAAGATAATCTTCATCGCCTGCGAGAACAAAATCGAGTGCGGGTTCATTGCTGTCAGGTAATTGTTGTGAAAGATGACTCAGTCGTAATTGGGGATTAATGAGGCACTCGCCTTCATCCGTAACAAGATGGCCGAGAATCAAACTAAAAAGGGTGGATTTCCCGCAGCCATTATGACCTACCAAACCGATTTTTTGCTTTTCCTGTAAGATAACAGAGGTATTCTCAAGCAATACTTTATTGCCGCGTGAAAGCGTAATTTGGCGAAGAGTTAACATAATATCATCAAAAACAAAATAATTTGCGAATAATAACATACTTATGGCGTGCCATCTCGCAGGAAAAAAAGGAGCGCTTACCATCTTGTAGGAAATCCTGGAATTCACGGTTCGCAAAATTCGTATTGACAGGTATAATGTCGCCAATATTATCTACAGGTTGAATAATGAACAGGCAGGATTTTTATTTTGATTTACCCGAAGAGCTTATAGCTCAACACCCTTTGCCTAATCGGTGTGACTCACGATTACTGACGTATAATCGTCAAGAGGGCACTCATGGTCATCACCAATTTAAAGAATTGCCAGATTTTCTTAAACCGGGTGATTTACTGGTAATGAATAACAGCAAGGTCATTCCCGCCCGTTTTTATGGCACCAAAGAAAGCGGCGGGCGCGTTGAATTCCTCATTGAGCGCTTGCAAAATGATCAGTCATTTTTAGCCCATATCAAGGCAAGTAAAGCGCCCAGAGCAGGTATGAAAATTTATCTGGAAAAAAACTGGCACGTAACAGTTATTGCCAAATATGATGATTTGTATCATTGTCAGGCTCAAGGGAATGTTGAAACAATGCTGGAAGAAATTGGGCATATTCCCCTTCCGCCTTATATCACCCGTGCCGCACACCACTCGGATATAGCACGTTACCAAACGGTTTATGCTCGTCACAATGGCTCGGTGGCAGCACCCACGGCAGGTTTGCACTTTGATGAGCAGGTATTAAATTCGTTAAAAGAAAAAGGGATAAATTTCGCTTATTCCACCTTGCATGTAGGCGCTGGAACCTTCAGGCCGGTTCGCTGTGATGCGTTGAAAGATCACAAAATGCATCGGGAGCAATGCCTTGTCAGTGAAGTACTTTGTAATGCTGTAAATGAGACAAAAGCCGCTGGCGGGCGGGTCATTGCGGTTGGTACCACAGCTATGCGCAGTCTTGAAAGTGCGGCATCTGATGGTATGTTAAAGCCCTATCACGGTGATACGGATATATTTATCTATCCTGGCTATCAATTTAAAATATGTGATGGATTACTTACCAATTTTCACTTGCCAGAATCCACCTTGTTAATGTTGGTAGCAGCCTTTATAGGGCACCCACAAGCCTTGGCACTTTATAAAGAAGCGATCGCGCAAAAATACCGCTTCTTTAGTTACGGCGATGTCAGTTTATTGTTATAACAGCGGTATCACGCTTTGGAGATTTAAAATGCAAGAGGTGCAAGCATTACATGGATTAGTTCCCTTATTGTCGACTCAAGCCGGGAGCTGTTTGACTTATGCGAACTGGCAGGACGCACATACTAAAATGGTATCTTACCGCATTGCCGATTTACTAATGAAGCCTGGGCTTTCGTTTCTTCATAACCTGGCTGATATTCGAAGCTATTGCACCTGGCCTGGCAGTATCGTTCTGAATGCCGTACTTCTGCCACCAAACGCTGATGATACTTACACCATACGCTCAATCTACGATGGCAGTTTGATTCAAGTTGATGTTTCAACTCTTTTTGAGTTGATCAATAAATTAAGGCCTGACAAAGTTATTTTGCCACAGGCCAGTATTAATTATTTTACGAATTTTTGGCAAAATTTATCACCTGACATCATGCCTTACTTTCATGTTAGTGAAAATCCTGGTTACGCACCTCACAAAATCGGGAGATATGTTGTATTTGATCCACAACTCCCTTTTTCTTTGCTGGTTGATCAAATAAATAGCAGCGCGGAGCCATTGTATATCAAGGGAGATTTTAATTTAATCGAGATGGCGCAACTTGCTTCCTGCAAAAAACACCTTATAGAATCCGATAGACCCGCGAAAGATGGGTTGGAAGGAATAGTGTATAGCAGGGAAGGCCAACTGAATATTGTCGACAAAGATAAAAGAGATGAACATTTTGTAATTGATGAGTCTTGTCAATGCAATACCTGCAAGAGTAACCTGACTCGCGCTTATCTTCATCACTTGCTCGAACATACGCCTTTATTGGCTCAACGCTATCTTATACAGCATAACATTTACTATTGTCAGACACACTTGCATGCTCATTTATAAAATTGCTTATATGTTCATTTACGAGCGAGAGAAATCCCGATATGATGTCACGCTATCTTGTCCTGCCATACGTGCAGGGTAATGATAAATAGTAAATTTGAGGAGAGGATATGAGTTTTTTTATCAGTAATGCCATGGCAGCTGCTGCGAAAGCCCCAGCGGCGCAATCAGATGGAACTTTTTCACTGGTCATGATTGTTGTTATTTTTGTACTGTTTTATTTCATGTTAATTCGTCCACAAAACAGGCGCGCAAAAGAACATCGCGAATTAATCGGTAAACTGAAAAAAGGCGATGAAATTGTTACTTCCGGCGGCATGTTAGCCAAAGTAATCCACCTCGATGAGCAATTTATAAAAGTCAGTATTGCTGAAGGTGTTGAAATCAGCCTGCAACGCAGTGCAGTAAGCACCGTTTTGCCCAAGGGCACCATTAAATCCCTTTAAGTCGCACAGGGACACGGAATATGCAGAATAAATACCCGCTTTGGAAAAATATAGCACTGGTTTTGATTGTGGTGATTGGCTTAATCTATGCAATACCCAATTTATACAGTGAAGATCCCGCCATTCAGATATCTTCGCAAACCTCAAGTGAGCCTGGCACGCTTGAGCCGCGAGTTACCGAATTGCTCAATGAAGCTAAACTTGACTTTATCTCTATGTCGAGAGCCAATGAAACTCTTGAAATACGCTTTTCATCAACCGATACGCAGCTCATTGCTCAAGATGTTTTGAAAAATGGCTTGGGTCAAGGCTACACTGTTGCGTTGAATCTCGTTCCTGCAACCCCGGCCTGGCTGAGCAAACTGGGTGCCGAGCCCATGAAGCAAGGGCTTGACCTGCGTGGTGGTATTCATTTCCTTCTGGAGGTTGATGTTGATAGTGTTATCAATCGCCGCTATGAAGGGCTAATGAAAAATATCGGCCAGGATTTGCGTGAAAGCAGCATTCGTTACACCGGCATTCGTTATGTTCCCAATACGGGAATTAATGTGCAATTTCGTACGGCTGAGGTAATGGAATCCGCGTTTGATAAAATTAAAGATAATTATCCTGGTCTGGTTTTCAGCAAGGCAAAAGAAACGTCTACCCTGACGGCCTCATTGACCTCGACTGAGCTCAACTCAATTCGTCAAAATACTATCGAACAAACCATGAGTATTTTACGTAACAGGGTCAATGAGCTGGGTGTGGGTGAAGCGGTTGTGCAGCAGCAGGGTGCTACACGGGTAGCGGTTGATTTGCCAGGTATTCAGGATGCAGCACGTGCTCATCAGATCCTTGGGGGCACGGCTACACTGCAATTTTACCTGGTTGATCAGGAAAACGATCCTCAAATAGCAAAGCAAACAGGAGCGGTTCCTGTTAATAGCAAGCTATATATGATGGACGGGCATCCTATTTTGTTAAAGCGGCAAATTGTCTTGAGTGGTGATTCAATCACTAGTGCAGTTTCAAGCTTTGATCAACAAACAGCAACCCATGCCGTACAAATACAATTGGGCGGTGGTGGTGAGGCCTTCTTCACTAAAGTGACGCGTGAAAATGTTGGTAAGCGCATGGCGATTGTGTTTGTTGAAACCAAAACATCCATGCAGACAATTAATGGTGTTAATAAGCGAGTTACACGTCGCGAAGAGCGCGTTATCAGTGCACCGGTAATTCAAAACGCTTTAGGCAATAACTTCCAGATAACAGGCTTGCAAGATGCCAAGGAAGCGAGCAATTTATCATTATTGTTAAGAGCTGGCGCATTGCCTGCTGTGATTTACCCGGTTGAAGAGCGCACTGTAGGGCCATCTCTCGGTAAGGAAAATATCAAACGCGGGATGGTATCCCTTGAAGTGGGCATGGGCTTAATTCTTGCACTTATGCTTGTGTATTATCACTTCTTTGGCCTCGTTGCGAATATTGCATTGTTTCTCAATCTGATATTGCTCAGTGCTTTATTATCCCTTATTGGTGCGACGTTAACGCTGCCTGGAATAGCGGCGTTCGTTTTGACAGTAGGGATGGCGGTTGATGCTAACGTGCTTATTTACGAGCGTATTCGCGAAGAAATACGCAATGGCATGTCGCCGCAGTCTGCCATTTATGCAGGTTACGACCGGGCTTTTTCCACTATTATTGATGCTAACGTTACCACATTGATCGTAGGGATTGTTTTGTTTGCCATTGGTACAGGGCCTATACGTGGTTTTGCGGTTATTTTATCGCTGGGTCTGTTAACGTCCATGCTCACCAGCATTACGTATACCCGAGCCATTGTAAATTGGTATTATGGCAATCGAAATGTAAAAAAACTATCCATTGGTATTTGAAGCGAGGCGTAGATGGAATTTTTTAATCCAAATTCAAAAGTAGATTTCATGGGGGCCAGAAAATGGACCGCCATGTTTTCTGCGTTAATTTTTATTGTCTCAATCGGAGCTTTGTTAATCAATGGCTTAAAATGGGGACTGGATTTTACGGGCGGTACTCAAATTGAAGTATCATTTCCAGAGACTGCAGACCTTAATCTGATTCGGGAAAATCTTTATAAGGTAGGTTTCAAAGAAGCGCAGGTTATTAGTTATGGCACCTCTAAAGATGTCTTAATCAGCATCGCACCACATTCGGGTGTTGAGCAAGCGGCGTTAGTTGATAAAGTCATGCAAGAATTGCCTGGGGCTGTTAAGCAGAGGGTGGATTTTGTTGGGCCTCAAGTAGGCGAGGAGCTGGCAACGAAAGGTGCTCTGGCAATTATCGTTTCGCTTTTGGCTACCATGATTTATATCGCTATGCGATTTGAATACCGGTTAGCCGTGAGCTCTGCAGTAGCATTAATACATGATCCCGTGTTGATTCTTGGTGTGTTTGCCATGTTTGGCGTGGAGTTTGATCTAAAAGCCCTGGCGGGTCTTCTGGCTGTAATTGGTTATTCGCTTAATGATACCATTGTAGTATTTGACAGGGTTCGTGAAAATTTCATCAAAATAAGGCGGGCAACATCGCTGGAAATTATGAATATTTCCATTAATCAGACATTATCAAGAACGATTATGACATCGTTACTAACATTGTTTGTAGTAGTGGCTTTATTTGTCTATGGTGGTGAAACTATTCGCGGATTTTCTCTTGCTCTGATTATTGGTATCGTCATTGGAACCTATTCATCTATTTATGTTGCGGGTGCTCTAGCTGTGGTTATGGGCCTGGATAAAAAAGATTTCCTCCCAACACAACGTCGAGAAATTGACGAGCGTCCTTAAAACTTTTTATTGGTGCCCTGAACATTAGTGAGGGCACTGTATATTCCTCGAAATCCAATTGATTTTTAACATTAAAGAGCGTGGAGTTGATTACAAGGTTTGTTCACTAGTTGTGCTTGTAGAATCTTCGTAATTATTAGTGCTCTTGATAGAAAAAAAAGTAGAACTGCTACCCCTCAAATCTTTCTTCTCCGAAACAGGATATATTGTTGGTAATACAGCACTACTATCTGGAATGTTTTGATAGGGAGCGTTATATTCTGCTACTTGAGAGAGCTCTTCTCTATCAGGGAAAAGATCAGTGTTAAGTTTAAATTCGGGTAAATTATTTTTAATCTCTTCCAGGTTAAAGTCGTAGGTCTGTAAAAAATAACGTATTTCAGCACAGGAATGGTTTACCCAATTGTATATCTCAAATTGCAGGTTCTCTATCTCGCGATCATTTTGTTGCATTTTATCTCCGAGGCGGTCATTTAATGATGAATTATGCTCGAGATTATTTTTACGTATATCCTTAACATATTGCTCGTTAAGCTGCTTTAATCGTTGAAAATATCCCCCTTTTTTGCTTAAAAGCGGAATGGCTTTTATACGATTAAGCAGAGTAAACAGAATTTCAATTACGTCTCTTTTGTCACACGGTATATCTACCCCCACAAGATTTTGTTCTTTAATGCTATCAATGAAAATATTCGGGTGAGCTAAATAATAATCAAAACGACTGAGGTTTACTCCCGTAAACTTACCAATATAATATTGCAATAAACCTTCCTGAAAAAATTTTTCTAGTTTTTTTGATTCCCATAAATACCCATTCTGATGGTACTCATCACTGAGAAGTATAAAATTATTTGAGTAGTAGCGGCTTTTTCCTTGGGTCGCAGCTCTAATCTCATCGTTCAAAGGGAGAATTTCTGGGGTATTAAAGGTCATTAGCTGAGGATATTTAATGAATGGCAGTAAAGTTTACCCTAAAATTCTTAAGAAATAACCGTTCTCAGAAGCAATGCTTTACACAGGACAATTTTAAATCTCGGAAAAAATGCCGTCTTTGCGAACAAAGTGAAGCAATCCAGTGGCTTTGGAAAAGCTAAGTAGCGCAACTCTAGCTCACTCCATGGGGATTTAGAGTGGTCTCATCTTTTTGCTCATCATCACCATGCTCATCCGGTTTTGGACGTACCATATTAGCTGGGCTCGCACCAGCCTCTGCAGCTTCTCCACCAGCCAATGTTATGAACCGCTCTGGATGCTCAATAATCTCAGCACTGAAACGCCCCAAAAGTACGTCATACTCAGCGTTTTCCTTTTTTGACCGACTCGTTTCCATATGCAATTTCACAAACCGGCGGCGTGGAGCATCTGCAAGGGGATCAGTCAATCCTGATGCAGGTTCTGCTTGATGTATTGTAGTTTCCACACCAGGAGTATTAGAAAGAAAAAAGGAAATAATTTGGATCTGGTGACTGATAATTCGCACTTTTTCATTAGTGTCGGAGCTACTTTCCACAGTAGCATCACATTTGCTCAACAACTCCGCTGCTTCTTGTGCTTTATCTGCACTGAGAGTCTTACAGTGCCGCATTTTCTCTTTTATACTATCATATTGTTGTTGTGCAAATGCTCGCACTTGTTCCAAATTTCCTTTGATGTATCCAATCTTTTCATCTACAGCTATGTCAGCGGCGACAAGATTAGAACTTCTTTCCCGCAAATTTGTTGCTTCACTATCTATTGCCCCAAACTCCTCGACTAATATGTCGCAAGCCTCTTTTAATTCCTTTTCTAGCTGTACATAGTATAATACAACTGCGGCATAGGCTTGAGTTTGCGCCTCTCTTGCTTCGGATAGCAGCAAACATTGAGTTGGGCTTGTTTCATATATTTTAATGGCAGTATTTCCAAACTGTTTTGTACTATCTATAAGATGCCCCGGTGATGACAGCATATATTTTTGCGAAGAGTGTTGCGGATCTACATGTGTTACGGGTCCTAAGCAATGTAATGTAGTTAAATGAGTAACATTTGAGGTCACAACATGTGAGATTGCCACATCACTGGTCTCTGCTTCGAGCGCCATGATGCATTCATTTCCTACCCCCTTATTATGATCCAGGCATATATCCACGATAGTGTTTAATCTGGTGCCATTTGGTGTTGGACAATTTACTATATTATTAAACGTAAGACGCTGTTGGATACCTCCTATCCTAATTGAAGGTAACTCTGCAGATTCTGAGTTGCTATCTAAAACGTCCAATGCTGTTCCATCTATCTCTTTATAGCGCACATCTATAGATGCGGTATGATTTTTTACGATAAATTGAAAAGACCGAGCGCTTCCAGAGCTAATATGAGGTACTACATTCATCACTCTGTTATCAGCGGTTTTTACGGCAAATGATCCTAAAATTAAGTGAATTCCGGCTGGGAGCGTATCAACAATACGCGCTATTTTATTTTGTAGCCCTTCAAACTCTTGTAATGTTAAGGGTTCTTGCGTGTAGAAAAAAAACTCATTAGTGCTTAACCGGGTAATAAAGTCCTGATTAACCTCATCAGTATCGGGCAATTTACAATCAGCTAAATGAGTTGCTGCGGCTGTTTCGATTAAATTGTTTATAGTATAGAACAAGCGTTTTTGCATGCCCGCGCGTTCAGCCGCTGACATGCGTTTAACTGTCTCTCCACCCATGGGCGCTTCACCAATCGGGTATCTAGTTTGCAAGGCACCATCTTTTTTATATTTAGTTAATTCAGCGACTACGATTATGTCTTTGATAGTAGGTCTTGGCATTTATTATCTCTGGACCAAAACAGGATGTGTTGTGATTGACTCTGCCAGGGATAGTTGTTCAATTTCAGCCATCTCTCCTACATCATGTATTTTATTCCCATGAAACAAAATATCGAGGCTTGTATACAGCTTTTTAAGACTAAAAATAGAAATCGCGCCTTTTCTGCCGATATTATTATATTGCAAACTTAGCTCAGTAATGTGATGAAAATTGAATAAATATTGGGCTAGAATCAGTGCGCCATCATCAGAAAGCTGATTATTATCTAAATCTAACACGCTAAGTCCAGGTTGCGATAACTTAAGATTTTCCATGATCTCGCTAATTTCATCATCTTTGATTGCCATATTTGCTAAATTAATTATGCCAGGATTGTTAGTATCATTTATTTTTTTTAATAAGTCAGATCGCATATTTTTGCTCATCAATGGTCACTTAGGTGCTGTGCTATAACTTCTTATATGATTATAGACAACTTTATACCCGCATGTTGTATAACTATCTAGATCGGATATTTGATTAATAATTGAACAACTCTGTGCTATAATTTACCTGTTAATTTGCTTTTAACAGGATGCTAATCATTTCATGGAGAATTCATATGGCTACATCGAAACTATTAGGTCTGATTGGGGGGTTGGCACTATTGCCAATGGCGGGCACTGCAAGTGCTTCGACTAACATTAACACCACCTCTATGCCCAATGCAATGAGCGCGTCACAGAGTTTACAGGGAATAAACCTCGCTCATGATGCGGGTTATGGGCATGTACATGGTAATCAGGGAGGCTCTTATTCTGGTAGCGGCAGAATTCGTAGCTATGAGTATTGCAGTCAAAATGTATTTGAACCTTGTAGACAAGCAGGTGGATCGTATCGTTATTGCAACCGTAAGCATCATATGTGTACTTATGGGCACCTCCGTAATTGTATTCCAGGTAGTACTTGTTAATCTGGAAAATCGTAAGAATTGTAAAATGGGGGCCAGCCATTATGATAATCGTTTTATTGAAAACCACATAAAGGTGCTGGTTGTTTCATGAAAAACTGAAAAATTTGGAAATTCAGAAAAAACAGTGAAAACAGACAAGAGTTGATTCTGAAAGGAGAAAACAAATTCTCCTTTCAGTAACAATATTATTGAGCAGGTCTAACAGCGTATCTTTGCATGAAGCCTTCAGCTTTCAAGCCTGCCATGCCTACAGCACCCATAGTACCGGTTGTTGTAAGAGAGCCATTAGTTGTAGCATATATTGGCGCAACTCCTAATGCAGAACCCCAAGAAGTAGCACTTGACGTCATTGCGGCTGAAGTTTTACCAGTAATAATCAGTGCCAGATTGTTGATTGGTGTAGTTGGTGCAACGAAGTTGGTCGCTGCAGTTGCTGTTGCAGGAGGAGTAGAATTTGCGGTGCTATCGTACTGAACCACGCCAGCGGATGTTTTGATGGCAGATACGTCTACGCTGGTAATATCGGTGCACTGTGTGGCTGAGTGAACTTTACTACTATCCCATTTTACAGTAACAACGCCGCCATAGGCGAGTGTTGGAGTTGTAGAGCAGATGCCGGTAGCATCTTTTACTTCTACTTTGGCACTTGATGCAGAAGAACCAGCTGAACCATTGACTACAACACCCAGAGAATTAATGATAACTAATTGCCCGCTGGTTGGGTTTGATGCGAAAAGAGGGCTAGACAGTCCAAGCAGTGATACTGCTGTTAATGCCATTAGTGGTTTTTGAAGTTTAGTATGCACACTCATTTTTAAAAGTCCCTTTTTAAATTTTTGAATGGTTATGATTTAATTTCTAACCGACCTGAGCATCTAAAAATAGAAAATATTTGGTAAAAATTTTCGTCTCGTTAACGCTCATTAATATTTATATCAGAGGCAGTTTGTAATGTCTATGCCTGTTAAAATTGAAAGTAGTAATATCTGTTTGAGGTGGTTTTGGTGGTGGATGGATTGCTCAGTAATGAATGATTGGGTATGTAGTGGTGTATGGGGGGGGGGGTTGATTTGTTAATTTTTTGGTTTTAGTGGTGGGTTTGTTGGCTGGTTTTTTTTTTGGGTTCTGATGCGTTTTTTTATTTGATTGGGGCTTTGTGTGTAGGTGGTAGATTGCGTTGAATATTTGTGTGAGTTTATTGTATGGTTTTTTGTTTTTGTTCTGTGAACGCTTCCTGACGGTCGCGGCTCGGTTAATCAACCGTTTATTAGAAATTTATTGCACAAATTTTAGAAATCTGTGCAATAAATAATAAGAAGGGGTGTTATACGACTTCGACTTCTTCAGCCTGTGGTCCTTTTTGACCTTGGCTAGCTTTGAACATTACGCTTGCGCCTTCAGACAGCGTTTTGAATCCGCCACCTTGAATTGCACTGAAATGAACAAAGTAATCTTTGCCGCTACTTTCGATAAAGCCAAAGCCTTTACCTTCGTTAAACCATTTGACCGTACCGCGTATTTTATCTGACATTTTGTTTCCCTTGTTTTACTAATTTTCGATTGTAGCATTACAAAATACTTTTACTAGAAATTTACTTTGTTAGTTGGGCATTATACACACCTGTAAAATTTTTAGCAAACATATTAGATTAAATGTTTTTTTTATTTAATCTGACAGACTCCTGATTTTGTAATTCTCCTGATTTAAAACAACAACACTTGTTAAAACAGCACATTAACTATGCTGTAAGTAACGCATCTACTTTAGCAGCACAAATAAAATCATTCAATGATAACCCGTTTAGTGCATGCGTCATAAAGCGTACCTTACAATAATTATAGCCTACTTCCAGATCAGGATGGTGATTTTCCAAATTGGCAACCCAGGCTATCGCGTTGACGAAGGCCATTGTTTCGTAGAAATTTGCAAAAGTAAAAGAACGTTTGATTTCTTTATTATCGTTGATGACTTGCCAGCTCTTATCAAGTTGGGATAATAAATTTTCGGTTTGCTGAGAATTAAGCGCGCTGCCAATTCCTTCACAAGACTCGCATTTTTTCTGCCGTAGTTCACTGCTCATTTTAACTCCTCTGTACAAAAGTTGTGTTTTAAGAAAGGATTTTTGATAGTTCATTTAAAAAACGTTCATTATGCGCCAATTTGCCAATACTTACACGTAAATGATGCGGCAAGCCATAAGCGGTGAGGGGGCGTACAATTATGCCTCGTTGTAACAGTTTTTGATAAATAATCATACTGTCCGTGCCGCAATCGAACGTTATAAAGTTACATTCAGACGGTAACAAATTCAGTTTCAATGCCTCAAGACCCTTGCGTATTTGCTGCAGGCCAAGTTGATTCAGAGTTAAAGTTTCCGATAAAAATTCATTATCATCCAGGGCCGCAAAAGCGGCCGCCATCGCCGCCTGATTTACCACAAAGGGGAGTTGTGCGCGTTGCAAGAGCTCACTTATCTCTTTATTGGCAATAGCATAGCCCAATCGTAAGCCCGCCAATCCATAGGCTTTAGAGAAAGTACGGGTAATAACCAGATTTGGAAATTCGTTCAGTAACTTTAATGATTGGCTATCGTCATTTGGGTAAGCATATTCGTAATAAGCCTCATCAATGACAACTATCGTTGAGGGTAAAACAGAGGCCAAAAGACGCCTTATCTCCTCTTGTGGAATCAAAATGCCGGTTGGGTTATTGGGATTGGCTATAAATATAAGCGAGGTATCTTGATTACTGGCCGCAATTAACGCTGTAATATCAACCGCCCAATTATCAAGCAATGGGGATGATTTAACCTCAATTCCCAATGTTTGTGCCTGGATGGCGTAGGTCATAAAGGCCTTATCATGGGTTAGCATGTGCTTATTATTATGTAAACCAAAGACAATCAAGAGAAGGGTGAATAACAGATCAGACCCATTGCCAAAGGTTAGCATCTGTTCATCAATACCAAGTTTTTGACTCAATTTGTATTTTAATGGATGAAGAGCCGGTGTCGGGTAGGTGGCTATTTGTACGGCTGACATCTTTGCCAGTGCTTCCCGCACCAAAGGACTGCATCCCAGTGGATTTTCATTACTGGCCATTTTGATAATGTCCGTGATGCCTTGTTCCTTTGCCAGCTCTTCAATAGATTTTCCCGGAACATAAGGATGTAGCGTTCTAATTCCTATATGTGGTAATTGCTGATAGTTACATGACAATGTTCTCTCCCGGTAAATTGGCACGTTTCATCTTACCCAACAGGGACTAAAATGTGAATGATTACTTAGACTTGCGTTTAGTAGGTAACGACTATATCCTCTGCGCGGATTCAACCTCAGGAAAATGGAAATGAGCACTTCTCAAGGCTTCTCCTTGACGGAAGTATTGATTGCGTTATTTTTGATAACCACGACTTCCGTTGGGCTATTAAGTGAACAATGGCGTATTACGCAATTATTTAATCAGGTAGCTCTCTCGTCTCAAGCGCTAATTGAGTTGGATAATAATGCTGAACGGCTCTTTGCGGGTTTTAAACTGAATAAGGTATCGGCCCCCTTTATTATTAAACTCCGACAATCTTTAATATCCGGGAATCTCTCTGTCTCATGGAAGACTGAGTCTGGGATTGTAAATTTTGAGCAACCGGTTGTATTGCAAAAATGAGAAAGGATGAAGGGGTAAGCCTTACGGAGTTACTAATCAGTCTATTTTTATCTTCTTTGTTGATGTCTCTTTTAATGCACCATTATTTGAATAGTAAACAGCAATACCGCTTTTTCCAAACCACGCTTGAACAACGCTTTGATGAGCAATTAATCACTGAATTAATTCAAGGAAGTATTAGACGCGCCGGATTTACGCCTTGCAGAGGAATTAATAAGTTAATCAGTAGAGATAGTCGTAATGAAGCCCGAAATCTTGTAGCGGTGGACGCGAATGCCGGTAAATATCATGCATTAAAGCTAAATAGAATGAGTGAAAAATATTTCATAGTGTCAAATGTCTTAAGTCCTGCTCGATTATTGCTGGTGGGAGAGGCTTTGATTGAGAGTAAAAAGCCCGTATTAATTGCTGATTGTTTTCATGCAGAGGTCCATGTGATTAAGAGCATTCAAAGAACTTATCAGGGGACAGTAATCACGCTTAAAAAACCATTGGTTTTTGATTATTACTCGTCAGTATACATAGGTGAGTGGGTGGAGGAGCAATATTTTATTAAACAAAATCAACAAGGGTTGGCTGCGTTATTTTATGAGACTGAGCATCAGGAGGAGTTAAGCAAACGTTTTAATCAGTTATCAACCCGATTAATCAGAGGGCGCGGTAGCATATTGTTACAAGTTACTTTACAACTACTGAAGGGCAGGGCATTAACCATAGAAACCAACATTCGCACGCCATGAAAAAACAAAAAGGAATGATTTTAATCAACACGCTATTAATGATTAGTGTTATTGCATTAATTGTTTTATCGCAAGTGCAGCTCATTTTTTTACAGTTTAGAGCCATGAATGAGCTTATCTCTCGTCATCAGGCTTTCCGGCAATTGGAAGCCGCGGCAAATCAATTAATAACGGGTAGCATGCAGGGTCTTAACCAAAGATGTTTGGTGCCTCGGCGTGATAACAATGATATTGTTGATAGGATAAAACACAAAGAAGGATGTGCGCTTTCTATTAATAAGAAGCAATATCAATTTTTTATAGAAAATTTAGGTGCTGTTCCTTGCCTGGAAATCACCATAAATGATCAACTGTACACCACGAGACACCAACGTTTTACTGTCGCCTTGATGAGTAATAAGCCACTCATTTTGCAAATACGAATGGCAAGTGCAGGAGATTACATAATGTGTGATAGCAGGCAATCGACCCAAATTCAACCCGGGATTTTAAGCTGGCGGTATTTAGGGTGAATATTTTGAACCTAAATTCCTGACTACGTGATTTATTTCTCGTATTTCGCTGCATTCATTTTGTATTAAACGCTTAACGAAAGTGCCGTCTGGTTGTTCATATTCAGTACGTCTTTATGTGCTTTCATACTCTGCACAAGACAATTTTAAATCTCGGAAAAAATGCCGTCTTTGCGAACAAAGTGAAGCAATCCAGTGGCCTTGGGATGTCAATTAGCATCCATTGTTCACAAAGGTCACGGGAAATTCGTAAAGATGGTACCAATTGGTTTGTGCATTTCTAGGGCCTAAATTGTGATGACTCATCTGTTTCATCAATGAAAGTGGACGATGAATCTTCTGAGGAGTTTTCACTCAACAGTTTTGTAAGCGCGTTGCTTGCCCAAATGGCTAATGCTTCTTTTCCATCACGGCTTTCTGAAACACAGCGTAATTTACCCTCGACAACCCATTGTGAAGACTCTAAAACAGGCTTGTTCTCATGCTCATCAATCCACTGTATGATAGTCTTTAATTCATCTTCAGAAAAATTCAGGCGATTGAGGTATTCCATTCCGAGGCTATGGTCTTGTTCATGTTGATGTACTCTTGCAATAAAACCTTTGGCTTCAAAACGCATTTTTTCACCACGGGCATTCCATGCTTCAACTTCTATGGTTTCATAGCGCGGGATTTTAAATCCATGGAATCCTGTTACTGAAAGACAGCCCTCTCCTTCAAAAGATTTTTCATTACTAAGCGGTGTGAACGTTGCATTGATACATATTAAAGGCTCAACAGGCTCACATTTTTCGATAGCTGCACGTGCCTCTAAAATGGAAATAACGTATATATCAGGTGGGGGAAAATCTTTAGGATAACAGCCGGGTTTGGGCGAGTCATCTATGTCTGATACGGGCTCATAAGGATACTTTATTTGGTTTGCGGCAAGTCCTACACCGGCACCTTGCCCGGGAAATTCGAGATCAAGTGTGCGTTGTTTTTCGGCTAATGTATCTAGTAAATCAGCTACAGCCTGGCGAATATAAATAGAGGTAAAATCAAGAACCTTAGCCGCAGGCTTAAGGGATTTTTCAGATTTGGGAATAATTTCCTGTATTGTCATTATGCATCTCGAGTTTGATTTTTGAATAGGGGGTATATTGAACTTTATTTTATCTAAGTGGTCAATTGGTACTTTTTCTAAATAAAGATTGCATCGTAAAGTTTGGCGCACTATCATCTTTTTTCTTGCATTTTAATAGAGAAAAATTGGCATGAATATAAATAGTTTTACCAGTGTATTAATAAAATTTGCTGTTTTGACCTTATTAACGATTAAAGCGGCGATAGCGCAGGATGTTACGGTTATTGGCTCTACTACGCATACTTTAAACGATTCAAGTGTACGAGCGTCCCGGAATACTTCTCCAAGTAGTGATAAAAAAATTCAACTGTTACATATTCAACTATCAGATAAAGCTAAACAACAACTCGTGGAGCGAGCTAAAGATGTATTAAACCACACACATCAATTTGCCCGCAGTAATGAAGATTCATCTCTCCCACCCAAAGTTTTGCTTGAGATGAAAAACGTACCCGTGCTTGATCAAGGCATCCACGGTACTTGTGTAACATTTGCGGTAACAGGTGCCCTGGATGTATTTTTTAACCACGGAGATTATATCAGTCAGCTTTGTAACTTACAGTTAGGCAGTTATTTGGAAAAGCATGGTTACGGCCCAAGCGGTTGGGATGGCAGTTATGCTAATGTAGTGATAAGCCAAATTGAAGAGTTTGGTGTGGCAAATAAACAAAACCAGCACAAAGTCGGTTGTGGCGGTTTAAAAAATTACCCGACTAATAGTGATATCAATCCTGATTCTTTTATGGAGCCTGAAAAATTTCAGACGATGAGTGAGCTTGTATTCGGGAAAATAGCCAACTGGTCAGATGTGTATAAAAAAAATGATTCTCTCCAGACACTCAATGAAGTTAAAGAGGCACTTTACGCAGGCGACCGATTGGTTTTTGCTGTAATGTTTCCTCGCGCAGACTTAGGCTTTGTGGGAGCGGTTGGAAAATATAAAACATGGATAAACAAAGATACCTGGGTGTTGACGCCTGAAATATTAAAAGGGGTTGAGAATACTGAAGACGCTCATGAAATGATAATTACAGGTTACGATGACAATGCGGTGGCTGTTGATAATCATGGTAAGAAACATACAGGATTATTAAAGCTGCGTAATTCGTGGGGTAAATCCTGTGGTGATTCTGGCGAATTTTACATGTCTTACGATTATTTTAAATTATTAACCTTTGATGTTACCCGTTTTTCTCCTAATTAAATCCAGTGATACAGTTGACCCTTGGAAAGTAAGGGTCATTAGATTCTTATTTTAAATTAATGTCAGTTTTGGATAAAAAATCATTTAATCTGCAACCGTTTGTGCGCAGAATTCTTGCTATTAAAATGGTAAATTAAAATTCCAGCCGGAATTTTTTTGTGCTTCTTGTAAGAAGTGAATTTCCCTAATGGCGGTGTTTTTATTCGTATCTCTTTCCCAACGAGCATTGTCCGAATGATAATAATCGAGTGCTGTAAAGCCTTGTGCCTTTAGAAGGGGAATGGCCTTATTTTGTAGTTTATCTTTTTGCTCAGCAAAAACTTCACTGCAACGTAATAAATAGAAAGGATTATTCGGAACGGTTTGCATCGCCATTTTGAAATAGTGCGGGTTATTGGATGGGAGATCAAAAAACAAATTAATATCACCCAGGAGAAAATAAGCTTTACCCAATAATAATTTCAGGTCAGGAACGTTAGTGTCTTTGAGCAAATCTACAACGCGTTGCAATCTATCAAGTGCCCATTTAAAGTTGTTTTGATGCAAGGATTGATGTTGCTTTCGCAGAGAGTAATCGTCTGCATAGGTGGCGGGAACTTCAAATTGATGGGTTAAATAATCAACCTGGCGCATTAGACCCTTAGCCAGAGCCCTTTGATGATGGAGTATCTCCCTTTTTGGCAGTATGCAGGAATCAAGTAGAGTAATGGCTTTGATTATTTTTGCGATAGCGCAATGTTCGATTGCATTCTCACTGATGTCTCTTTCAATAATCAGCTGTGCGTAGAGGCGTTTATGAATATTGCATTGTTCTATTCTGTATTGCACCGGTTGAAGCACACACGCTTTCTTTTTTTCTTCAAGACTTTGTGAATAGGAGGTCTCAGCATTTTTCCAATCCGACGCTTTTTTGAATTTAAGCCCCTTGTCATACTGAGTTTCACCCAGAGTATTAAAATAATCAGCTAGAAAGTGCAAATCGCTTTTAAAAAAAGGACTGCTTTTGTGGGCATTAAACAATGCGTAGGCTTTTTCGTATTGCTTTTCTGCAATGAATAATTTAAAACCGTTTGCAGGATCATGTTCATGAAATTTTGAGTCTAAAAACGCTGCAAATCGGAGAGTGGGCAAGTTGTTATCTTTTTTAAGATAATGGCTGGACAACGCAAGAGCAAGCTTCGAATTGGGTTGAACAAACTGTCGTTGTTGAGACTCAGAAAATTTTTCTGTAAGGTAATTTATTGCCTGCTCAGTATTCTCTAATTCAACGATTAATAACAATGCATTGGTAAAATCCTTTTTTTCTAAAAAATAGTCAATATAAAGAATTTTATTGTTGCGCGCGCACTCAGGATTAAAATAGAAAGCACGCTCAAGGTAATATTGTGCTTTGATTTGTCCATCACTGATGAGTGACCAACTATAGAATAAACCGCTCTTTTCTGCTCTTGCTTTCTCCAGATAGTGTTGAGCAATAGTGTGGGCGTAGCGACTTCCTCGCAGATGCTTGTAAGGAGACGGAGGTTTATCTTCTGGTTCGAGATAGTATTTAATGGAGTGGATAAGGACTAAATTTTGAGGATCAAGTTCAGGAATCAGATGCCAGTAACCAAGGCGGCTAAAGGTGGTACCAAAAACATGGTCGCTTGACAAGGAAGAAGAGGGGCCTGTGTGTTCGACATAATAATTAACCAAATGAGTTTGAATTTCTTTGGACCTTTGATTAGTACGCGGGTTTTGAATCAAATCCTGGTAGAGAATGGGAAAGGGATAATTGGTTAAACTGAGAGCTGTGTTTTGGGAGTAGCCTTGTAAATATCCATAATAGGCAAATTTACGCAATGATAATTGTACCAAATGTTCTCGACAGTGGTTAGTAAAGCCGAACCAGCCTTTTACTGATTCAAAACAAAAGCGTAGCAAACCGACCGGTTTTAAATCATACCCATCAGTATAAATGTAAGATGAGGTGGCCAATTGTCGCCATTTCGCCTCATACTGACTGGCGTCATGCTGATAAACAAGCATGTCCGGATAATAGCCAAAAACTTGCCTGTCATCTTCGTGAATACTATTGATTAAATCATAATTAAGATAGCTCATATGAATCTTGATCAAATCGGTTTTAATATGCGCGATATTAGCACAGATATGGCGTCCAATGAACTATATTTTTTGCCAAGATTGAAAAAACATTCGGTGATTGTCACGACGAATAACACTCATCTAAAACAAACAACTCGTATATCATCACCAAGTTGTAATTGTGTTTTCGTTCCTAAAGGGACGGGAAAATTAGTATGCCCATGGCCTATGCCTTGTACTTGAATAACGGGGATTTCTGAAGTTAGGGCGAAGCGTTTTAATACGGGATTAATCAGTGAAGAACCATCCGGTTCATTGCCTTCAATAAAATCGCCAAACAAGATGGCTGCTGCATTTTTAAATACATGAGCCTGGCGTAAATGCTCAAGCATTCTGTCTACCCGATAACCACGCTCGCCAATTTCTTCCAGAAAAATAATTTTATTGTCGCCGTTAATTTGCCATTGTGTGCCAATACTGGTTTGAGCTATGCATAAATTGCCGCCGGTTATGCTCGCGTTAATCGTTAACGGTTTTTCAGCAAGAGCATTCAACGGTACGGCCTGGAATATTACTTCACTTACGTCACCAAACAAGATAGCTTTTAATTTTGCAATCGATGCGGGCGAAAATTTATCCAGTGCGGGGGCGCTATGGATGGTTGGCCATTGCCACTGTTGCTGTAAATATAAATTTAAAGCCGTGATATCACTCATGCCTACAAATATTTTGGGGGAGGCTGTTGGGCTTAGCTGAGTTAGCTGAGGGATAAGGCGCATACTGCCGTAGCCGCCGCGAGCGCAAATAATAGCTTTTGTAGTCGGGTTTTGTAAGGCATTTTTTAATGAATTAAAGCGTATCTCATCGGCGTTGGCGCAGAGTAAATCCTCACCAAAAATATCATTGCTAATAATGCAATTTAACTGCCACGATTCGAATAATTCTTTTATTGCGGTTAAATGGTTGTCAGAGCAACGAGAGGCGGGAGCAATAATTTCTACGCTGTCACCAGGTTTTAAGGTCGATAATTCATGCATAATTTTTATTTTCTCCGATAACCTGGAATTATTATAGTAGTGAAGAGTGTTTTTGGGCAATAATTTTACATGGCCTTTGTCCATCTAATTCAATATGTTATATTTTTCCAATACGGGGGAATAATTCAAGGACGCAAGGAATGAACAGAACGCCTTTAACGCTTATAATGCTATTGAGCATGTTCTGTCAGTTATTGACCTCTTGCGATGCCCAAGCACCCAATACCAAACAAAACGCACCTGTTGAAGTAGAGGTGGCTCTTCCTTTAAAGAAAAAAATTATTGAGTGGGATGAGTATACCGGACGGTTTCATGCCATTGAAGAAGTTGACATTCGATCACGCGTGACCGGTTACCTTGATGAGATTAAATTTAAAGATGGGCAAATGGTTAAAAAAGGCGATGTATTGTTTGTAATTGATCCAAGGCCTTATGAATATGCGTTGACCAGTGCACAAGCCCAGTTAGAATTAGCCAAAAAACAATATGAAAGAGCGTCGAAATTAAAAAAAGAGAGTTTTATTTCTACAGAGGAAATTGATCAGCGATTACAAGAAATGCTGGTGGCTGATGTGCGGGTTAAGGCTGCGAAATTAAACCTGGAATTTACCCAGGTCAAATCACCCATTGATGGGAAAATAGGTCGTTATTACACGAGTATAGGGAATTTGATTCGAATGAATGATACGGTATTGACCCGTGTAGTGTCAGTTAATCCCATTCATTTTTATTTCGAAGTCAGCCAGAACGATTTACTTAACTATATTCGCCTCGATAAAGCTGGAAAATTACCCAGTTCAGATAAAAATCCAAACCCTATTCAAATAAAATTACAAGACGAAAAGCAGTATGCTCACTTGGGAAAAATGGAGTTTGTTGACAATGTGGTCGATGAAAGTACGGGAACGGTGCTGACCCGTGCTATTGTGCCTAATCCTGATTTTATTATTTATCCCGGTTTTTTTGGCCGCGCACGATTAATTGGTAGCGAGGAATACGAGGCCCTGTTACTTCCCGATAAAGCGATTAATACTGACCAAAGCCATAAGTTTGTCTACATTGTTGATAAAGAAGATAAGGTCAAACGTGTATATGTGGAGCTTGGGCCTTTACGTGAGAGTGGCTATTATATTATTAAAAAAGGGCTTATCGGTAATGAGCAAGTCGTCATTAGTGGTATCCAGCGCATTCATGCCCCAGCCCAGCAGGTGAAACCTGTCCTCATCAAATTAAATGAGAAAGTCAGGGACACTCCCCGATGAAAATAGCTCATTTTTTTATTGATAGACCTATATTTGCATCGGTTCTTTCTATCATTATTGTTATTGTTGGGGGGCTTGCTTATTTTACCTTGCCGATTGCCCAATACCCCCAAGTGGTTCCGCCAACGATTAGGGTTACTGCATCCTACCCCGGGGCTAGTGCAAAAATCGTGACAGAGACAGTCGCAACACCCATCGAGCAAGAAGTCAATGGCGTAGAAGGCATGTTATACATGGATTCGCAATCCACTGACGATGGCCAAATGCGCTTAACAATTACGTTTAAACTGGGTACAAACCTTGATCTTGCTCAGGTGCTTGTTCAAAACCGGGTCGCGATTGCTCAGCCTAGATTGCCTGAAGAAGTACGTCGCGGTGGTATTACTACGGTCAAAAATTCACCTGATTTAATGCTGGTTATTAATCTTTACTCTCCTGATAACAAATATGATCAACTTTATCTGGGCAATTACGCGGTTTTGCAAATACGCGATAAAATTCGACGCATTGAGGGAGTAGGTGACATTCGCCTGGTGGGGGCCAGTGAGTATGCAATGCGGGTTTGGTTAAATCCTGATTTGATGAATTCCTATCAATTAGATGTCAGTGATGTATTAGCGGCATTACGTGCTCAAAATATCCAGGTTGCCAGCGGCACTCTTAATCATCAACCACAAAAAACACAGCACGGGATTGAATTTAATATCGAAACCCAAGGTCGTCTGGTAACACCTGAGGAATTTTCTGACATTATAGTCAAAGCAAGCGATACCGGCAGATTGGTTCGATTAAAAGATATTGGACGAGTTGAATTGGGCGCACAGGACTATTCAACAAGCAGCTATCTCGGCAAATCTCCAGCTATCGCGCTACCCGTATTCCAGCGACCGGGTACTAATGCTCTGGAAACATCAAATGAAATTATCGCAACCATGAAAGACGTGGCTAAAGAATTTCCCCCGGGCCTTGCTTATAAAATTGCGTATAACCCCACTGACTTCATTGCCGAATCCATTACCGCAGTAAAGCATACTATTTATGAGGCAATTGTATTGGTCGTGCTGGTAATTTTACTATTCTTACAATCCTGGCGTGCGGCAATTATTCCGGTCATTGCCATTCCTGTTTCATTAATTGGTACGTTTGCGGTGATGGATGCTTTCGGTTTTTCGCTTAATTTTTTAACACTTTTTGGGCTGGTTTTAGCAATCGGTATTGTGGTTGATGACGCTATTGTGGTCGTTGAAAATATGGAAAGAAACATCCGGGCAGGCTTGAATGCTCGCGATGCTGCCAGAAAAACCATGACAGAAGTCGGTTCAGCGCTGGTTGCTATTGGGCTGGTTTTGGTTGCGGTATTTTTACCGACCTTATTTCTGGAGGGGTTATCCGGGCGATTTTATCAACAGTTTGGAGTAACAGTTGCTATCGCCACTATTATTTCCGTGTTTGTTTCTATCACGTTAAGCCCGACTCTGGCCGCTTTGCTGTTAAAATCAATTAAACGGGAAGCGCACCTCTCTTTTGTAAAACATCCTGTAAAACGGTTTTTTATGGGCTTTAATCATTTTATGGATTTGTCATTAAAAAAATATGGCAAATTTGTTATCAAAAGTACTCGCCATACAGGATGGGTGTTAGTGTTTTATTTTATCCTGATAGCCTGTGCGGGTTTCTTATTTTTTCTGGTGCCAACAGGTTTTATTCCCAAACAAGATCAAGGCTACTTTATTGTTTCTATTCAATTACCGCCTGGCGCGTCTTTACAAAGAACAGATACCGTTGTTAAGGAAGCGGTTGATAAAATTTTATTAATACCCGGGATTAGTAACGCCGTGGCTTTTACGGGATTTGCAGGAGCCACCTTTACCAACTCATCAAATGCCGCTGCTATATTTTCCGTATTAAGTCCTTTTGAGGCGCGTGAACAACAAGGTTTAACCTACGATGCTATTCTTGCTCAACTGCGCGCGGAATTAAATACTATTAAAGATGCCTTCATTGTCGTTATCCCACCTCCACCTGTGCGAGGTATTGGTAATGCGGGAGGGTTTAAGATGATGATTGAAGACCGAGGTGGAGTGGGGACCGCCGTATTAGCACAAGCGGTTACCACGTTGGCAGAAAAAGCCAATCAGGGAGTAGCAACCACATCGGTATTTACCTCTTTTGAAAACAGTACTCCGCGAGTCCATCTCGTTTTTGACAGGGAAAAAGCAGAGCGTCTGAGGGTTCCTGTTGCAAGAGTCACGGAGGCGCTGGAGGTTTTCATTGGTTCAGTTTTTATCAATGAATTTAATTATTTAGGTCGCCTCTTTCGGGTTATCGTGCAAGCAGATGGCGAATATCGTTTGACGACAGATGATTTATTGCGGTTGAAAGTAAGAAATCTACTCGGAAAAATGGTACCCATAGGCGCTGTGGCGACACTGGAAAATACCATCGCCTCATCGCGTCTGCCACGCTATAATCTTTACCCGGCCATTGAGTTGCTCGGTGATGTAGCTCCCGGGTTTAGTGCTGGCGATGCACTAGCTACTATGGAAAATCTCGCCAAACAGTATCTTCCGGAAGGGGTAGGCTATGAATGGACAGAAATAGCTTATCAGCAAAAAATGGTCGGTAATACAGCGGTTATTGCTTTTACTCTGAGTGTTGTTTTTGTCTTTTTAGTGCTCGCGGCTCAGTATGAAAGCTGGACTTTACCGCTTACCATAATTTTAATTGTGCCCATGTGCTTATTTTCGTCCATGTTAGGTATAAAAATTCTCGGCATGGAAAATAACATCATGACGCAAATTGGTTTTATTATATTAATCGGTTTAGCGTGTAAAAATGCGATACTTATCGTTGAGTTTGCTCGTAAACTGGAAAAAAGCGGGATGAACCCCTGGAAAGCCGCGGTGAAGGCCGCGCAGTTAAGGCTTCGCCCCATATTAATGACTTCGTTTGCTTTTATTTTAGGAGTAATGCCCTTGGTATTAGCAACCGGTGCAGGCGCTGAAATGCGGCGAGCACTAGGGGTGGCTGTTTTTAGTGGTATGTTAGGAGTGACATTTTTTGGCCTGATATTTACACCGGTTTTTTATGTATTGGTAAGTCGGTTGTCACATCGTATGAATAATAAGGGATTGAATGCTAAATCGTGAACGGATAGCCGCTTTTCAGTACTGGCCTCAATTAATAACTGTGCTGCTTGTTTTTGCTGCCTACATTGGTTATCGCTATTTTACTTATTATGACACGCGTTCGAATGATGCCTATGTCTCGGCTAATATTATCAACATAGCTTCACTTGTAAACGGCCCTGTTAGCAAGATTTATATTAAAGAAAATCAATCGGTAAAAGAGGGAGATAAACTTCTGGAGATTGATCCCAGCCTTTATTACTATGAAATGCAAAAGGCTAAAGCTACTTATAATAGTGCCAAACGCCTTGATGAGAATAAAATTATGGCCGCCCTTGCTCTTTATGATAAGGCAAAATATTTATACGACCACACAACTATTTATGCACCTTCAGATGGATTTATTACTAACTTTAATCTTAGGCGTGGTCAATATATTAAAGCAGGCGAAGGGCTGTTCGCACTGGTGGAAACAAAGCACTGGTGGGTGGTGACTCGTTATCGAGAGACAACTATTCGATTAATAAAGCCCGGGGATAAAGCCCGAATAACGATTGATATGTACCCTGGTAAGGTGTTTCATGGGCACGTTAAAAGTATTGGTTGGGGAATCAACCGTGTCGAGGCAGGAAGTGTCGCACCCTCGACATTGATGTACTTAGAGGCAACGGAGAAATGGATTAAAATAGCACAAAGATTTCCGGTAACTATTTCTATCGAAGATGTCAGTCCTGATTATCCACTTCGCATAGGCGCGAGCGCCACAACGGTAACCTACCGGTGATTTTGTGGTGATTGCAGAGAGATTGTTGCCGCAAACAGAGGAGAACCGGGCGGCTTTACGAACAGCAATCGCTGCAATAATCGCCATTTTATTAGCATTTGGCTTACATTTGGATAAGCCTTATTGGTCGGGTATTACAGTGGTTATGCTTTCTAACCTTTATACCGGTAATATTTTAGATAAAGCACTGATGCGTCTTATTGGCACGCTTCTTGGGGCCTGGCTTGGTTTTTTTCTGGCAGGCTACATTGCCAACAGTTTTTTTCTCTACCTTTTCATGTGTTTTTTTCTAATGACAGTATCTGTCTATTATTACAATTTCAGCAAATATGCCTACGCCTGGTTAATGGCTGGGCTAAGCGGTTTTATTGTTATTTCCGAGTTAGCGATAAATCCGCATGAGGCATTTATTGTCGCGGTTTGGCGCCCCGTGGAAATTTGTCTGGGCGTTTTAGTGTCCGCCGCTTGTGCGTTTTGTGTATTTCCGAATGCTATTCAAGACACCGTAGTGAAAGAGGTTGGCGGCATTTTTGACGCAATTGATGCGCTTTTGTCTGAGGTAAGTAGTGCCGTGGTGGCTCATGATGCCAGTAAGCTTAACGGTATCGCCGATGCCAATTTGGTGTTGAAGAAAAAAATCCGTAAAGCCACAGAGATGATAGACTTTATGCGCCGTGAAGTTGGCATTAGCCGAAATCAAATTGATCAATTTCGCTTTTTGCTGGATTCGTTTTTCAATTTAACTCGCAGTATTGGTTATTTTATTAGTTCCAATCAGCTAATCAATGAACAAACAGTGATGGAATCAAATCCTTTGCCCGTTAACGAAGTTTTTAAAGTGATGCAGGAGGATTTCGAGGTATTAAGAGCCGCTTTTTTTGACAAACGCATTATTATTGAATTGCAAACACCACTCGCGATGAAACGCTTTGATAAGGCGTTGGAAAATCTAGTCTATCGCTCACCAAACTATCAGAAAGACTACTTGACCATGGCTCATTTGCTGCGCCAAATTAATGGGCTTCTTATTGTGATGGGGCGCGTAGTGTTAACAGGGAAGGGTCAGGAGCCGCAGAGAAAATCCATTTCATTCCAACAACAATTAAAAAATGATCCCGATATCCTTATTCACAGCATCAAAGCGGGATTAACAGCTATTCTTGCATTAGGGTTTTGGTTTTTAAGTAATTGGCCTGGCGGCTTAAGTGGCGTTGTCAGCAGTATTGTGATTTCAGTCAGAAGAAATTTATTTGACATGAAAAATATTGGTGCGCATCGTTTAATTGGATGCATTTTAGGCGGTAGTATTTTTTTGTTTTCGGTATTCTTTTTTGCGATGAACTTGTATCTGTTCGTGCTTATCATCTTTTTTTGTGTGTGGGGCTTTAGTTTTTTTTCGTTTAAAAACGTGTCGCACGCTTATATTGGGTTACAAGCAAATATGGCATTGATTATCGCAATGGCGCAGGAGGGCGGTCTTTCGTTAAATATAGCGCCGCCTTTAGAACGATTAGGTGGAGTTGTTATTGGAATAATCGCCAGTTTTTTAGTAGCCAGTCTCATATGGCGAACAGACTTATTAACCATGTTGCAGCGGCAATTGCAGACCTTGAAATTTTATCTGGGCGAGAACTGTAAGAAAGTCTTACTAGTCGATAAGGAAAAGAGGGCCCTTTATGATTTGGCTAATACCTTTTGGCTTTGCCGAGGGCTTATGGACTCGCTTGAAAGTGAGCGCTTAAAGCGCATGAGCCAGTTACAATTGGATGAGGCAAAAGAAATACGGGAATCTTTCGTTCTTTTACAAGCCACCATAAATAATATTGATAAAAATATTGACCAGAAAAGGGCGGAGAAAACTGCTGCTCTATTTAAGGTTGATTTAAACAGAATTGAAAGAGACATAGCGGATTTGTATGAAGGTAAAATGATAAAACCGAACTCGATTATAAAACGATTGGATAAAATCTTGTCAGACCTTTTGGCTGAAACGAATGCTAAAAAAACACCTCTGGATGAAGTGGAAAACTGTGTCGCCTACCTGCACGCACTTCAGCAATTGGCTGGGAATTCAATTAGCTGAAGCCTAAATAACCCATCTCCCGGATTACGCTAGCGCTAATCCGGGCTACTCGGTTTTCAAACCAAAATCCTTCATTGAATGACAGCTCTGTAGCCCGGATTAGCGTTAGCGTAATCCGGGTT
>JAUXWR010000150.1 GCA_030680075.1 Legionella sp.
TCCCGACTACCCGCCGTACTACTGGCCGCCTTACTACGGCAGCTTTTCGTCCGGCTTCTTCTGGGGCGCCGGGATTGTGATTGCCAACTCGCTCTGGGGCTGGGGCCACTGCGATTGGCGGCGCCGTGACATCGACATCGATGTCAACAAATGGAACCACATCAACGTCAACCGCGGAAAGATTACGTCCAACAAGTGGGCGTTCGATCCGGCGCACCGCGGCCCGGTGCCCTACAAGAACAAGGGGGCGCGGGAGAAGTACGGCCAGGGCGACAGGAAAAAGACAGCGAACAAGGATTTCCGCGGCTTCGACAAGGGCAACGCTGACCGCGCGCAAATCGAAGCCAGGCTCAAAGATACCGACCATGGCGCGGTAAAGGACAAGCGCCCCGACGGTGCGGGAGCCGCTCGCAAAGACAAGGGTGCCAAGCTGCCGTCGTCGCGCGATCTTCCCAATGCCGGCGACCGCAAGCGCAGCGGCACGCCCGATCGCGCCGCCGCCAAGCGGCCTTCGCCTGCGGCTTTCGACGTCAAGCGCGGCAGCGACGTGCGCAAATCCGCCAGTCGCGGGCATGCTAGCCGCGTCGCAATGTCGAGCCCGCGTGGTGGCGGTGGACGGGGCGGCGGCGGGGGCGGACGGCGTGGCGGCGGCGGTGGGCGCCGGTAGCTTGCATGCGAAGGGATGCGGAGGACGTCATGAAGCGCTCCGAACCGGTGAACGGAAAAATTGGCCCTTGGTGGCTGGCGACGCTCGCAACGCTGCTGGTTGCGGGCGGCGTAAGTGCAGGTGCCGCGGCAGCATCGCGGCAGGCCACCTATAAGTCGCCGCAAGAGGCGGTCGACGCGCTCGTTGCTGCAGTCAAGGCGGGCGGTAACGACGGCATCATCGCCGTGCTGGGAGACAAAGGCCGCGAGCTCGCAAGCTCAGGGGACGCCGTCGCCGACGCCGCCGCACGCGAGCGGTTCGGATCCGCCTACGCGGAGCGCCACGATCTGAAAGCGGAAGGCGACGCCCGTGTCGTGCTCCTGATCGGTAAGGACGAGTTTCCCTTCCCAATCCCCATCGTCGCCGCCGCGGGTACGTGGCGTTTTGATACCGATGCGGGCGCCGTCGAGATCCTCGACCGGCGCATCGGCGAAAACGAGCTTGCCGCGATCGAAGTGTTGCGCGCTTACGTTGACGCGCAGCGCGAATACGCCGAAGCCGACCGTGACGGAAGCGGCGTGCAGTACGCCCGCAAGCTACTGAGCAGCGAGGGCAAGAAGGATGGTCTCTTCTGGCCAACCGCCGACGGCGAGCCGGAAAGCCCGTTCGGCCCGCTCATCGCCGAGGCGCGCGCCGAGGGCTACCGGCGCAAGACGGACGGCCCTACGCCCTACCACGGGTATCTGTTCAAGGTGCTGACGGCACAGGGCAAGGACGCGCCGGGCGGCGCGCGCGACTATGTGAT
>JAUXWR010000172.1 GCA_030680075.1 Legionella sp.
ACGTGGCTCGAATCGATCTACAAAGCCCTGGTGCTTCTGGTCATCGCTTGCCCCTGCGCCTTGGTGATCTCGACACCGGTGACGGTCGTGAGCGGACTCTCGGCCGCCGCGCGCCGCGGCATCCTGATCAAGGGCGGCACGTTTTTGGAGCAAGCGCGCCTGCTCAACGCCGTGGCTCTCGACAAGACGGGCACCATCACCGAGGGCAAACCGCGCCTGGTCGACTTCAAGGCATGGGGTGTCGCGGACGAGGGCCAAGCCAAGCGGCTGGCCATGGCCATGGCGTCGCGTTCGGACCATCCGGTCTCCAAAGCGATCGCCACGGGGCTCGCGATCGACGCCCCTGCGGTCGACGATTTCAAAGCGCTGGCGGGCCGCGGCGTCGAGGGCTCGGTCGAAGGCGAGAAGCTTTTGCTGGGCAACCACCGCGTCATGCACGAGCGCGGCCTGTGCGGCCCAGAGCTCGAAGCCGAGCTCGCGCTCCACGAGGCCCAGGGCCGGACCGTCACGATGCTGGCGGGCGGGGGCGGAGTCGTGGCCCTGTTCGCGGTGGCGGACACCATCAAGGAGAGCTCGAAGGAGGCGATCGCGGACTTGGCCAAGCTGGGCGTCGCCTCCGTGATGCTCACAGGCGACAACCAGGCCACGGCGCAGTCGATCGCCAAGCAAGCCGGGATTTGCGACGCGCGCGGCGACTTGTTGCCGGAGGCCAAGCTCGACGCCATCCGCGACATGCAAAAGCGCTACGGCGCCGTGGGCATGACGGGCGACGGCATCAACGACGCGCCGGCTCTGGCCCAGGCGGACGTAGGTTTCGCCATGGGAGCGGCCGGCACCGACACCGCGATGGAGGCGGCCGACGTCGTCATCATGAACGACGACCTGCGCCGAGTGGCCGAGACCGTGCGCCTGTCGCGCAGGACTCACGCCATCCTTTGGCAGAACATCGCAGTCGCCCTCGGCATCAAATCGGTGTTCCTCGTGTGGGCGGTGTTTGGAGATGCGAGCATGTGGATGGCCGTCTTCGCCGACATGGGCGCGAGCCTGCTGGTGGTCGCCAACGGCCTGCGGCTGCTCGGACGCCGCTCGGCCTCCGCTTCGAAGGGTGCAGAGGCATGAGCGGGATCCGATGTGTCCAGGCGGCGAGCGCCGCCCCCATCGCCGGGACCGCGTGGACCGATCGCGCGCGGACGGGCCTGCTCTGGTGGGGCTTGGCCGCCGCGGCGATCGTGGCCGACTTCGCCACCAAACACTTGGTGCGCAGTCGCATGATCGAAGGGGAGTCCCTGCCCTTGGCGCAGTTTTTCAACCTGGTGTCCGCGAGGAACTCGGGAGCCGCGTTCAGCTTCCTCGCCGACGCGGGCGGTTGGCAGCGTTGGTTCTTCGTCGTCCTGACCCTCGTGGTCTCCGCCGTCCTCGCTTGGATGCTGAGCGCGAAGCGCGACCGGCTCGAAGCCTTCGCCTACGCCATGATCCTGGGCGGCGCTGTCGGCAACGCCATCGACCGCTTCGTCTTCGGGAGCGTCACGGACTTCCTGGACTTCCATCTCGCAGGCTGGCACTGGCCCGCGTTCAACTTGGCCGACATCACGATTTGCGTGGGCGCCGCTTGCTTGGTGGCCGGCTCGTTCAAGCACCCTGCGAAGGCGTGACTGACGGCTTTCGCTATCCGCGCGGTGTCGCGACGCGCTCCTAGAATCGGCGCATGGAAAACGACGACGCATCAACGCCTGAAACGGAAGTCGTCGACTTCGATGGACATCCGGGAGTTCCAATGTCCGAGATATTCACAGTGATCGAAGGCATCTTGCGGGCGCCCCGCCCACTGAGCGCATCGTCGTGGTTCTCCTGAACGGAACCGTCCTCCACCTGGAAGCCACTGAGAACAATCGGACGGGTCGCGCGTTGGCGCGCCTTGTCCAGGCGGCACCGTCACTCCGGGTAGTCGGAGACCTTGGCCTGCGGATCACCGGCGGCGCGTTCGATCGCGCGCTCAAACCTTTTCATCTGCCCGAGGACGTGGATCAGATGGCAGTCGTCGTTGCGCTCGATCGCCTCGGCCACCGTGGCATGCAAGGCTTGGGTAAGCCGCACATAAAACAGATTCTTAACCTCTTGCTCAGTGAGCGCCGCCATAGATTCTCCCTCGGAGCGATCTTTCTCGCGCAACCCGCGGCAAAGTCAAGAGAGCGCTGCCCTCGCGCCGCAGGTCAGGCAGCGGCAAGCCGTCAGCGGCTATCCGCGCAGACGATCTTTCTCGGTAGACTGCGCAGCCCCTCGCCCCTTTTGACCCTTGCGGCCCTCCGCCAAGCGGTGGCCGAGCCTCTGGCTGTAAGAACCTTCCCTTATCGCGCGCTTCGGATGACGCTGTCGCCAGCTTCGAAAGAAGAAGTAGCCCGCGACCAAAATCCCCAC
>JAUXWR010000177.1 GCA_030680075.1 Legionella sp.
TTGAAGAACGAAAGCGGAAACCGCACCGCCATTTTCTCCTCCGTTGTACCGAGATTGCGCATGGTGAAGGCCGCCTCCGTTTTGGCGATTGCACCCTGCGGGTTGGAGGGGTGCTTGGAAATGGTCAACGTCACTGTCTCCGCCACCATGCGGACTTGGGTGATCGACTCGCCAGGTAATAGATTTGTCCCCGGAGGCGCCTCGGGCGGCGCGGCATCCGCGCGGGCTGCGGACTGCGGAAAGATGGTTTAGATGAGTAAAAGAAAGGCCAGCAAAAGAGTGGTCTTTTTCATGGTTTTCTCCAATATTACCTCAATATACATCAGCGTGTTACAGCGGTCAATTCAGCAAAAGTACTGTTCATGCAGGCTGATATAATTCCAATACCGCCATGCAACTCACCGACACCCATTGCCACCTTGATTACAACAAATTCGACCCCGACCGCGCGGACGTCATCCAGCGCGCAAATGCCGCAGGGTTGATTCGGCTGCTCGTGCCGGGACTCCACCACAAATCCAGTAAAGAGGCTGTGCGGCTGGCAGAGTCAAATTCCAGTGTGTATGCGGCAGTCGGGTTCCATCCAACTGATTTGGATGAATTTAATCCAAAAACATTTGATGAAATAAAAGGACTTGCAAAACATCCAAAAGTTGTTGCGATTGGTGAAATTGGCATCGACTACTATTGGGTCAAAGAAAAAGAGGAGCGAGAATTTCAACATGAAGCCTTGAAACAGCAATTGGTATTTGCAAAAGAAATTAACAAGCCCGTCATCATCCACATGCGCGAGGAAAATGATGCTTGGTTTGGAGAAGCCTCTGTTGATTTGTTAAATATTTTAGAAGAATGGCAAAAAAGTTTAAGCGGCTCACTAGCTGAAAAACCCGGTGTGCTGCATTCGTTCAACGGAAATCTCGAAACCGCGCAAAAGGGACTGGCGTTGAATTTTTTCATCGGCATCACGGGACCCGTGACCTACAAAAATGCGGATGAAAAGCGTGAGATTATCAGACAGATGCCACTTGACAAAATTCTGATCGAAACTGATGCACCTTTCCTGGCTCCCGTGCCGTTTCGCGGCAAACGGAATGAACCTGCTTTTGTTCATCATATTGCTGATAAAATAGCAGAAATCCATTCCAAAAGCCCTGCGGAGATTGCCGCCA
>JAUXWR010000287.1 GCA_030680075.1 Legionella sp.
GGCGCACCGCATCGGCCTGGTCAATCGCAAGGTCGCCAAGGGTACGGCGGTCGAAGAAGCCAAGAAGATGATCAAGGTCTACGAGCACCGCGCGCCGCTGAGCCTCGCCTTCATCAAGCGCGTCGTTTATCGCGGCCTGCAGATGGATCTGGCCTCCTCGCTGGAATTCGAAGCGTTCCTCGTCACCACCATCTATGGCTCGCAGGATCGCAAGGAAGGCATATCCGCATTCCTGGAGAAGCGGCCAGCGAAGTTCACGGGCAAGTAGAAGAAGAAAAGCGAGCACCACGATGCCGTCTCATAGCAAGGATACGCGCCTACCCCTCGCAGGGCTGCGCGTGCTCGACTTCAGCCGCCTGCTGCCAGGCCCCTGGTGCACCCAGATGCTAGGCGATCTCGGCGCCGACGTGATCAAGATCGAGCAGCCTGGCACCGGCGATCTTAGCCGCCACAACCCGCCGAGCTATCGCGACAGCAGCGTCTACTTCAACAGCGTCAATCGCAACAAATCGAGCCTCTCGCTCGATCTGGCGAAGCCGGAAGGGCGCGAGGTCGCGCATCGTCTGCTGGCGCAAGCCGACGTAGTCGTTGAATCGTTCCGGCGCGGCGTGCCGGCCAAGCTGAAGATCGACTACGAGACCGCGAAGAAACTCAAACCCGACATCGTCTACTGTTCGATCACCGGCTTTGGCCAGACCGGGCTATATGCGGGCATCCCCGGGCATGACCTGGTCGTGCAGGCCGCGACCGGGCTCATCGGCGCTGCGGCGTCCAATGGCCCGGCCACCGTGCCCGGCTTTCAGGCCGGCGACTATGCCGCCGCCGCCTACGCCACCATCGGCGTGCTCGCCGCCTTGTACCGTCGGCGCGACAGCGGCGCCGGTTGCTACATCGACACGTCGATGTTCGACAGCCTGTTCAGCATGTGCAACATCGTGCTGACGTCCGGCATGGCGCATATCGCGGGCAACCGCGGCGCCCAGGCGATGGAAGTCTGGGGCGCCAATCCGCGCTATTCGATCTACACCGCACAGGATGGCCGCGCCATCGCGGTATCGCTGCTCGAGGCACGGATATGGAAATCGTTTTGCGAGCTGATCGGGCGGCCCGATCTGGTGTCGGAAAATGAATCGCCGAGCGACCGGCATACCAGTCATGGCGAGCGCTCCGCCAGCTATCGCAAGGCGATCCAGGAGTACTGTTCGTCGATGCCGCGCGATCGACTGATAGAGAAGATGTTGTCCGCCGACATTCCGATCTCGCCGGTCAACGATCCAGACGAGGCCTTGCAGGATTTGCATGTCCGCGACCGCGAACTGATCGAATGGATCGACCATCCGGTCGAAGGCCGCATCCCGCAGATCGCCAATCCGCTGGCCATCAGCGGCCTCGTGGACGCCAGACGCCGTGGCGCGCCGACCCTTGGCGCGGACAACGACGCTATTCTCGAAAGTCTCGGCTACAGTGAGGCCGAACGCACGCAACTCCGCCGCAACAACATCGTCGGCAACTGAAAACGGGAGCCGGATATGACGGAAACGCCAAACGCCGCCGCCGCCAGTGCCTATATCGCCGGGACGCGAACCCGGACAATGCCGGATGATGTCCTCGACGCCGCCCGCATGTGTCTCGTCGACTGGTTCGGCGTCGCCATTGCCGCCCGCGACGAAGGTGCGGCCCAAGTCGTGCGCAAGGTTGCCGCAGGGCGCGGCGGTCCGGCGCAGGTGCTGTTCGGACCGCCGACCGATGAGCCATTCGCCGCCCTGATCAACGGCACTATGGCACATTGCCTCGACTTCGACGATACGCATGTCGGCTCGCTAGCGCATTTGAGCGGCCCGACATGGGCCGCTGCTCTGGCTGTCGGCACGGCGATCAAGGCCGAGCCCGCCAACATGTTGCGCGGCTTCGTCACCGGGTTCGAAATCGGCGCACGGATCGGACGGGATGGATTCGGCGATGCATTGAACACCCGTGCCCTGCATTCGACCGGCTTTTGCGGCTGCCTCGGAGCCGCGGCGGCAGCGAGCGTGCTGTACGGCCTTGACGCTGAACAAACAGCCAATGCCCTGGGCGCCGCCGCAACGCAGGCCTCGGGGCTAACCGCATCGTTCGGCACGATGAGCAAGCCATTCCATGCCGGCAAGGCCGCATTCAATGGCGTCCTGTCGGCGCAGCTTGCCAAAGCCGGCTTCACCGCGGCACACGACCTGCTCGAAACCACCACCGGACTATCCCCTGCCCTGATTCAGGATCGCTCCCGCGCCATCGCTCCGATGACATTCGCGGCGGACGACTGGGAAATCCTGCAGAATACTTTCAAACCTTATGCGTCGTGTCTGCTGACCCATCCGGTTATCGACTCGGCGCGCAAGGTGCGGCCGAAGCTCGCCGGCCGCGCCATCGAAACGATTCAGGTCAACGTTCATCCGATGGCCGTTCAACTCGCCGGCAATCCCTCGCCAAAAACGCCGCTTCAAGGCAAATTCAGCACGGCCTATTGCGTTGCGCTGGCCCTCGCCGGTCACGCGGCCGCCGCGCCGGATTTCTCCAGCGCGCACCTGAACGATCCGGTCCTTCGCGATCTTGTCGCTCGCGTGACACTCAATGTCGTGCCCGAGATGTCGAAAACGGCCGCATCCATTGCCGTGACACTGTCCGATGGCAGCCGCGTCATCGGCGAAACGCCATTGGCTCTGGGCAATCCAGGGAATCCGATGCAGTGGGCTGACTTGGAACAAAAATTTCTTGGCTTGGCGGAGCCGATACTCGGCCGCGCAGCCGAAGAGACCTTTCGGAATTTGCTGCAGTACGGCAAAGGCGGCGACATCAGTGCAGCATTTGACGCGATCAATCAGTCAAACGTCTAACGAAAAGCAGATTGCAATACGCTCCGAGTCTCGAAACGCCTGGGCACGCTTAATGCTGCGTCTACGAAAGAATGCTCGCGAACCTCGTCTGCAGATTGGCGCTCAGGCCCTTAATGCCGCCTTCATGCCCATAGCTCGAACCGTTGATGTCGCCGAACGGCGTCTCCGGCAGAACGCGTAGCTGGCAAGCCCGATTGGCAGGCTGTTCGCTCTGCTCAACGGTGCAGCCTCATCATTACTAACGGCCTGATCGCCATCCTCAAGGGCTATCCAAATACCTCGATTTGCGCCACCGCCAAAGCCAGCGCACTGCACTTCACCCGCTGCCTGACCGATCAAATGTGTCCTTACGAGTCACCGTCAATTGCAAGAACGCCGAGCGGTACAACAAGGCGG
>JAUXWR010000204.1 GCA_030680075.1 Legionella sp.
GGTGACATCGGCTCGGTACTCTATGGACTTGTCTATTTTGATGATGCGGAAAGCGAACGTATGCCCAGAATGCTTTGGGGTGTCACATGGAGGGAAATTAGAAATACCATCCTCGGATGGGTAAAGGAAGTTTCGTAAAGAGGAATTCCAGTTTCACAGGTGAACAATATGGGGATTCCACACAGTTGCTCTACCTGCGCGCCCGGAAATACAATCCCGCCGATGGACGCTTCATTTCCCTTTACTCTTTTGTTTCAACGCCCAATTGACATCGTCAAGCTGATATTTTTCCGCAAGGGTGCGATCTACGGGGATTTTGGGAATCAAACGAATCGTGCCATCATCCTCGACGACAACTTCCAGCAGGTCACCCTCGTTCAACTTTGCCTTCCGGCGGGTGGGAGCAGGCAGGGTAATTTGTCCATTGCTTCGGACTTGCAAGTATTCCGACATGGTTCTCTCGCTTTCTTTAAATCTGATTTCCTGAGTTATCAAATTTTACAGCAAGGTAGGGATGATGTCAACTTTGCGGAAATAGGTAAGAAGAGCGCCAGGAAGCACACCATCAGTGACCTGGCACTTTTCTTTTCATGGGCAGAGCCATCCTTCGAGGGCTTCCTTGACTGTCCTTTGGGAATCGGGTAAGATGGTGTAGCAAAAGATGCTACGAAAGGAGTGCGCCATGCAATTTGTTCCCTACCGTGATTTGCGAAACGAACCATCCGCCCTGCGAAAAAAACTGGCACGCGAAGGCGAACTGGTGGTGACGGTGGATAATAAACCGTTCGCCGTAATGATCAATCTGGATGATGAGAATGTCCAGGATATTCTTTTAATGGTGTCCCGCCTGCGGGCGCAGATGGCTGCCCGCTCGATCCGCAGTCAGGCGCGCAGGGACGGTTTGGACAAAATGAGGCTGAAGGATGTCAATGCCCTGATCCGGAAAACGAGGGCAGAGCGCAAACGCTGATGCTGAGGATCGTGCTGGATACGAATGTATTGGTCAGCAGCCTGCTCAGTTCGAAGGGCGCGCCAGCCAAAATTCTTGACCTGATTCTGGGAGATCAGATTTCGGTGGCGTATGATGACCGCATCCTTGGGGAGTACGAGGAGGTTTTGTCGCGTCCGGAACTTCATATCCATCCTTCCAAAGCGCTTGCAGTTGTAGATCACATTGAGGTATTTGGTCAATATATAGAGTCTGACAGGCTTCCCACAGAAGGATACACGGATCTGGATGATGTCATGTTTGCAGAGGTGCTCATCACTTCAGATGCGGACGCATTGGTTACCGGCAACCTGCGGCATTATAAACCCCTGCTTGTGCAAAACAG
>JAUXWR010000228.1 GCA_030680075.1 Legionella sp.
GGCACGTCGTCTTCGGACAGGTGATCCACACTGAACCGCGTGATTGTTATATCGCGCGTGTCGCCGCGGTGGATGCCGGCATTCCTGTGGAAACACCGGCTTTGACCGTGAATCGGTTATGCGGTTCGGGGCTGCAAGCCATCATCTCCGCGGCGCAGTGCATCCGCCTGGGCGATTGCGACGTCGCGGTGGCGGGCGGCGCGGAAAACATGTCCCGTTCGCCGTTTCAGGCGCCGTCGATCCGCTGGGGCACAAAGATGGGAAGTGCGCCGATGGTGGATGTTCTTGACGGCGCGCTGCGCGACCCGTTCGACCGTGTCCTCATGGGCGTGACCGCGGAAAACATTGCCGAAAGGAACGGCATCTCCCGCGGCGATCAAGACGCGCTGGCCTGCGAAAGTCATCGGCGTGCCGAGCACGCGACGAAGGCCGGTTACTTCAAGGAACAGATCATCGGCATCGACGTGAAGAGCCGCAAAGGGCCGGCGATATTCGACACCGATGAGCACGTTCGGTCTGGCGCGTCCGGCAGTGATTTCGAGCACCTGAAGCCGGTGTTCAAACGCGATGGCGGCAGCGTCACCGCCGGCAATTCTTCCGGCATCAATGATGGCGCGGCGGCAGTCGTCCTGGCCAGCGCGGATGCGGTCAAGCGTTTGGGGCTGAAGCCGATGGCGCGGCTGGTGGCCTATGCCCACGCCGGCGTCGAGCCCTTGTATATGGGGCTCGGGCCGATACCGGCAACCCGGATGGTACTCAAGAAGGCCGGAATGACGGTGGACCAGTTCGATACCATCGAGTCCAATGAGGCGTTCGCCGCGCAGGCCTGCGCCGTGGCGCGCGAACTCAGCTTCGATCCAGCCAAAGTCAATCCAAACGGAAGCGGTATTTCGCTCGGCCATCCGGTTGGAGCGACCGGTGCGATCATTACGGTCAAGGCGATGTATGAATTGGCGCGCACCGGGGGCCGGTACGCATTGGTCACGATGTGCATCGGAGGCGGGCAGGGCATTGCCGCGGTGTTCGAGCGCCAAGGCTAGGTCGGTAGCCGGGCTAACACCGGCAATGTTCAGACGTTCTGACGATTGACGGGTCCGGATGGCGGTTTCGCCGTGCGCCGGGGCTTTGCGGCCGGATGCGGCAGCGGCTGCGAAGCCATCAGAGCGATGGCCGCCTTTGCCGCATTGCGCACATGGTGCTCGGCCAGTTCGCGCGCACGTTTGCCGTTCCTGGCGTCCAGGGCTTCCATCATTGCGGCGAGTTCGGCCAGGCTTGCCGTCGTGCGCCCGGGTGCGCGCAACGAGGTCGCGCGCAACAACATGACTCGTGCATTGAGCAGCCGCAGACTGTCGCCCAAAGCAAGATTGCCGGACCCTTCCATCAGGCACTCGTAGAAGTGGTTCTTCGCGCGCAGGCGCGCGAGCGGGTCGGTGTCCTTCAAGGACTTTTTCAATTTCTTGAAGGCGTCATTGAGCGCCTCGCGCTGTTCTTCCGAGGCGCGTTCGGCAAAGAGCTGGCAGGCCAGCCCTTCCAGTTCGCTGCGGACCTGATAGACGCCCTCGGCTTGCTCGGCGGTTAGCCGGGCGACAACCGGGCCGCGATTGGGCACGACTTCGATC
>JAUXWR010000234.1 GCA_030680075.1 Legionella sp.
CGAGGCACGTAGGAGAAAACTGAATTTCCGGGACACGCTAACCCATGCCATATGAAAGAATTTGTTCTTAACAAAGATCTTCCTGGATGCCTCGGACAAGCCGAGGCACGTAGGAGAAAACTGAATTTCCGGGACACGCTAACCCATGCATATGAAAAAATTTGTTCTTAGCAAAGATCTTCCTGGATGCCTCGGACAAGCCGAGGCACGTAGGAGAAAACTGAATTTCCGGGACACGCTAACCCATGCATATGAAAGTATTTGTTCTTAGCAAAGATCTTCCTGGATGCCTCGGACAAGCCGAGGCACGTAGGAGAAAACTGAATTTCCTGACACGCTAACCCATGCATATGAAAGAATTTGCCTTAACATAGATCTTCCTGGATGCCTCGGACAAGCCGAGGCACGTAGGAGAAAACTGAATTTCCGGGACCCGCTAACCCATGCCAGAGGTTATGAACAAGAAACTACTTGGTGTTGCCATTTAGTAAGCACCTTATTTTCGCCTTAACTTGACATTAGACTCCCCCCCCCTTAGCATTCATGCATTGAATCATAGGGGATCCCAAAATGACTGTTGACCGATTAAGAGCGCTGGTTGCTACCGATTTTGATGCGGTTAATTCCCTTATCATCGAGAAAATTCAATCGCAAGTTGGCTTGATTGACGATCTCTCTCACCACATCGTACAAAGCGGCGGCAAGCGTTTACGCCCACTGCTGGTCTTATTAGCAAGCCATGCCTGCGGTTATAAAGGCGAGCACCATATCGCTCTCGCTTCTATGGTAGAGTTTTTTCACACGGCTACCTTATTACATGATGACGTAGTCGATGAGTCTACCTTACGCCGTGGTCGCGAAACCGCCAATGAAATCTGGGGCAGTAAAGCGAGTATCCTTGTGGGGGATTATCTTTTTACCCAATCAGTACAACTGATGGTAAATGTAGGTAATTGGCCTATTCTTCGCCTAATGGCTGATACATCGCACCAGATAAGTTGCGGTGAAGTAAAACAATTGGTTAATCGCCATAATTTTGCGCTCTCAATCGAAGACTACCTTGATGTGATCAAATCAAAAACAGCCTTACTATTTGCAGCCTCGGCGGCGATTGGTGCCCTGTTAGGCGGGATGGATGAGAAAATTGAAAAAGGCCTTTATGCCTACGGCCTTCATTTAGGTAATGCTTTTCAACTGATTGATGACGCACTTGATTACTGTGCTGATGTAAAAACCATGGGAAAAAACACAGGTGATGATCTGGCCGATGGCAAAGCAACTATGCCGCTTTTACATGCATTACAGCATGGTACGCCCGCACAACAGCTTTTGATTAAACAAAGTCTCAAAGAAGGCAGCTTACAAAATTTTCCTGAAATATTAAAAGCCATCGAAGAGACTAATGCAATAGCCTTCACGCAACAATTTGCCGCAAACGAAATTGATAATGCATTATCGGCACTTGAAGTTTTACCTGATTCAATCTATAAATCAGCATTAGCAGAACTCGCACAATTCGCATTGGCGCGTAGTCATTAACAAACGATTTTCGGAGTGTAGCTCAGCCTGGTAGAGCACTGCCTTCGGGAGGCAGGGGTCGCAGGTTCAACTCCTGTCACTCCGACCATTAATCAATGGGTTATTTGCACACAGAGAATAAAAAAATCTTTCAGCGAGGTGCTGATATACGCTTCCATGTACGAGAACCCCAATTGCTCTTTTTGTGATCATAACGTATAATTGTTGCAAATTTTTCAAGCCAAAAACCCGATGAAGTCTTATATTGTTAACACACGTATTTATTACCCTAAGCCAAATCAAGTTTATAGTGTAAAAGACCATACCTCGCGAGAAATAAATGTAACATTCAATTTAGTTCGAGATCAGAATATAGATGATGTTATTTATATTGATATCTCTGATTTTTCTTTTCTAAGCATTGATTTTTCAACACCTCGAAAATTTAGATATGTTGGGTTTGATAAATTTATTTACCCTAATACCTTACCGGTTAATTTAGATAAGACGATGTTGCCAAGTGCTTTATTCCTTCCACACGGTAATAACTCTCTACAATCTCTATCAGCAATGACAATATTAATAAATCGTCTTAACTCATGCTGTGATATCAAACAAATGCAGTATTCATCTATAGAATTTCCCTTGCCTATTCACAATAAATCTATTTTAAGAGAGTGTGAATCGATGATACATCCTGGTATTAAGATTATCCGTTTTGAATACCCAATATTTATTGATGAAAAAAAACCGTCCAAAGAATTTTTAGAAATTTTTTTAAAAGGATTTTTAAAATACAACAAATCTCAACTCGCTAGCCAATGGCAGTTGAGCGAAGGTTATTGTACAGCAAGAGCACATGCACTAAGTATTCTTCTAAATCAATATGGCATAACCACGCATAAGGTATTTAAAACCTGGTTGAATTATAATTGGGGGTTTCATTGTGCTGTAATGGTTGTTGATGCTGACGATAAAAAATGGATTTTAGATCCATGGGGATCATCCCCGCTGCAGCTACTAACTATAAATCAATGGATTAAACAAAAAAATGAACCGATGCCCCGAGCATTTGGAATAGCTAATTCAACGGTAATTTCTAATGATGCATTACTAAATCACACAGAAGTCATGGGAGAGTTTTTTTTCTTCCCTCATTTTAATGAAAACGCGCCTTTTTTAAAGGCGTTACGTACTATCTACTACTTAATGACGCCGAGTAAACTGGAGAGGCCTATTGCAATTAAATCCCTCTTTAAAAAGAATCAGCTTACACTTTTTTCACCTAAAGAAGCTTATTCAGAAGCGTCGTGCTCATCCAGGGTATTAAATATATTGTAGGTTGGCTAAACAAAATGCAGCCCAACAGTACTGCATACGCTAGCGGGGCTTCGCAAGCTCAGCGCCAACCTAGTTTAGACCATCATTGCCTAGGTTCAAACCCTTTAGAATCATTGCCGTCTTGTGGTGGCGGTAGTGAGGAAAAAAACTGTGGGTTAAATTTAGCAGCAGGTTCAGGAGTCGCCGGTAGCTCATTAGGAGAAGAGCCTTCGGGTTCAACAACGGGGAGTATTGGTTTCTCGGTATTTGTATTATCGTATTCAGAAATATTTTCAACATCAAAAAGCATTTCAAAGCCTGTTTTTAAACTTATTGCAAACCGAATATTAAAAGCCTCGCGATGTGCATCTCCTGTTAAGTGCTTATTAAGTATTACAGCCTCTAAACCGGCTGTCGTAACTCCATCCCTGACTTTGCTTGCCATTCTTGCCTCTTTATTAACCATTGTAGTGGCAGCAGCGGCTACTTGGGCAGATCGTTTAACCGCCTCGGGTCTGGTTTTATCAGCACACTGATAAAAAGAAAACATAGCGTAATCAAAAATATATTGTACTTGGGTTAATGTAAACATTTAAACTCAGCATAGAAAATGATTAATTATTGTACCGATTAAACCAATAACAATCAAACCCGCTATCAATGTCTCGTTAATAGTCAGTCTGATGTAGGTTGGGCCTTGGCCCAACAATAAAATATGAAAATCCACGGATTAAGCCAAAAATTCTTGCCAAAATATAGTCATTAGATCTAATCTGGCGTTCACGGAATTTTATTCGGGACGAATTGGATTACTCTCGTCATCTTGATTACATCCACTACAACCCTGTTAAGCATGGTTATGTGAGAACACCAGCTGAATGGCAATACTCAAGCATTCATCGATACATTAATTCAGGAATTTTGCCACACGATTGGGCCCGTCATGATGAGGCAATCATGCAAGTATTTGGTGAGTAAAAAATCAGGTTTATCTTACTGGTCTTCAAAAAAATCCCTTATAACTCGATTGTTGGGCCAAGGCCCAACCTACTAAATCCATTGGATTTGCAACTAAACCTTACTTTTCATCATCCTCACTTTTTTCAACCCAATAATTACCAGGCCCCCCAGGAGGCACAGGTCTTGTGGATAGAGGGCTCAACGTCGCACCGGTAGCCTTTCCTGATGCTTCACTGTCTTTTAATGAGTGATTTTCAAGGATAGTTTTATTTATCGTCTCACATAAAACCTGAGCGTTGAAAATCAAAAAAATAGCGCCTGGATCTGATTCATCTTCAGTAGAACATTTGCCCGTAACAAACAAATTAGCATCCTTTTTATCATTAAAACAAGCGATGGGTATTCTCTCCAAAGAATTTAGTGCCTGGCGCTTCACCTGAAAAGCAAAGTGAGCATTACTATACGTTTCCGCATCTTCAGGCTCGTTGAACTCGTGGGTGTCTTTACTAAATTCCTGCGCTAATTCATTATCATCATAAATACGATAGAGAACTTTTGTCCGATTTACTTCATCCTGCGTTATTTTTTTGGCTATAAAAATTTTAGCATCATTAAAATCAGAAAATGCCGCGATGAGGTTTTCTTTAGTCTTTATATAATGTTTGGTAACTTTGTATTTCATTTGAGCACCATATAACAATTACGGTTTAGCAGAAAAAATTTCCAAAAAAGTATCTGAAAATGAGTGCTCGAGTCGCGTCACTAATCGGGCAACCAATGTAATGCATTAACTCACGAGTCGCAACAGAAAGCCTTAGGAAAGAGGCGGCTCTGGCGATTCTCCAGATATAGCAGGAGTGTTAGAGATGGCGTGTGAATAATAATAAAAATACACTCCTGCGCCAGCCAAAATGATAATGAATATTATTGAAATAATTCCAATATACTCATTTTTATTTTCCTTTTTCTTATCCTTTTTTCTCATGATGCCATTCCCGTTTTTTATTCTCTTATCAGTATAGTATCTTTGCGATTATTCAGAGACATCGATTATTACCTTAAGTGAGTGCGTCTTTTCTGCTCCAGCGAATGTTTCATAGGCCGCGAGGATATTATCAAATTTGAAATGATGGCTTATCAACTGCTGTGGGTCCAGTGTTCCTGAACACACGGTTTTTAATAACATAGGGGTGGTTACTGTATCAACCAGACGGGTGGTAATCGTAATATTATGAGACCATAAACGCTCAAGGTGTAAATTCGCTTTGCTACCATGTACTCCTATATTGGCAATAATGCCGCCAGCCGTGACAATATTTTCGCAAAGAACAAAAGTATCAGGAATTCCCACCGCTTCAATCGCAGTATCAACACCATAACCATCCGTCATTTGCATCACTTTTTCAAAGGCTCGTCCATCGCTATTATTAATAGTCGCTGTGGCCCCTAAACGCATGGCTACGTCAAGACGATGCTCATCGATATCTATCATAATTATCTCAGCAGGTGAGTAGAATTTAGCGGTCAATAAGGTCGCTAAACCAATAGGCCCTGCCCCCACAATCGCGACAATACTGCCAGGCTGCACTTTGCCATTTAATATTCCGCACTCAAAACCCGTGGGGAAAATATCACTGAGCATTACTAATGCGTTTTCATCAGCTCCTGCAGGAATTTTATAGAGGCTCGTGTCGGCATGAGGTATGCGAGTATATTCAGCCTGAGTGCCGTCTATAGTATTTCCCAACACCCACCCGCCTGTTTTACAATGAGAATACATCCCTTTACGGCAATTTTGGCATTTTCCGCAAGACGTGATGCAAGAAATCAAAACGTTATCTCCTGCCTTAAATTGGGTGACCCCGGAGCCAACTTCCTCTATTATACCGATCCCCTCATGCCCCAGAATGCGCCCTGGCGTGCACGTTTGCACATCACCTCGGAGAATATGCAAATCCGTTCCACAAATCGTGGTTTTTTTTATTTTAACAATAGCATCTGTTGGCTCGATAATGACAGGCTTTGCATGATCTGAAAAAATTTTTTGTCCTGGTCCCTGAAATATAAGCGCTTTCATGAGCATTTTCCCTATTAATTTTTTATAAAACATTATTTAACTATGCACAGGACAATTTTAAATCTCGGAAAAGATGCTCGTCTTTGTGAACAAAAGTGAAGCAATCCAGTGGCCTGAAAAAGCTAATTAGCGCATCACTATTGCTCATAAGGTCACTGGGTTGCTTCGTCTGCGCCTCGCAAAGACGAGTTATTTAGCCGCATTTAAAAAATTGTCCTGTGCAAAGATTATTTAAACATAGTATAGCTCTCTTGAGGTTTTTTAACTTTTATTTGCATATAATGTGCACATATTTATATTTTTTGGGTTAGTTCCGATGAAACAACACGTAATAATTGTGGGTGCTGGTTTAGGAGGGCTTTATACGGCTTGTCGCTTGATACGAGAAGGGGTCGATGCAGAAAATATTATAATAATTGATCCGCGCGCGGGTATTTACACAAGGCCTGGAACTTTGCGACACCAATTATTTTCTTTAGTTACTGAATATACTGGCATAGATACTGACGCCCATTCACCCGTTCATCATATTAAAGAGCTAGAACGTGTAATGTATACCGCTTTGATAGCCAGGAACGTTCAATTTGTGAGGGAAACCTTTGTAAATCTCCAACCCCAAACAGATACGCAAATTAAAGCGGTAATCACCGAGCAACCCGATGGGAACAAAAGTGTTTATCCCGCAGATTATGTATTTGATTGTACCGGAGTAACAGGCTGCGTCGCTAAAGCTGTTAATGAGTACCAACAACAAGCGGGCCTAGATGCCTATTTTAAATCCGCTCCTTTAGTAGATGTTAATCCTATCCCTGATCACCTGATAGCACACGTCAAAGTACCTGGTTTTTCCCAGGTCAAAAGTTTTCCAGTCACCATAATACCAACACCCTATGAATTTCTTCATTTTAAACAGTGCAAACCATCAAGGAAGATTAAAGAGCGTGAACAATTAAGAAAATTAGGCTGGTATTATGAGGCGTTTCCTACCTTTTTTATTTATCCACAAAGCGAAAGTGACAAGTCATGTCTTTCTATGGAAGTACATCTGGATTTACGTACTGACAAGGCATGTCTTTATATGGAAGCTCCTCCGAACTTACCTAAAGAGAAACAATCGGACTGGATAAGATTGCTATTAGCAATTTATAGCAACGGCTTGGTGAAGCATTTTGAAGAATTAAAACCATCGCAAAAATATGGCAAGAAACCAAGAATACTCAGTTTCAAGACAAGCCTTCATCAATTAAACAACGCAGTTTTTCAATCAGACGAATTACCACCTGTCATTGTAGGTTTTGATGCATCGACAGGTTTTGATTATCGAGAAGGAAATGGATTTGGCACAGGAGTTGCCCGTTGCAATCTCATGTTAACGCATTTCACCATTGAAAATGGCGCTATACAAAGTATTAATAAGGATGCCATTGAGGAAGCGCTGAGTACTTATATCAATGCTAACTGCAAAGAAATATTAAATCTGCTTGTTGCTGCTCGTCAAAAAGCCATAGAAAATGGCTATGAATATTTCAGCAATATTTACGCAAAAGTCGCAAAGGAGTTACCCGTCGAGGCTATTAAAAGAAAACAACATCAACTAACCGCAGGTGAGTTAGCCTACCAGGCAGCCAATGTTCAATTAATTCAGTTTCATTCCCCAAATGAGCCAATCAAGAAGCTGGCAACTTTAAATAAATGCTTAAGCTATTTGATAAGAGCGCACCTGTATTTACCTCTCATCAATGAGCAGGCACATCAAGATATTCACTCTAAACTAGAGCTAGTTATTGAAGAGTTACGAATTAAACTGGACGCTCTAAAAATAGAAAGCATTAATCAAGAGAATTATAGAAAATTAAAAAGTAAGCTTACTCTTATACGGAAAAATTTTGACAAGCTGGGCAGAGCGTTTGTTAATCGTTTCTTGCAAAATAAAATCCGTGAATTAATCAATGAAATACCAGTTAATTCAGATCTTGAACAGGCCGACTTGCCACTGAAACACAGGCGTTCGAGTAGGATATAACTGGTTAAGATTTACCCCTATCCTTACGATTTCGTGCCAGTTCGCCCGTTTGCTTGCAAACGGGATTAACTATTTTCAATAATACGCTTGCCACCCATGTAAGGCTGCAAAACCTCTGGAACATGAATATTGCCATCTTTATCCTGATAATTTTCAAGAATGGCAACGAGTGTTCTGCCTACGGCAAGCCCTGAACCATTTAGTGTATGAACTAATACTGTTTCTTGTGTTTCAGGATGGCGGTAGCGCGCTTTCAAACGGCGGGCTTGAAAAGCTTCCATATTTGAACAAGATGAAATTTCGCGATATGTATTTTGGCTCGGCAACCATACTTCAAGATCATAGGTTTTAGCGGAACTTGCTCCTGCATCACCCGTAGAGAGGCTCATCACTCGATAAGGCAGCGCAAGTTTTTGCAAAATTAATTCTGCATGCGCTGTTAATTTTTCCAAAGCCTCATACGAGGATTCTGGCGTTGTAATCCATACAAGCTCAACTTTTTCAAACTGGTGTTGTCTAATCATGCCCTTGGTATCTCGCCCATAAGAGCCCGCTTCACTGCGAAAGCAGGGGGAGTGGCACACGTGCTGGATAGGTAACTCGTCGCTTGAAAGAATAGTATCACGCACGGTATTGGTAACCGGAATTTCCGCTGTCGAAATCAGGTAGTAGCCTTCATCCCCATTGATTTTAAACAAATCATTTTCAAATTTGGGAAGCTGCCCTGTTCCTAATAAACTGTCAGAATTGACCATAAAAGGAACGTATATTTCCTGATAGCCATGCTCTGAAGTATGCGTGTTCAGCATGAACTGAATTAAGGCGCGGTGCAAACGGGCAAGATCATTTTTCATAACGACGAAACGGCTGCCAGTTATCTTTACTGCCAATGCAAAATCCAGCTGTTCTAATGCTTCCCCTAATTCATCATGAGATTTTACTGGGAAATCAAAAGCAGGTACATCACCCCAACGGCGAACTTCTACATTCGCCGTCTCATCAGCACCGACTGGAACGCTTTCGTGTGGAATATTCGGTAAAGATAGCATTATTGCTTCTATTTCTTGCAACAATGCCTCAAGATCGCTTTTCTTCTTTTCAAGCTCCTGCCCTAGATGGTTAACGGCGGCTCGCATCTCGTCAATGTTTTCACCGCGCGCTTTTGCAATACCAATCGCCTTGGAACGCTGATTACGCTCATTTTGTAAAGCCTGAGTCGCGACTTGTAACGCTTTACGTTGCTCCTCGAGATGCTTGAATGCGTCTGCATCAAACTTAAAGCCGCGCTTTAGTAATTGTTCTGCCACATGATGGGGGTTATCACGCACTAATTGGGGATCTAACATGGTTTACCTCAAAAAAATCTATGCAATCAGTCCATAGACATTTCTGCAAGCCAGTGCAGAACACGTCCAGATTCCAGTTGACCATCAAAATGGCTCAACACACTATCTACTGTTGATGGTACATCAAAAAATTCAATTATCATGGGCAAATTAAAATGCATGTCCATAAATTTTGCTTCGCGAAGCACGCCAGTGTGGCCAAATCCTTTAACACCACGAAAAACCGTGGCACCCTTTATTTTTTGCTGATGTAAATAATCATAAATCAGGTTTAACAAAGGTGAATCTTCGCTCAAATAAATACGCACGACTTTAACTTGCATTACTATCCTCCCACCATGCGACCTACACTGATACCCAAAAAAGCCAATCCAAGGGCGACAACATTATTGAAGAGTACGTTTAAACAAGCAAGAAAATGCTCACCACTTTCATATAGAGCCCATGTTTCCCAGGAGAAACTTGAAAAAGTAGTATAGGCGCCCAGAAAACCGACCACTAAAAATAACCGCAGGAGTTCACTGCCCGCAAATCGCTCCATGATTATAACCAGCAAAAATCCTGCGAGAAAGGAGCCTATGCCATTAACCAGTAAAGTCCCATAAGGGAAGCGAGTGCCGAATATATTGGCTGATACTATTACTGTGACAAGACGAGCTATAGCGCCTATTGCTCCTCCAGAAGCCACCGCAATAATAGTTGCCAACATGTCTTTACCTGACTATTCCACGTGATGATTGATTTAATGCATCGATCATGGGAATCACTTCCGGACAATCAACCTGCATCTGTTCTAACTCAGCAACCGCTTGTTGTACAGTGTATCCTTTACGAAAAATAATTTTATAGGCACGCCGCAGATGATCAATGGCAGATGATGAGAAACCTCGTCGTCGGAGTCCCACTGTATTAATGCCGCAGGCAGAAGTGGTATGCCCGGCGATCATTACATAAGGCAATACATCTTTAGTGACATATGTGGCCCTGGCAATAAATGCATATGCGCCCACATGGCAAAATTGATGAATAGCTGCATACGCGCCTATAATGGCATAATCATGACAAATTACATGACCGGATAAAGCCGAATAATTAACCATAATGGTATGATTACCCACAATACAATCATGACCCACATGCGCATAGGCCATAAAAAAATTGCCATCACCTATCTTGGTTAGCCCGCCACCTTTTACTGTACCGCGGCTTATCATGCAGTATTCACGAATAATATTATTATCGCCAATTTCCAAACGAGTAGGTTCGCCGCGGTAAGTAATATCCTGAGGCTCATCACCAACTGAAGCAAATTGAAATATCTTATTATTTTTCCCAATGGTCGTTGGCCCCTGAATCACAACATGTGGGCCTACCCATGTGCCTTCACCAATTTCCACATCGGCACCAATAAAACTGCCCGGACCTACTGTTACCCCTTTCGCAAGCTTGGCAGAGGGGTGGATCATTGCACGTTCATCTATCACTTTTTACTTCCTTCGATGCACTCATTAAATCGGCAGAGCAGACAAGTTTGTCTTCAACAAATACTTCTCCATGCATACGCCAGAAATCTCGTTTTCGGTTAGTTAATTTTACTTCCAGACGAAGCGTATCACCTGGAACTACCACTTGTTTAAATTTTGCATTATCAATCCCTGCAAAAAAATACAGAAATTCATGCCCTTCCGGAGGCGTTCGTGACAAATTGGATAATATTGCACTCGCCTGAGCCAGCGCCTCCAACATAAGGACTCCAGGCATAATCGGATTACCCGGGAAATGTCCTGCAAAAAAAGGCTCATTTATCGTCACGTTTTTTTTCGCGATTAAGAATTCAAAAGGTATATAATCCAGCACTCTGTCTACCAGTATAAATGGGTAACGATGCGGTAAAAGCTCAAGAATTCTTATTATATCTATCGATTCACTCATGTGATATCTCTCAATAATTCAATAATTCAAAATTTCCACGTTTGAAACATACAACTATTAATAGCCGCCTGGTGACCCTTCTTTCTCAAGCCTTACCAGCCGGTTGATATAATCATCTAAACGACGAAACCTCGCAACATTGCGACGCCAGCGCTTATGTTCGCTAACCATTGTTCCTGACGAATATATGCCAGACTTGCCAAGCGATTTACTTACTGTAGACATTCCAGTAACCACCACATCATCGGCAAGATGTACGTGGGCTGCAATACAACTGGCACCACCAATAATGCAATGGGAGCCAATCGCTGCAAATGCCCCGATAGCAGCACACCCGGCTATAGCCGTGTGTGGCCCAATAATAACATCATGTGCAATATGAACCAAATTATCGATGTGGACGCCGGCACCAATTATAGTATCACCGACTGAACCCTTTGCAATCACAGCATTCGAACCAATGTTAACATTGTCAGCAATAATAACGCCCCCAAGTGACGGACCCGACTCCCAGACACCGTGAATTTTTACGGCATTAAAAGGCCGAGCACCTAACACTACGCCGCTTTCTATGACGCAAGAGTCACCTATTTTAGTACCCTTATGAACACTAACGCTATGAGCTACCAGCGTACCAGCGCCTATTGAGACGCCACCTGCCACCCAACAATTGGCACCTATGCTTACCCCATCAGCAATAAATGCATTTTCACCGATAATGGTATTAGCCCCTATTGCAACGTTATGTCCGATGTTCGCGCCATTTGCAATAACAGCAGTTGGATGAATACCTTTCTCCGACGCTGAATGGCGTGTAAAAAGATGTAACACCTCATTAATGCTATGCAAAGGAACAACAATACAGTTGACTGGGCAGGAAGAAACATATTGCGCATTTAAGAGTACAGCACCCGCTTGAGTCGTTTTCAGAAGAAAAAGTAAAGCAGGATTATCAAAATAGGCAATTTCTGTATTGGTAGCGCAGCCAAGAGAAGCCACCCCCTGAATGGGCTGCGCTGCATTTCCATGCAGCAAGCCATTCAGGTGATGTCCCAATTGGGCAAGAGTATAATTAGCACTCACGAATTAATCGATTTTCTCGATAACCAGATCAGTAATATCTAACTGGGTAACACTGAAAGGAGCAGCATCTTTCTGTAATATCAGATCATATTTGTCAGTCTCTGCAACTTTGGAAATCGCTTTGCGAATTTTACCATAAAGCTCTTCCATTGCTTCGTTATGAGCTGTACTCAATTCTTGTTGATATTGCTGACCTTCTCGTTCAAACGTTTGTTGCGTTGTAACGATTTTTTTCTCCATTTCTTTTTTCTGAGCCTGGCTTAATACAGCGCTATCACGCTTGAATTTTTCCATCTCTTTTTTTAAACCTTCTTCCATAGCAACTAATTTGTCACGACGGGGTTTAAAATCTTTTTCCAGCTTTTGTTGAATACCTTTCATTTGACTGGAGGTTTGCATAATTTTTTGTAAATCAACAACACCAATTTTTGCGCCATCGGCAAACGCCGTCATCGCACCAAAGCCAAATAGTAACGCAATAAAAATACCACTGACACGCTTCATATTTCTTCTCCTAATTGAAAGACGGTATGCTAGCATACTTCAAATGCTCTTGCGACAATATCACGCAGCTAACTGAATAGAAATACTCTCTCTTCATTTTCACCACTAAAATCCAGATGACATAGTAAACTGGAAGATTTGACTGCTGTCTCCAGGTTGCATATTTAAGGGCTTGGCAACGCTGAAAGCCAATGGTCCAAACGGTGAGCGCCACTCCAGAGAAACACCGGCTGAATAGCGAAGAGGACCTGAAGGCGTACCTGTTAGTACCGCAGGAATATCATGCGCAAAAACATTTCCTGCGTCTACAAATACGGAGGTTCTGACATTATCGCGACTCAGAGGATAAGGTAAAATAATAGAAGCACTTCCATTCACGAGAAAATTAGCACCTATGGCATTGCCATATATATCATGTGGACCTAACGAGAAACTGTCATATCCCCGAACCTGACCTCCCGGTTGGGCAATTCCCCCTGCGTAATAATTTTCGAAGAACGGAAAACTGTTACCACTAAACCCATTTCCATAAGCAACATTCCCAAGTATTGAGAAAACAAACCCGTGAGTAAGGGGCTGATAAACATGCGACGAATAAGATGTTTTATAATAAGACAGGGAATTCGAGCTTCCCGGTAGTGCGAGAAGCGCTGTCAACTGCTGATTCACACCGCGAGTTGGATAGGGCATCTGATCATAACTATTGCGATTCCAGCCTGCTGTCAAACGAACCTCATTAAAACCTCGTCCATACAGGTCAACGAAATTTTGAATTTGTTGCACCCTGCCTACAGAGTTAATAAATAAATTTTGGAAACCATAACCAAACTGGACGCTGCTTCTTTCGCTCAATCGCATATTATAATTTACATCACCGCCCACACGATCAGCTGAGTATGCGGCAATGTCGAGTTTTTCCGGATCAAATGTCTGATAATAGATATTTAAGCCACGACCAATGCCTGTGTTGGTATAAAAGGGATTATAATAATTAAAGGCATATTCTTGACCCCAGTAGCTGGCATTGAAGCTTAAGCCTGCTGAACGGCCTGTGCCCATAAAGTTGTGCTGATTAAATGCGGCGTTAACCTGCGGCCCGTTTGTACCATAGCCAACGGAAGCCGATGCTTCAGCAGATGGGGCTTCTTCTACCTGTACATCCAGATCTACCTGGTTATTCGTGCCAGGAACAGGCGTTGTATTGATATTGATATTTTTAAGATACGACATAAGACGTAACTGACGCTCGGATTCTTTAATATTATGCAGCGATAGTAACGAACCCTCGTCCTGACGAATTACATTACGCAATACATAATCACCCGTTTTTATATTGCCGTGAAAGTTGATGCGTCGAACATACACATGACGACCTGGATCAACGATGAAGGTAATAAATACCGTTTTATTAGTTTCATCAATCCGGGGTTCTGCGTTAATTGCCGGGAAACCAAAACCCTCATCACCCAAGGCGAGACCAATGGCCGAAATACTTTCCGTGACTTTTTTTCGAGAGAAAATTTCACCCTGTTTGACTTCAACTAATGAATCAATTCTTGCCTTTGGCAATATAGTTTTACCAATTACCTCGTAACCGGCAAATTTATATTGAGGCCCTTCTTCAATATGAATATTAATGTAAACGTCTTTTTTATCGGGTGATAACATTACCTGCGATGAAATTACCTTGAATTTCAGGTAACCACGGTCCAGATAATACGAACGTATTGCTTCAAGAGAGGCGTCCATTGCTGATTTCGAATATTGATCTTTTTTCGTGAAATAGGTGAAAATCCCGCTAGAGGAAAGCGTCATCTCTGGCAGCAAATCATTATTTGAGAAATCATGATTACCAATGAATTTAATTTCACGGATGCGAGATACGCGGCCTTCAGAAACAGTGATAGTAATGACAACCCTGTTTTCAGTGAGTGATGCTACTTTTGTATCGATGCGAGCATTGTATTTGCCGCGAGCGTTGTAGGCTTGCTTTAGTTCTTTTTCCAGGCGCTCAAGTGCTGAGCGTTGAAACACTCGACCTTTGACAAGATTCATTTGCTTTAGCAACTCTTTCATCTTATCCGATGGAATTTCTTTGTTGCCCACAATCGTTATTTCTCCGATTGTGGCACGCTCAATGACGTTTACAATTAAAGTATTGCCCTGGCGCTCCAGAGAAACTGACTGGAAAAATCCGGTGTCATATAGTGTGCGAATTATCTCGCCCGTTGAGCCAGGACCCACCTCTTCACCTACCTGTACAGGAAGGTAATTTAAGACGGTACCCACACTAACACGCTGTAAACCTGTTACTTTAATATTGCGGACTATGAAGCTATCTGCAGCCATTGTCTGAGCTGACCAAGTCAGCATAGCGGAACAACAAAGACCTGATATTATTTTTTTACTGACTATATTCATTATTATTTTACGTCCAGTACTTCAATAAGTTCTTTATTAAATGATTAAAGCTATTTCAGCATATTTGCGAGAATCGCATTGAATCTGGCAAATATATTTTTGCAACCCTTTTATAGCAACTGAATAACTCTGTCAAGGAATTAGTCAGTGATAAACTGATGTATACTATCCCTCTGTGATAAAGCTAGCTAGCCGGTTAATCTTGCGATATCGTTACTCAATGCTAATACCATAATCCCCACTAAAAAAGCCAACCCCAGATAAAGACCTATTGATTTGGCTAGGTCAGGTAATGGGCGTCGGCAGACAAATTCAATCAGATAAAATAAGAGATGCCCACCATCTAACATAGGAATGGGCAAGAGATTAAGCACCCCAAGGCTGATACTCACCAAAGCAAGAAATGCCAGATAAGAAGCAATTCCACTGCGACCGGACTCGCCTGCACCCTGCGCAATTCCGACCGGACCACTTAAATTCTGGATGGCCAGTTTTCCGGTAATAAAGCGACCAATTAATGAAAAAGTCGTCGTTGTTAATTCGACGGTTTGAGTAAATGCCGTACCTAACGCATCCAGAGGGCTCTGACGCTGAAAACGCAGCCATTTCGAAGGCCAATCAACCTTTTGGGAACGCAAACCTAAAAACCCTTCTTTTTTATGATTATTTTCTTTACTGCCTGTAATTAGCGAAATAGTAAGAGGCTGTCCTTTTCTAAGGATGGATAAAGTGAGTTTCTTGTCTGGATTTTTTCTGACATATTCAACCAAATCCAGCCAATCATCGACCGGCTTACCATCCATCATTTGAATACGGTCACTAACCTGGATGCCGGCCATTGCCGCAGGCGAATCCGGCAATATTTCTCCAACAATTGGCGCAACTGCAGGAATAAACGGTACAAGACCAAGGCTTCCCAGCGGATCAGGTTTTTTTGCATCCCATTGCCATTTGGATAACGATAAAATTCGTGTTTCCTCGTGACCTGTTACCATTGATTTAATCCCGACAGCGACATCTTCATTGCTGCCCATAAGAGGCATAAGGGCAAATTGAAAATCACGCCAGCTCGCTATTGGTTTGTCATTCAGTGACACAATTTCTTCTTTTGGCTTAAAGCCTGCTGTTGCCGCTGGCGTATCAGGTTTAACGGCGTCTATCATGGGTGCTAATGAATAAATGCCAATAATTAATACTAACCAGAGGGCAATAAATGCAAAAAGAAAATTAAAAAGAGGGCCTGCAACTACTATCGCAATCCGTGCAAGTACCGGCTTATTGTTGAAGGCCAGATGACGCTCATTTTCAGGAACACTATCTTCACCTTCATCAAGCATTTTCACATAGCCGCCGAGCGGTAAAATGGACCACGCATATTCAGTTCCACGCTTGTCGTGCCACCGAAAAAGTACCTTGCCAAATCCGAATGAAAATCTTAGTACTTTAACCCCACAAAGCCGCGCTACCAGAAAATGGCCATATTCATGAATAACGACCAATAAAAGTAAGGCAATAATAAAATAGGTGATGGTTAACAGCATTTTATAATCCCGGCGCTAAAAAATATAATCCGCAATAAAAAATTGGTGCTGCAGCAATCAAACTGTCCAACCTGTCTAGTATGCCACCGTGTCCTGGCAATAGATTGCCGGTATCTTTAACCTTCACACGCCGTTTAAGGAGGCTTATAAATAAATCCCCGAGAAGTGATATCAATACAACTCCTGCCGCTATCATAAACCAATTGAGCGTTAAGCGGGGTTCAAAAAAATAATAGCCTGCCAATGCCACCAGCATCGACAAAAAGAAACCACCTGAAACACCTTCAATTGTTTTCCCTGGACTTACCTGAGGGATAAGCTTATGGCGCCCCCATTGCTTCCCTGCGAGATACGCCCCAATATCAGCAGCCCAGACAAGAAATAAAAGATAAACAATAAGACCTTTGCCTTTTTCAAGAAGAAAAACAGCGAGAAGACTCTGACCAAACAAAGGCAGTAACAACAGACACAAAGCCCCTACAAACCAGGGATATCCCCATATAACCTGTGATTTAGGGAATTGAAGTACAAAAATTAAAATCATCCCCCACATCAGCAGGCCTGCGAACAACCAATACAGCCAGGTAATCTGGATTAAATAACAACAAAGCAAAAGGGCTGTGAAAAAAAGAAACTTTACTGGCATTGATTGAATAGGAACTAACGATACCCACTCCAGCGCACAACCCAGAATCAACAGCAGTACTACAGCACCAAATACCCAATAATTTGCGTAAAAAATGGCTGCAAGTACAAGAGGAATTAAAATAATAGTAGTTAATAATCTTTGTTTAAACATGATCACTCTCATTAAGGCTCGGTGAAATTTTACCATAGCGCCGTTCACGTTGCCTGAAACTCGTTAAAGCTATTTCAAACTCGTCTGCATTGAAGTCTGGCCAATGGGCTTCCGAGAAATATAACTCTGTATAAGCGAGCTGCCATAGGAAGAAATTGCTTATTCGCTGCTCACCGCTGGTACGAATGAATAAATCCGGATCGGGTAATCCTTGCGTATTGAGGTATTCGGCGAAACGTGTTTCATTGACCTCGTCAAGGGCGAGCTTCCCGTCCCTCACGTGCTCTGCAATAATTTTGGCGGCATGGACAATTTCCCACCTGCCCCCGTAATTGATAACAACATTAAGAATTAAACGGCTATTAATAGCTGTTAATTGCTCAGCTCCTTCCATTTCTGCTATTAGCGAGGAAGACAAGCCTTCTCGGCAACCTGTAAAACGCAGAGAAACACCGTGCTGATGAAGCTCTTCAACTTCTTGTTTTAAAGCCTGAAAAAATAACTGCATGAGAAATTCGACTTCAGGCTCCGGACGCGCCCAATTCTCGCTGCTAAAGGCGAATAAACTTAATATGGGGATATTTTTCTCAAGACAACAACGAATAATTGTTTTAACAGAACTTACACCGGCTCGATGCCCTTCAATGCGTAACAATCCGCGGTTTTCTGCCCAACGCCCATTGCCATCCATTACAATAGCTACATGCCGAGGTATTTTCTCGTTCAAAACCAACTCATCCAACAACTGTTAATGGCGCATAGTCTAACCGACTCGGTCGAAAATAATAAGTAGTTAAATCAATAATTAGTAATCTCACGCGCGCAACTATATAATCAATTTCAAAAGCGACACCAATGCACAGCATAATGAATTTTTCGGAGTCAAGTGATGCACCCAAAAAAGCCCATAGTATTAATAATTCTTGATGGCTGGGGTTATCGGGAAGAAACGTCTCATAATGCGATTGCCGCGGCTAATACCCCTCAATGGGACGAATGGTGGGCAAGTCAACCGCATATGTTATTGGAGGCCTCGGGCTTATCGGTGGGCTTACCTGACAGTCAGATGGGTAACTCCGAGGTGGGTCACATGCATATGGGCGCAGGACGGGTGATTTATCAGGATTTCACTCGCATCAATGAAGCCATTTATTCCGGTGATTTTGCAAAAAACCCTCTTTTTCTCACCGTTATTGATGACATGAAAGCCTCCGGGAAAACACTACATATAATGGGACTGTTATCACCCGGGGGGGTTCATAGTCATGAAAATCATTTGTTTGCATTTTTAACGCTTTGCCATCAAAAAGACTTTAGTAACATTTGTTTGCACTTATTTCTTGATGGCCGCGACACGCCACCACAAAGTGCTCTGGCCAGTCTTGCAAAACTTACCCAACACCTGAATGAATTTCCAGCAGCCACCATTAGTTCTATCACCGGGCGCTATTTTGCCATGGACCGCGACAATAGATGGGAGCGTATTGAAGCGTTATACAACTTGTTAACGGAAGGAAAAAGCCTTTATCAATTTGATAATGCCGAAGATGCCTTGAACTCTTTTTATAGTAAAAATACTTTTGATGAATTTATTCCCCCGACTATAATCGGTTCTCCCCAAAAAATTGACGATGGCGATAGCATTTTTTTCTTTAATTTTCGTGCAGACCGCGCGCGCCAGCTCACTCGCGCTTTTGTTGATAAGGATTTTAATCATTTTATTCGCCAGCATACCCCAGTACTCGCTCACTTTATCAGTATGACTCGCTACGCCAAAAGCATCACTACTGAATGTGCTTTTCCTCCCTGTTTATTACATAACACGCTTGGCGAAATTATTGCCGAGAAAGGATTAAGCCAGTTACGAATCGCTGAAACTGAAAAATATGCTCATGTTACCTTCTTTTTTAATGGCGGTTGTGAACAAGTCTTTGCTAACGAAGACAGGATACTTATCCCCTCGCCCTCAGTGGCAACCTATGATCTTCTACCGGAAATGAGCGCTGCTGAATTGACTCGCGCACTGGTAGACGCCATTAACAGTGATGTATATGATGTCATCATTTGTAATTATGCTAATGCCGATATGGTTGGACATTCAGGCAATTTTCAAGCGACAATCCAGGCTATAGAATGCCTGGACAGGTGTCTTAATCTCATTGGAGAGGCTCTAACGGCAAAAGACGGAGCCTTGCTTATTACTGCTGATCATGGGAATGCTGAAGCCATGTTTGATGAAACCACAAAGCAGGCACACACAGCCCATACCAGTTTACCCGTTCCGCTGCTGTATGTCGGGCGCGACTGGGATTTTAAAAAAACCAAAGGCAGCCTCATTGATATAGCGCCTACAATATTGGCACTATTGAATATCGCTAAACCCTTGGAAATGACCGGCAACTCGCTTTTGGTGGAAAATCATGCCTAATACCAGGTCATCTTTACGTACTATTTTAATTATTCTCGCCCTAACAAGCCTTGCTTTTGCGCTTTGTGCCGAAACTGCCTCTGTTACCCAGACTAAAACCAAGCTCAGGCAACTTGATGCTCAGATTAGCAAGCTCAAGCAAACATTAAATAGTGCTCATGATAAGCGTGGGCTTCTCAATCAGGAGCTTGCCGAGAATGAAAAACAAATTGGTACCGGCATCCAAAAACTCCACCATATTCAAAAGGACATGGACTCAAAGCGCCAAAAAATCAGTGGGCTGCAGCAGCGTGTCAATGAATTGAATAAACAATTATCAACTCAGCAACAACTATTGGCGGATCACATTCGCATTCGTTACAAAATGGGTGAGTATCAACCCGTTAAATGGATTCTCAATCAAGATGATCCCTACTCGATTAGCCGTTTGATCACTTTTCATCAATATCTGGTTCGCTCTCGGCAACATATCATTGCCGAGATTGATATGACCAAAAAAAGTCTGACTGAAAATCAAAACAACTTAAAGCAGGAAATAGAAAATCAGCGAGCACTACAAAAGCAATTGCATGTCCATCAGGAGCAATTAGAGCATAATAAAAATTACCACACTGCCGTTATTCAATCTTTAAATAATGACATTCAGAGCAAGCAACTTATTCTGAATGAATTTGAACGCAATAAAGAAAATTTATCCCGATTACTTAAAACCCTATCGGTACAAAGTGTTTCCTATTCAAAACAACCCTTCGTGAATATGCGCCATAAATTAACACCGCCTGTTCGGGAAGCACGCCAGTCATTTAAAAAAATGAACCAAGGTGTAACATTTTTTGCCGGCGAAGGGGCACCAGTTTATGCCGTATACTCCGGCAAAATTGTGTTTAGTGATTGGTTGAATGGTTATGGGCTTTTATTAATTATCGATCATGGCCAAGGGTTTATGACCTTGTATGCTCATAATCAATCGTTATTTAAACACAAAGGTACGACTGTTCTTCAGGGGCAGCAAATTGCAGCAGTAGGCCATAGCGGAGGAATAAAGCAAAACGGTCTATACTTTGAAGTAAGGCAACGTGGTAAAGCCGTTCCACCGCTCGACTGGCTATCCCAGGATGTATCCTTGAAATCCCGATAATCACCAAAAATAAAATCGAGGTTAAATTTTAGGTACAAGGTGTGATTTTTTCAAGTAACTAACCACTCTTTTTAATTTTTATACGTTTTATACAACAGATGGAATTGGATGGCACTTATATTGCTTTATACATTTTAAATATCGGAAGAGGACTCGCCTTTATGCGCGTCACACTATCCTGGGAGAAAATTATGTGGAATCAACGGCTGTACTCGAGTGTAATGGCTACACTGTTAACAGTTGCTCTCGCGTTTCCTTTTCAAGTATTTTCTGCAGCCGAAGAAGAGACAACAACCAAACGTATTCCGCTGGAAGACGTGCAACGTTTTTCAAATGCCATAAACCAAATTAAAAAATATTATGTTAAACCCATTGATGACAAAGAGCTTTTTGACAATGCTATCCGTGGAATGCTAAGCGGCCTTGACCCCCATTCAAGTTACCTTGATGAGGATGAATTTAAAGAATTGCAAACCTCAACAAGTGGTGAGTTTGGTGGCTTGGGCATTGAAGTTACCATGGAAGACGGCGTGGTTAAAGTCATTACCCCTTTGGTTGACACGCCAGCATTTAAAGCAGGCGTTAAAGCTGGAGATTACATTATAAAGTTGGGTACAAAACCTGTGCAAGGTCTTAGCTTGAAAGATGCCGTTGAGTTAATGCGCGGGAAGGAAGGCTCCACTATTGAATTAACAATTTTACGCAAAGGCGAGGAAAAACCGCTTGTATTTTCCTTAATCCGCGAAAAAATATTAATAAAAAGCGTAAAAAGCAAATTACTGGATGGTAACTATGGTTATATCCGTATTACGCAATTTCAGGCGATGACAGGTCAGGATGTTGAAACTGCCATTGTTCAGCTTAAACAACAGGCTGGTGGCAAGCTCAAAGGCCTTATTCTCGATTTACGTAACAATCCAGGGGGTCTTCTGGATTCAGCGATACAAGTTTCAGATTCATTTATTGATACTAATAAAAAAGGCGAGCAGGAAATGATAGTCTATACACAAGGACGTCTGCCTGGCTCCAAATTTACCGCATTGGCCAATCCTGGAGATGTTTTGCAAAATGCGCCCATGATTGTCTTAATCAATAATGGCTCAGCCTCTGCATCAGAAATTGTTGCAGGTGCGTTAAAGGACAATAAACGCGCGATAATTCTCGGCACCCGAAGTTTTGGTAAAGGTTCCGTACAAACTGTGTTGCCCCTTGATGAGAAGCGTGGTATTAAATTAACAACAGCACTCTATTACACGCCTTCAGGTACCTCCATTCAAGCGAAAGGTATTACCCCTGATATCGTTATTGAAGAAATTCAGGTCGCCAAGGGAACAACCAAACCTGAGTTTTCTGACTATAGTGAAGCTGATTTAAGTGGGCATTTGCTTAATGGCAACGAACAAAAAGAACTAGTGAATGGGGAGCAGTCACCAAAAGATGATCAATCATTGATGCATGATGATTATCAATTGTATGCAGCCTTGACTATCCTCAAAGGGTTAGCACTGGCTAAACAATAAACCTGTCTCGCCAGAATCAATCCCGCATTTTCAAGCGAAGTTTGGTTCTGGCGAAATTCTAATTGCAAAGGATTGGTGCCTTGTCTTCTCTGCATTGTGATCAAAAATCCCTGATTTATGCCGATTTTTTTCGCTACAAATCGCGTTTTTTAACGATTTTTCTACTTTTAAGTTATAGTTATATCCACACTAAACTAACGGGTGTGTATGTCGAAGCAACGCTTGATCAATTTATTGATTTTTCTGTAAGACTGCCTTATGCGCAGCGTTTATTGGTTCCAGCTCTTGCGCGCTTTTTTTCCAGTCTTCTGCCTCTTGAGACCTTCCATATTTTTATGTTGTTGGAATGGCTATTTGTGACGCTCCTCTATTTCGCCCTTGTGCATTTGCTCTCTTTTGAATTTGAGCGCCGGGAGGCTAAATTATTGAGTTGGTTATTTATTATTTTGCTACCGCTTGTTACCGTAATAAATTACCGCTTCGATGTGAAGGGCTCAGCTCCCATCTATTTTCCCAATGACACCGCCTCCCTTTTTTTTATGGCCTTGGGCTTTTTATTTTGTTTGCGTCAGAGCTGGGGTTATTTCATTGCGTGGATTTTTCTCGCGACCTTTAATCGGGAAAGTAGTGTCTTACTATTATTACTCATACCCGCTTTACATTGGCAGCATTTACGAGAGGTTATTAGACCCTTTTTTCTGGCTTTTCTCGCATTCATTGCAGCGCGACTAATTATATGGTTCTTCGTCCATCATCTTCCAGGGCACATGATTGAGTGGTGTTATTTTAAGAACTTTACTACACACTTTGAGGTGAATTTGTTACGGTTAATAGACGGTCAACAAATTTTTTTCTTCCTGTTTTGCATGGCTGGATTGCCTTTTTTCTGGTTTGTATTTTATGACTACATACCCTTGCGTTATCGTCCAATACGTTATGTTGCGCTGTTTTATTTTCTAGGGCTATTGGTAGTCGGTAATTTTGTTGAAGCACGAATATTTAGCGAGATTCTGATTTTGCTCTATTTACCGGTATGTGTGGCACTACGCCGATGGCTTACTCGTCAGCCCTCTGAGCTGTATCAACAGGAGAGCGGCATTCTTTTTTATATCGACCGATATGCAGTAATTAGCTTGTTAGCAGCTGTCGTTTTACTGCGAAGCCCTTTAAATAAGGTCGTAATTTGGTTGTCGCATCATTTATTTTGACGTGTTCGATGCTCCGTCATAATGCATTTCCCGGATTACGCTTGCGCTAATCCGGGCTACGTTCGATTTTTTGTGAATCATCAGCCGTTCTCAACGTCAGGTCACAAGGATGGGGGGTTTGTCGTAAGGCGCTTCAAACTTAATCAGGTTTAGTTCGAGCTCTCTTTGTAATTTTGCTTTCTCGTTTTGGCTTGAAAATTTAATGCACTCTTGACTATTCAAATCTTTGCATACCGTGACCGGAATTGCATTGAGAGTATCCATCCATAAACTTTTCCCGGGCAGGAAACTATAACTGAGGGCATTGCGACTGATTCTTTTCAAAGCGGGATAATCCACGCCATGCTCCATGACGGCTTCCACATATTGGTGAGTCAGATCAGTTCGCAACAAACCTTCATCATCGGTTGAAAGTACCACCGGAACCTTGTGAGTCAGATAATAGCGAAGTGGGTGTTTATTCCCAGAAATAGATAAAATTTTCTTATTACTTACCAGGTTAATTTCAACAGGTATCTGATGTCTTGCCATAAAGCTAACAAGCTCCTCAGCATTATCTTCAAACGCAATATCAACACCGTGGCCAATTCGCTCGGCATGCCCTACTTTGATGGCATCATGGATATGAAAACGTAAATTTTCCGGAAGAACATCTTCAGGGGCTAATTCCCCTGCATGTAAAGCAATATGCACATCAGGGTATTGTTGATGCATAAATTCAAAAATTTTCATCTGTTGACGATAGTCGCGCAAGGAAATTATCCCATCTTCTGCCTGCACGAGATTAATACCAACAATGGCATGTGAACGAGAAGCTGCTGCAAAACCATGCAGGGCCTGTTGAAATACTTTGTCTAGCGACTGCTCGCGCAGCACATGGTATTGAAACCTCACCGTTAACTGGCATCCAGGTTTTTCAGGTACTTTGTCACAACCCAGATACTGACGAACTGTCGGCAACAGAGATTCCGCAACCGTCACGGTATTATCAATTTCAGCCACAAAAGCTTTATTAGCTAATAGTTTTTGTTTAAGAGCCCTATAATCAGCAGGCACGACCGGTAAATTGGCAATGGTGGTTGATTTGGCTTTATCCGGCATTATCATGATTTCCATATATTGCTCATTTTGAGACGCAGCACGCTGCATCACTTCAGCAATAAGAGGAATATGATTGTCGGCAACAAGATTAATAAACTTGTAAAATGCCGCGAAAAAATGGTCGTGCCCTGATTCTTTACCTGGAATAAAATTTTTCATGGACCAGGCGCGGATTGTATTCTCATAGAGAGAAGGATGAAGCGAAAGCTCACCCGCTTTTACCCCATCACACTCTTTTTCAAACAAATCCATCGCCAATGTTTGCTGATTCAGGCAATAATTCTGTGTGGCTGCGACAGCAAGCATTGTTTCAGGATAGGCACCTCCCGCGATATGATAATGTAACTCTCCCCCTTTGGGCATTTCCTTTAGAAATGCATAAAGCGCATTAGGGTCTGACTTAATGCTTTCAAAGGTCTCATTCACATCAGCAACACATAGCGCACCCCAGCTGATTAAGAAGAAACTTAGGAAGAGTCTTATCATCCGAATTATCCTGCAAATGGATCGCGAAAAATAATGGTGGAGTCACGCTCAGGCCCTGTTGACAACATATCAACCGGAACACCAAGAAGCTCCTCCAGACGCCGCATGTAACGGATGGCATTAGGAGGAAGATCGTCAATACGAGTCACGTCAGCTGTTGACTCTTGCCAACCTGGCATCTCTTCGTATATGGGCTCAAGGCCTGTAAAATCATCGGCTGCTTGTGGCGGTCGTGATAACAGCTTCCCATCGTGGGTGCGATAAGCCACTGCTATACGTAACGTTTCCAACCCATCCAGAACGTCCATTTTAGTCAGGCATAATCCGGTAATGCTATTAAGCTCAATTGAGCGTCGCAGTAAAACCGCATCAAACCAGCCGCAACGGCGTGGACGTCCGGTAACTGCTCCAAATTCGTTTCCTCTTTCAGCGAGCCGCTTGCCAACGTCATCAAACAATTCTGTGGGGAAAGGCCCGCCGCCCACGCGCGTTGTATAAGCCTTGGTAATTCCCAATACATAATCAAGATAACGAGGGCCAAAACCCGCACCGTTAACAACACTGCCAACACAGGTGTTGGAAGATGTAACGTAAGGATAAGTGCCATGATCCACATCAAGGTATACCCCTTGGGCACCTTCAAATAATATGGAATCACCACGCTCACGATGCTCATGCAAACGGGTGGTTACATCGCAAACCATGTTTTTTAATTGAGCCGCCCAGCCCATTGCCTCATCCAGCAATGGTTGGAATTCAATTTCAGGCTGTTTAAAATAATGTTTTAGAACAAAATTATGATATTCCAATAATTCTTGCAGTTTAGTGGCAAAACGCTCAGGATTGAACAAATCACTCACTTTTATAGCGCGACGGGCAACTTTATCTTCGTAAGCCGGACCAATACCTCGCCCGGTCGTACCAATGGCCGCCGTTCCTTTATGAAGCTCACGTGCCTTATCCAGTGCTACATGACAAGGTAGAATTAAGGGGCAGGCCTGGCTTATATGCAAGCGCTCCCGCACATTTATGCCCTTTTTTTCGAGCTCCGCCATTTCAGCAAGCAATGCGTCAGGGGAAAGTACGACGCCGTTTCCAATGTAACATTGTACATGGGAACGAAGCATTCCTGATGGAATCAAACGCAAGACCGTCTTTTCGCCTTTGATTTTAAGCGTATGACCAGCATTATGCCCCCCTTGGTAGCGCACAACCACTTGCACATTTTCTGTCAACAAATCAACAATTTTGCCTTTGCCTTCATCGCCCCATTGTGTGCCAACTACTACAACATTCTTACCCATAATTAACTCTTACTCTGCAAATTGGTGAATAATGGTGAGAAGAAAAATTCCCACTAGCATGCTGATAAAGCCCGAGATACGTAATGCCCGCGCGTCTTGAGCAATTAATTTATTTAATAAGCGCTTCCATCGCTCAGGGGAACCAAAAGGCATTAACCCTTCAAAAACCAAAACCAAAGCAAAAGCCGAGAGAAAACTAACAATCACTTAGGCAACCTCCAAAAATCTTAAAAAAAAAAGGTTAAGCACGCTTAACCCATGTTCAACAAAACCTTTGTTCAGTTGGCTTGCGAACTTTACAATAAGCCAAAAAATCTTTGCACTGTGCCGTCTTTGCGAGCCAGAAGCGACGCAATCCATTGACCTTTGCGAACAATAGATATACTTATTAGCATTTCCAGGGCCACTGGATTGCTTCACTTCGTTCGCAAGGACGGCATTCTTATTGGGACATTAAAAATGTCCTGTGCAGAGCCAAAAAACCGATCATTATAATCCGTTTTTCTTTTCAACACCATCTACTTTTGACAAAGAGTGCTTAAAATACTCAAAAAAAGCACTGCTTTGGTCCAAAACCAGCAGATCCTGTTTACTGTTAAAACTGGCTTCATAAGCTTTTAAACTGCGGTAAAAAACAAAGAAATCTTTGTTTTTGCTAAAAGCATCTGCATAAATAGCTGCCGCTTGTGCTTGCCCGTGAGCTCTGAGTATTTCCCCTTCACTGCGTGCTTTTGCCAGCAAGACAGTCACTTCTGCATCAGATTCAGCTTGAATAGCTTCGGCTGTAGCCTGACCATCCGCGCGATGGCGGTTAGCAATTTTTTGCATATCAGCACGCATGCGTTGATAAACGGCATTACTGGTGGTTGGCGGAAGTTCTATGCCCTTGATTCTTACATCAACGACATGTACACCCAAACCTTTGGCCTGCTGTTCTGCGTTATCACGTAAGAGCCCCATCACATCATCCCGGCCACCGGAAACAAGTTCCGATATGGTGCGTTTACCAAATTGAGCGCGAAGTGACGTATTTAATTGTTGTTCAAGTAATGTTTCTGCCTTGAACTCATTACCGCCGGTCGATTTAAAATAGCGAGCGAGATCTTCAATGCGCCATTTTACATAATAATCCACAATGACGTCTTTCTTCTCTTTGGTTACAATTCGGGAAGATTTAATATCCAATGTCTGGATACGTGTATCAAAAAGACGCACACTCTCAATAAACGGTGTTTTAACGTGCAAACCTGGGCTAAGTACTCGTGCCTGCCCTGTTTGTGCATCATCCACCAATCGACCCAAACGCAGTAAAATACCTTGCTGGCCTTGGGTCACGGTAAACATACTGGTTAATACTATCATCAGGATAATAAACGCTATAACGCCCAGGGTTATTTTCATTGAATTCATTAACCATTCCTCCCTTGGCGTATTGTCTCTCGAACAATATTACGGCTGGTGACTATCGAACTATCGGCATCGTTTAAGCCTGCTGAATGCTCTGCATTTCCTGAATCAGTACTTGCCTCTTTCGGCGCAGGAGGCAGTGAAGAGGCAAGTTTGTCCAAGGGTAAATAAAGCATGTTACCCGCTTTCCCATCGACAATAACCTTACTACTTTTACTTAGTATCTGCTGCATGCTATCCAAATACATACGCTCGGAAGTAACCAGAGGCGCTAGAGTATAAGTGGGTAAAATGGCCAGAAATTCGGCCACCTCCCCTTTTGCCCGTAATACGACTTGCTGGGCATAAGCCTTGGCTTCCGCGGTGATGCGTTGAGCATTACCCTGAGCAATGGGCACAACACGCGCTTTATAGGCGCCAGCCTGCTCTTTGAAGCGCTTTTCATCTTCTTGTGCCTTGATAGCATCATCAAAGGCATCCTGAACATTTTCAGGCGCACGTGCGGGCTGTGGAGATACGTTAACGATAATAATACCTGTTTTGTACGTATCAAGGATTTTAATCAGTGAGTCCTGTACGTTAATCCCCCAGGCTTCGCGCCCTGCGGTAATAATTTGATCAAGTGTGGTCGTACCGACTACTTGCCGTAAAGCACTTGAGGTAGCCTGCTTTAAACTTTCTTCCGGATCAGCAACATTAAATAAATAAGCTTCCAAATCCCCTATTCGATACTGAACCGCAACAGATACTGAAACCAGATTCTCATCTTGCGTCAGCATTTGAGCCGAGTACGAATAATCAGAAACCCTGTCAACGTTAACGACGATTTTAGAATCGATAAGACGAGGAATCCAATGTGGACCCGGACCTACCGTTTCGACGTATTTTCCAAAACGAAGAATAGCGGCCTGCTCAGCAGGATCAACGATAAAAATCCCGGATAATGCCCAAAGGATGAAGATAATCAATATAACCAAAGATGCAATTAAGCCTCCGCTTTTGGCAGAAACAGGCGCACCAGGAGTACCCTGACCAGAACCCCCGAAGAGCGCTTTTTTCAGTTTTTCCTGAAAACGTTTTAGCGCCTCGTCGAGATCCGGTGGTTGTTTTTTACCACTCCATGGATCCTTGCCTTTGTCCGGCTCATTCCATCCCATTGATTTCTCCCACCGTCTAAATATGCAAAGCTAGAATTCTATGGCCATTGTCGGCTTTAAGCAAGGGTTAGAAGAGAAATGTGACAGCTCAGCAAAGGTGAGCTGTCAATCTTTGATTATGATAAAGAACGGCTTGCACCATTCTCTGCCTCATCCTCATCCTGTTCCGAAGAATTCAGCACATTATGCATCTCCACTTTGGCACCAACTTTGTTCATGTCGTCAAAAATTTTGGCTGAGCGTTTATTAGGGTACGATTGCACATAATTCTTTACTTCATCCCAGGATAAATTACCACGCTCAATTCTCCATAGCATGGTACTGTTTCGATTATAAAAGCACTCTTCGCTTATACCTTTCTGATAACTCTTGACAAAGCGAGCCAAGCTAATTTCATTAGCAGTTGCGGATGCCCTTAAAACCAGATCTGCCAATTTATAACCTATCCCACGAACAATACCAAAGAAATGTCTTGCTGATGTGCTTAGCGCTCTATCTGCAAAGATAATATCATGCAAAGGATTATCCTTATTATAAACTGCTCGCGCAAACTGCAAACCTAGTTGGGTTTTATCTTTCGTGTATTCGCTAACTGCATTTAACAATGCCATATTATTATCGCGCAGCAGATTACGAAACTCATCTGAGCGCGGCGCTGAAGCACCATGACACAGGAGCATGGCTATACAACGAATGGATCTGACTGGGGCTTCCTTATTTTGTAAACGGTTGCAAAGAAGATCAATGGCGGGCAAGTTATCAATATTAACGGATGTATCCAAAGGGTTGGGTTCATCGGGCTTTACTATTACATATTGAAGTAATGCTTCCAGGGTTTTTTCTGTAACAAGATCAGCTGACATTAGCAGAGGAGTTTGTTTCTGTTTAAGACAGGGATTATTGATTGCGGCATTGGCTTTTATCAAAGCGTGCACAGCATCTGGGAAATCCAGGCAAACGGCTAAATGTAGCGGCTGCAGATCTTCCAAGGGTTGCAACGGTGGCAAGCCTTTACTCGCTTGATTAACATTTGGTTTCCATGCGAGCACCTCTTTTAAAACGTTAGTATCCTTTGTCTGAATTGCACGTGCGATTAATGTTTGACCTTCCTCATCTCGTGCATTCAAATCAAATTGCAGTGTCATCGCGGCTTCTGGAGCTCTTTGGATTTCATCTTCAAGACAACTATTTTCACCCGCCGGGTTCGATTTATAACCTAAAAGTGCCTTCAAATGGTTAATTACGCTACATAATATGAAGAACAGATCTATTTTCTTCAGTTTTAAAGCCAAATGAATAGGCTGACTGGACGAAATATCCGCTCCTTCATGAATAATATACTCTATGTGCTGACTGAGATTATTCTTTTCCGCATCATGTGCCAAAATAAGGTAATTTAGTAGGGTACTTTGCTTACCATCCTGATTCCAAATTGTCTCTTGCAGCAAGTCTTTGTTCGACGCTTTTTTTCGAGCGATAAATTCTTGAAAATCGTCAAAATTCGTATTAATAACCCTGTTTAACTCATCGAAAAAATCCATAATCAACATCCCATATTATTTTAAGTACGCAGGCTAACCAGCCAGGGCTCCATATTACACAGTGACCAAATGAAGATCAAAACCTGTTTTTAACATTTAAGGTAAATTAAATCCCACACCCCATGCCCTAATCGCGTACCGCGTTGCTCAAATTTGGTTAACGGTCTGGTTGCAGGTCGAGGTGAAAAACCCCCGTCTTTCTGACTATTGGATAAGTTGATTTCAGCTGATAACACGGAATGGATATGCTCTGCATAATCCTGCCAATCGGTCGCGCAGTGAATAATCCCGGCAGGCTTCAAGCACTCTACCACTAATTTGATAAATTCCGGCTGTATCAGGCGCCGCTTGTTATGTCTTTTTTTATGCCATGGGTCTGGGAAGAAAATTTGTACCGTGGAAATACTATTATGAGGAAGCTGCTGTTTAAATACCTCGACCGCGTCATGAGTAACGAGACGAACATTAGTAACCCCCTCATCATGCAAATCAGCGGTAAGGCTCCCGATACCGGCTCGATGTACCTCGATACCAACAAAATCCATTTCGGGGTGATTTTTGGCCATAGTCAAGAGAGAGGCTCCCATACCAAAGCCAATTTCTACCACAACCGGTGCCTCACGCCCGAAAATGGACACCATATCCCAAGGCTTGCCATCTATGGGTAGCTCATAATTCTTAAGCCAGTTATCCAGCGCAAATTGCTGTCGATTACTAACACGCCCTGCGCGCAATACAAAACTCTTTATGGTTCGTCTCATTTTAAATCACTTCTTACTATAAACTGCTCGGGATTATAACGCTTATTGCAGCTTTTGCGATCACCGATTAAAATATTGCCATTGTTTAGTATTAACCGCTTTAAAATGGTGATAAAATCAGCAAAATAAATTGCATCTTAAGTCGTTTTTTGCTATAAAGGCGCACTTGGATTATCCTAATATTTTTCGATAATGCTACCGACTTAAGCGATATCCCGGTTATTCGCTCAGCGAACGCCCTGAATTGATTATTTTTATACACCGAACAAATTGGAGTAACAACATGTCAAGAGTATGTCAAGTTACTGGCAAGCGACCGATGAGTGGTAACAATGTCTCGCACGCCAACAACAAAACAAGACGACGTTTTTTGCCTAACATTCAATTTCACCGTTTTTGGGTTGAAGAAGAAAATCGTTACGTCAGGCTAAAAATTAGTACTAAAGGAATGCGTATCATCGATAAATTAGGCATCAAAGCTGTTTTGGATAAGCTTAGAGCTAAAGGCGAAAAAGTTTAATTGAATAGGAAAAACCATGGCAGCTAAAACGATTAAAATTAAGATGGAATCCACTGCAGGTACCGGTTATTTTGTAACAACCACTAAAAACCCGCAGAATCATCCTGAGAAAATGGAATTACGCAAATTCGATCCCGTAGTTCGTAAATACGTTATTTTTAAAGAAAAGAAAGTAAAATAATTTTAGCCTCTTTAATAAGAGGCTTTTTTTTACCTGAAAACCCGCAATATCATTCTTATATTTAGCTTGAATCCAGATTTATCAGCTACCAGTTTCTGCATCGCCCACAAACGAAAAAACTCAACGTGATAAATTTGATTGCAATTGACGATATTTATTTTCAAATAAAATTCTCCTTAACGGAAGGACAACTCTCAGGAAGACGTATATCTGGCTAGCGGATATGAGCCTTCTTTTAATTTTGTTCAACCAGCTACTGGATAATCCCTCCGAATCAGTTAAACTTAATATAATAAGAGCGATGATACCAAAGAGGACTTGCATGAAACCATCATTGCAGCTCAATATTAGTCAACATCTCACCCTTACGCCCCAGCTTCAGCAAGCTATTCGTCTCCTGCAACTATCAACACTTGATCTGCAACTTGAAATTCAGCAGGCTGTTGAATCAAATCCCATGCTCGAAGCCACCCCAGGCGAGGAGAAAGAAGACTCTCGAGAAAATGATAAAGCCACACAAGATGAATTTGCCGATTTTCAGTGGTCACAGCTCTATAGTAATCTTAACAAACGTTCAAACTTCGATGAAAATGATTACAATTACGAAAATCTTCATTGCACCACAACAAATTTACGCGATCATCTCCACTGGCAATTAGACTTAACACCAATGAGCGATATTGATCGCATTATCGCCACCACGATTATTGATGCTATCGATGATGATGGTTTTCTGACCCAGGCCGTTGACGAAATACATGCAAGCTTAAACAGTGAAGCCTATCCGCTTGATATTGACGAAATTGAAATGGTAAGACATCGCTTGCAACTTTTTGATCCAGTCGGTTGCGCCGCGTCTACCCTTGCTGAAACATTACTCGCGCAACTAAGGCAACTGCCGGAAACTAACGATGACGTTGAGTTAACCAAGCAAATCATCCGCAATGATATTGAATTACTTGGCCAGCACAATTACCGTCAATTAATGAAAAATTACCATGTTAACGAAACGAGCCTTAATAAGGTATTGCAAATTATTCAACGGTTAAATCCAAAGCCTGGCAGCATCATTTCCCAAGGCAATACAGAATATATTATTCCAGACATTACCGTTAAAAAAATTGAAGGGAAATGGCAGGTACTTCTAAATCAAAACAGCTTGCCACGCCTTAGTATTAATAACCATTACGCATCAATGATACAACGCGCTGATAATAGTGCGGATAATGTATTTTTAAAAAATAATCTGCAAGAAGCACGCTGGTTCTTAAAAAGTATTCAAAGCCGTCAGGAAACCTTATTAAAGGTAGCTCGCTGTATTGTTGATTATCAAGAGGCGTTTCTTGAACAGGGTGAGGAGGCGATGAAACCCTTAATCCTCAATGATGTAGCCCTCGCACTCGATATGCATGAGTCTACTATTTCGCGAGTAACTACGCAAAAATTCATGCACACACCTCGAGGTGTGTTTGAGTTAAAGTACTTTTTTTCAAGCCATGTAGCCACTGATAATGGGGGAGAGTGTTCTTCAACAGCTATCCGGGCGGTTATTAAAAAAATTATTGCTTCGGAAAATCGCAATAAGCCGCTTAGTGACAGCAAAATTGCCCAAATAATTGGAGAGCAAGGTATTCAGGTTGCGCGTCGAACGGTGGCCAAATATCGCGAAGCAATGAGCATTGCTCCATCTAATGAACGTAAAACCATCTGTCGTCAGTATTAAATAAGGAGAATGTTATGCAAATCAATTTCACAGGCCACAATGTCGAAGTGACATCTGCGTTAAAATCTTACACCGAAGATAAGTTTGGAAAACTGGAGCGTCATTTTGATAAAATAACGGCTATCAATGTTGTATTTAATGTTGAAAAATTAGTTCAAATCGCCGAAGCAACTATTTTAATAACTAAAGGTGACCTGCATGCACGTGCAGAATCTGAAAACATGTACACAGCTATTGATGAATTGATGGATAAATTGGACCGTCAGTTAATTAAGCATAAAGAAAAATTAAGAGAACACCACAATTAGTATCATTTGAAAAATCCTGTGATTAACAGAGAGTTTAAGGCTCTCTGTTAATAATCAATACTATTAACCATCCAAGCTTTGCTTGTATCGAGCGGAAAAGAAGGAGTAAAATAAGCCTTTGTTTTTACGAAAGTGTTTTGTGTTATGCAATTTTCACAACTGTTCACCCCCGGAAATGTATTTATAGACGCTTTTTCTCAGAGCAAAACCGCCGTCTTTCATCGAATCAGCGAATTACTCAGTGCCAATACCCCCACTCTCAAGCTTCAGGATTTGTTCGATGCCTATTGGAAGCGTGAAAATCTGGGTAGCACGGCCATTGGTTATGGCATAATTATTCCGCACATACGCACTCCTTTATTAAAATATCCGAAAGCCTGTTTTATAAAATTACGCCACCCCGTTGAATTCGGCGCTGAAGATAAACAACCGGCTGATTTGGTAATTGGCCTCGCATCGCCTCAAAATCAGGCAGAATTACATTTAATTATTTTAAATAATCTGCTAGAACGGTTTAGCCAGCCGTCTTTTCGAAAAATGTGCCGAAGTATGAACACTTCAGAATCATTATACGCACTACTGGTTAATGATATAGTTGAACCTGTTTGCGCATGAAAGATTAGTTGTGCAACCTTAACGCGTGATAAATTGGCCTGCTATGATAAAAATTAACGTTCTAATAATTAATAAACTCGGCTTGCATGCAAGAGCCTCTGCAAAATTTGTTGCGACATCAATGAAATTTCAGAGCCATATTGATGTTACCAAACAGTCAAAAACCGTCAATGGTAAAAGTATCATGGGGATTATGATGCTTGCTGCGAGCCAAGGCAGTGAATTAACCTTGCAAATTGAGGGACCTGATGAAGTTGAGATGGAAAAAGCCTTGGTGGATCTTATTAATGATCGCTTTGGTGAGGGAGAATAATCTCGTCTGTGCGCGTTCCTCGGGTTGAGATTGTTTGAGTATCCAAGCCAGTTTTAAGATTGTGCCACGAAGTATGTGTGTCCTGGGAAAGTTTTAATAAAACTCGCTGACGCCATCCGTGGCGCGCTCAAGAAAAACATCCATGTTTTTCTATGGTTTTATAAAAACTTTCCCAGGACACACATACTTCTAATCGAGTGCAGTGAATATTAAAATCCATTTTAAACCAATCTGAAGGTCTTAAAGATTACGGCAGATCCTTCGCTAGGCTCAGGATGACAGCCGCCTATTAGGTGCTCTTGAGGCCTGTCATGTCGAGCATAGCGAGACATCTCGCCTATGTAAACTCGCGAATCTCCTTCCCTGTCGTCCCGGAATTAAGAGAGACTTAACGAGCACGCGAGTTTAGTCTCTCTTAATGTCCGGGATCTATTTTCAGGCTGGTACGAAGTATTAATCCTGACATGATGACAAGCAATACTGCCTGAGAAGATGCACCAAGTGGAATGGATCCCGGACATTAAGTAAGACTAGGTTCGCACGCTCACCAAGTCTTACTAAATTCCGGGACGACACCCATTAAGCGTGCTTCAATCAGGGTAAGGCTAAAAAGTTAGTGCTATACGTTTTCTAGATTTCATATAAAGGCTCGCAAAGATGGAAGCAGTATAACTTACTCGCCTGTTTGCAAGTTAAAGATAACTTGACAAGATACTAGTAAACAAAAATAAATTAATGCAGAGTTTCCCCATTAGTTAAGCAGCTACTGATAACTTTACGTGTAATAAAATCACCTTGGCTTGCTCCATAAATAGATTTGAAATGTTCAGCCAGGGTTAATACCCAATTTGATAAACGAAAATTCATTCGCTTTTCTTCCTGATTAACAAACAACTCAAACAAACCCAATGAATCACTATTATGGCGAGTTGCATATTCTTCCATAATTTGTTCAGCAACAAACAAATCTTGCGCTCTTGTTGGCCAACTCCTATTCATATATCCCCCCTTAAATTCATGACTTCGGGCTTTTTAAACAATCTGTCTGGTCAGGTTGGGGCAGATGTTAAAATTACAAGTATATCAATGTAAATTTTTTATTATATAATGCCATGATTTGCGCATTTATTCAATTGAATGCTTGTTTATAGACCAATTATCATCGACAGGCTCTTGCGGCTCTTGCCACAATGTTACGAATAAAACCATTATCATAGGTCCCACAAATAATCCCAGCAGCCCCAGCGTTTCTACCCCTCCAAGAATACCAAAAAGTACCGCAAGAAAAGGTAATTTAATCGCACCGCCAATCATGACAGGTTTAATAAAATGATCCGCCACAAACATGACGACAGTGCCCCATATCACGACAATAATGGCAGCTACCATAGAACCTGTGGAAAATAATATAAGTGCTACTATGGCAAAAACAAGAGGAACCAAAAAAGGAATCATTGCCGCGAATGCAGTAATAAAACCGGTGAGAGTGGGGCCTGGAAAACCTACGAGCATATAACATATACCCATTAAAACACCGACCCCAAGCCCTACCAAAATGGTACCATTCACGGTTGATCGTAAAGCCGATGGCAGACGATTAGCATACCGAAACCATCGACTGCCGAGACAATATTCGCCAATATGATTAATCTGTTGGAACAATTTGTCCCCATCGCGATAAAAGAAAAACAGCGTTAACATGGTAAAACCCAGTTGAAAGCCTCGATGCGCGAGGTTAGATCCAATCTGTTTGATATAATAACTGGCCGGCGTCAGCGAGAGATGAAGGTTTGATAAAAAATTTCGTACGTTGCCCGGCTGACCAATATTATCATTCCAGTAGAGTACCAAATCATTACCAATAAAAGGAAATTGCTTGATAAAATCAGGTGCCTCCCCCCCCTCGCGATTTACTATCTGTAAATAATTGATAAAAACTTGTAGTTCTTTGATGAGTAAGGTCACAAGCCAGCTCAAAGGAAGCAGCAACAATAAACTTAAACCGAACGTGAATAATAAGGCCGCCACATTATGCCTCTCACCAAAAAAAAGGCGCCAACGTGAATATAAGGGGTAGGTCGCAATAACTATAATGGCAGCCCATATCATCGATGGAATAAATCGATGCACAATGAATACGGTCAGTGCAATGATGCTAATAGTTAAAAGGATAGTTATCAGCTCTTTATGATTTTCATTCATGATATAAACACCCAGGCAAGCCCTTGCATTATCACCCAAGCAGGTAGTGCTGCTAATACATCATCAAGCATAACCCCTGCTCCTCCCTGAACATGTTGGTCGATGTAACAAATAGGAAATGGTTTCCAGATATCAAATAATCGAAATAAAAAGAACCCGGCAATCATCCATAAAACACCAAAAGGTGCTCCTGCCATGGTCAAAAGAAACCCGATTACCTCATCCCAGACAATACCCGAATAATCCTTAACGCCTAATTCACGGGTCACTTTATCACTAACCCAAACACCTAATAAAAATAAAATAAAGGTCACAACCAAATAGAGCGCTGGCGATAAAAAGACTAATAGTAAATAAACAGGAAAAGCCGCCAGTGTACCCCATGTACCAGGGGCTATTGGCATTAAACCACTACCAAAACCAAAAGCTATAAAATAGGCTGGGTCTTGCCAAACTTTATCTACAATATTTTTATCTGACATCATGGCTTTCAGGTTCCTTAAGATGCGGCTTAAATTCGCGTCAAAAATGACTATAACCACCCGGCATAAAAGCAATACACTGACCCTTGTCCGTAGATAAACGCAATCCAGGCTTATCCTCAATAACACCAATCGGGTAGCATAACAATCCGGCTCTTTTTAATTCATCCAAAAACTGCTTATCATGGTAATCAGGAACAGTAAAGCATAATTCATAATCATCGCCCCCACAAAGAGCAAAATTGACGGCCTGATCTTGCTGATATTTTTTAACCAATGGATGTATGGGAATGGCTGACAGGGATAAACTGGCCCCGACACCACTGGCTTCACAAATATGATTCAGATCGGCACTTAACCCGTCAGAAATATCAATAGCGGCTGTGGCATAACGTTGCAAAATAGAGCTTAAATCAACACGAGGGTTTGGATGCAGTAGCTTATCCAGCAATACGCTCATATCTGTCGCATCGAAAGAATCGTTTTTAAGAAATGAAACCGCTTGGGCCGCGCCTCCTATTTCACCTGAAACCCATATTGTATCACCCGGTTTGGCTCCAGAGCGCCGTACCGCTTTATTGGCAGGAACTAAACCATGAATAGTTAATGTAAGGCTAAGTGGACCACGTGTGGTATCCCCGCCGATTAAACTAATGTTAAAACGCTGCAAAGCCGCATGTAAACCTTCTGAAAAGCGGGTTAACCAATGGTGATTAAATTCAGGCAAGGTGAGAGCCAAACTGAGCCAACAAGGAGTGGCAGCCATTGCCGCGATATCGCTTACATTTACCATCACTGCCTTCCAGGCAATGTCATAGGCATCCCATTCACTTAAAAAGTGAACATCTGCCACTAATGTATCCGTACTGACTAAGAGTTGTGTGCCGGAAGGAACCTGCAAGCAGGCCGCATCGTCTCCAATTCCAAACACCACATCATCGCGCGTCAAAGCGCCCGTTTTAAAAAAAACATCAATTAATGAAAATTCATTCATGACCAAGGCTGATTTCAACGGAACGCGTTTGTCTCGCCAAATTATTCAAGACGCCGTTTACATAACGGTGACCTTCCTGAGAACCAAATTCTTTCGCCAGTGAAATCGACTCATCAAGAATTACTCGATAAGGAATTTCCGGGCAATAGAATAATTCAAACGCCCCCAATCGCAATACGGATAATTCAACAGGATTTAAACCATTAAGGGGTCTATCCAGAAAAGGCGTAAAACTCTCTTCAAGAGCTACCAAATGCTTGGGCACACCATGTAAAATACGACAAAAATACTCGGTGTCCACGCGGTCCATATTATTCGCCACGCGAAATTGAGCCTCAATTTCACATAATTCATGGCCTGACATCAACCATTGATACAATGCCTGTAATGCAAGCTTACGAGCACGACGTTTGCCATTAATAGATTCTTTATCCACAGTTACCTCATGACGTTTTGTCATCTTTCATTTCATCAATAGTTTGTCTGAAATCGCTGACATCTTTAAAGCGCTTATACACCGAGGCAAAGCGAACATAGGCTACATGATCAAGGCTATAAAGCTGCTTCATCACTAATTCACCGATTTGGCGAGCATCAATTTCGCGCTCACCGCGACGGCGAATATCCTGCATGATATTGACTATAGCCTCTTCCAGCGCATCAATACTTACAGGTCTTTTTTCCAACGCTCTTAACATACCTGAGCGAAGATTATTCTGATTAAAAGACTCTCGTCTGCCGTCTCTTTTAATAATCAGAGGCATAATAAGCTCGGCAGTTTCAAACGTTGTAAAGCGCTCGTGACAAAGCAGGCATTGCCTGCGTCGTCGAACTTGCGCTCCCTCGGCAATCAACCGGGAGTCAATAACTTTTGTTTCTTCTGCGTGACAAAAAGGACAATACATATCAGCGATAAACCGGAAAGTCATGGCACAATTGCATGACACGCTGTTTAACGTCGGCAATTACACCTTCATTATTTACATCATCTAGCACGTTACAAATCCACTGAGTAAGAAGTTTTACTTCTTTTTCTTTAAAGCCACGTGTCGTGATTGCAGGAGTTCCCAATCGCAAACCGCTGGTTACAAAAGGTGAGCGGGGATCGTTAGGAACGGAATTTTTATTTACCGTAATATTAGCGCGCCCTAAAGCCGCGTCAGCCTCTTTACCTGTAATATTTTTTTCAATGAGATCAACTAGCAAGAGGTGATTCACTGTACCGCCGGAAACAATGGAGTAGCCTCGTTCAATTAGCCCTTGCGCCATTACTCTTGCGTTATCTAATACTTGTTGTTGATAAACCTTAAACTCAGGCTGCAGAGCTTCCGCGAAAGCGACCGCTTTTGCCGCTATAACATGCATCAAGGGGCCACCTTGCGTGCCGGGAAAAACAGCTGAATTTAATTTTTTTTCTATGGCCTCATTTGCCCGTGCGAGTATCATTCCGCCCCGCGGCCCTCTTAATGTCTTATGAGTAGTTGTCGTCACTACATCCGCATAAGCTATCGGAGATGGATAAAGCCCTGTTGCAATAAGACCGGCCACATGCGCAATATCGGCCATAAGATAAGCACCAACGGCATCGGCGATGGCTCTGAACCTGACCCAGTCAAGTTGCTGTGAATAGGCAGAGAAACCTGCGACAATCATTTTTGGTTTATGGAGGCGAGCCAGTTCTTCAAGGGCATCGTAGTCGATTAAACCTGTATGGGCATCAAGGCCATACTCGATGGACTGGTAGAGCTTACCTGAAAAATTTACTTTGGAGCCATGCGTTAAATGACCACCATGAGGTAGTGCCATGCCGAGAATCAAATCACCCGGAGCAAGAAGTGCCATCATTGCTGCAGCATTAGCCTGAGAACCTGAGTGCGGCTGAACATTGGCATAATCGGCTGCAAATAATTTTTTGGCACGCGCAATAGCTAAGGACTCAGCAATATCAACGTATTCACAACCGCCATAGTAACGCTTTCCAGGGTATCCTTCGGCATACTTGTTGGTCAATATGGAGCCTTGTGCTTCCAGAACACGTGGACTGGCATAATTTTCAGATGCAATGAGTTCAATATGATCTTCTTGCCGAATACTCTCGGCTTGCATTGCTTGCCAGAGCTCATCATCAAATCCGGCTATCGTGTATTGATTAGTAAACATCAGAAGCCCCCTCTCTCTCTTTAAGTATGGTCCAGGCTCCAATTGTTATGTTATTTAACAATCAGATCGTTGCGTACGCGTTTTATATCAGGGTTACTGGCTGCAATAATGCCTGCACGCTTTTTCACGTACTGACTATTAACAAACCCACTAAGTTGTACCTCATCTTTGAAGGTCTTCACTTGAATAGAAAACGCCTTGGCACCCAGGTTATCGATGAGTTGTGCCTTAATTTTTGCAGTTGAGGTCGAACTATCAATAAATTCACCTGTACTCTCACTGCCAGGAGAGGCAGAGCACGCGACAATTGTTAGTATGATACTGATTAAAAATAGATTTTTTACTATCCGTAACATCATTTCTCCCTGCTACTGATTGAACCAATGAAGTGTATCATATTGTTACAAATTAGTCATGACCATGAGTACGATTATTACTGTAATCCGTGTGACCATGGATATTATTTTCCTGGAGGTCACCATGTCGATGAACTGTGGTCGTATTATCGCTTTGATGCCCATGAGTTCGCTCATTTGTTGCGACAGTGGCATTATCATGAGAATGGTAATTGCGAGGAGCTATCTGACGATCATGACGAGTAAAACGGTTAAAAGAGTTATATGGGCCGTTAGTTCTTGTCATCATTAGTGGCTGCGCCTGATAATAATCATTATTGTAATAGTCCTCTTGTATGCTACAAGAACCAAGTAACGGCAATAGCATTAGCAGCAACATTGAGCGTTTCATAATATCTCCAGATTATACCTCTTGAAATAAAGAGGTGGATTCAGGGTGATTTGTTTTAAAAAATGTAATCTAACGTGAGTTGGGAAGAGACGAAATTTATAGCCCGTGAATGTTTATATTTATTTCCTTCTCCAAAACTCACGTTAACTTAAGGCACGATGACATAATCGTGCCTGAGAAAACTTCTACAAATTACTTATTTTTTTGAATTTGAGCTTTTGCCTGATTTGCCAAATAAGGAACAATTCTGACGGTAGATTCGGTAGGAGTGTAACCGGAATAAATGTGATTACCGCGATAACCTATGATGTCAAGATACATGTCGCGGTGGCAATAACCATAATAATAGAGACTAATATAATGGGGGGCTTCATAACTATAAATATTAAAGGGTGCCATCACCGAACCATCATCAAAAGTACCGTAAACAGTCACATTTTCAAAACTGCTATTGATGACTTCAATTTCGCAATAACCAGGCATTCTTGCATTTTTTGCAGTGGTGGAATTGGCATTATTAACATCCGCTTTGGGATGAAGATGACGATTTTCAGCGTGCAACGAGCCCATTAAGCTTAAACAACAAACAAACAACAAGGACTTTATTTTCATTTTGACCCCTATTATATTTTAGAAAATGCATGGTAACAAAGCGTTGAATTTAGTCAACAGGTTTTTTTTATACTCAGAATATATAGCTTCAACTCTTAATCAATTATGCTATATTAGTGCCTTTGTAGTCGTTGATTTTTAAAGCCGTCACTACATTTTGCTTTTCATTAAAGCGCGCCGTCTCGAGGAAAAACAATGAAAAAACGCATGAAAATTATGATAATCGCGTTAGTGGTTGTATTCGGAGGTATTATAGGGTTCAACCTGTTCAAAGGTTTTATGATAAAGCGCTTTTTTGCAAGCTATGAAGCGCCTCCAGTAAGCGTATCCTCTGTGACGGCAATCACCAAAAATTGGGAGCCGCGTATCAGTGCGGTAGGAAACTTTCTCGCCATTAATGGGGTAGAGGTTAATTCCCAGGCCTCAGGCAATGTCGTAAAAATTCATTTTGATTCAGGCCAGTACATTGAAAAAGATATGCCATTAATCGATATTGATGACAGCATCGATCAAGCAACCTTAAAATTTAATAAAGCCGACATGGCACTTAAACAAATCAATTATCAACGGCAAGCCGACCTATTTAAACGAGGGGCCACGCCAAGCTCCAATGTCGACGAAGCCAAAGCCAATCTCGAGCAAGCCCAAGCCAATGTAGAGAAGACCGAAGCTGAAATAAAACAAAAGCACATTTCCACGCCATTTTCCGGGCAACTCGGCATACGTCAGGTTAATCTCGGGCAATACATAACGCCAGGACAAACCTCGATCGTTACCTTACAATCTCTTGACCCACTCTATCTTGAATTTAATTTGCCAGAACAGTTGTTTAAAAAACTGCACATTGATCAAGCCATCTTATTTAGTGTTGAAGAATTCCCCAATGTTCTTTTTGAAGGAAAAATTTCAGCCATTAACTCTAAAGTGGATCCCAATACTCATAACATTTTGGTGCAGGCAACTTTACCTAATTGTCCTGCAAAAGCTGTTCAAAACCCGGAAAAATCACCTTTAATCAAGATTCGTCAAGAAAAAGATGGCAATAGAACAATTGTTACTTGTAACACATCTGACAATAACAAGAATAAAATCAATCAGTTTGTGTTTATTCCCGGGATGTTTAGTGCTATCTCCATCGAGCAACCTCCTGTTCCTAATGTAATTGTTCTCCCTTCGACCGCCATTTCCTACAGTTTGTATGGAAATTCGGTATTTATTATTGAAAAAGACAAAGACGGTAAAAAAGACGAAGCCGGTAATGACATACTTCATGTAAGACGCGCTTTTATTAACACAGGCGAGCAAGAAGGTAATTACACTGTCATTAATAGCGGGGTAAAAGCGAATGATCTTGTTGTCAGCTCAGGCGAACTTAAATTACAAAATGGAGCACGAGTTGTTATCAACAATAGCGTCATTTTAAATAAAGTAAGCGATCCTGACAATTTAGGTCAATAAAACATGCGCTTGTGCAAAGTTATATAAAATATTTTCAGGATAACTCATGAATTTTACTGATATTTTCATAAAAAGGCCTGTACTTGCGACAGTAGTTAGCCTATTGATTTTTCTTTTTGGTTTAAATTCCATGTCCAGCATGCAGATACGCCAATATCCGCGTATGGATAATACCGTCATTACAGTCACCACAAGCTACCCTGGCGCTGATGCGAATTTAATAGCAGGCTTTATCACCACTCCATTGGAAGCGGCTGTTGCCAGTGCGGAAGGAATTGATTACATGACCTCTTCCAGTACTCAAAGCCTAAGCACAATAACACTTACTATAAAGTTAAATTTTAACCCGCAAGTGGCTTTTACCGACGTGATGAGCAAGGTTCAGCAAACACTCAATCAACTTCCACCACAAGCACAACAACCGGTTATCATTAAAAGTTCTGATACCTCAACACCGTTAATGTATATAAGTCTTGATAGTCGCGAGATGACCCCTCAGCAAATTACCGACTACGCTGTCAGGGTGGTTCAACCGCAATTGCAAACGGTCGATGGGGTCGCGCAAGCGCAAATTTTAGGCGGTGCTACCTATTCAATGCGTGTATTTCTTGACCCGATAAAAATGGCCGCCTTAAAGGTATCCCCTTCTGATGTGACCAACGTTTTGTCCAGAAATAATTTTTTAACAGCCGCCGGCAGTACCAAGGGTGAATACGTCGCTATTAATATGACGGCTAAAACAGATTTGAATAATGCAAAAGAATTCAGCGCCCTAATTGTCAGAAGCAATAACAACTCCATTATTCGCCTGCGTGATATTGCCGAAGTGGTACTTGGTTCGCAAGATTACAATACGACAGTATCTTTTAATGGCAAAAAAGCAGTTTTCATTGCGATAACCCCGACACCGACCGCGAACCCCCTGACCGTAATCAGCGATGCACGGAAAATTTTTCCAAGCATTACCCGTGAGTTTCCTCCTACGTTAACGGGTACTATAGTCTACGATGCTACTGACTTTATTCGTGCCTCCATCAAAGAAGTTATTCTCACCATTCTTGAGGCGGCCTTAATTGTTATTGTTGTGATCTTTCTCTTCTTAGGTTCATTTCGTTCAGTAATTATTCCCGTGGTAACCATCCCTTTATCACTGATTGGTGTATGCACCCTTATGCTCTTTTTAGGGTATTCCATCAACCTCTTGACACTGCTTGCCTTTGTTTTGGCGATTGGATTAGTCGTGGATGACGCAATTGTCGTTGTTGAGAACGTTCATCGCCATCTTGAGGAGGGGAAAACACCTTTTCAAGCCGCAATTATCGGGGCGCGAGAAATCGCTGTACCTGTCATTGCAATGACCATAACATTAGCAGCAGTTTATGCGCCTATCGGATTTATGGGAGGATTAACAGGAGCACTCTTTAAAGAATTTGCCTTTACTCTGGCCAGTGCGGTAGTAATCTCCGGTATCGTTGCGTTAACGTTAACGCCTATGATGTGCTCAAAAATCTTAAAATCTGAAGGTGACAGCGGAAAATTTGTTAAATTTTTAGATAAAAAATTTAACTCAATGAAAATTTATTACCAACGTACACTGCACAGCTTGTTAGACACGCGTGCGATTATATTGGTTTTTGCAGCAGTAGTTCTTCTAATGCTGCCTTATTTGTATAGCACCACGCCTAATGAAACGGCACCAGAGGAAGATCAAGGCTTCTTTTTTGTTGTGGGCATCGCACCACAATATGCCACCATCAATTATATAGAGGCGTTTACCAAATCATTCGATAAAATTTATCAGAGCTTTCCTGAAGCTGAGCATTATTTCAGTATTAACTCAAGCTCGCCGGTATCAGGAATGGTGTTAAAGCCATGGGATAAACGTGACCGTTCGCAATTTGCGCTAAAGCAACCACTGCAACAAAAGCTTGACGCAGTTACCGGTCTGAAAGCATTTGCCATAATCCCTCCCCCACTACCGGGTGGTGGTAGCGGTACACCTATTCAGTTTGTAATCAAAACGACTAACGATTTTCAAACACTTTTTGAGGTATCCAATCAATTAATTGATAAAGCACGTCAGAGCGGTTTATTCATCTACCTGGATAACAGCCTTAAATTTAATCAACCCGAAGTTGAGTTTCAAATTAATCGCTCCAAAGCGTCTGATCTCGGTCTGGATATGCAAGATATTGGTAGCAGCTTAACCAGCGCACTATCAGGAAATTACGTTAATTATTTTAACTTGCAAGGTCGCAGTTATGAGGTTATCCCCCAATTAGACAGACGTTACCGATTATCCTCTGAACAATTAGGAAAGATTTATGTTAGAACAGCCAGCAATACTATGGTGCCTTTATCTACTGTAGTCACCCCCAAATACAAAACACAACCTAATGCTGTCTCTCATTTCCAACAGCTAAACTCTGCAACTATCCAGGGTGTAATGATGCCAGGTACCACTTTGGGTCAGGGGATTGAATTTTTGCAGAATGCCGCCAATCAGACGTTACCAAAAGGATTTACCTATGATTATGCAGGGCAATCACGGCAGTTTGTCAACGAAGGAACTGCGCTTGTATTTGCATTTTTCTTAGCCATCATTGTTATTTTTCTAGTGCTATCAGCCCAATATGAAAGCTTTCGCGACCCGCTCATTGTCCTGGTGAGCGTACCTATGTCGATTTGCGGGGCCTTGATTCCTTTAAATCTTGGGGCGGCATCCATTAATATTTATACCCAGGTCGGTCTGATAACCCTTATCGGTCTGATTAGTAAACACGGGATTTTGATTGTTGACTTTGCTAACCAATTACAACGTGACAAGAATCTTTCAAGACGTGAGGCAGTAGAAGAAGCAGCCGCTATTCGTCTTCGCCCTATTCTGATGACCACTGCCGCCATGGTGTTTGGGGTCTTCCCCCTGTTAATTGCCTCAGGTGCTGGAGCTGTTAGTCGATTTGATATTGGTTTGGTCATTTCAACAGGGTTATTGATAGGAACTGCATTTACTTTGTTTGTTGTTCCCACCATGTATTCCTACCTCGCCGCAGATCACCGTCACGATAAAAAAGAGGTAGCGATTTAAGAGTATTGCCCCTAATTTATAAAAGCAAACCCCGGCTATTTTCACCATCGCGGGGGTTTGCTTTTAACATCACTTAAAATTGCTTCGTCAACTTTTGTAATGCATGTTAAAATTCACTTTTTTACGATTAAGAGTTAACCATGGATAAGACGTATTCTCCTCACGCAATTGAGCAAACCTGGTATGAAAAATGGGAAAGCCGCCATCTTTTTGCACCTCGCGGAGACGGGAAAAGCTTCTGTATTATGCTGCCACCACCTAATGTGACCGGCAGTTTACATATGGGTCATGGTTTTCAACATACTTTAATGGATATTCTCACCCGCTACCAACGCATGTCTTGCGCAAAAACGCTTTGGCAACCCGGTACGGATCATGCCGGTATTTCAACTCAGCTTGTTGTAGAGCGTCAACTTGAAATGGAAGGATTGTCACGCAAAGATATGACCCGCGAGCAATTTCTGGAGCGTGTTTGGGAGTGGAAAGAACAATCAGGCAATGAAATAACCCGTCAAATGCGACGAATAGGCTCCTCAGTCGACTGGACGCGCGAGCGGTTTACAATGGATGAAAGTTTATCGGCAGCTGTACAAAAAGTCTTTGTACAATTGCATGATGAGGGGCTTATTTATCGCGGCACGCGTCTTGTTAACTGGGATCCGAAGCTTGGTACAGCAGTTTCTGATTTGGAAGTAATCTCTGAAGAAGAGGATGGGTTTTTGTGGCACATACGTTACCCTGTCGTTGATTCAGAAGAGTCGTTGATTGTCGCCACCACCAGACCAGAAACATTGTTAGGAGACGCCGCGATTGCGGTACATCCAGAGGATGAACGTTATAAACATCTGATTGGTCATTTTGCGCATCTTCCGCTTTGTTCACGCGTTATTCCGATAATAGCCGATGAATATGTCGATAAGGAATTTGGTAGTGGTTGTGTAAAAATTACCCCCGCTCATGATTTCAACGATCACGAAGTAGGCAAACGACACGAACTTCCTGCGATTAATATTTTTACCAAAAAAGCCACACTCAATAAAAATGTTCCAACCAACTATCAAGGTATGGACAGGTTTATAGCGCGTGAGCAAATACTTAAAGATTTAACCGAGGCGAACTTGCTGGTTAAGACCGTTCCTCATAAATTAAATGTTCCCCGTGGTGAAAAATCAAACGTCATCATCGAACCCCTTCTAACCGATCAATGGTACGTTAAAACTAAACCCTTAGCTGAACCCGCCATTGAAGCCGTTAAAAAAGGCGAGATTCGTTTTATTCCGGAAAACTGGAATAAAACCTATTTTCAATGGATGGAAAACATTGAAGACTGGTGCATCAGTCGACAATTATGGTGGGGGCATCGCATCCCTGCCTGGTACGATAACCAGGGGCATGCTTATGTCGGGTACAGTGAAAATGATGTTCGTTTCAAATATAACCTTGATGAGTCGCTTCATCTGAAACAGGATGAAGATGTGCTGGACACCTGGTTTTCATCAGCTTTATGGCCTTTTTCAACTCTCGGCTGGCCTGAACGTACTCCTGAATTTGAAGAGTTTTACCCTACCTCTGTGTTGGTAACCGGTTTTGATATTATATTTTTCTGGGTTGCCCGGATGATCATGATGGGCTTAAAGTTTACCGGTAAAATTCCTTTTAAAGATGTAATTATCACGGGCCTTATCCGTGATAGTGAAGGCAAAAAAATGTCAAAATCAAAGGGCAACGTATTGGATCCTATTGATATTATCGATGGTATTGACATTAATACATTGGTCGCCAAAAGGACATCCAATTTATTATTGGCATCTGTCAAAGATAAAATTGCCAAAGCGACTCGTAAAGAATTTCCGGAAGGAATAGCTGCCTTTGGAACGGATGCATTGCGTTTTACATTCTGCTCGCTCGCTTCAACAGGCCGAAACGTACGGTTTGACTTAGGGCGTGTCGAAGGTTACCGTAATTTTTGCAATAAATTATGGAATGCGGCGCGTTACGTATTACTTAATACCGATGAAGAGCAGATTGATCTTGAAGACGGTGCATTTCAATACAGTCCCGCGGATCAATGGATATTATCCCGCTTGCAACAAACCATTGCAGACAGTCATCATTATTTATCTACCTATCGTTTTGATTTATTAGCACACTCTTTGTATGAATTTGTCTGGCATGAGTACTGCGATTGGTACCTTGAGCTATCAAAACCCGTTCTTTACGATGCCCAAGCGCTGGGTGCTATGAAACGCGGAACACGACGCACCTTAATTAATGTACTTGATCAAATTCTTAAATTATTGCACCCCATTATGCCCTTCATCACTGAAGAAATATGGCAGCGTACTAATAAATTAACCAGCCAAAATGGCGAGAGCATTATGCTGTGCGCTTATCCTGAAGTTAATGATGAGTTTATAAATAAGTCTCTTGAAGAAGAGATGGTTTGGGTAAAAGAAATTATTCAATCATTACGAACCATTCGCAGTGAAATGGCAATTTCTCCCGCCAAATTAATTCCATTGCAAATCAAAAATGCAACACCACATTACCAAGTGCTCCTTAAAAAATATCATCCAACCCTCATGGCATTATGTAAATTGACTCATATTCATTTTCTGGAAAAAAATGAACCTGCGCCTATTTCAGCCTCGGCGGTTGTTGGTGATATTGAGTTACTGATTCCGATGGCGGGGTTAATTAACAAAGAAGCGGAGTTAACGCGACTTGATAAAGAGATTGCCAAATTAAATAAAGATATTTCTCTTGCTGAGGGTAAACTCAATAATCCTAAATTTACTGACAAAGCACCTCAAGATATTATTAGTAAAGAGAAAGAAAAATTGGCCCAAGCTGAGCTTGCTAAGGATAAATTACAGCAACATAAAACGGTAATTGAGACCCTTTAACGGAACAACCGTCTTTGCAAATGAAGTGCTGAGGTATCTACTCAAAATATAATGAAGGTCGCGTGCTTTTGAGAAAGACAAAAAGCGCCGGGTAGATATTGAATTGGTGGATAGTTATATAATTCATATTTTTATAACTAGTGTCTGTTGACAATTCACAGCCCTTCTACGTGCCGCGGCTTGTCCGCGGCATCCAGTAGATCTCACTCATTGGCAAATTTATTCATAAAAATCACGCCATTCGCGATGAAGTTTTTCGATTAGATTTAATGTCCATTATCTTGGCAATTTTTGAAACATTATCTGGACAGATATCGCCATGCAGAAGAACACTTAACTCGTACGGATTTTGAGAAAAGTCCTTGACATCATAGATTTCTTTGGTTAATTGCGGAGTTTAGAAGTCGCTTTAATTGATTTACGATATAACAGATGTCAGTTTCAGGAAGTATATTAAATCGCAACGCATGTGGATATATTCGATTTAAAATCGCAGTGAATTGGCAACGTCCTGCTCAACAAACAAAATAACAAGCGCGCGAGTTTAGTCTCTCTTAATGTCCGGGATCTAACCTATCCAGTAAACGCACCACCAACAGTTGAACACTTTTTTACCATCTTGTTAATAAAACATTAAGGTTTTTGTGTTAAAAAGTCTACAAATTTAATTTACAGTGATCCTCATGGAATTTATAGATATCACCAATTTTATTATTCCCGGCTATGATTCTTTATCTGAAGAAGAGAAAAAAGCCTTTGAAGAATCCCTGCCTGGTCAGCAATTTAATCAATTGATTAATGACATCCTGGCGTCTTTAAAAGAATTACAAGAAACAGAAAGTTACTGGGGTTCAATTCTACGTTACTGGAATTTAATTACAGGCCATTCTGAAAAAGAGAAAAAAGGGTTACGCAACCAGTTTGAGCAACAAAAATCCAAGCTCCTTACTGACATAAAAGACAGCAAGGAATACCAATCCATCATTGACTCCATTACGATAAACTTACTAAAGAACACCTTCCCTGACGTTGAATTATTGCAAAAAAGTCAGCAAGAAATTATTGCTCGCACTGAATTTTCTCAAGCATTACTCACTAAAATTAATGCTCTTGATAAAGATATAAAGCAAATCAACAACCAACAATCCAATGATGAATGGGCCCAGATCAACAGCGCAGGACTTATCCAGATTAAGTCTCTGGAAAAATTAAAAAAACAAAAACAAAAAGCGGTTAGAGAATGGAAAGAAGCCTTTTCACAAAACCCGGAAATGGAGCAATTTGGGCTTGAGATAGCTACAATAAAACGGAATGCTCGAACCAATAAATTAAGCACTTTTTTTCCTTTGCTTAATTATCGACTATCACCTGATCTAGTCACGCCTATGAATATATTGCGTGTCACCCATGCTCTTAACAGCGGGGATATCAACTTTGACCCTGAACTCATAGAAAAATCCACATTAAGTGATTTTTTCTTTCACCTAATGCAACAAGTCAGTCAAACAGAAATAAATTTTATTGAACTTGATGCGTTCAACCATAAACAAGCCGATAAAATGGCGCAATCAATCCTTAATGATTTCAATAATAATCGTCAGTGGGATATGGACGAGTGGTTTAATGAATATAGCTATAAACTCTACAAGCATCTCCATAAAGAGATGCATTTAATCAACAACCACCCATGGGAAACACCTCCTGTATCCCAAGGACAACAATGGTTAAGTGCCTTGTCTTTTTTATGGAACAATAAAGCCGTGGATGAAGGAAACAAGTTTGTAAGCAAGCTTGCCGATGCGCATGCGTTTATTCAGGCGACCAGTTTTTCCACACAGAATGAAAGCTCGTTTCTGGCTATTCTCGACTTTTATAACTATGGTCGTTACTGCGAACAAATTTCGGAAACAAAATCCATTTTTGTTAATTTATTGAGCGTTTTTCGCCCTCTTTATGATGAATATAAAGAAATCGCTTTTTACGAAAAAAATATCTATTGGAAAGCGTTTCGCACTCTCATGCCGTTAATAATTGTTGCGGCTTTTATCGTTTTGGTCGGCGCGTTACTGGCTCCTTTAGCCATCCCTGACCTGGCTTTCCTTGTTGCTTTTATTCCGGCTCTTATAGTTGGTTTAGCACTTGCCACTCAATACGTTAAAATTAAAGATGGACTCTATAAATATTTTCGCGAAATATTTTATGGCGGGCGTTATGAAATCCCTGAATTCCAATGCAATGAGCGAATGAATAGTGCATTAACCCCGACCAACGCAGCAGAAGCAAGAAAATTTTATATAAGCGAATTAACCCTCTGTGATGAGACGGAAAGCAGGTATCAACCAAAAGCTAAAAAAGGCCTATTAACACAAGACGAAATCGCCGCAAGAGAAAAAAACACCCTCAGAAGGCATCAACTTTGCCTGGAATGGTATGACATTCATAGCAATAACGAGCTTGCTTTTGAACAGATTCCTCAAATTGTCCTCGCTCGCGTGCAACAAACCGGCGATATGAAATATTTTGAGCTGCAAAACACGTTTCTGGAAGAACGAACTGCCATCGAGGAAGCCGTAAACACCGTGACCACTCATCTTCAAGATACTATCAAAAAGTATAATATAGCCCCAAGAGAGCCAAGTATTGAGGCAACCCTGATTAAAACCAATTACAAAGACGGGCTATTTAGCTCACCTCGTGGATTTATTCATAAAGCGTCTTTAGAAAAGATAGCGACACTTAAAGAGCAAATCAGTGCACCGGATATAGAGCAATTACCATTAAATTAATAGGGCCCTAGATAAAGAGCTACCACGGCACCGCTCTGAAACTTGCTCCTTGTGAACAGCTTGATTAGACAACCGGGAAGTGTCATGATTTGTCCCCATAATTAATTGCATTCAATCACTGGACGATTATGACGCCACGGACGATAGCCAAACAACTGGTTTTTATTTTATTTTGTTCAATTAGTTATATCCAAAGTTATGCAATGGGCAACCTGAGTCCCGCTGAAAAGCTCATGAACTACACCTATCTCGGGCAATTATCGACGGATGAGGCTCAAACGGTACTTCAAAAAATGCCGCCTCTGGATTCACTGCAAGCCAACTATCCTCTTACTCTTTATAAAATTAATTACCAGACATTAGCGCCCAACGGCGATACAACGATAGCCTCAGGTTTAGTCGCAATGCCTGTATTACCGCAAAAAAGTGCCTCCATTGTCAGTTATCAACATGGCACCCGAGTTACCCGTGACGATGTGCCCTCCCGTAATAATGAAAGAAATTATGTGTATTTGGCCACCTTTGGGAGTTATGGCGGTAATATGGTTGTTATGCCGGACTACCTTGGACTTGGCGATAATGATTTAAGCGTTCATCCTTATGTTGTAGCAGAAAGTCTCGCAAACAGCAGCATTGATATGTTGATTGCAGCGAAAGAACTCGCAAAAGCGCTGAAATTTCCTGTTAATGAAACGCTTTATTTAGCGGGGTATTCTGAAGGTGGTTTTTCCACCATGGTGATGTATGAAGAATTGCTAAAAAATCATCCCGACCTCCCTGTCACCGCAGCAGCGCCTGGTTCAGCACCTTATGACTGGCATGAAACCATTCCTTTTATTACGCTAAAACCCGGCCCACGCGCAACCCTTTATTTAGCGTATTTCTTCTATTCCTGTCAAACCTATAACAACTATTGGACAGGAATGGATGAAATCTTTACCAAACCTTACGACACATTAATACCTGTATTGTTTGATGGCTACCATCTGATAGCTGAAATTCAGCAAGCCCTGCCCCTGGATCCGCAATTGATTTTTCAGCCAGCATTCTTTGAGTCGCTTATCAATGACACCGACAGAAATTTAGACCAGCTTCAAAAGAATTTCAATCATTATGATTTCATTGCCAGCTCACCCCTTCTTTTGGTAGGAACAAAAGGGGATAATGATGTGCCTTACGAAGGCGCCGAGATAGCTTATAACGTATTGAAAAGTAAAAGCGATAACGTCTACATTAAGCACGTGAGCGATGTGTTGGATCATGTAGAGGCCCTGCCATTTGTCCTTAAAGAACAATTGGAATTTTTTAAACATTACCAATAAGTAATTATAATGAACCCATTTTTCAGTTTCGCCAGAAAATTTGTTGCCCCCTTATTGTTAGGAATTACCTATACAGGATTGTCTTTCTGCGCAACACCAGAGATTAAGGCTACCTCCGATAAAGAAAGCATTGTTTTTTCGATAGAAAAAATAGTTACTCGAGGGGAAGATAAACAGGTATTTTTTAAATTGCGAAATAGTATCACCAACCAACCGTTGTCTTTGACTGATTTAAAAGAGGTTCATACTCAAAAAATCCATTTATTGATTATCGACGAAAGCCTTGAGGATTATAGTCACATTCACCCAACTCCTGCAGACAAACCGGGCCTTTATCAATTCACCTGGCATCCGTTGAAAAAAAATGCCTCTTATTTTGCATGGGTAGATATAGTTCCCGTGCAAACAGACAAGCAGCAATATTTACAAGCATCGCTCACAAAAGGCTCAGGAAAAAGTGCGCTAATTAACCGCCAACAAGTGAGCACTACAAAAATGGACAACCTGACATTTACTTTGTCTTTTGATCAAACGCCCTTAAAGGTGCGGGTTCCCGCAATGGGGAAAATTACTATTTCTGATGCCAAAGGCAAGCCTGTACAAACGCTCGAACCCATAATGGGCGCCTTTGCTCATATTGTAGGGTTTAGCGACGACCTGAAAACTGTTATCCATGTCCATCCGATGGGTAAAGAACCCACCGCAAGCAGTGATAGAGGCGGCCCTTCTCTTGAATTTCACCTGCAAGCTGACAAAGCAGGTTTTATTAAATTATTTGCACAAGTCAAAATTAATGGCAAAGAACTCTTTGTACCGTTTGGTGTGATGATTAATGCAAATTAAACTCTAAATACAGATTGACTAAACGACGGGCTGCCCAACAAGCGATGATCAATGCCTTGTTGGGCGCGTCGTTAATTATTAATCGTTAAGCAAACCTAATGATTTCACCATATCGCGCTCTTGTCTTAGCTCATCTAGTGTGGCATTAAATTTATCTTGCCCATAATCATTAAATGACAATCCCTCAACAACAGTAAGATTTCCTGCTTCACGACGACAAGGAAATGAGAAAATTAACCCTTCATCCACGCCATATTGCCCTGTAGAATTTACACACATCGAGAAAGAATCCTGAGCCTTGGTATCATTAACAAGATGGCTTACACCTTGAATAATAGCGTTAGCCGCTGAAGCCGCAGAAGATGAACCTCGCGCTTTAAGAATAGCTGCACCTCGCTGTTGAACCGTTGATACAAATGTATCTTTGAGCCATGCTTCATCATTAATTACTGCGGCCGCTGATTTACCATTGATTTTGGCATTATAAAAATCAGGGTATTGAGTCGCTGAATGATTACCCCAAATCGTCATATTGGTAACATCCGTAACATCTACACCTGCTTTTTTAGCCAATTGCGTGCGCGCACGTAGCTCATCTAACATGGTCATTGCATAAAAACGGTCATCCGGTATATCGCGAGCGTGATGTTTTGCAATCAGGCAATTGGTATTGCAAGGATTACCTACGACAAATACGCGCACATCATCAGCCGCATTGTTGTTAATTGCCAGGCCTTGCTGAGTAAAAATTCCGCCATTAATCTGCAATAAATCCGAACGCTCCATCCCTTGCTTGCGTGGTACAGAACCGACCAGTAGTGCCCAGTTAACCCCGTCCATCGCTTCATTCAAATCAGACGTGCAAACCATGCCCTTAAGTAAAGGATACGCGCCATCATCCAATTCCATCGCGACACCTCCAAGAGCAGGTAACGCTTGTTCCAATTCCAACATGCGCAATTCTACTTCGGTATTCGGACCAAACATTTGCCCTGAAGCAATTCGAAACAATAAAGCATAACCAATTTGACCTGCAGCACCGGTTACGGCGACTTTTACGCGATTTACCATTCTATTTATCCTTTTCTTAATCATTAACCAAAAGGGAATTTATACCAGCAAAACGGACGTTTCTGGTAAAATTGTTCTCATGATACTATTGCACTCTTTAACAAGCCAGCCTGAATTAAAAAACGATGCTTCCTACTTCACTTTACATCCACATTCCTTGGTGCATTCGCAAATGTCCCTATTGCGATTTTAATTCGCACAAAAGCCCGGACAATTTACCCGAAGAGAACTACATCAATGCGTTAATAGCTGATTTTAAGCAGGATTTATCCTTTTTTCCAGCTCGTGAAATCAGCTCTGTATTTATTGGTGGCGGCACACCCAGCCTCTTTTCTGCAAAAGCTTACGCAAGGCTCTTTGAACAACTACACCAACTTGTCCCTTTTGCAAAAGACATCGAAATAACACTTGAAGCAAATCCTGGCACAGTCGAACAACAGCGCTTCAAAGATTATCGGCAACTGGGCATTAACCGTTTGTCCTTAGGCATACAAAGCTTCAATGCTCACCACTTAAAAACCCTGGGGCGTATTCATGACGACCAACAAGCCCATCTTGCTATTGAAACCGCGAGAATAGCGGGGTTTGATAACATCAATATCGATATTATGCACAGTTTACCCAATCAAACAGCCGTTGAAGGACTTACTGATCTTAAAAAAGCACTTGCCCATCAGCCAGAGCATTTGTCATGGTATCAATTAACCATTGAACCCAATACCGTCTTTTATAAGCAGCGCCCAACATTACCTGACGAAGACGTCAATGAAGCGCTGGAACAAGAAGGCTTCGCTCTCTTAGCTGCAAATGGTTTTGAACGGTATGAAATTTCCGCTTTCAGCAAAGAGGGCCGCATGGCTCAGCATAATCTTAATTATTGGCTCTTTGGAGATTACTACGGGATTGGCGCAGGCGCCCACGGTAAAATTACCAAAGATTCAGGAGAGGTGTATCGTACCCAGAAACACCGCCAGCCCACTGACTATTTGAACCCTGATAAAAACTATCTTGTCGCCAATGAATTAATCAGCAAGGACGCCCTGATGTTTGAATTCATGCTCAATGCAACCCGCTTGCAGCAACCTGTGGCAAACGCACTTTTTGTTAAGCGCACAGGCCTGTCTTTTAGTACGCTCTTAACCCGCCTTGAAAAAGCTCAGAAAATGGGGCTTATTCTCCTTCAGACGGATAATTGGCAAGTGACCGAGCTTGGTCGTCGCTACACCAATAATTTGCAAGCCATTTTTTTACCTGACTAGCCTCTTTTAAGACAGAGGGAAAAATGAGCGCGCATTATATTTAAGTGCGTTTAAATCTGCTCAACCAAAGCTTCACAAGCATGCAACTTTCCCTGATAATGATTATCTACATTTGGCTAGGAGGCATCATGGGAAGCACGTTGCTGTTTTTATTGGTTGTTATTATTGGTTATTTATGTGGATCGCTTTGTTCAGCTATCATTGTCAGTCGCATTTTTTCTTTACCTGATCCACGCACCGAAGGCTCGCAAAATCCAGGTGCTACCAATGTTCTTCGCCTCGCGGGGAAAAAATATGCAGCAATAGTCTTGCTCGGTGATATGCTTAAAGGTCTACTGCCTGTAGTATTAGCCAAATTATTGGGAGCCGGCCCTGCTGCATTGGGGTTTACGTGCCTTGCTGCCGTAGTAGGTCACATGTACCCTGTTTTTTTCGGGTTTAAAGGTGGCAAAGGAGTTGCTACTGCAATTGGTGCGCTCTTGGGCTTACACTTTCTTATGGGGGTCGTCATTATTGCCACCTGGCTTTTGGTCGCGAACTTTACCCGTTATGCATCGCTCGCCTCCATCATATCCCTCACCCTGGCTCCACTTTTTGCCATAGTAAGTGCGGGAGGTCTGGAAACATTCCCCCCGATACTGTTTATTACTCTGCTCATCCTCTATAAACATCGACAAAATATTAATCGTTTAATTGATGGAGACGAACCAAAAATCAGGCTTCAGCACCATCAGCTAACAGACGTTGCTGATTCATTATTAAGAGACAAGCGCCGGCCTGAACCTGCAAATGAGAATATGGGCATGGATACAGATACTGTGGTTGTCGTTGAGAAGGTAAAGCCTGTAAAGGTTGCCACACCAAAGCCTGTCGCAGTCAAACCTAAAAAGGCCGCTACTGCAAAACCTAAGAAAGCGACTACCGCAAAACCTAAAAAGGATGCTCCAGCAAGTATCAAGAAAAAAACCGAGGTCAAGAAAAAGGCCGTCGCACCTAAAGTCACAAAAGCTAAAGAAAAGAAATAGTCTCGTTAACAGTCTGTAAGCGGCCAGCGGGCCTTGACGTCAATAGCAAGGCCGCTATCCTTTTTACCCGTAAGCAAATGTAAACAACCCGCATAAGCCACCATAGCGCCATTATCTGTGCAGTATTCAATCCGCGGAAAAAAAACCTCTCCACCCGTCTCATCCATCATTTTCGTCAATGAATGACGCAAAGCACGATTCGCCCCAACACCTCCCGCAACGACGAGACGCGTAGCTGCTGTTTCTTTGATTGCACGCCTGCATTTAATTAATAAGGTATTCACCACCGCTTTTTGAAAAGCAAAGGCCACAGCCGCTCTTGCCTCATCATTTTTTGCGGTATTATTCCACGTTGTTAATGCATGGGTTTTAAGGCCGCTAAAACTAAAATCAAGACCGGGTCTATCAGTCATGGGACAAGGAAAATCGGGAAAATCGGGCATACTGCCCTTTTGATAGTTATCAGCAAGCTCGGCAAGAATAGCGCCACCAGGATAAGGTAGTCCCATTAGTTTAGCGGTCTTGTCAAATGCTTCACCCACCGCATCATCTAAGGTGTCCCCTATTATCTGATAATCGCCAAGACCTTTTGCCTCAATTAATTGAGTATGCCCACCAGATACCAACAGTGCTAAAAAAGGAAAGGCCAATGTAGGCGTATCCAGTTTAGCCGCCAGCAGATGCGCCTCGAGGTGATGAATTGCAAGAGCAGGTATTCGTAAGGCAAAGGCCAGACTTTTAGCAAAAGAGGCACCTGTTAACAAAGCGCCAACAAGACCTGGGCCTGCCGTATAAGCCACAGCGTCAAGCTCCGTCTTTTTTAAGCCTGCTTTTGTCAACACTTCGTCAACCAGCGGAACCAAATATTTAACATGATCTCGCGAGGCTAACTCAGGAACGACGCCTCCATATTGCTGATGAAGAGCCACTTGCGAGTAAAGGGCTTGAGCAATCAACCCTTTTTCATCATCATAAATAGCAAGGCCAGTTTCATCGCAGGAGGATTCGATTCCTAAAACACGCATTGTAACCTCTAAATTTTGTTGTCAGGAAACAGTCCTGGAAATGCCACGTTATTAGCATTAATTTGTGCAGATTGTCAATAATAGAGAATAAATCCGACCCCTGTTTGAATCTCAATTGTGCAATTTTTCAAAGGGCTTAAAAAAAGCAACTGGCCAAAATAACCTATTTATTGTACAAAATGAAAGATTATTGTAAAATATCCTTTTTTATTTGAGTTATTGACATGTCACTAAATCCCTTCCAAATTAATAATGTCATTGAAACTAGGCGTTTTCCCTTAGCCCGTTTCAAGCGGCGTCCACTGTTTCAGAAATTTAAAGATACGTTCGTTATTTTTGGCGGTACCCTTGATGAAGCTGGACTAATTGATTGGTTAACTTTATTTATTCCTAAAATAGCTTCGTTCATTCTAATAATACCTCTTTTCATATTATTGGGCAGATTAAGTGGAAGTTTTCCTGATGATGGAGATCCAGAGCAAATAAAAGAAAAGTCTAAACTTCTTTCATGGTTAAGTATTGCCGTTTTGGCCATTCTTTCCATTCCCGCTGTGTTATTTGTCCCCCCTCTATTCATCTCATGGCTTATAATCAGTTCTGCACTGACTATCATCTCTATGCCTATAGTGACACTGGTTCATGCCATATTTTATAAAAATCAAAAACCTGTTCTTGAAGAAATAAGGTTTGAAGATGGAAAAACACTACAAAATTTTATGGATGATAATCATGCAGAGATTGAAAATTTACATACTGATTTTCTAGGTTTAGATGATTCTCTTTCATACAATAATACCTTTAATTTATTAACCGCTAGCGAATATGCCGAAAAATACAAGGAAAAAAAGCATGAGGGCTATCAATTGCGTTTCTGGAGTGGAGGCCAAACTAAAAGGCTCTATGTCAAAGATGAGGAGACACATAAATCAGTTGTAAAATTATGTGAATTGAATATTGGACAAATTTCCAGCCACCTGGAGAACACCAATAATCTGGCAACTTTCTTAGACGAACCCCTACCCGTTTTTCAGAATAAACTGAGCTGGTGAAATCGGATAAGAAACTTGTACACATTTAATTTAAAAGTAGCAATGCCTGTGTTATCGGTGATTTTGTTGTCTTTTTGCCTGAATCAGTAAAATTATTGCTAATCTGATTACAATAAACTTGACGACATCAACAAGTGGCACTAGAATTGCCAACCTATTGTTTTAATTATACCAGAGGACTAGTTAATGCCCACAGTTCGTGTGAAAGAAGGCGAAAACCCAGAATATGCACTCCGTCGCTTCAAGCGTTCTTGTGAAAAAGCAGGAATTTTGACTGAATTGCGTCGACGCGAATTCTATGAAAAACCTACTGCTGAACGCAAGCGTAAACAAGCAGCAGCAGTTAAACGTCACCTTAAGAAAATTTCACGTGACACATCTACTCGCCGCCCTGTGAAGCATAGACGTAAATAATGATGACTATTAAAGACCGCATTACCAGTGACCTTAAAGATGCCATGCGTGCCAGAGATCAAAAAAAACTGGGCACCCTGCGTCTGATTACTGCTGCCGTCAAGCAAATCGAAGTCGATGAGCGAATAGTTGTAGAAGAAGATCGCATGCTTGTTATCCTTGACAAGCTTGCGAAACAGCGCAAAGAATCAATCACCCAGTTCCAGGCAGCTGGGCGCGATGACCTGGTAGCACAAGAAGAGTACGAGCTTGAAATTATTGGCCAATATCTCCCTGAACCCTTGTCAGACGCTGAAATTACCACTTTAATCGAACAGGCAATGACTGCTCTGAATGCTGAGAAAATCAGCGACATGGGCAAAGTTATGGCGCATCTTAAGCCATTACTCCAGGGTCGTGCCGATATGAGTAAAGTCAGTGCGTTAATAAAAGCCCGATTAAGCTAAATTTAGTCTAACGTTACTGCTTCAGAACATGCCCACTTAACGCTAACTCGGGTAATTAAATGTCCAAGGTACCTAGTGCACGTTCTTTAATACCACGTGAATTTCTCGATGAATTACTCAGTCGTACTGATCTTGTCGAATTAGTTGATGGCTATGTGCCCCTAAAAAAACGGGGTAATAGCTATATTGCCTGCTGCCCTTTTCACAGCGAAAAAACACCTTCTTTTAATGTTGTAGCCAAAAAGCAGTTTTACCATTGCTTTGGCTGTGGCTCGAGCGGTAACGCCATCAGTTTTGTAATGAGTTATCTCAATCAAGGCTTTACTGATGCAGTTGAAACCCTGGCCGCTCGTGTGGGTATGCAAATACCGCGTGAGAGTAATCCGGAAAAAAGCCAACTGTCTTTTAGTTTGTATCAGTTGTTAACCCGAGTTAGTCAATTTTATCAGCATTCACTAAAATCGAGCCCGACTGCAATTAATTATCTGCGCGAGCGAGGCGTTAGTGGAGAAATAGCCAAACACTTTCAATTAGGCTTTGCGCCAAGTGGTTGGAATGCGCTAGAAAATCAATTTAAAGAAAACAAAGCAGACCTTATTAAAACAGGCATGCTCATTGAAAAAGATGATGGCAAAACCTACGACCGATATCGCCAGCGAATAATGTTTCCTATCCATGACCGACATGGCCGTATCATTGGTTTTGGCGGCAGAGCAATTGATGCAGACCAAAAGCCTAAATACCTTAATTCCCCTGAAACGATCATTTTCCAGAAAAATCGCGAGTTATATGGCCTGCATCAGATTTTGCAGGAAAACAGTGCTATCGATAATATTCTCATTGTAGAAGGCTATCTCGATGTAATAGCCCTCGCCCAACACGGCATTTGTAATGCAGTAGCCGCTTTAGGCACGGCGACCAGCACCTATCATATTCAATTGCTTAGTAAACATACCACACACTTGATTTTCTGTTTTGATGGCGACAATGCTGGCAGACAAGCGGCCTGGAGAGCGTTAGAAAATAGCTTGCCACACCTTAACAACAATCTGGATGCGCGTTTTGTTTTTCTGCCCGATAATCAGGATCCGGATAGTCTCGTGCGAGCTGAAGGAAAAGAAGCATTTTTAGCGCGCCTGGCAAAAGCCATTCCATTAAGCCAGTATTTTCTCGATACGTTAACCACGGGTCTTGACACCAATAGTGTCGCTGGAAAAAGTCAATTAATTAATGCAGCCAAGCCCTTTTTGCTAGCGATGCCCGAGGGCACCTACAAACAATTACTCATCAATGAACTTTCTCGATGTACTCGCATTGAAAATCATCGTATTATGCAGATAATTGCTGATCAAACAACACCCGTTGCAGGAGAAAGTACACACAAACCCATCAGCCGTTCACCCATACGGTTAGCCATTGCGATATTAATTCAACACCCGGAAATTTATTCCTCGTGCCAACAACAAATTGATATTAATTCGCTCGATGGAGATGGCCAGGAAGTTTTACAAAAACTCTTGATTCAAGTTGCTGAAAATCCTGAAACCAATACAGCGGCCTTAATCGAAGTATGGCGAGATACGCCTTTATTTAGTTCATTAGGGAAACTGGCAGGATGGGAACATAATGTCCCTGAAGAGGCCTTGTTAAAAGAGTTTATTGATATTATCAATTTCCTGCAAAAGCAGAATTTTGAAAATAAAATTAATCTATACATTGCAAAATCCCGAAAACAGGGCTTAACTGTGTCAGAAAGATTAATTTTACAGGACATGTTAAAACAACGGCATCAAACTGTGCATGATAAAAAATAACGCAATTTTTGCTGGCATGTTTAGTTGTGCGGGTCTATAATCAAGACCTTTTTTAGTAGCTTTTTAATCACTCATCTGATAAGTGCCTATGACTATGAATGAACAAGAACAACAGCGATCGCAAATTACCCGTGTAATTAGCCTGGGTAAAGAACAAAAGTACCTGACTTACTCTCAGATTAATGACCTGTTACCCAATATCGTTGATACGGAACATTTTGATGTCATTATCAGTATGTTGGAAGACATGAATATTAAAGTATTCGAAATGCCTCCCAGTGAAGACGAACTCGCCCTTCTGGGGAATACTGAAGAAGCCCCCGAAGACGTTGAGGAAGCCGCGGCGGTTCTTGCTTCTGTCGACAAAGAAACGGGCAGAACCACGGATCCGGTTCGCATGTATATGCGCGAAATGGGTACCGTCGAACTGTTGACCAGAGAAGGTGAAATTCGTATCGCCAAGCGAATTGAAGAAGGGATTTATCAAGTTCTCAAATCGCTCGCCCACTACCCTGAAACCGTACAACTTCTACTCGATGATTATGAGCGTGTTACGCTTGAAGAAATTCGCTTAAGTGAAATCATCAGCGGCTTTGCAGACAGTGAGGAAGAAGCTCCGCCTGCAAGCATTGGCTCCATGCTCGATGATGTACAAAATGATCTTCTTGAAGACACCGCTGTGGTTCCTGATGATGACGATGAGGATGGTGACGGCACTATCACTGAAGTTGACGATGGACCAAATCCTGAGCAGGCGAAAGCCTACTTTGACGAACTGCGCGCGAACTTTGACAATGCCATGCTGGCTTTAAATGAGCAAGGTCGCACCGATAGCAAAACGGTTGAGCTTCTGACCATTATGTCAGATTCATTTTTAAAGCTTAAACTTACTTCACGCCAGGTTGATAAGCTGACACGACACTTCCGCCAACTTCGCAACCACATCCGCGAATTTGAAAGAGGTCTCATGCGCCTTTGTATCGAAAAAGCCAGGATTCCTCGCAAGTTATTTATTGATACCTTCCCCGGCCAGGAAACTGATTTAACGTGGTTAACCACGCTGGTTAGCAATAACGGCAAAAAATTGGATATGGATCGTATTAATGAATACCACGAAGAGATTCAACGCCTCCAGATAAGACTGGCCGCCTTCGAGGAAGAATACGGTTTAACCATTAGCGAAATTAAAGACATCAATAAAAAAATGTCTATTGGTGAAGCTAAAGCACGTCGCGCCAAAAAAGAAATGGTTGAAGCGAATCTTCGTTTGGTTATCTCTATTGCCAAAAAATACACGAACCGTGGTCTTCAGTTCCTGGATTTGATTCAGGAAGGCAACATTGGCCTGATGAAAGCGGTAGATAAGTTTGAATATCGCCGTGGTTACAAGTTTTCCACCTACGCAACCTGGTGGATAAGACAGGCGATAACACGCTCCATCGCGGATCAGGCACGTACTATTCGTATTCCTGTTCATATGATTGAGACCATTAACAAACTCAACCGTATTTCACGTCAAATACTACAAGAAACGGGTCGCGAAGCGACACCCGAAGAGTTGGCTGAAAAAATGGATCTTAGCGAAGATAAAATCCGCAAGGTTTTAAAAATCGCCAAAGAACCAATCTCCATGGAAACACCTGTTGGAGATGATGATGACTCGCACTTGGGTGATTTTATTGAAGACAACAACATCGAGTCTCCCATTGACTGCGCAACCGCAGAAGGATTGCGAGAAGCAACACTTGAGATTCTCGAAACACTAACCCCAAGAGAGGCTAAAGTTCTCCGTATGCGTTTCGGCATCGAAATGAACACCGACCATACACTGGAAGAAGTAGGCAAACAATTTGACGTTACCCGCGAACGTATTCGCCAAATTGAGGCAAAAGCACTAAGAAAACTACGCCACCCTTCCCGCTCCGAGAAGCTACGAAGCTTCCTCGAAGGAGACGACAGCTAACAGCACTATGCCAAATACGATATTAAAAAAAATCGTGTTTGGCATTAAATTATTGTGGCGTTATCACCCTTTAACGATTACAATAACCCCGTTTCGGGCCCATAGCTCAGTTGGTTAGAGCAGCGGACTCATAATCCGTTGGTCCAAGGTTCAAGTCCTTGTGGGCCCACCAATAAATCAAGTAGTTACGTGTATTCCCCAATAGTTGAAGACCTCTGAGGGGCACTGATGGGGCACTTGGAAATAACAAATGACAACAACCCATCTATTAGTACAGCCAGTCGCATGGAAGATTACCTGAAGTAACAACCTGTAGTGATGGATTTACGAAGGAACTCCTGCAATGAAAAAAAATGTCTAGCTGTATTAGGTGTTACTATCACTATAACAACCCTTACTTGTTCACCAGCATATGCAAAAAAAATTTATCCTGCCGAAATTATGGGAAGAGACTTATTTTTTCCTGGACTTGGTTGGGTAGGTCATGTTGGTATCGCAACAACATATATGATGTCTCCTGAGGGTATGGGAAGCAATGCAGATCAGGTTATAGAGGTACTTGATGAAAATCCAGTCGGTCAAATTAACACAATCAGTAATTTTAAATCTCGTCGTTCAAAATTCGGGGGCAAATATTGGGGTAGTAAATATGGAGTCGCTGATAGAGGTGTAATTGGCTATAATATTCTTGTTGAAGCTAATCATCAAAGGTGGTGGTGTCCTAAATACACTTTAGATACTAAATATCATATTGGTTCAGGAATTCCCACTACAGGCCAAGTTATTGAATGTGGGACCTGGCGCTGCGACACCTATGCCTGGTGGGCGTTTTATAGTCAAGGTTTAAATACAATGCCAGGCTCAGCATGGCTACCGACCGTGATGTATAATTTTTTTCCCTATTATAATGATGAAAGATTAGCTATAAAAAAACCTCAACAACTCCTAAGCAACTTATCTGATAAATTATTAGAAAATGTGACTGCTGAGGAGCTTAATGAAATGCCATATGAGGAATTCCAAATGATAATGGACTCTTCCCCCGCTCACTATGTTACATCCTCATCCACTGTTCAAATACAATTTGCCTACAATTCGAATTTGAACGAGGTTAAACGCGGAATTATGATTGATAGACTTATTGCAGATGACACTGAGCCTGATTTAGTAAAAAAACTGTTAAATTTATATAATCAAACAGATAGTATGGAAGTAAAAAATAAAATTGTTCAAGGTTTAATGCTTTATGACCAACGGAATAGGAACGCTAAATCTTATATTCATAATGAGCAACCATTACTGAAAGTTTTTTTCGCTGAGTTACTCGATTCCAAATCCTTAAATTCAAAAATGGCTGATGATGCTATACGAGGGTTCATTGACACTCATTCAGCTGAAGAAGTCATGGCTAACCGAGAGAAAATAGATAAATGGTTACCTACTACAGGCCATTATTCATCCATTATGTTAAAATACACCTTGGTTCATAAATCAAATGACTTACAACATATTTATATAAAGTCGATAGTTGAGGAGCTTCGTGAGGCTAACAATTCTGACCTAGATAGTTATTTGTTTGGCCCATTATCTATCGGTTATCAAGGCACAGGGAAAAATTTACTGGAACCAGAGTCTAAACAAGTGATTGTGGATTATTTAAAAGAAGTGCACCATAAATACACACCTCAAGGTATTAAAGCTGATTCTAAAGATACACATCGCAATACCACTGCACCTTATTATTTTGAATTAATTAAAAATATGGGCATATAACTTTTCATGCGCCAGAAAATATCTGGCGCAATCCTCGCACCATTCCCATTGAGTCGCCTACTCATTCATTATCTATTTTTTCTTATTTCTTTTTGTAAAGTAGTTGCGCAAGCATTCATTACAAAAATCTACATCAAAGGGGTCAAGCCTTGCTTTTTGCTATCAAAAGGCAAAAAGCAAAAAGCAAGGCTTGACCCTCTTATCCCTCTTATCCCGTACTAGGGCGTTAAAAGCATCACGAATGACTGAAGTGGTTATTTATTGAGCTAGAAACCTAAGCACTTATGTTCCTCTAATTGGGGTTCATGATTCGGCTCAACATCAAGTGTTTCTTTAGGTTCTTGTAGGCTATTAAGCCGGACTTTCACTGAGTTACCCCTTTGTTGCGCAGGCGCATCCTCTACAGCTCCTAAGTTAACAATTACCTCAGGCTTAACGGCTGCCTCTGGCTTAGGTTTTACTCCCAAACCAAAAGTCATTGAAACGTTATTATCTACAGACGAAGGATTAATGGTTTCTTCAGAAATTTTAGCACTCATTTTTTTATAAAATTTTTCTGCTTTTTTAGGATTTTTCATAAAACTATTTGCAAAAAGCCACATACCCCCGAGAGCAATTGTAGCGCCTAAGGCAACAATCGCACTACCAACTGCCTGTGACACACCGGGCAGAGGAGTCAACGCAATGGCAATACCAACTGCAATCAATAATCCCCCCAAAATTCGAGGTAAAATAGACGTTTTATTCGCTTCTTTCGTAGCTTTAGCCCACGCCTGCATTTTTTCTTGACGGTTAGGAGCAGGGGCTTCGGCTTTATCTGGCGTTTTATTCACTAAATCAGTATATGGAGCAGGGCTTCCTTCAGCTTCTATTGCTCGCTCTTTCATTGCCTTAAACTCTTTTTCTGTAACCTTAACTACAGCCCAATTATATCCTTCTCTAGTCGAGATTGGGCTTTCTTGAGTGTCATGCAGGGCTTGAGATTCAATTCTTCTTTCAAGAAAAGGTGAAAACTCTGAGACTTTTCCGGTTTTACTATGTCCCTGACCTGTTCTTTTGTTGGTTTTTAGAGGCGCACTGCCTTCAATGCCAAACATCACAATATTTTTATCTTGGTGCAGGTAAATATGACCCCATTCACCATTTTCTTGCGGAAGCTCACAAACTAATAGATCCGGTGTTGTGCTGCCACCTATGGCAATATTAATACCATAATGCTTAGAACGCCTGGCAACATAACGTAAGGCATCTTCAATCGCACCCAAAAATCCGGATTGTGCTTCTGCTAGGCTACCGCTTGCATCCGTACCCCCAACCCTGTGGGTTGCAAAAGCACGTTTTTCAGCAGAATTATTAGTCACAAAGGCAAAAAATTCTTGCTGTTTTTCGTCGCTTAATTTGGAGAGATCAAATCTAATTCGCCCACCATGAATAACATACTCACCTAAAGGATAATTTTTATCTGGATTTTGCCCATTTACGGTTAAGTTACCGGTATCCATTGCAAGTAATAAACGACCTAGAGCAATAGCATTGTTTGTGTTGTGAGATAAGGTATCTTTAAGCAGTGTCAAGCCATTGTCTTGTACAAATCTACCAGCAATTGGCATGGCCACAAGATGCATATTATCCATTAGATCCTGCTGAACATCCTTGGAAAATATCAGATTAGGATCGCCTCCGTTTTCTGCCAACTTAAGATTGTGTTCAGCAATATTTAAATTAGCTATCGCTGTAAATACTGCTGAGCTTAATACAATTTTTTTAGTAGAGGACATCCTATCAATTTGTAACTTATTAAATCCAATATTTTTTAAAGTAGCATGAATTCTATTCAAATCTATTAAGTAAGAACTGATATCGCCGGATTGCAAATCGCTTAGAAATACCGAAACCTCATCTTTCTTAAGATTAGTTCCCTGCAGTTTTATGGCCTCACGACCCGCAATAGCATCATGAATTGAGTTTTCTTTACTTAAAATTGTTTGGAGATTCACCAAGAATTGATTATTCCACTGAGAAATTTGCTCTTTTGTATAAACTTGATCGATTGCAGGCATTTGTATTCACCAAAAGTGATGATCGCGCTACCTCGTGATTGATTTTAGCCATTCATGGCGCGCAGCGAAAGTATGGATACTATGATTTTAGCACTACCACATTAAGCCAGTATTAACTTTTGGCAGGCGCTGTATTATTTACAAAAATGTGTGTAACTGCAAAAATTCTGTTACTAATACTTCCTGAAAAGGAAAGTGGGCATTGGGATTATTCATCAGCTGGTGACTTTGCAGCAAAAAAACATTGAGTCATTATTTTCACCACAACCTATTGATTATAATATGACAACTAGCTAACCTTGCTGCCCTTAATAGGAGCAGGGTTGCTAAGAGCACCAAAGCACCAAAGGGGTCAAGCCTTGCTTTTTGCCTTTTGGTAGCAAAAGAAAGGCTTGACCATCTCACCCTCTCTTACCTCTCATACATTACGACTCCGTCTAATGCATGCTACGCTAAGTTACGCCATAACTTTTAACTCGTTATTTTTATAATCTCCCAAGAGAGATAAATGATCATTGAAACGGCGTGAGTTTTTTCTGACCTGCTAACGCGCACCAGAGGTCAAGGCAAAAAGCAAGGCTTGACCCTCTTGCTCTATAACTGTTGGTTTTCAATTGCAAACGCAGCTTGCCATGCAGGATTATGGGGAAGTAAGGTAATCATATTCTGCGATTTTGTATTTAATAATAACCAATATTGGGCTATCTTAGCATATGTCTTAAAAGTGTATTAAAAATATTCATCATATCGAGGAAAAAATGATTGCGATAAGAAGGCTAGATGAATTGCATATAAATGAATTGTCATCCTATCTCAATCATTACCAAGAAACGACCATGTTCATTAGGAATAATTTATACTACTCGGGAATTACCTACCAAGATGCACCATTTCACGGAGAATATTACGGCTCCTTTGAAAACAATAAAATTAATGGTGTTTTAGCTCATTATTGGAATGGTAATGTGATGATGCAAACTGAAAATTTTTCTGCATTATCAGCGTTAGTAGAAGAATTTGAGCTTAATAGAACAAGACCAATTGCCGGGATACTTGGCGAAGATAGCCAAGCGGGTTTCATCATTGATAAACTAAACCTAGAAGCGTCCCTATTTGCCATTAATTATCAGGAAAAGTTATTCTTATTAAATCTAGACAAAATGACTATACCCCAAGCAATTCATTCATATAGCTGCGCACTCAAACCAGTCCACGATTGCGATATGGATATCATTAAAAAATGGCTTATCGCTTATCATATTGAAGCTCTCGGAGACGATGCTGATAATCCCACACTTGAACAATCCATTATTGATGAAATTCAAGATACGCAGCTTAGCCAAAATCGATGGGTTTTATTTGTAAATAACACTCCTGTTTCCCTTTGTGGATTTAATGCCAATCTACCGGATATTGTACAACTCGGTCCCGTTTATACCCCGCTTTCATTAAGAAATAAAGGTTTTGCCAGAATTGCTGTGTATCTTTGCCTAAAACAAGCTGCCGACCGGCAAGTCAAAAGAGCAATTTTGTTCACTAATGAGAGTTCCGCTATATGCGCATACCAGGCTCTTGGTTTTCACCAAATTGGAAAATACCGACTGGCACTGTTAAAATAATGTGCTTGTTGCACCAAAGAGGTCATGCACCAAAGGGGTCAAGCCTTGTTTTTTGCTATCAAAAGGCAAAAAGCAAGGCTTGCCCCTCTTACCTGCAGCGTTGAAATGGTTAAAGTTTATGTGCAATTTGTTTTACACTCGGATTTAAAGATTGAACTACAAATTGATCTGCTACAACCTAAATTTCAAGAAGTACCCTGCTTACTATTAGCGTTGATAGGTTCCGGAGATTCTGATGAGAAAACTCGAGTCATTCGTGGGTTTGTTGATGAAATTATGGATTCAAATTTATCAATTGAAGTAAAAAATTTAATACTACAAAAAATTATTTTAAAGTATCTTGATAAAAAAGATAAGTTATTATTTTGTCGTATGTGCCACATTCAAATTGAGGAACAAGTTGAAGACCTAACTTCTGAGACTCACATTCCCAAGCTATAAATTCATAGAGTTGATCTATTACCCGGTTCTATCGCGCGCACCAGGGGTCACGCCTTGTTTTTTTGCTTTCAAAGGCAAAAAGCAAGGCTTGACCCTCTTGCTCTTTGTGACCCTCTTGCTCTTTGCATTACGGTTCAATTGAAAAGAATTTTATTCAATTTCATAGCTTAAGTGAGTTGACTGTCCGTTACTCCCTAAGGCCCTCCTACTGTGCATTGTGCCAATTATACATTTGTGGTACAGTACGACTCTTTTTCGACCACTATAAACAACATGAAATCAAAAATCGAAGCGCATATCGTAAATGATCCAAATTCAGAAGACCTCTCTTTAGCAGAACAAGTATTTCATGACTTGCAAATTCACTCGACTGGATTTCACCCAGGATTTTTTACGCCCAGCGATTTATCAGCGCTCGCGTTAACGTCAAAAACACTCAAATTGGTTGTAAGTCCTGAGTTGAATATGCGCGCTGCTGAAAAACTCTTAACTCATGTGGTTTTGGGTGAGCAAACAGAAGCCGAAGCCATGATAAAAGCGAATCCAAACTTGCTATTGATTCAATCAAAAGCAATCGACTATTCCGGAAGAACCATCATCGCCACTCCCTTTCAAGCAGCACTTGGTGCGGGAGATAAACCCATGTGGAATATGATGCTTCCCTATTTTGAAGGCTTGGAACAAGGAGAAGCCTTAAGGCAGTTTCATGAGCAGTTTCCCAATGGGATTAAAGATGATGTTTCGGCAGAACAACTAAAAATACATTACAATGCCCTTGCATTCGCCATTATCAATGATGAAGACCATGGTCTATCAGCGATTGAAGGTTTTAGAAAAAACATAACTTCTCAAAAGAAAATTACAGAAGGCAAACATTTCAACCTACAACACTTACTCGCAGCTTATCAAGCCTACATCGATAACTTTGCTGCTTTGACTAATTGGGAAAACCGTAACATATTTTGGCAAAAAGTGATAGGTTATGTACAAAGACAGGTGACCGCTTATGATGCCCAAATACATTGTTCGGGTGTAAAGAGCGTATTAGATGATGAGAGTAAATTTGCCAGAATCTTTGAGTTATCTAATGGAGGGAGCTTTTTTCCTTTAATTGATGGCGCTGGGGTGGGCTTCGATTTCGGGTGTTTTAGTTATTTTGTCGCGGGCCCGCGCGCGGGTGCCGGCGAGGCTGGCTGCGGTCCCATGGTCACACTCTCTGCGCGCACCGGATTGGTGAGTTATGCAGAGCAAAAACAAAGGCGCTTGCTGGATTTAGAGAGTCACTTGAGCAAGGAATGTATTATCAGCCCAATTAACTGTTCTTGAGCTAATAGCAAGCCGCATTACAAAGGTATATTGTTTGTTCTTTACGCTCAATCCGCATGGGCTGAGGAGGCAGTTTTTACGCCGTCTCGAAGCATATACACTTCATCCTCACCTAAAAGCAAACCAGATTTTTGTCTTGCCATTTTCTGCATTAAAGCTTGAAGCCGACCTTCAGTGCAAATGCTTCGCGACGTGGTTTCCACTCCTCCTCAGCACAAGCGGGTGCGGGTGAAATGAGAACAAATAATACAGCGAGTTCGTTAATTTATTTCGCAAAATTTCCTGGAAAGGGCTTTGGTATCTTCATTATCTACTAACTCTTCGAGCTTAAGAACATCAAACCACGATGATTGTAGTAACACTAATAATTTGTAGCCCAATTCCAGATTGTGAGCCACTAATTGTTCAATAAATTTAGTCGCCTGGGAATTGTCTGTATAAGAAAATGCAGCCGATTTTTTAGGATCTGATTCATCTTCTATCATTTTCGCAAACATTAATTGAAAATTTTTAGCCACAGCTTTAGGTGCTGCCGTACTTGCATCAAACACCCGATGATCCGCACTGACAGACACGGGTAAAATATCTTGTACTTCGAAGGTTTTATTCATTTTATTAAAAACTTGTTTCCGTTCAACTTCAAGCAACCCGAACTTTAACGTTTCATTACTTAAAAGAGGTGCCATACAATCGCTAAAACCATATATACCAATGTTGGTAATGGTTGCAAATGAATTACCGGCCATGGGATATCCATAAGCATCATTGGCAAAATCATATAAGGCCTTATCAACCATTTGACCCAGATGAGGATGAAGTTTTTCTAACTGCTCGCGTTTTTTATAACAGTAAGTCATTGCTTTCATGATGGCTCTAGTTCTATAAGCCAATTCACGTGCGCTAAATTCATGGCAATTTTCGAAAATAATCGCACCCAGGTGATCATTGCAATCAGGTAATTTAACAATAATGCCTACGTAAGCTTCTTTAGAAAGGTAAAGTTTGTGAAGACTTAAAAAAGATCGGTAAGACTCGTTTTCATATAATAATTTGCTAATTCCTTGCATCATTAAGGTAGTTAGCGTTTCTGGTGGAAATTTTTTATCGAATAAATCAAGGGCTGATACATTCACATTAAACTGACCATACATGGTAGGATCACGTGGATTATCCCATTGCGTCATAAAAGCCTTCCGATTTTGCGACATTTCTATCTCTTGGTATTTATCGGAAAACGTTTGAAATTTGGGGAGTAATTTTTCGCTATATGCCATAAACATTTGCCAGTTTTCACTGGGCTCAAGATTAATTTTTTCCAACTGCTGATGGTGCTTTTTGTCCAGTGCTTTTAGTAACTCTAATCCGCCGTCTATCCCTAACAAGCTGGTCACCGAAAACATATATTTATATTGCATTAAAATATTGCTTAACAACTGCTCTTCAAGAAATGCAAGCTTTGGCTTTATCAAAGCCATATCAGGCAGGCCAATATCTTTATAAAGATCAGCCTCACATACGTGGCGATGTTCGTCGTCAAGAATGGTCGCAAATACTTTAGGCGCGATATTTTGCCGATGAAGGCTATAAAATAACTCTTCTATCCAGCCTTCACTAACAAGATTAAGTAACATAACCGCCATTTTTGGGCAGTCAATTTCGCGAATAAAATTACATAATATTTCGATGTTTTCATTATAAGGTGGCGGTACAGCATTAGGCGCACAAAGCATATACACGATTTTAGTGAAAACCAGGCCATGAAAAATTTCATCCAGGAGTTGCTGGCGCATACGCTCTTTGTATTCAACAGTAGACATCCTTGCGCCAAATTTCAGCGGAATTTGGATGGCTAATACTTCGAGTTGGGCTAACAGTGCGAAGGTATAAATATATAAAATTTTATCGTGCTTTAGTTCAAAAGGCAGACCGTGGTGAAATAACTCATCCATACGGGTTTTGATGAGTTTTTTTTCTTGCTCAGTGATGACGTTCCAGCCCTCTAAAATCCATTTCTCAGCACCCCAAGAGGGCTTAAGTAATTCATTGAGCTCGTCCACACTTTCTACCTGCAATCATCAATGGGCAAGATCATAACCATAGCAAGGTTGTATCGTCAACCATTTCGCTGAACTCCTCAAGATAGAAAGTGGTTTTCTTTCCTTGGGCATGGCCTTTGTGTCGCGAGAAAATTAGTACTAGCCATTTGCATAACTTTCGGTAATACTTCTTACTGGAAAACCTGACGCATTATTATGATAAAAACCAAGCCTTTCCTTAAGTGGGCTGGCAGCAAATTTCGCTGCATAGACACTATACTTGCTTCTCTTCCAGATGCCAGTCGCCTTATAGAACCTTTCACAGGATCAGGCGCTATCTTTGTTAACTCGAATTATAATGAATATTTGCTCGGTGAAGGCAATAATGATCTTGTTATTTTATTTCAATACGTGCAGCAAGACGGAACGCAATTCATTGACTACTGTGCAGAATTTTTCACCCCACAAAATAACTGTGCCGAACGGTACTATCAAATAAGAGCTGAGTTTAATCAGTGTCAGGAGCCAAAACGACGCGCAGCTTTATTTCTATACTTGAATCGGCATGGTTACAATGGTCTTTGCCGTTACAATCAAAAAGGCTTATACAATGTCCCTTATGGGCGCTATATAAAACCCTATTTCCCCCGCCATGAAATGAATTTTTTTCACCAGAAAAGCGCAAAGGTAAAATTCATTTACAGTGATTTTCGTGCAACATTTGCACAAGCCATTCCTGGTGATGTGATTTATTGCGACCCACCGTATGTGCCCTTATCAGCAAGTGCCAGTTTTTCATCCTATACCGATAAAGTATTTAGTGAACAGGATCAAATTGATTTAGCCGAACTAGCCATGCACAGCGCAAAAAAAGGTATTGCTGTCATCATTTCAAATCATGATACCGCTTTTACGCGCCACCATTATCAGCAGGGTGATATTATATCTTTTCCCGTAAAGCGCTACATAAGCTGCAAGGCTTTAACTCGTCGTCCAGTCCAAGAGTTGCTAGCGGTTTTTTCTGATTAAATAAACAATCCCACAATCACATGACAACAATTTGAACTATTTTTACACTTTGTATATCATGCGCAATTCAACTACACAGTAAGCCAGGTTATGCTTTTAAAGGATATTCTATACTACACCAAAACCACTTCAGCGCTCATCTACAGCAACACCCCTGGCACTCATATTTCCCCGGAAAAGCTTATCGCAGGTTTGCCGCCTTTTTTGAGCGCTGATAACACCACTCATTTGCTTCCCAAAACCCTGATTATCCCCCAGCTGGATTTCTCAAAAATAAATTGGCGTGCTCATATAACACTCTTTCACCGATTAAGGAAAATTAAACAATCAGGGCACCCTATCAAACAAGTAGCAAGCAACTTACTCATAGACTTGGTTAATGATGACCTTTTGGGTATGTTTCTCAATCTCGAGCCAGCACCCAGTCTCAAAATCTGCTCTTCCCTTCTCAATATATCTGCTGATGAACTGTTAATTTGCGATGAAAATATTATTCAATTGCTGATCAATGGAGATGCTTCAGATTTAGAGGAATTTAAACCCTTTAAACACATTATTCTGCGAGAGCACCCCCTTAGTCAGGAGCTTTTTGAGCAACTTTTGCGAGAGCATGGGAAAACGATTGAAACCGTTGAAGTAATGAACTGCCCTAATATCACCGACTTACAGGGTTTTCTGCTGTCAAACCTTGTTTCATTGAAAGTAACCCCCTTTAGGGATGTGGTTACGTGGATTAGCAATACCAGAGATGCCTTACAAAAGAATGCGTCTAGACTTGAAACGCTTATACTTAACATGCGAACTCTTGACAATAAGATAATAAATGATATCTCGTCATTAACTAATCTTAGAACGCTAAATTTATCTCACTGCCCAGATTTCAGTGAAGACCTGCTTGGCAATATTGCATTTAGCGAGCTTGAGCAATTGAGTTTAAATAATAGTACTATCCAGATCACCGCCCTTCAGACCTTATTGCAAACATATAGAAAACTTAAACGAATTGACCTGGCAGAATGCGTTTTTTACGGCGTGGGTACGCTTAATGGTATTTCTCTTCGTAAACTTAAAGAGCTAAACTTATCCCACAGCACCCTCAATATTCAATCATTAAAAGTGCTCTTACAAGGAGCACCTAATCTCAAAATCTTAAAGTTATCGTCCAGTTCAAACCTGTATGCAATCATGTTTATTGAGATTTCACTAAGGGAGCTTGAGGAACTGGATGTAAGCGACAGCACCATCAATATCCCCTCACTGCGAACATTATTGCAATGGACGATCAAACTTAGACGGCTCAATTTATCCAGATGCAAAAATATAAAAGAGGGCACCCTTAACATTTTGCTCAATAAACTTGAAGAACTGAATTTAAGCCGCAGCAGCATCAATATCCCATCACTGCAAACGTTATTGCAAGAATCAACAAAGCTCAAAAGCCTTGATTTATCATACTGCAAAAATCTGATGAGTGGCACACTTAAAGATATTTCACTAAGCCAATTGGAGGTGCTAAATTTAAGCCACAGCTTCATCCGTATCAAGTCACTGCAAGCGTTATTGCAGAGGGCACCTAAACTCAGACTGTTAAATTTATCTTTCTGCATGTGTCTTCAATCTGAGGATTCGCTTGATAATATTGCGCTCAACGAACTTGAAGAGCTTAATTTAGAGGAAAGCAACATCGATATTGTCTCTTTGCAACCGCTATTGCAAGGAACCTCTAAACTCAAAAGCCTTAACTTATCTGGCTATGACGATCGTGATAAAGGCATACTTACTGATATTTCGCTAAGTCAACTTGAAAAGCTGGATTTAAGCCTTAGCTTCCTCAATATTGCCTCTCTGCAAACATTATTGCAAAGGACACCCAAACTCAAAATATTAAACTTACTTGGCTATTCGAATTCTAACGAGGATACGCTTAAGGATATTTTTCTTAGTGAACTTGAAGAACTGAGTTTAAACAGAAGCAGCATTGATGCTGTCTCTTTGCAATCGCTATTACAAGGGGCATTTAAACTCAAAAATCTTAAACTGGATGACTACCAAGATTTTGATAAAGACGTCCTTAATGCTATTTCGTCAAGCCACCTTGAGACGCTAAGTTTAAGTAATACCACTATTAACACGACTTCTTTACAAGCATTATTACAAAAGTCTCTCGCACTCAAAAGTCTTAACCTGACATACTGCCACAATCTACACGAAGGCAGATTACATGGTGTCTCACTCGGTGAACTTGAGGCGTTGTATTTAAAAGGTAGCACCATCAGCATGGCTTCTTTACAAGCGCTATTGCAAGGCGCTCCTAAAATTACACACCTTGATCTAACTAACTGTGAAAACATCAGCGATTTTCATCTTCAGGTTCTTTTACAACAATATCCTTCGATTAAATTTATTAGATATAATAACCATGAAGGCCACCTAAGAATACCCGAAAACACCCAATCCGAGCCGACCCAAGATCAACAACAGGCTCGTCCCCTGGATGCCAATACTGATGTAGAAAAAAAGACGTACCAGTTAGAGCGGGAGTTTATCGCAGAGCCTCTGCCCGATGTACGCATGATGCGTCATGAATGTTATCAGCGAATGGCATTAAATCCGGCGATGACAGACAGAGCCGACCCGTTTTTATTGATAAATGAGGAGCCGCATCCTGTCGAGGGAACCATTCTTAACGCTGTTAAATCTGCCGTACCGCTAATTGACGCATTCAAGGAAACTACAAAAACCCAAAGCTTTACGCGCCTTGAC
>JAUXWR010000247.1 GCA_030680075.1 Legionella sp.
AATGCTATTAAAAAGGTAAGCACATTTCTTTACTAATTTTTGAATGCGAACTGACTCGAGCCTCTATCCCTCCCTATTCAGATACTGCCCTGATGCTTTGCTGGACAAGAAGGTAGTCACCAGCATGCTGGGAGAATGCGATGCAAAAAACAGCACTCGATACTCGCTCATAGATTCTGACTTACTAGAGGGAGAAAAGGTAAAGAAGTGAATAAGAAGTAAATGGGATTGCATTGCAGTTTCTCATTATTTGTTCCTTGGGGATTGATTAGGTTCTGTACGTCGACTCCAATGTAATTTACATCCATTCTACGCTGGCTACTCCTATCCAATCTCCAGGCGTAGTATTTGTAACCAATTATCGCGTATATTTTGTAAGTTTATTTGCAGTTGAATTCTGCCATCGATTTTCAACTTCTAATCGATCTCTTTTCATAAAAGTCTGCCGTCCATCCTGGCTCTGACAAGAGCAAGTTTGTAATAGATATCCCTATCACCTGTATATCCCGCTTGATCAAAAAAGAAAAGAAAGAAGTGGACATCATCTGCAAAGATATTCGCGTTGTACATTTAATGTATGTATGCCTCTATCTATTCTTCCAAACGGCTTTGTTACTGAGTTACTTTGATACACAGATTTTCCTCCAAGAAGCCTAAAGAGTTTATCACATCAGTAAAAAGATGCATGCCCACTTTTGTGGCGAGAGTCTTTGCATTTACTTATGCTCGCTTCCGCCCCAAGGTAAGGACGAAGCAGTTTGGGAATCTTAAAGGAAATCTGATTAACTTTTTCCCTACTTTTTTTTTTCCTCTTTCTCAGACCGAAGCAGATCTGGAGGCCAAGTCCGGGTGGAAGCTTTTCAGCATGGAGAAAGAGTGCGAGAGAATGCAGGTCTCTCTGGACCCCGAGAGCAGCACCCTTTGGCGCCTGTCGCAAGTCAACAAGTCCTTTGAGGTAAACCCCCTCTTGTTCTCATTCATCCTCTTCTCCGTACTGACTCTCCCTGTCCTAATTCTTTCCCCGTCTTGTCCTATATTCTTGTCCTGTCCTGTCCTAT
>JAUXWR010000256.1 GCA_030680075.1 Legionella sp.
CTGAAAATACTCTAAAATCCTCCCTTGGCTGGTGACGGTCGATGCGCGGCAGAAGCGTGCATTTTCAGGAATAGGATTTCACACTGCCCGGCGGACAGAGCGGTTCGTTTGCGGAAGTTGCTGGCTTGCACATTTAAAAGAACATATAGAGAACAATGCTAAAGTTCAAGCCCAGGAGGACCTCATGGCCGATCCGAAGAGCTATTCCGGGAGCTGCCACTGCGGCAGCGTCGCCTACACCGTGGAACTCGATCCAGCGGGCGCCCTCAAGTGCAACTGCACGATCTGCACCAAGCTCGGTGCGGTGTGGGCCTTCGCACCCAAGGCCAAGTTCAACCTCACGACGGGCGCTGCCAAGCAGGGCGATTATCAATTCGGCAAGAAGGCGCTGCATCACCGCTTTTGCACGTCATGCGGCATCGAGAGCTACGCCGAGGGCACGGCGCCGGACGGCACCGCCACGGTCGGTATTAATCTTCGCTGCATCGAGGGCCTCGATGTCGACAAACTGAGCCCGCGGCCGTGGGATGGCCGCAGTATGTAGGGAGGTTCAAAGTCAGGACTGACCGGCAGGTGCTGGAGAGACCCGCACCTTGGTGCCCTCGATCAGTTCGACGGCCGGATTGATGATGACCTGGTCGCCGGCCTTCACGCCGTCGCGCGCCTCGACCGTCGTGCCGAAATCGCGAGCCACCGTGATCTTTCGCAGATGGACGAGCCCATCCTCGACGACGGCCACCTGAAGGCCGTTCTGGTTGAATATGATGGCGCCCGCGGGAATGGACAGGCTGGCGGTCTTGCGCGGGATGCGGAGTTCGGCCGTGCAATAGGTGCCCGGCTGTAGCACGCCGTCGAGATTGGCGATGTCGATCTCGACCAGCAGCGTGCGCGTGCCGGGCTGCAGGGCGTCGGCGATCCGCGTCACCTTGCCGGGGAAGGTGCGATCGGGAAGCTCGGGCACGTGGACCACGGCGTCGACACCGGGCCGCACGCCGGCTGCCTCGTCCTGGGGAACATAGAGCTGCACGCGGATCACGCTGCTCTGCAGGATGGTGAACATGAACGTGCTGTTGACGGCATCGGCCTGCACGAGGTTGCCGATGTCGATGTTGCGTTGCGTGATGACCCCGTCGAACGGCGCCACGACGCTCTGGTAGATCTTCTGCTGCTGCAGGACCTGGAGCTGCGCCTGCTGGGCGGCGACGTTGGCCTTCGCGACATCGACGGCGGCCTGGTTGGCCTTGAGTGTCTGGACGTCGACCGTGCCCTGCTGAGCGGGCAGCCAGCCTTCCTTGACCAGCGGACTGTCGCGATGCCAGGTCACGCGCGCGAGTTCGTGGTTTGCCTGGCTTTGCTCCTGCGCCGATTTCAGCTGTACCAGCGTGGCCTCGGCCTGCGCGATCTGGTGGTCGAGCTCGGGCGCCACGATGGTCGCAAGTAACTGCCCGGCCTTTACACGATCGCCGATGTCGACGTTGCGCTGGGCGATGTAGCCGCTGGCGCGGGCGAAGATGTTCGCCGCGGCGAATGCCGACGTGGTGGCGGGCAGGCTGACGGCGATGTCGCCGCTCGCGGCGCGCACCGTGGCCACGCGCACGCTTGGCACGAAGGAGCGGTGCTGCTCGGCCGTCGCCAGCGTCTCGAGTTGCTGGGCATGGTGTTTCCAGGCACCGACGAGGAATGTGCCGAGGAACAGCGCCAGCACCCCGGCCGCCAGGTAGAGGCCGCCCCGCGCGGG
>JAUXWR010000264.1 GCA_030680075.1 Legionella sp.
GATCATCGACGATCTGGCGGCCCTGAAGAAAGACGTGCAGAAGGCGATCGCGCACGTGAAGAAATTGTCGCTCGACGATGCGCTCGATAGCGCGCGCGATATGGCCGACGATATTCAGGATGACGCGGCCGATCTCTATAAGGACTTCTCCAAACGCAGCAAGAAGACCGTGCAGGCGATGGAAAAGCAGCTCGATGATCAGCCGATCGCCAGCCTGCTCATGGCCTTCGCCGCGGGCTTCGTGATCTCGAAGATCTTCTTCCGCAAGTAGATCAAGCCCAGAACCTTCCATCATGGGCAACCTCGTCAAGACCATCTTGATGATGCTCGCAGAGATGCGGCTGGTGCAGCGCATCAGCCGTTTCTCTGGCGCCCTGAAGTGGATGATTCTTGCCGCGCTCAGTGGTCTTGGCACCGGCATCGCTTTGATCGCGGCGTTGTGGTTGTTCCTCATTCCGCGTATCGGCGCCGATGCGGCGGCACTCACGATGGCCGCCGTTCTTGCGCTGCTTACGCTCGTCTTCGCACTTCTCGCCCGCACGACCTTGCATCCGCACCGCAAACTTCATGTCGAGAAAGAGGACGATTCTCTCGCCGACATCAAGGATATGTTTACGCGCCATAAGGGTTCGGCGCTTGTGTCTGCCGTGCTTGCCGGTATCGCCATGGGCAACGGTAAGAAATAACTTCGTTGCCGCGCTCTCCTGACGCGGCGTCAAAGGTCGCGATGAGCAAAGCCTTCACCAAAGAAACCGATACAGACGAGGAAGAGCTTCCCGACGAAGCCGATACGCTTCCGCTGGGTGTGAAGAACTATGTCACCCCGCGCGGTCTGAAACTCCTCGACGACGAACTACATCAGCTTCTGCGGGTCGAGCGTCCAAAGGTCGTAGATGTTGTTTCCTGGGCCGCCGGCAACGGTGACCGGTCCGAGAACGGCGATTATATCTACGGGAAGCGGCGCCTGCGCGAGATCGATCGGCGCGTGAGGTATCTCACCAAACGGCGCGAGAACGCCGAGCTTGTCGATCCCACCCGCCAGAAGCACATGGAACAGGTTTTCTTTGGCGCCACCATCACCTACGCAACGTCCAAAGGTGAGCAGCGCACCGTTAAGATCGTCGGCATCGACGAGGCAGCCGGCACCGACGACGGCTCTCTGATCAGCTGGGTCGCCCCAATCGCTCGCGCTCTCACCAAGGCCCGCGAAGGCGATATCGTCAAACTCCGCACTCCGGGCGGCGAAGAAGCGCTCGAGGTGCTGGAGATCTCGTACGGACCATAATACCGCGTGTCGTTCTTGGCTCTGTGGGCCCAGGACGACAGCCGTCTTTATTCCTTATCCTCCTTCGCGTCCCCATGCCCCGTCGCGGTATGCTCTTGCTCGACGATGTCACCCTCAGTGAACAAATACTCTTTCAGTTCCTTGTCAAAGTCCGGGCTGGCCCGGCGGAGCCACTCAAGCGCCATCGCCGCGTGTTCGATCTCTTCCTTCATATTGTGAAGTAGGATGGCTTTCAGGCTGGGATCGTCACAATCGTCGGCCCGCTGTTGATACCAATCCACCGCTTCCAGCTCTTCCATGAGGGAGGTGATGGCCTGATGCATATGGATGGTTTCTTTGCGCAGGCGGTCGCGCGGC
>JAUXWR010000266.1 GCA_030680075.1 Legionella sp.
CATGAAGGCGTCGCCGCCATCGCGCGGTTTTTCGAGGATAAGAATCTGGTCGCAGCCAACGCCTGTGCGCCGGTTGGCGATGGCGCTTGCCGACTCCGTGGTGAGCCGCAACGGCACGCCGCGGCCATCGAGCACGACGAAGTCGTTGCCGAGTCCGTGCATCTTGCGGAACGGAAGCCCCGCAGGCGCCGATTGAGGTTGGGCGGTGGTCATGGGCGCGTTATAGGTGCGGGGGTCACCGCTGTCCAGGCGGCGGCAGTGATCCTAGTCGTAAGTATTTGTAATCGCTGGGATTTCAATAATTGGACAAGTACGCGAATATGTCGGTCGACCAATCCACAATTCTGCGCCGCTTTCTAAAGAGTGAAGCGAGCGGCGGGATTTTGCTCATGGGGGCTGCTGCGGCCGCCATGTTGATCGCGAACTCGCCGATCAGCGCCAAATACTTCAGCGCGTTACAAATACATCTTGGTCCGCTGTCCCTTCTGCATTGGATCAATGACGGCCTGATGGCGATCTTCTTTTTCTTGGTCGGCCTCGAGATCAAGCGGGAATTTGTCGTCGGCCACCTTGCGCGTTGGTCGGATCGGGTGCTGCCTATGGTCGCGGCGGCGGGGGGGATGATTGTGCCCGCGATCGTCTATCTTTTTATCACGCGCGGTACCGACGGCCTTGGGCGTGGGTGGGCGATCCCGACCGCGACCGATATTGCCTTCGCGATAGGCGTGGTTGCGTTGCTGGGGCGGCGCGTACCCATATCACTGAAACTTTTTCTCACCACGGTCGCGATCGTCGATGATATGGGCGCTGTCGCAATCATTGCGCTCGCCTATACGGACGAGATCCGGGGACTGGCGCTCCTCGGTGCGATTGTTGTGATGGGCGCGATGTTTGGCCTCAATCGCATGGGCGTGGTGCGTCTCGTGCCCTATCTCGCTCTCGCGGTGGTTTTGTGGGGCATCGTATTGGTGTCCGGCGTACATGCGACCATCGCCGGAGTGCTCGCAGCGACCCTAATACCCATAAAGAGCGCCCCTCATCAGTTCGGCGCCGAGTCCTCGCCCCTTCATCGGCTCGAACATGCGCTTCAGCCTTGGGTCGCTTACGCCATTATCCCCATTTTCGGATTCGCCAACGCGGGTGTTTCATTTGCCGGAATTGCTTTGGAGCACGTCATTGCACCGCTTCCCCTCGGCATTGCCTTGGGCCTCTTCCTTGGAAAACAAGTCGGAATCCTCAGTTCTGTATGGCTTTGCGTAAAGCTTAAGCTCGCCGAGCGGCCGGGGGGCGCTACATGGAGCCAAATTTATGGGATCGCCCTTCTGTGCGGAATCGGCTTCACCATGAGTCTCTTTATAGGAGGTCTTGCCTTCACCGATCCGCTCCTCCTCAACGAAGTGAAGATCGGCGTCCTTGGAGGTTCGTTGCTTTCGGCCTCGGTCGGCTTTGTGTTGCTGCGGATGGCGGGAGGCATCCCAAGGGATAAGTCATTGTAATAGCAACATTATCTGAGAGTTTGTTGACTTCCCGACAGCCAGCAAGTACATCACCGCTCGCTAGACCCTCACATTTCGGGTTTTGCTTCCCCTCAGGGGCCGCCCGTCCGCGATTACGCGCACGGGCGCGTAATCGTTTTTGACTTAAGGTTATGTAGCGGCCGATGTTCGACTCGCTAACCGACAAACTGAGTTCAGTCTTCGCCAAGCTCACCGGTCGCGGTGCGCTGTCGGAGTCCGACGTCGCCGCGGCGATGCGCGAAGTGCGCATTGCGCTGCTTGAGGCCGACGTCGCCCTGCCGGTGGTGAAGGATTTCATCGCTAAAGTCAGCGAGAAGGCCATCGGCGAATCGGTCGTGAAGTCGGTCACGCCGGGCCAGATGGTCGTGAAGATCGTTCACGACGAACTCGTCGAGATGCTCGGCGGCAAAGATTCGCCCGGCGATATCAGTCTGGCCGCCCCTGCGCCGGTCGGCGTGCTCATGGTCGGTCTGCAGGGCTCGGGTAAAACCACCACCACTGCGAAGATCGCCAATCGCCTACAGACGCTTTTCAAGAAACGCGTGCTGATGGTGAGCCTGGACGTCTATCGTCCGGCCGCCCAGGACCAGCTTGCCATTCTCGGCAAGCAGGTGAATGTCGTCACGC
>JAUXWR010000273.1 GCA_030680075.1 Legionella sp.
CCCGCGCCATCGAAGCCTTGCTGGATTAATTTCAAACGCAGGGACGACCCGCCCGGCAAGCGCAAAGTGCCTTGATGATCCTGACGGGCCGCCGCTGCAATCTAAGGAGAACAATGATCGTCGTTTCAGACATGATGGGGACGCTCACCACCGGCTCGCCATTTTTAGGGCTGGTGGATTGGGTCAAACATAACCAAAGCAACCTTCGTGCAAACTGGTATATCGCGTCCATTACGCCGTCGTATCTGCTTGCAAAAAACGGGTTCATTGACTGGCAGACATGGGGGCAGAAGTTAATGGTGGACAGCCTTGGCTACATCAGGAATGCCACGCCGGAAAACGTCAAACATGCATCCGAGTGGACGGTCGAACACAACTTGTGGAAGAAACGCCGCGAGGACGTGGTGACACGGCTCATCAAACACCGAGAAGACGGTGCAAAGGTCTACATTGCCAGCAGTGTGGTCGAACCGTTCATCCAGCCGTTCGCGCGGCGCATCGGTGCGGAAGTCATCGGCACGCCGGTGGAGATCGTGAACGGGCGCGTGCGACTGGTCAGCGAGTTGATGAAAGATGAAAAGAAGATCGAACAGGTGCTTCAGCGCCTCGGCGTGGACCGTGTGGATGTTGCCTATGGCGATACGATTCTGGATGTGCCATTGCTCGACCATGCCGACCGGCCTGTGGCGGTCTACCCCGATGCAAAGTTGAAACAGATCGCCCTGCAGCGCGGGTGGGAGATCATTGGCGATACGCCGAAATATGGGTAATGTCATTGCGAGGCCGGGTCTTGATCCGCCCCATAATGATGCAAGAGAGTATAAAAATGGAACGAACAACTTTACGCAGGATACGCAAACGAAAAGCGGATAATAAGGTTTATCTATGTGCGCCAGTGAATTCACTGGTCGAGGGGATTTACGAACAAAGCATCCCGTTCTCGGAAATCAAAAAACACGGGGATTTTGGCCTCGGTACCTTCAACGATCTCGACGGCGAAATGATGATGCTGGATGGGGAGATCTATCGCGTCGGGTCGGACGGAAAGGTGAACCAGATCACGGATGAAAGCACATGCACCCCCTTCGTCTGCGTCACGAAATTTCAGCCTGCCAGCGATG
>JAUXWR010000279.1 GCA_030680075.1 Legionella sp.
GGCACGAAGCGCCGGGTTTCCAATCGGGAGCGCTGTTGTTTTTTGTCAAACTGCTTGATGCAAGCAGGGGCGCCGGCACATAAAGCGGGATCGTCTGCCGGCGGTATCCCTCGGCAAAAAAATGAATCAGGCTGGCAGTCAGTGCAAGTGCGGGAAGCAGCCGTAAAGGCAAGCGGACGCGAATGACGCCACAGCAGAGAAAGAACAGGCAGAAGCGGAATGGTAATTTCAAACGGACGCATGCATGACCCTTTCAAATTTGTGGCTGTCATTTTGAATGATTTTGTATAAAATAGTGGCGGAGGCATGATGTTATTTTTCACCCTGAGCATTTTTCTTTCAGCATTTCTTTTGTTTCAAATCCAGCCGATGGCCGGTAAATTTATTTTGCCGTGGTTTGGCGGGACGCCGGCCGTCTGGTCCACCGCAATGTTATTCTTTCAGGTCATGTTGACGGGGGGCTATGCCTACGCCTACTGGCTGGTGAAACGCCCGCGGCAGGGATGGTTCCATCTGGCGCTTTTGGGGGTCATGACCGCGTTGCTTGCTGCGCTTGGGTTTGCATGGTCGTCCCCGATCACCCCCTCCGCTGACATGCGCCCCGTGGACGTGAGTTTTCCTGTATTCAAGATATTTTTTCTGCTGATGGCTTCCGTCGGGCTGCCCTACTTTGTGCTCGCCGCGAATGGTCCCCTGATGCAGGCATGGTTCAGCCGCATTTTCCCCGAACGGTCCTATGCGCGCCTGTACGCGCTGTCGAATGCCGGCTCACTGCTTGGCTTGCTGGCCTATCCCGTTCTCCTCGAGCCCAGTCTTACCCTGCGGCAGCAGGGCTGGGCGTGGACGGCGGGTCTGGCGGTCTTCGTATTGGTGGCCGGCGTTTTAAGCTATCGCGCACGTGCTGAGCAGGGCAGGATCATCGCCGTGGTCAGCGAAAAGCCGTCTTCATCGTTGCGGGTCATGTGGATTGTGCTCAGCGCAACCGCCTCCCTGTTTTTGCTCTCGGTTACCAATCAGATCTCGCAGGAGGTGGCAGTCATTCCATTTTTGTGGATTGTGCCATTAACCGTTTATCTCCTGTCTTTCATTCTGGCATTTTCCGATTCGCGCTGGTATGACAGGCGGTTGTATGCCCTGCTTTTCAGCATGGCAAGCCTCGCCATGCTCTGGGCGTTGACCCGGGCGGGCACCCTGAATGTGATCGTGCAAATTGCCGTCTACACCATCCTGCTGTTCCTGGCCTGCATGATATGCCAT
>JAUXWR010000289.1 GCA_030680075.1 Legionella sp.
CTGTTCGCGAATGAGTGATTCGAAGGAGGGAACGACGAAGGGCGAGAGATGTTGCGGTGTTTTGGCATGATCGATGCTGGTGGTGAGGCGGCGTTCGGCGCAGGTGGTGATTTCGCCCATGCCAACGGCAACGTGGAAGGCAAGGATTTGGAGGAGTTGGGAGCGGGACATGTTGACAGTTTTGGCCAGGTAATTGACGGCCTCGTCGCTTTGGCGCGGGATGACACCGTTGGAGAGGAAGATGAGTGGGTAGAAAGAGGTCTCCTTGTTGGTCGCAGGATGCCTTGTACTTCTTGACCTTGTCCGCGTAGCGGCGGTCGCAGACCTGGTTGATGTCGGTGTTCTCGTATGATGCGCAGAACGGTGAGATGAAGGTGATGTCGAAGACGGCGGGGAGCTGATTGACGGCGGTGATTCTGAGGTCAGCGCGGCTGCGGTGGCGGTAGGTGGCAGCGGTGCCGTCGTCCGTGCACTCAAGGTCGAAGTCGGGGACTCCGCACGCATGGTCGGGTGCTTGTGCACGGGTGACGAAGTGTTTGCAGTGGATGCATTTTGTGATCTCGTACATGTCGGGCTCGATTTCAGTCATGGCTAATCCGTTGGAATGGTCGCGGACGAGGATGGCGATGTGGCGTTCCATCGATGCGTGAAGGTGCTGGATGCCATTGACGTAACGGTGGGCGCAGCACTGGACGTGGGAGTAGAATTGGTAGATGTTTTGCGGTGTGATGATGGTGTTGTTGTTTCTCTGGCAAAACGGGGCGTCGCAGTGCTGGAACGAAGTGATGAATTGACGGTGGGCGACGTCGAAAGTACTGCGGAGGAAGGCAGCGAAGGTAGGGTTGTCGGATAATATGATGAAATAATACGATATTACTATCATCGCATCATGCTATCATATCATGGTATTTTTGAAATAATAATATAATGATGATTCCATGATATGATATTATCGAAAAAGGGGGGGTCGACCCCTCCCTACCTTCACCTTTTTCTCAAACAAGCGGCCTCCGGCGGTTGACCCTACCCCCCCTTTTTGGCCCTATATGATATCATGCTATCATATCATGGAATAATCCAAAAAATAATATAATGATGATTCCATGAAGCGTTTCATGGAATAATATGATATCATGGAATGATTTTATCATATTATTTGCCAACCCTAAGATTCAACCTAGGCTGGCACAGGCTAGGAGCTAGGCTAGCTAGGCTAGCA
>JAUXWR010000294.1 GCA_030680075.1 Legionella sp.
CAACGCCATCTGCCCGGGCTTCTTCCCCTCGAAGATGACGCGCGCGACGCTGGACACCACGGGCGAGATCGTGCGCAAGACGACCCCGACGAAGCGCCTGGGCAACGACGAGGACTTGAAGGGGGTGGCGGTGCTGCTCGCTTCGGAGGCCGGGCGGCACATCACCGGGCACGCCATTCCGGTGGACGGCGGGGCGATGATCATATGAGCGCCATCCCTCAAGAAACCTATGCGTTCACGAAGCAAATCCCGTTCTCGGAGCACCTGGGGATCCGGGTGGATTCGCTGGAGAAAGGCGTGGCGCGGCTGTCCATGGTGATCAAGCCGGAATTCATGACCAGCTGGGGCACGGCGCACGGCGGCTCGATCCTGTCGCTGCTGGACATCACGCTGTCCATGTCGGCACGGACCCTTTACGACCCGCCCCGTTCCATCATGACCATCGACCTGTCCACCCAGTTCATCGGCACCTCCACCGGGGTGTTGAAGGCGGAGGGGCGCGTCTCTCGGGCAGGACAGACCACCATTTTCTGCGAAGGCGAGGTCCGGAGCGAGACCGGGGAGCTGGTGGCTAAGGCCATCGGTACCTTCCGCGCGCGCTCGGCAAAGTAGCGCGCGGCGCCGGATCAGGCCTTATGTAACCGCTCGGTTACATCACGGAATCGAAGAGCAGTTTACGCATTGCGCGACCGACTTGTGCGGATGGAGCGATAATGGCAAGCATGGGTACAAAGCTTGGGAGAAGCGCCGAGAAGAATGACCTGAGGAACCAGGCAGCCTATGGGCTTGCTGAAGCTGCTCGCTATCTGAAGGTCCCCGCCCCGACTCTTCGGTCATGGGTGGCTGGTCGCGCCTATCCGAAGGCCAGTGGGGCAATCGGCCATTTCCAACCGCTGATTCATCCACCTCAAAAGCAACCTCCGGTACTGTCGTTCTGGAACCTCATCGAGGCCCACGTGCTTCGATCGCTACGTACAGACCATGGCGTGTCCCTCAAAGACATGCGCCTGGCCCTGGAGTACGCCGAGCGAAAGCTTGAAATCGACCGCCTGCTGCTACGCAGGGAACTCCGGACTGATGCCGGCAGGGTATTCCTTGATCGGTATGGCGAACTTATTGAGCTCTCTGCGTCTGGCCAGCTCGCAATGCGCAAGCTATTCGAGGAACAC
>JAUXWR010000296.1 GCA_030680075.1 Legionella sp.
CGCACCGTCAACAAGTGGCCCGCCAACCTGCCCGGCTTCCGCGAGACCGTGGTCGCCTATCAGGCGGCGATGGAGAAGCTTGCTAGGTCGCTGCTGCCGATCTATGCGACGGCGCTCGACCTGCCGGCCGGCCATTTCGACCCCCTGTTCGCCGAGGCGAGCTATACGCTCCGCATGTCGCACTATCCGCAGCTCGACGCGCCGGCGGACAATGAGTTCGGTCTGGCGCCGCACACCGACACCACCAACATGACGCTGCTCGCGCAGAACAAAATCCCGGGCCTGTCGATCCGCCTGCCGACGGGACGCTGGGTCGATGCGCCCGCGATCGACGGCGCCTTCCTGGTCAATGGCGGCGATCTGCTGCGCCGCTGGACCAACGACCGTTTCCTGGCGACGCCGCATCGCGTGGCCAATCGCTCCGGCAAGGAGCGCTATGCGATCCCGTTCTTCTTCGATTGCGGTGCGGAGGTGACGATGGAATGCCTATCGACCTGCCACGAGGCCGGCCAGCCGCCACGCTACGAGCCGATCACCTATGCCGCCTACATGGATTGGTATCGCAAGATGAACTTTGGCCAGGCGAAGGACCGGTCGGGCGTCAATCTCTCCGCGTATTGACATGACCGCGGCCGACATCACCCGCGTCCCGAACAAGACGGTTCCCGCCAAGTCGTCGGTGGCGATCTATCGCTTGCCGGGCGGCGGCGGCTTCCTCTGGGCCGTGGCAACCTCGCCCGACCGCACCCAGGACATTCGCGTCCAGACGCTCGGGGCGTTGGGCATCATCGACAAATACCTGAAGGACGCCGGCCTGGACCGCACCCGCATCGTCAAGGCCGAGGTCGTGGTGACCGACCACGACAACAAGCCGGCATTCGACGAAGCCTGGGCGACGTGGATGCCGGCCGGCTGCGGGCCCGTGCGCTCCTTCGTGCAGTCGGTGATGCCCGAAGGCGATCTGATCGAGATCATCATCACCGCGGCGTTGCCGACTTAGCTGTCGGCGCGCCGATTGTCGCGATGGCCCGTCAGCTTTGCACTGTAGTCCAAGGCTGACCACCGTGACCGGACACCAATCCGATCGCGATCGCGGCGTTCGCCAAGATAGCTGCTCTGCCGCCCCTGATGCCGACCGTCGCCTGGCGTTTAAGCGGCCGAAGGAGACCGCATGAAGACGAAGGGCCGCATCGGGTCGTCCTTCGACGACTTCCTGAAGGAAGACGGCCTCTACGAGGAGGTGACGGCGCTGGC
>JAUXWR010000301.1 GCA_030680075.1 Legionella sp.
CACCAGGCTGATCGCCCCGACGACGCCCGGGACGATCGCCCCCGGGTTGAAGAGCTCGAAGGAGATGCCGGCGATGCCGAGGATCAGCAGCAGGAAGACCAGGTTCGGGTCGGTCACCACCTGCAGCACCCGCAGGTACCACGGCAGCTCGTCGACCTCGATCGGAACCCCCGCGGTGGCGACCTGCCCACCGTCGAGGGTGCGGCCATCGAGCCACGCGACGAAGTCCCCGACGGTCGGCTGCACCGTGTCGGCGACGTCCCGCGCGAGGGCCTCGTTGGCGGTCAGGTTCAGCGCGTCGGTGACCATCGCGCGGTAGGGTTCCGGGTCGTGGCCGTTCTGCTCGGCGAGCGCCGCGATGGACGCGGCGAAGTCGTTGCGCACCTTGGCGTCGAGGTCCTCCCCTCCGCTGCTGATCGGCGTGGCCGAGCCGATGTTGGTGCCGGGGGCCATGCCGAGCGCGTCGCCGGCGGCGGAGATGTAGGCCCCTGCGGATCCCGCCCGCGAACCCGATGGCCCGACCCAGACGGTCACCGGCACCGACGCGCCCTCCATCGCGGAGACGATGTCCCTGGCCGCCGACACCAGGCCACCGGGCGTATCCATCCGGATCACCACGGCGGGCGCGCCCGCGTCCTCGGCCTCCTCGATGCGGTTCTCGACGAAGAGGGCCGTCACGAGGTCGACGTCCCCGTCGAGCTCGATGACCCGGACCGGCGCGGGCGCGCCGCTCTGGCCGCCCGCGGCCGAGGCTGCGAGCAGTGCGAGGGCAATGGCCACCAGGAGGAGTCGGAAGGGCCGCATCGGGGTTCTTCCGACGATACCCGGAGCTCCGTCGCGCCGCCCCCGGTGGGGGATCGGTTACGATCCGGACGGCCGTGCCCGAACGCCCCCACCGCCTCCCGGTTCCGACGGATCTCCTTCCGCACCGCGCCCCCTTCCTCTTCGTCGACGAGATCCTCGAGCTCGTCCCCGGGGAGCGGGCGCGAGCGCGGTGGCACGTGGACCCCGCGGCGGCCTTCTTCGCCGGCCACTTCCCGG
>JAUXWR010000315.1 GCA_030680075.1 Legionella sp.
GAAGCCAAGGCACGGGATCCGGATGGCGAGGGGATCAATTTCTTTATTAATCCCTACTTGGACAATGTGGCGCAGGGTGGGGTCTTCCAGACCGATCCCAACACCGGTGCAACCATCGCTGTCGCCGCGGCGGAACAGATCAATCTAAACGACGTCACGATTCGCATCGACCCCGCCCTCAATGGGGTTCGCCTGGTCGATGTGCTGGACGCCGTGACGAAGTCTTCCTCGAGTCCGATCAAGACGACGATCGAGGAGTACGCGGTCGTCTTCATGCATAAGGCGCCCGAGCGCGCCCAGTTGGTGACCCGCACCTTCCGGGTCAATCCGAACACCTTTGAGTCGGGTCTTGAAAGCGTCCTGGGGATCACTTTCGGTGACTTCCAGACCGGGAGTTCCGGGGGCGGCGGCGGTGGCGGCGGCGGCGGCGGCGGCGGCGGTCAGGGTGGCGGTCAGGGTGGCGGTGGGTCCATCGGCACAGTGATTCCCCGCGTCTTTGTCAGTGGCGTGGCGCAGGGTGGCGGCGGCGGCGGCGGCGGGCAGGGCGGTGGTGGCTTCGGCGGCGGCGGTGGCGGGGGCAGCAACGGCCTCCGCGGGGTCACGATTCCGACCCCCGCGCAGAATGTTCAGGAAACCGTCCGCACGTTTTTCCTGGCGGCCGGCATCAGCCTGCTTCCCCCCAACGCCGTGTTTTTCAACGACCGGCTGGGCCTGCTGATGGTCCGCGCGACAACCGAAGAAATCGAAATCGTCGAGCAGGCCATCGAGGTCCTCAACGCGATGCCGCCCATGGTCCAGATCGAGGCCAAGTTCGCCGAAGTCGGGCAGGATGATCTGAAGGCGCTTGGCTTTGACTGGACGGTCGGGAACTGGGCCATCGGCAGTGCGGTCGGCGCGCAACCGGGCACGGCTCCCTCGTTCCTCGACGGCAACGGCAATCCCTTCCCCGGACCGCTCACCGGGGCGGGAGCTCAGCAAGCAGCATCCGGGTCGGACGGCGTGCTCACTTCGGGCCTGCGGCAGACGGTCGGATCTCAGAACGCGACGATTCCGGCCCTGGGTACGATCACGGGGTTGATGACGGATCCCCAGTTCCGGGTGGTGGTGCGAGCCTTGGAGCAACGGGGTGCACTCGAGTTGATGGCCGCCCCGCGGGTCACCACGCTGAGCGGTCGGCAAGCCCAGGTGCAGATCAACGATCTGCGCACCATCGTCACCGCCGTCGATCTGAGCCAGCAGGGCGCAGGTGGGGCGGGCGCGGTGGGAGCAGGCGGGGTGGGCGGCCAGGCCCAGGGTGCC
>JAUXWR010000316.1 GCA_030680075.1 Legionella sp.
CATGCCGGCTTCGGGCACGATCCTGGCGTGCGGAGGCACAACGACGCTGACGAATACGCTCTGTGCGGACACCTTCCAGTCGTTGGGGGTGCCCAAGGGGCCGCGGCTCAACACCGAGCTCACGCTCGCGGGCGTCTACGTGCAGGATCAGATCGAGATGAGCCGCTACTTCGAGGTGATCGGCGGCATCCGCTTCGATCACTTCGGTCTCGATTTCACCAATCAAACCAGCGGTCAGCAACTCGACCGCGTCGACAACGTCTGGTCGCCGCGCGTCGGCGCGGTCTTCAAGCCGCTCGAATATCTATCGTTCTATGTCAGCTACTCGAAGTCGTTCCTTCCGTTCTCCGGGGAGCAGTTCAGCTCGCTCAATGCACAGCAGGCCAATCTCGCTCCTGAAGAGTTCCTCAACCGCGAGATCGGCTTCAAGTGGGACATTAGCCCGCGCCTCTTCTTCACCGGCGCACTGTTCATGCTGGATCGCGAGAACCAACTGGTCACGACCGGTGCAGGAACCGGCACGCAGCTCGGCAAGACCCGCACCGAGGGTGGCGAGCTGACGCTCACCGGGTACATGACCGAGGACTGGGAGATCGTCGCCGGTTACGGTTACCAGACAGCAGAGGTGCTAGAAGGCGACAACAAGGGCAAGGAGGTAGCCCTCGTTCCGCACCACACCTTCTCGCTGTGGAACAAGTACCACTTCCTGCCGGACTGGGCCGCGGGCGTCGGCGTGATCAGCCGTACCGGAATGTACGCCCAGATCAACAATCAGGTGACGCTCCCCGGTTATGCCCGCGTCGACGCAGCGCTGTTCTGGGACATCAGCGAGAACGTCGAAGCGCAGCTCAATGTCGAGAACGTGCTCGACACCGAGTACTATTCGACCGCGCACGACAACAGCAACATCATGCCCGGCTCGCCGCAGGCATACTTCGTGACGGTGACCAGCCGCTTCTAATGCGCAGCATGAGCGGCGGGTGAGGGGTTACGACGCCGGCCATTGAATTACCCCCTCACCCGGAAGCTCATTTGCGTCCATGCGA
>JAUXWR010000323.1 GCA_030680075.1 Legionella sp.
CCGTCGGCGTCCACGGAGAAGTCGTCCATGATCCGCACCCCGTGGCCGAGGCGCTCGGCGCCGCAGACGTGGAGGGCCTCGGCGATCGAGGGCAGGCCGAACGCCTCCCCGGCGTGGATCGTGATGTGGAAGTTCTCGCGCATGATCCGCGAGAATGCGTCGAGATGGCGGGCCGGCGGGAAGCCCGCCTCGGGGCCGGCGATGTCGAAGCCCACCACGCCCGCGTCGCGATGCCGCAGCGCGAGCTCGGCGATCTCGGCGCTCGACGCCTGCTGGCGCATGGCCGAGCAGAGCACCCGGATGGTCAGCTGCGTGCCGGCCGATCCCCGAGCGAAGCCGGCGACGACGCTCTCGACGACCTCGTCGAGGGTCAGCCCCTGCTCGATGTGGAGCTCGGGCGCGAAGCGGATCTCGGCGTAGACCACGCCGTCGGCGACGAGGTCCTCCGCGCACTCGACGGCGACGCGCTCGATCGCGTCGCGTGTCTGCATCACGGCGACCGTGTGCGCGAAGGTCTCGAGGTAGAGCACCAGGTCGTTGCGGTTGGCCCCGCGGGAGATGAGGCCGCGCAGCTCGTCGGGGTCGGTGCTGGGGAGCCCGTCGTAACCGGACTCGGCCGCGAGCTCCACGATGGTGCGCGGCCGCAGGCCACCGTCCAGGTGGTCGTGCAGCAGCACCTTGGGGGCGCGGCGGACGTTGTCTGAGTCGATTTTCATGTGCGCACGCTAGACGACCGAGGGCCGGTTCCGAAGGGGCGCCCTCCGGGATGCGCCCTACAATCCCCGCCATGGCGATCGAGATCATCGGCATCGACGGCGACGACACCCTCTGGCACAGCGAGGGCCACTTCCACGTCACCGAGCAGGCGTACGTCGAGCTGCTCGCCCCCTGGGTCGACGCCGAGACGGCCTCCGCGGCCCTGCTGGAGTCGGAGCGGCGCAACCTGGCGGTGTTCGGCTACGGCGTGAAGGGCTTCACGCTGTCGATGATCGAGACGGCCCTCACCCTCACCCGGCACCGGATCGACGGCATCCACATCGAGCGCATCATCTCCCTCGGCAAGGAACTGCTGACGCACCCGGTGGAGCTGCTCGACGGCGTCGCCGAGACCATCGACGTCCTCGGCCGGGACCACCGGCTGGTGCTGATCACCAAGGGCGACCTCTTCCACCAGGAGTCGAAGGTCGCGGCCTCGGGGGTCTCGGAGCTGTTCGAGCGGATCGAGATCGTCGCCGAGAAGGACACGCCGACCTACTCACGCGTCCTCACGGCGATGGGCTCCGAGCCCGGCGGTTTCTGCATGATCGGGAACTCGGTGCGATCCGACATCGCGCCCGTGCTGGAGCTGGGCGGCGCGGGCGTCCATGTGCCCTACCACGTGACCTGGGCCGTGGAGCACGCCGAGCTCGACGCGTCGCACCCGCGCGTGGCGACGGTCACCGAGATCCGCCAGGCGCCCTCGGCGATCGCCGCGCTGGAGGGCGCCCGGTGAGCGTCGACTGGGCGCTGCTGCGGGGTGAGGCGACCGCCATAACCGAGCGCTCCTACGCCCCCTACTCGGGCGTCCTGGTGGGCGCCT
>JAUXWR010000332.1 GCA_030680075.1 Legionella sp.
TTGAAGCCGCGCACCGTGCCGAGGTCGAGGGGGAGGAAGTCGAAGAAGAGCGTCCGGTCGGTCTCGGTCGCCAGGGAGATCAGCTTCCCCTTCGCCGCGGGGTTGGTCCGGTCGTAGATGTACTGCAGGTTCGTCGTCTTCCCGCAGAGGCCGGGACCGTAGTAGACGATTTTGCAGTTGATCTCCCGGGCGGCGTAGTTGATGAACGTCATCGCTTCGGCACCCTCAGACAATCCCCCGTAAGGCGGGAGCTTCCCTCAGGGCGTCGACAGGGCGCGGCTCTCATCGTCACTCCCGGAAGAGGCTGTCGATGTCCTCGTCGGTGATCTCGGCGAAGGGAGAGTCGATCCCCTCGCTCCGCCGCTCCTTCTCCTCCTCGACCTTGCGCTGGATCGTCTCGAAGATCCGCTCGAGGTCCTGCGTCGCCTTCCTCACGCGGAGCCTCACGAGGCCGAGCGAAGAGCGCTCGTCGAAGATGATGACGAGGATGACCCGCTGGCCGACGATCGAGATGTAGACGTTGTCCCTTTCTCCCTCGTGGAAAAGGACGGGGAACTCCTTCTCGCCGATCAGCTTGGCAAGCCCATCCGTCGCGGCCACGTTGCCGGCCGTCAAAGACGCCAGGGACGTCGTGTCGAGGGACTCGAGGTCGCCCTGCGCGGCGATCTGCTGGCCGTTCTTGTCGACGATGAAAACGACCTTCGCCTGGGCATCGGCCTTGAGCCGCCCGATGACTTCCTTTATCTGCTGAAACTCCTCGTCGAAGAGGACGAAATCCGTCATAAGGCGCCGATCCTCGTTAGTGTACCCGATGCTCCCCCATCGCCCGTCCCTAGACCTCCCGCCGGCCCGCGAGGGACCTTCCCAGGGTCACCTCGTCGGCGAATTCGATCGCCGCCCCGACGGGGAGTCCGAAGGCGAGGCGCGTGACGCGGACCCCGAGGGGCTTGAGCCGCCGGGCCAGGTAGAGAGCGGTCGCCTCCCCCTCCACGTTCGGGTTCGTGGCGAGGACGACCTCCGAGACCCCGGCGGCGACCCTCTCGAGGAGGTCCGACACGTGGAGGTCGTCGGGCCCGATGCCGCGGAGCGGGGCGAGGGCCCCCCCGAGAACGTGGTAGCGCCCGCGGAACTCCCTCGTCCGCTCGAGGACCTCCACGTCGAACGCCTCCTCCACGACGGCGAGGAGCGTTGCGTCGCGCGCGGGGTCGGAGCAGAGGGCGCAGGGATCCTCCTCGGTCAGCGCGTGGCAGGCGGAGCACGACCGGGTCTTCTCCCGCGCCTCGAGGAGGGCGCGGGAGAGCCCCGAGGCCTCGGCCTCCGGTGCCACGAGGAGGAAGTGCGCGATGCGTCGCGCGCCCTTCGGCCCGATGCCGGGAAGACGCTCCAGCGCAGCGACGAGGCGCGAGAGGGCCGGGAGGGCCGTCACGTCTTCCGCTCGTCGGGCTTCACGTCCGCGATCTCGCCGTCGAAGAGGTCGAGGATCTTCCGGACCCGCTCGTCGGCCGCCGCCCGCTTCCTCAGGTTCTCGCGCTCGAGCTTCTCCGGGTCGGCGGCGGCGGCAGCAGCCGTCAGGTCGCCCCCGGCCGGCTCGGCGGTCTCCACCACGGCGCAGGCCTTCGACCCGAGGACGGCGACGGCGGCCTCGTCGAGGACCTTCCTCATCGCCGCTTCCGCGAGCCTCTTGGCGAGCGGCGGGCTCGGCGGGTCGAGGACGAGGCGGACGGTCTTTCCCTCCACGGTGACGGAGACGTCCTCGAGCGCCGCCCCGAGGTTCGCGTTGCGCTTTTCCACCGCCTCCCGGAACGCGACCGCGGCGTCGGCCACCGGCGCGGGCTCCGGCTCGGCCACCTCGAGCGGCGTCAGGCCGACGAATCGCGGAGCCTCGGGGGCGGACGGCGCGGAACGGGTCGCGCCAGGAGCGGAGCCGCGAAGCGGCTCGGGCCCGGGCACCGCCTTCCGGGATGCGGCGGGAACCGGGGGCGCGAGGGCGGCCGCCCTCGGGACCGGCAGCTGAAGGGAGGCGCCGGAGGCGAGGATCTCCTCGATCGGGACGAGGCGCGGCATC
>JAUXWR010000334.1 GCA_030680075.1 Legionella sp.
GATATGTTACCCGATCAAGATGGGGTGATGGTCAGGGTGGCCGGGTTTGCGGGCTAAGATGTTCCCGGACGCATGTATGCGCGGCACGTTGTCGGCCGACTTTATCTCGTCGATCATGAAGGCCCGCGCCGTCAGGTCGGCCACCGAATAGGCGACGCGGGTGACGCCGTCGGCAAACGTGCCGCCGGGCGGACGCCCGTGCGTACTCAGCCGCTCAAGGCGGTTGCGCAGGCGCGCGGCATCAATGGCGGGCCGCGACGTTTGACGTGACCAGGCGGTGACAGGCAGGGCCAGCGCCGAAGCGCCGGCCAGGGACAGGAACGAACGACGTGAAATCATGGTTGGCTACTGACGACTGGGGCCGGTCCGCTCCACGACGGTGCCCCAGAATCCGATCATCATCTCTTCCCAGGTCTGGTCGCCCCACCGGACGTCCTTGGTGTGATCGGGATTGAACTTGTTGGCCGGTGAGTTATCGAACTGCGCAATCACTTCGATCTGGGTGCCCTTTGGAAACAGGCGCGGCGCCGTCAACTCGTAACTGATCTGCCAGTTGAAGTCGTAGTTGGGCACCGACAACAGCGTTTCCTTCGTGCCGTCTGGGAAGGTGGCAATGTAAGTCATGCTCTTGCCGCGCACGTGCATGTGGGGCGTGAACGAGGTAATCAGCGTATCGGCGGCCAGCACCCGCGAGCCGCGCACCTCGTGCGCCGGCGCGCCGGCGGGGATCACGAAACGGGGCTGGATGATGCTGCCACCGCGCTGTTGCAGCCGCGGCGGCTCTTTCGCAAACACAATGCCCACCTGGGTACGGTCGGTCGTGACCTCGCCGTTGGTGGTGTAGTGCATCTGCAACACGATGTCGGAATTGGCGGTCAGCAGCCGGCCGACGCCGGGCTCGAAGACCACCCCAGGCTTGTTCGGCGTCACCCCGCCGATGCTGCCCGGGCCGAGCGCGCCATTCTGGTTGAGCGGCGAGCCGGTGGGCTGCGTATACGCGAGCACGTGATGCACCTGCGCGCGGGCCTGCGGCTTGATCTCAATCGCCTGGATCCACTTGTCTTCCGTGATGTTGGTCGGCAAACGCAAGTACTGGTACTCGACCACGCCGGTCGCCGGAATCGTGAAGTCCTCGGTCATGGTGAAGACGACGTCGGGCTTGCCGATGCTCCAGCCTTCGACGAAGGTGGGCGCCGCCGGCTGGTCTCGGTCGAGGCCCTTGGGCGCGCCGGCATCGACCCACGCCAGGATGGTCGCGACTTCCTTGTCCGACAGGCGCGGATCGTTCTTGAACACCCCGTGCGCCGGGTCGGCGCCCCAAGGCGGCATGGTGCG
>JAUXWR010000335.1 GCA_030680075.1 Legionella sp.
GCCGCCGTGGAGCAGCCTTGAGGAATCGGGCACTGTTGGAACAAACGTGGAACCGCCCGGTGCCGCACGTATGAGGACAAGCGGCTTAGGTGCGTTGACAGCGGTGGCGCGATGGGCCAGCAATATTCAGCTGTTCGGTTCTCCTTCCTTCTCCTGAAGATTCAGGGCGCATTGCGCGCAAAGTGGAGAAGGATCGATGGCCCCACCCTCATACTGCGACAAGCTCGGCGTCCGACGCCTGACAGCGTTTGCATTGCGTGCGGCCCAGCCTAATATCCAGGGTGGGCGCTGATGCAGACCGAAGATTTTGAGTGGGATGACGCCAAGGCGGCATCAAATTTGAAAGATCATCGTGTCAGCTTTGATACGGCCCGGCGTGCCTTCGATGACCCATACGCGTTCGAGGCGTTGGATGACCGCGAGGCCTACGGCGAGGACCGTTACCTATTACTCGGCATGGTAGATGGCCGGCTTCTGCACGTGGCCTACACTTATCGAGGCGAGCGGACGAGGATCATCACGGCGTACGGAGCCACACCCTTTGAGCATCAAATCTACCACGAGTTCGAAGACGCCATCCGCGCCGCGCGAGCCGCGCGCACGGGTGATAAAGACGAATCCGAAGGCCCAGAGTGAAAAAACTGACTGGGCGGATTTTGATGCGATGGCCGTTACTGAGCGGCTTGAGGCGGCCAACAACGACCCGGATTCGAAACCCCTCCGCCCGCGTGACCTTGAGAAGATCACGCCGATTATCCGAGCGCGAAAATAAGCGGAGTGTCGCCGCCAACCGGCAGCAGCGGCGCCCTATTCGATTGGTGGCGCGCACCATGAAGGGTTCCGCGGGCGTTCCGCAAGGCTGCGGGTGCGGAACGCAATGGTCACCAAATGCCCCGTATTCATTGGGGTTTTATGGTGCCGCAAGAGGGATTCGAACCCCCGACCCCGTCATTACGAATGACGTGCTCTACCGACTGAGCTATTGCGGCTTTCTCAACAAAATCAGCGCCTTGTGCAGCTTGGCTGCGACGCGGTTTGAACAGGCTCTGAACGGTTTACCCGCCCGGCCCGATCGAGAGCTAGCCGAATAGACCAAGATCGCAGGGCATTCAAGCTGCATTCGGCCACGCCCGATACCCGGCCCGTTACCTCCGGCCCGAGGGCGAGTTGTCAATTTTCGAAAGCCCGCTCCGCTCACGCGACCCGACGATCAGCGCTCCCAATTTTGCCCACGTTGGCATGCATATGCAGCT
>JAUXWR010000338.1 GCA_030680075.1 Legionella sp.
CGACGCCCTGGCGGCACAGCGGCTGGCCGCGCGCCCCTACTCGCTGACCGCGCTACAGCGTTACTCGGCCTGTCCCTACCAGTTCCTGATGGCCGCGGTCTATCGCCTTGCCCCCCTGGAGGCACCGGCGCCGCTGCAGAAGATGGATCCGTTGACGCGTGGCGACCTGTTTCACCAGATGCAAGCCGCCGCGCTCCGCCGCATGCAGGACGATGGCCTGCTGCCACTGTCGGCCGACAACTTGCCGGCGGCGCAACAGTGCCTGGCGTCGGCCGTGCGTGAAGTCCACGATCGCGAGTACGACCGCCTGCATCCCGCCATCGATCGGGTGTGGCGGGACGAGATCGGGTTGATGACCCAGGACCTGCAAACGTGGCTGGAGAAGCTGGCCGACGAAGGCGCCGAGTGGACGCCGGAGCGCTTCGAGTTCAGCTTCGGCCTGCCCGACATGGAGGGCCGCGACCCGCGCAGTGTCGCCGCCCCGGCGACCATTGACGGCCGATTCATGTTGCGCGGCTCGATGGACATGATCGAGCGGCACCGCCAGACCGGCTTCCTCCGGGTGACCGACCACAAGACCGGGAAGAACCGCACCCGGTCGGGCCAGACCGTTGTCGATGGCGGTCGCGTGTTGCAGCCGGTGATCTACGGGCTGGCGCTGAAGGCGCTGTTTCCAGAGGAAACCGTTTATTCAGGTCGCCTGTTCTTCTGCACGACCGCCGGCGGCTTCCAACCCTACGAGATCCCATTGATGGGCGACGCCCCAAAGAAGGGCATCGAGGTGCTCGAGATCATCGATCGCGCGATCGAGAATGGGGTGCTGGCGGCGCGCCCCGCCCACGAAGCCTGCAAGTGGTGCGACTTCAAGGTGGTCTGCGGGCGAGGTGAAGAGCAGCGCACGCGGAGGAAAGACCCCAAGCTGTTCAGCGACCTCGATGCCCTAAGGAAACTGCCGTGAGCGACCGCCGCGTACCCCGAGCGAAGTCGAGGGGCTTGCCCCGAGCGGAGTCGAGGGGCGAGAACCGCCAGGCGATTGCCGCCGAGCTCGATCAAACCCTGGTCGTCGAGGCCGCCGCCGGCACCGGCAAGACCACCGAGCTGGTGGGCCGCATCGTTGCCCTGATCGAGCATGAACGGGCCACCATCGACCAGATCGTCGCCGTCACGTTCAGTGAAAAGGCTGCCGGCGAGCTGAAGCTGCGGCTGCGCGAAGAACTTGAGCGCGCCCGGGCGCGAACCGCCCCGGCCTCGCCGGCCGGCCGTCGGCTGGACGCCGCCGTGCACGACTTCGAAGAGGCGCACGTCACGACCATTCACGGCTTCTGCGCCGAGCTGCTGCGCGAGCGGCCCGTCGAGGCGCGCGTCGATCCGGCGTTCACGGTGCTGGCCGACACCCAGGCCGAGCGGCTGTTCGAAGAGGCGTTCGCCACCTGGCTGCACGAGCAACTGGGGAATGCGCAAGAGGGCGTTCGCCGATCGTTGCGCCGGCCCGTCAAGTGGCGGTTTGACGACGAGACCGACGATGGGCCGATCGAGCGACTGCGGGCGGCGGCTCGCAGCTTGCGCGAGTGGCGTGACTACGCCGCGCCGTGGCGGCGGCCCACCTACGATCGCCAGGAGAGCATCCGCCAGTTGATGGGCCGGTTGAAGGTGTTTGCCGATCTGATCGCCAAGCCGATCAAGCGCGACGACCGCCTGGCCGTGTCGTTGGCGGTGGCCGGCGCCA
>JAUXWR010000343.1 GCA_030680075.1 Legionella sp.
GTTGGCATCACCGATAATTTCTTTGACCTCGGCGGAGACTCCATTGAAAGCATTCGCCTTGTCGCCACAATGCAACGCGCAGACTTTCATGTGTCAGTGAACGATATTTTTACCCACAAAACGATCTTGCGGTTGATAGAAGAGACTAATCATACAAAAACCCTACGGATAGCTACGTATACCCCTTACTCCCTGATTGATAAAGTCACTCAAGAGCAATGGCAGACAGCTCTCACAGAAGACATCTATCCCGCAGGCTTCCTGCAAATCAAAATGTTGACAGAGTCATTAAAAAAAGAGGCCGAAGGCACTTACCACGATGTCTTTGCCTATACCGTTAACCGCCCTCTTGATGAAGAGCTACTGCTCTCGACCTTTCAGAAACTCATACTAAAACACCCTATGCTTCGCACAGCGTTTGTGGCACATGCAGATTACGGCTATGTGTGCATTCAGGAAGGCCATACGGACATGGCAGACCATTATGGAGGGGTCGTCAATCAACAGGTAAAAACCTTTATTGACACCGAAATAACTAATGTGCTTCCACTGAGCAGATCTGGGCTATTTCGCGTAATGGTTTTAAACCCGACAGCCACGCAATTTGTGTTAGTGTTTTCTTTCCACCATGCCATCACTGATGGCTGGAGTGTGGCAACCTTAATGAACGAGTTTACTGCCGCCTATGCGAACGGACAAACTATTACTATGGAAACACTGCCACCCTACCCGCGCGTTGTTCAAGCGGAACGAGAAGCATTGGCATCAAAAGCTCACCAGAATTTCTGGCAAGATTATTTGCAAGATGCACCCAGTGCCACCCCGCATTTAGTGTTTAACAAGCAAGCGCTTGTTGAATCGCCTCTTCTGGAAATAACGAGCCTTTTGGATGAGAAAAAGACGCTTGCTGTTCTCACCCAGGCGAAACGATTAGGTGTCGCCCCCGATTTAGTCTTTCTGGCAGCCTACCTCAAAACGCTGTCCCATCTTTGTAAAGAACGAGATATGATCGTAGGACTTGTGATGAATAACCGCCTGGAAGAAGCGGGCGGCGATAAAATTTTTGGGCTTCATTTAAACATTCTGCCACTGCGAATGGAGATAAAGCCTGTCTATGTTAATAATAATGACGCCCTGATTGAAGCCTTGGCAGATGAGCGCCTGCGTCTTGGGCGCTATAAAGCCTACCCTTATGCCAAAATACGTCTGGATTTAGCTAAATCTCACGACGTTTATAGCTGCGCTTTTAATTACACCCATTTTCACGTGAGTGAGCATCACAGTCACAATGGCATTCTTCAACCGCTCCATGCTTTTGAAAAAATGTCGATACCTTTAACGCTACAAATAGCTCGCCACTTGGATAAATTCCGTTTGGTGATACGCGCCTCGTCTCATTTTATTGATAAGGAAACAGCGCAATATCTCATTGATTTTATTGAGGAAAATTATAATAAATAGGTCGAAATGGCTCGTTAACTACAAAAAAATTCACAATTGTGTTGTATTAAATTTCAACCTGTGTAAAATTTAACGGGCTTATGATTCAAAAATTAATTTATATTATTATTGGGATTACTTATCTTTACTCTTCTTGGCCAATTTTGTTACAGACAAAGGCGCAAGAACCTGTCCTTACATCAAAAATTGCATCCATTAAAGATGAAGTATTCAAACCAATCATCACAAAAAAAGTTACACTGGACAACGTTGCTTTAAAAACTGTCACCTTTACTCAATTACCCGGCTGGCAGGGAGCAGATGTTAAAAAATCCTTATTGGCTTTTCAGAAATCCTGTGAAACGTTCTTAAAGCGCGGCCCTACCCAACGTGTTGGCTCGCGCCATATTTCGTTACGCGCAAAAGATTGGCACCCTGCCTGTACGGCGGCGTTATCAATTGACCCTGACTATGAAGCAGCCGCACGAATATTTTTTGAAAAATGGTTTTATCCCATTGAATTTGCCAAACGAAAACCTATCAATGGCTTGTTTACAGGCTATTACATGCCACAATTAAAGGGCAGTTTAACGCAAACCAAGGAATACAATACGCCTATTTATGGCATGCCTGAGCAGTTACACTGGTCTGCTCGCACGAAGAAACAAAACAATAGCAGACGTAATTATACCCGTGAAGAAATTGATAAAGGCGCACTGAAAAAACAGGCTCCGGTTATTGCCTGGATAAATAGCCCTGTGGACAGGCTATTTTTAGAAATTGAAGGTGCGGGTATTATTAAATTACCTAACGGGAAAAACCTCTATTTAGGTTATGCCGGGGAAAATGGTGCGCCTTATACATCTATTGGTAATATATTAATCAAACAACATGTATTCACTAAAGACAGTGCCTCTAAAAAAGCGATTGTCCGTTATTTGGAAAATAATCCTAAAAAGGCCAATAGCCTCTTACAAAAAAATCAATCGTTTGTTTTTTTTCAAAGTGTTGATAGAGAGGCCTCGCTCGGTGCACAAGGGGTTGCCCTTACACCTGGATATTCTTTAGCCATTGATAGAAAATGGATTCCGATTGGCGCCCCTTTATGGTTGGCCACCAAAGTTCCTAATGAAAAAAATCAGACTAAAAAATTTCAACGTTTGATGATAGCCCAGGACACAGGTGGCGCAATTCAAGGCGTTATGCGCGGTGATATCTATTGGGGATCTGGCAAAAGAGCAACTTACCTTGGGGAACACATGAAAAACGAAGGCCATTATTGGCTGCTTCTCCCCAAACGTGTTTTTGATAGAATTGCGACTTAATGCACTGTTTCAACTAAAGTCTCATTAGAAATAGCGAATAATTCCTGTTTGATTTTATTCAACCGGAAAATTAGTACTTCAATTTGATCGGCCGTGGCTCTTGCACCCTTTTCACCTAAGAAGAAAAAATGATTACCACTTACCGTAACTTTCAAATGATGAGGCAGTTCATTAATCAATTGGATTAATTTTGTCCAACTGGTTTTAGAGAGTCGGGTCAGATCTCTTTTCGAAAACAAGGTATGAAAAATCATTTCAGATCGCAGAAAATTCCAACACGCCGGATCAAAAAGACTAATTTTAGCCGTAGTTGGTGAATCATCTTCAATCAATGCTATCCAGGGGGTGTCTTTAAAATTATAAACCTCACCATCCCTAAGAGTGTCATCAACATTATAAACAAATTTCCCGTTTTCATAGCGATACCCTTCCGCACTCAAAGCGGTTGGGATATTAGCCAAAAACCGTGTTTTATAAATTTCCGGTGGAATAATAACGTGTTCATTCATGCTGTTCTGAACGTTTATCATTTTTAAAAACACGTCTACAAGGGAACGTCTGTCAGCCAAATGATTAGGCAATATCTTGTTCGTATCAAAAGCGCCGGTTTGCATTACAGAGGGCAGTGGCGGTACAGCGGCAAGACCGATAAAGGCCTCGACTGAAATACCTCTCTTTTTGGCCGCGGCATTTAACCTTACTTCTATTGAGCCACCCATGCTCCAGCCCAGTACAATAATTTTTTTCGACAAATGATGGCGCTGAATTAACTTATCCGCGATTTCAGCGGCTTGCTCACCCCAATCTTTTATTGTAAAACCCGGGTAAACTTTACTAAAAACCGGATTATCAGTTGGATAGGAAATACCCGCAAAAGAATAGCCTTTTTTATGAAGCCAGAAGCTTAAAAAATCCTGAGGCCTTCCCTCGGGATAACCATAGGAAATTCTCGCAAGGTGCGAATCTCCGGGAATAAATAGGACTAAAGGCTTATTGCTCTCACCTTTCTCAAAGTAAACAAGCGCTTCTGCGCCTTGAGCCTGCATTATTTCTTCATGGGGAAATAATTCTGCAAGAGCACCATGACTAATTATCATTAAGAAAAATAAGACCAAAACTCGTATATTGACCATTGATGATTTCTATAGAGAAGGGGTTTTATTTTAGTGTAGCAGATGCTTTGTAGTTAATTGCTCCCATCTGTACAATTTTTCTTGAATTATTAAAATATTACGGTATCTTACTGCAACCATTTTATGGTCAGTCATGAATAAAAGGAGACTTCTCATGTAAACATCCAACCAGCAATCTGGCTTTTAGGAAACAAGCCATCATACATTATTCTTACTACAGAATAATGAACCAACTTCGAACGATATTATGGAACCAATCATGAAAAAATCTGTTTTTTTTATTTGCTTATTATTTGCTTTTAATACCTATGCTTACAACGTCCGTTTATTTTTTACCAATAATACACCTGAGAAATTCAAGCCTCTCGCGGTCATAAATTATAATCAAAACGGCATTCCTTATGAAAAATATATCGAACCTGAAGTTCCCGTCATCGAGGCTTTTGCGCAAAATGTCAAAATTGATAAAGACCGCACAGGAATAGACAATTATTTTTTAGTGTGGTTTGAATTAAACGATGAGCAAAATCATTATAAAGACGCCTGTCTTGACAGTTATGTAGCGATTACCAAAAGCAGTGATATTTATTTCACGTTATGGCGTGATACCGAAGCGCCTTATCAATACCTTTGTAAGTATAAGATTATTCCACAATAACGTTATTCACGTCTTTCAAATTGTAATGAAAGACTATGCTCCAGTGAGCTTAGTTTACCGGGGGAATTTATCGCTCGAAAAGAAAGATCCGCGGCACGAATTTCCAGGTTATTGAAAATAATTTCCTGCTGTGTCTCGGCCAAATCTGTCGCCGTTATTTTCCTCCCATCGATTACCATTAGAGCGTCAGATGGTATTTTAATTTCTACAAACTGCGAGGTGGTGAATTCAAAAGGCAGGTGATAGTTTACAAAAAAACTGTTATCCAGGCATTCTGTGTGACTTTGCACATCCAAAGCCAAACGAGATTCACCATCTATATAATATGTTTTTCCCGTCTGTGCACCACCCGAACCACAGGGTAATTGAGAAAACCGGAATTTAATACCCGATAAATTATTATAAGCTTTTAACTGTTGCGCCAGTTCCGCCTTATAATTATCCAAGGCTTCATTAACAGGAGCTATCAACTCATCATAATGGTAACGTGCCTTTGTTTCAGCTAATCGATGGTCAATCTCTTCTGATGTCATTGGAAAATTGGCTAACAATAGTTGCCGGGGAGAAGCTTCCTCTTTTTCAACTAAAAATTTCCAATTTTTACTATTCAGGTTGTCCAAGGCAAATCCGATAATATTACCAGTTAAATAGTAGCGCTGCTTTAAAACACAATCTATTGCGTTAGCAGGTGCACATACGTCGGGTCGCTCATAATCAGCGATTATACCGTCAATGCGGGACTCTCTCTCAGGGACGGCTATTTGCCAGGCAACATAATCCGCCATTCCCTCATAACGTTCCTGGCGTTCCTCATATAAAATGGAGCCATCATCTAATAATTTTGTGCGAAAACGATTAACCGCTACAAAATTTTTTAAATCCTCAAGGCTTTGTGTTTTCGAATAATTTTTTAAAACTTCCGCTTCAAGAAACGCGAGTTGTATATTTTCGAGGTTATTAAAACCCGTGTAAGAGTCTGCCCATTGAGTAACCCGGTAGTTTAAATATTGATAACAATGAAAACGCTCATGAATAAAAGCACTAACATTTCGGGCAGGCGTTGCCACCTCATGGTATTTATAAACATAACTCGGCTGATCTTCAACCATAGATTGACAGGCTAATGGAATCGTCAGATTAAGGCTATTCTCAGGCAAATAAAAAACATCGCGTCCTTCAATAACCGTTTTTTGCCAGGTCTGCAATTTAGGGGTGTAATCAAATGCATAAAAATGGGCGTTGCTAAAATGGACAATAGAGGGTGTTTTACTGACTTGAAAGCCCGGCCACAGTGCCCCCTCTTCATCATTTACTTTGGAAATAGCACGACTCAACAATTGAATAAAAGTTGTTTCCACTGACTCACCAAAACTGGCCTGCCCATTAAAAACAAACAAACTTGCCAGGAAAAATTTCCCAAGCCTTTGTCTTAATTTCATTAAATTCAGTACTAAAAGGAATAAATAAGAACAATACCCAAAAATGAGCAATTTTTCAACAATAATAAAATAGGCTAATTTAAATAGCCGACAGGCATTAGAACAAAAAATCGCCACGGAGTTTAGCAGGACTTAGCGAGCAAGCGAGCTTAGCCATACTAACTTCCGAGATCCATTTCCAAATGCAAGCAAATAACTCGTCTTTGCGAACGAAGTGAAGCAATCCAGATCGGAATTTGATTCGAACACAGCTCTCGATTGCTTCGCTACACTCGCAAAGACGGCATTTTTTCCGAGATTTAAAATTGTCCTGTGCAAAATATTTAACACGGACTTGTAAATTATTAAGAATGAGGCCGCTCTTTAATACCCTTTTTTTCAGTGTGTTTAGGCTCACGATTCGTTTTAGGGTACATATTTCCAGGGTTTGCTGAATCGCTATTGCGATTATCAGGATTTACAGCACTCTGAGGCGATTTTTTGCTATCAGTCATCGTCAACTCCTGCCTTTTATTGTATCTAAAGTATAGACAAGAGGCGGTTTTTTTGTTTAAATTTTTGACAATCCCTGAGGATTTGCTATAGTTTAAATGTAAGCTTTGTTATGCATCCGTGCAGAGAAAGCTACTGCTAAGGCCACTTTCGAGTGGCCTTTGTCATTTTTGCAACATCCCACTAATTAAACATCATGCACTCAATTTGTATTAAAAAACACGCGACACTATAATTAAATGTACCTGCAATTAGTTTACGGAAGAAACGATGGATCAATTAAAGGGAATCAACATTGCTATTCTCGTTGCCAATGGTTTTGAACAAGTTGAATTGGAAAAGCCACGTGAAGCCTTGGATCGTGAAGGAGCAAAAACCATTATCATTTCCCCTGAAAAAAAGGTTCAAGGGTGGAACCATGCCGACAAAGGCGATTTTTTTTCTACCGATGTTCTTTTAGATAAAGCTCAACCTGATGATTATGATGCATTACTCCTGCCTGGGGGTGTAATGAACCCTGATACATTAAGAACCCTTCCCAAAGCCGTAGATTTTGTCAAAAAAATCAACCAACGCAGTAAACCCATAGCTGCCATTTGCCATGGCCCATGGGTATTAATTAATGCTGACGCTGTAAAAAATCGCCGTATCACTTCATGGCCATCTATCAAAATTGATTTAATCAACGCAGGTGCTACATGGGTTGATGAGGCTGTTGTTCGGGATAAAAATCTGGTTACGAGCAGAAAACCTGGCGATATACCTCAATTTAATGAAGCCATGATAGCGCTATTTAAATCTACCTGAAAATAAGGAGACTAAAATGCCACAAGGAGATAAGTCAAAATATACCGATAAACAAAAGCGTAAAGCTGAACATATTGAAGAATCTTATGAAAAAAAAGGAGTTTCCAAAAACGAAGCAGAAGAACGTGCCTGGCGTACTGTCAATAAACAAGATGGTGGTGGTAAGAAAAAATAACACGCCCTTTAAAGGATTTGAATGAACGACTTAAAAAAAGTGTTAATGTACCTTAAAGAACATGAATTAATTTTAACTACAGCGGAGTCCTGCACCGCGGGTCATATCATTCATTTGTTAGCAAAGCTTGCAGGAAGCGGTGCATGCCTTGACACGGGCTATGTAGTTTACTGCACCAATGCAAAAAAAAGACTGCTTCGCGTTAAACAAAAAACAATTGATAAATATACCCTTACCAGCGAACCCATTGCGCGTGAAATGGTGCAGGGCGCTTTACTTGACAGTGATGCCAATGTAGCAGTAGCTACCACAGGAATTGCAGGCTCAAAACCCATGGACGGTGTTGCTGCAGGTACGATTTGTTTTGGCTGGGGTTTTAAAAATCAAAGAGACCCAAATATAGTGCTTTATTCAGAAACCTTGCACTTTGCCGGGAAACGCTCGCAAATACTAAACGATGCGTCAAAATATGCATTAATACAAATACCGCCTCTCCATCAAAAATATCTAACTGCTTTCACTGATTAATTCCAGAGTCAGGAGTGTTTTATGCAAAAAAATAACGTTAATATAGGCACGTCCGGGTGGGTGTATTCAGGTTGGTTGGGAAATTTTTATCCAGAAAAAATAAAATCAAATCTCCTGCTGCCTTATTACGCTAATATATTTGATAGTGTGGAGCTTAATAATAGTTTCTACCAAATACCTAAAGAAAAAAATGTAAAAATTTGGGCAGAAATAACACCGCCAAATTTTGTTTTTTCCTGCAAAGCTAATCGCTACATTACTCATTTTAAGAAATTGCAGGATACAACCGAAAGCGTTGAAAAATTACTTAGCGCATTCAGTCATTTTGAGGAAAAATTAGGCCCTATTTTATTTCAATTTCCCCCCTACTGGCCAAAAGACATTCCCAGCTTAAAAAATTTTATTGAAAGCCTGCCAGCAAAATATTTGTATACTTTTGAATTCAGGCATAAAAGCTGGTTTGGGGAAGAACTTTATGAACTATTAGACAAACATCAAATGGCTCTTTGTTTTTATGACTTTAAATTGTATCGCGCACCAGAAATAGTAACTGCTCAATTTATCTATATTCGCATGCACGGCCCGGATGAGCAGGCTTACCAAGGAGCCTATGAAGAAGCGACATTAAAAGAATACGCACAAAAATTGCTTAATTGGCAAAAAGAAGGTAAATCCATTTATTGTTATTTTGATAACACTGAGAAAGTAAACGCCCCTATAGACGCCCAACGCTTAAGAGCCTTGCTTGACTAAACAAAATAAACTGCGCACAGGGCAATTTTAAAATACTAGCAAAACGCCGTCCTTGCGAACCAAAAATGCCGTCCTTGCGAACGAAGTGAAGCAATCCAGTGACATTGAGGAGCTAATGAGTATGTCAATTGCTAGCAAAATCCCTGACTCACGCGCTCCTTTCCTGTCGTCCCGGAATTTAGAGAGACTTAACGAGCGCGCGAGTTTAGTCTCTCTTAATGTCCGGGATATATTGTCACGCTGGTACGGGCTATTAATCTCTTTAAAATTTGCGCCCCAATACTATCAATCACTTTTCAGTGACTGATAGTATTGGAGCGCTCTTTTCCGTGCTTCGTTATGATCAACAACAGGTTCAGGATAATTCATTACACCCCATGGTTGGTGAATCGACTTCCCCTGAAGCTTGGCCAATTCAGGTACCCACTGTTTGATATAATTGCCCTTCGGATCAAATTTTTCACTTTGCAAAACCGGGTTAAAAATACGAAAATAAGGGGCAGCATCCGCACCACTTCCAGCAACCCACTGCCAACTTGCACTGTTATTAGCCAAATCAGCATCCACAAGTGTATCCAGAAACCATGCCGCTCCTTCTCGCCAATCCATAAGTAAATCCTTGGTAAGAAAAGACGCCACAATCATTCTCACGCGATTATGCATATAGCCGGTGCGCCATAATTCTCGCATTCCCGCGTCGACAATAGGATAACCCGTTGTTCCTTGTTGCCAGCGTTTTAACAATGCATCATCAGAATGCCATGGAAACTTATTAAATTTGGCATTGAAATTACTTATGGGAAGCTCTGGAAAGTGATAAAGCAAGTAATAAGAAAACTCTCGCCACCCTATTTCAGTAAAAAAACGCTCGACTGATTGTAAATCACAACTGCTATCCCATTTCGCAGCCTCTAAATTCCGCCAAATTTCCCAAGGACTGATTTCACCAAAATGAAGATGGGGGGATAGCCGTGACGTTGCATTTTCTGCGGGAAAATCGCGACTTGTTTTGTAACCTTTGAGATGATGTTCAATAAATTCATCCAGCTTTTTTTGTGCGCCTTCTTCTCCTGGTTGCCAATAATGAGCAAACTCCACCGCCCAATCAGGATTTCGAGGGAGAAGATTCCAGCTTGTTAATACATCTGTTTCCGCATCCGGGGTTATTGGCCAATTATTGATAACTACTTTCTGCGAAACTTTTATTTGTTGTTGGCAGTGCTTCCAGTAAGGGGTAAACACTTTAAAAAAATCACCGCTTTTGTTTTTTATAGTCCAGGGTTCATTTAATAAACTACCATTAGCACTAGTAACCTTTATTCCTTTTTCTGTCAAAACGGCTTTAATCTCTTTATCCCGTTTGATAGCTAAGGGCTCATAACGACGAGTCCAGTAAACGCTGCCCACCAAGTGCCTGTCAATCAATTGTTCGATAATTTCAAGCGGATTACCCTTCCTTAAAATTAGCCTCATACCTGCTTTTTCTAAAGAATGCGCGAGCGATTGCAAACTATGATGAAGCCACCATCTAGAAGCACCGCCCAACTGTTGGGTGGTTTCATCTAAAATATACAAGGGTATAACAAGAGAGTGCTCATTACAGGCGGTGACAAAAGCCGGGTTATCTCTTAAACGTAAGTCCTGACGAAACCAAAAAAGAGCAATTGTCATAACAACCCTTGTGAAGGAATTATTACTTTATTATAGCGATGCCAAGACTATAGCAGTGGCCTTCTATCTGTCAATGTCACCTTAACTGCTGATTTTACGCTCCTAGTTAAAAATTAAATACTTTGATAAAATCACGGCCATTTCTTGAAAAGGATTAAAATGCGGGAAATACTTATAAAAATTGCAACAAGCGTTAGACCATTGGCCCAACGCCTGGAAGACCATTGTTCTATCTCTTATGCGGGGATAACTTTACAGCCTGAAGAGATACTGCGCGACCCTGTTGATTGTTTATTATACGCACTTGAATTTTTGCACATGGGTGATGAATATAACATTGATGACTGCTTTCTTTGGTTAAATAATACGCATTCGGCTTTTATGGATAAAAATGCCCCCTCTCTGTGGGATAGACTAGCCCACGCCGTACTGCTGGATTTAATAACTCAACTTAACGGATTACAGCACTCTTCATTAACAGGCTTGTGGGGGTATGATTTAAGTCGCACAATTGATGCAAGTGCAGAAGCGGTGGAAGCTTATCTTCAGTTGACTGAAGCCGACGAATCCCTGGCTGAATCAATAAATGAACGTATTCTGATTTTAACCGAGCATAGCTATTTAGATGCAAAAGACGTTGAAGCATGTAAACAATTCGCTGATATACAAAACAGTGTTGAAAAATTTCTGAGGGATCTTGATAAAGGCATTTCAAAACTCAAGGAATACACTTTTCCAGAGAAATACAGATTAACTAGACTTACTTTACAGTTGAATAAAATATTCCTCACTGAACCATTCAAAGAAATTAACGAGGCTTTTTCTGATATTGAACAAAATATCGCCTTTTTTTCTGGCCATAAACAGGCTATTGAAGATATGGGCACCACTATGCGCAATTTTTTAAGCTACTTACAGTCCATTGAGCAAATGCATATTGACAGTGGGCTTTATTATACGCCTATAAAAGAGTTCTATGAAAAAAATGTACGCGCAAAACAACCTTATTATGCTGAACAATATAGCGCAGCCTTAGCCCTTGCAAAAGATATCAAACCCCGGCTAAATAAGGTTACGGCAGAAATAGACCTGGTTGTTTCTCAACAGAAACAATCTAAACTGGCAGAAGGCGAAGAAAGCGTGAGGTTAAACGAGCAAGCGGCTCAATTTTTCTAGCTCAGATGAGTCATTTTGACCTAATGATTTGAATAAAGAACACAATAAAGCTCGCGGAAAAAAATCAGTTTTGGTTGTGTCTAGCGCGTGTTTGATAAACGAGATTATTTCCTCAATCTCGTTATCTCTGTTTTTATTGACAACCTTAACCAGGTTCGCATGATTTAACAATATAATCAGTTGCTGTTTCGTCAGATGTTTCTCACTGGATAATTCAAAATATCCCTCCAACCAAATAGCAAATTGCCCTTTTGTCATTGCTGCCTTCCTGCATGAATCTGTTCTAATTCATCAAGGGTATATACCTTCAATAACGTATTCTCAAGATAATGATAAAACATTGCATTTAAGTATTGCTCCATCAAGGGTTTAAAGTAATCCAGCGTTTCTTGTTTAAAATCCATACGTCTTAAATAGCTGCAGATTTTTTGCATCCATTGTATCCCTGGTGCTAAGGGCTCTTCTATAGTCGCAATTTTACGTTCTATAGATAGCACTATAAATCCATTTAAGGGTGAATGGACTGCAATTTCAAAATAACCCTGCAGCCAATAACAAAATAAAATATTCGTCACTCAAAAATCCTTAACATCCATCCAAATATCGATGAGCGCTGGGAAGATTTAAAATTTCTTCAGAGAGTTTTAAGCCTTCGATTAAACCGTCTCTTTCGGACAATTTGATAGTTATTGAAATCTCAAAATCTCTTTCCATCCTTTTGGATGTATCGTATTTTTTTACCTTAGCCGGGTTCTTTAAAAAACTATTAAAAAATTTTTCGATTTCTCTTGGCTTATCACAACTGGATATTGTAATGTTTAACTCCCCTTTTTCACGAATACCAACGCAGGTTATTTTATGACGGTCGTTTGGGTTTAACCGAGGATTTAACAATTCTTGTAATTCAGGATCCGGCTTTTTTTTTATAGCGTTTATCTTCATCAATATTTCGCGCGACCTTCCGCCCAATAATTTTAATTGTTCATCAATAACCTTATCTTCCGCACGGAGAAGTTTCATCTGGCTGATTTCATTTTCAGTGTATCCATGGGAACTTAGAAGAGACTCTTCATCTTCAGTATCACTAAGAGTGGACCCATCTATACTATTTTCAGGTTCGTCTATTGAAACCAAAATAAATTCTTCTTTGCCCATTATATACCCTCCAATTTACAATCAGTTCACCAATTTTTACCGTGGTTTTTACCTTACTTGAGACAAAATGTATAGATAGCAATATGCACTATGGAACTGTCAATGCCTTTTATATAGGCAATTGGTATATTATTCTGCACTTTTCTTATTTTCTGCTATTCTTATTGCGAATAACATTCTAAGGAAGGATCATGAAACTATTATCTACTGTCGCTATTTTATTATCTGCATCCTCACTCAGTTTTGCAGCTTCTCTCTCATCAATGAGTAAACCAGAAGCAATGGATGCCTTAAGTGATAAAACCATCACCACCATTTCAGCTGCAACCCTCAATGGGCAAGTAATATTTGATAGTTTTACCGGCTATTTTGGTAAAGATGGGAAAATGATGGGTGGATTTGCCAAACAAACCAAAAATGCTCCCCAAAATGATAATGGCACATGGCGCATTGCAGATGACGGCAGTATTTGCATGACCTGGACACAATGGTTTAATGGAAAAGAAGAATGTGTTTATTTTTACAAACTCAGTAATGCATTACTGATTGTAGGAACCAAACAAAATTTTGAAAGTGTTATCTTGAATTCGGAAATACAATCCGGCAATCAAATCGCAAACACGGTTCAAAACCCTTAATAAAGAAATCAGAGGCGGGGCTTAACAGCCCTGATCTGCAGCTTAAGATTTTATGACATCCAGCAAGACGGGCATCCTATAATAGCCTTGCCAGGGGGAATACAGGCAGGTTCTTCATTTGTAGCAATATCTCTATTGGGGCCATAATAAGCAATTGTAGTAATTCTTAACCCTTCACGACTTTCAAGCTCACGATACACTCCCTGACGGTCGCGGCTCGGTTTGGCTTCCGAGCCACGACCGTTAGGGAGTGTTGCACGATGCTAATGCTATTTCATCCCGTTGTAAAACCACCGCAGCTGGATAACCTCTTAAACCTTGTTTAATTTTCTTGCTGAAATATTTTTTTGCCCTCCCTGGCTATTCACACAAAACTAAATGAGAGCGTTCATATCCACTTCTTGAATATAAGGCTCTTCCGAGGAGTCATCGGTTGGTACTGCATCTTGGTTCTCTACAGGTTCATTACGAGAAAAAAACGTATGATATTCATTTTTAGTTTGCTTTATATCATAACTTGCGTTTGCATAACTAACTACCGAATAAGTTGTATAGCCAACTATCCCCACTAATGACAGAGCCGCTATTGCCACAGGAAGTGCCAAAATCAAACTCAAAGGTAATGTAGCGGCGCCCGTTATAAACAATATAGCAACAGGCATAAGCCAAATTAGAGAAGGCGCTACAATACTCATTAACAAAACGCCCAAACACCCTATTAAATATTCTGATTCAATTTCGTGCTGTTTTTTCATTGCGAAAATATAATAAGGTTTTTTATCTGCACGCCATCCCGAGGCTTCTCTGGAGTTCAATAAGTGCTCCATATAGTAATTTATAGCCCCTGAACTCTCACTATCACAACGAATATCATCTGCCCGACTTTGCTCTTTATAACTGATACCATTTCTCATTATTGCGTTTATTTCTCTAAGAAGAGAGAAGTTAGGTAAAGAGTTATTCAGTTTCGCTCCCTTAAGACATAAGAAATACCCGATGAAATCAAATGCTTTTTTTTGTTCATCCGTCATTTCTCTAAATCGCTTCTGCTCATAAATGAGGTGGAACTCATTAATCAGTTGGCCTAAAATTTGACTGGCATCACTTCCGTATTGCGCTTTCAGGTCTTGAAATACACTTTCCTGCAATTCAGCCTTTTTAAGGTTCTCAGCTATTTCTTTCCAATTTAAAGACATAACATGCTCCAAACATTTATTTGAGCACATTATATACAAAAAGCAATAATTATGCCAACTAAATTCAGAATTTATACTTATTCCAAGAAATGAGGAGACTACCAGGCTAAATCAAATAAACGCCCGGAGGAACTCGCCCCCGGGGTTTTTACGTTCAAAGCTAGATATGATCTGCTTCGTCTTTTAATGCATCCGCCTTGGTTTTATGAACAGTCTTGTCTTTATGATGAGGCGGAGAATAAAGCGTATAAAGTTTTAATTCTTCGGTTTTTGATGTGTTAATAATATTATGCTTAGCTCCTGCCGGGATTATAATTGCATCACCGTCTTTAATTTTATGTTCCATCTTATCGATTACAACTGTTCCCTCACCTTTTTCAATCCGTAAAAACTGATCAACTATTTGGTGTACTTCCATTCCAATATCTTCTTTCGGTTTAAGACTCATAACAACTAATTGAGTATGCTGTCCAGTATATAAGACTTGCCTGAAATTTTTGTTTGTTAACGATAATTTTTCTATGTTTCCTATAAATCCTTTCATAATAGTATCCTTGATTGCAATGCGTTTTAAGTAATAAAATCCTCGCCACTCCCCACTATTTTCATCAGACTGGATTTTTTATAGGGCATGTAAATATTTTAGCTCAAATTTCATATTGATGAATTTTCCATGCTACCGCGCAAATTGGTTACAAAATCAATCTTGAGCATAAAGGTTAGGCGCGCCAGATGCTAATTCGAGGGTAAATTGCTCAAGTTTTTGCTCATAACTCAGCGAATTATTTTTCTGGCCATACCTGGTGAAAAATTTGCACCATGCATTCTCCAGGTCTTTCCGTTGGTCAGGAGCATGCTTTCTGAGTGTGTTAATAAATTCTGCTTGTAGCTTTTGATTTTCCTCACGTAATGGTGCTCTTTCAATAATTGACTGCAAGTCACGCGATTGTTTACTCTTTTCAAACAGCTCCACGTCTCTACGAAATGGATTTTGAACATCAATATCGGGCAAGATTGGCAATATAGCCTCTGCTTGTTGCAAATCAGCGTTGCAGTAAATTTCATAAACCACGCCAAGCGCACCATTGCGCCCAATTCGACCCGCTTTTTGAATAACCACCCGACCAAGGCCAGGTTTTGCAATAATCCCCACATCCAGACCTTCAAAATCGGTTCCTCGGCTACCTGCGGCAGTAGTAAGCGTAATCATTTGCTCATCACTGGCGCGCTCAATAATGGTTTCCTCGGCAGGACGAATGGCGGCTTTTAATGGATCATGAGTGTCATCAAGAATTTGTATATAGCGAGAAAGAGCCTCTGCAAAATTATGTTCCAGCAAATACCGGTGAAATTCATCGCATTCAGTAATTGTATTAAAGAAAACTATACTGGATTGCCTATTGTTATGAGCATTACAGAGCGCTTCAACAATTTTTGCAAAATGCGCTGCTTCATCGTCAGTGTAAATAGGAGGAAAACAATAAGACCGATTAAAGCAGTCAGCTACCGGATGCTCAGGATTTGTTTTATCAACTATTTTAGGCCAGTTAGCTCCCTGAAGCTTAGGTCTTTTGGCTCGGGGCATTTCAACAATTATTTCCGTGTGCAGTAATTGTTGAATTTGTTGTTGCACGGCCTTTTCACCTATTGTTCCCGTTAATCCACAACGCGAGGTAAAATTCTCTTGCAAAAAAGCCGCAATATCTCCTTCAGCTATGACCTCAGATAACCCGGGAACCTTAATATCAGGATGGCCGTTTTCCTTTTCCCAGGCAGCTACACATTGATGCACCCCTTCACTCCATTGCGATAATTTATCGACGCGCCCTGTCGTGTCTTTATGGACAATATAAACCACTTCTTCTGAACCAGAAGTCTCTATCACGTAGTCGCTTTTTTCATGGCATTGCATACTTGACACGGCGGCTTTAATCCAGAAATCGAGGGTTTCATCTTCTTGTAAATTTGCTTGCTGATAATACGGTTGTGCCTGCAACGCTCGTCTGACTATCTCGCGATGTTCTATACGATCATGGGTTTCAGCAACGGCAAGTTCGGTACGCACCACATGGTTTAATAATGTTAGAAATACAATAAATTCTTCTTCGACTTTTTGACTTGCACGTGATATTTGCATGGTTGTATTGGCATGCACATCAATTACAACATTATCGGCTTCATCAATAATGGCAACACAATCTTTATCGCTTATTTTATTCGTATTATTAAGCCTCGAAAGCCTCTCACCCAAGACTGCATTAGCAATATCCACATAATGGATATTACTCGCCTCAATGTCGCTATCAGAATTATTTTTGTTAGAGACTTTGAGCCCTAAAAGGGTAGCTAACGTTTGTAATTTATCAGAAGCTTTTTCAGCTAAAATTTCATTGTGAGTGATTACGGAAACGTGTTTGCCATCTAAAGCTTTCAGCAAGGCCATAAATTGAATGATAAGCGTTTTACCCTCGCCCGTTTCAACCTGAAATAGCGTGTCTTTTTTTAGTGAGATAAGGATCGAAACCAACTGCTCCAAACGCAGCCACTCACCTTTATGATTATTTTTTTCAGTACGTGATAGTCGATAACAAGTTTCACGCAATAAAGCTATATTTTCTTCACTTGATGCATCACGGGCATTTTTTAATGCCGCATTTAACTCATCCGGACTCATGTCGTGGTATTTTTCAATCAACTGATTTAAAACATTTATCTCTTCCGTAAGCTCATTTGTCAGCCCTTTATCAAGGGATAACTTTTCCATAAGCTCACTGATATCATTATCAGAATAGCGGCGATTGGCAATATATTCTTCAATCGCTCGGGCTTTCGCCGCTTCATTGGCTAATCCTTGCGGGATATAACTGGCACGCGTTTCTGCCCGGTTTTTTCGTGGTAAGCTTAAAGCATAATCTTTTAGTGTTTCCCAATGCTGGCTAACTCCTCTGGTTAACTCCATAAACCGCGTATCATATTGTCTATGATCTTTGTCCCATAACGTCGCGCATGAATCTAGAGAAGTCCTCGTTATCGCTTCCCATTGACTCAAAGCCTCTTCTACTGCCGCAGGATCAACATTTAAAGCGATAAATCGTAGATAAAGTGCACGATAATAGATAGCATCATCTCTATCTGGCAGGGTTCTGGAATACGATGTATTTTTAAATTCTTCAGCACTGATTAGAAAAGGGTTAGCGAACTGTGAAAATTTTGTTTTAAATTTTTTCTTAAGCGCCGCATTTGCGACGTAAGCACTATCAAAACACATTGCACGGTGTACGAAATTATAACCTGCCCGCAATTGTGCCTTTGCAACAGTAAGGTCAATGGGCATCTGGTTGAAAAATCGCGTCTGGAGTTGTTGCATGGCTTTACTGTTACGTGCCAGAGCAATGCAATCCAATAAACCCTTTATTACAGTAACAGGTTCTTGAAACCCGGAAATATAGCTCTTACCATCTCTGGAATACTCCACCTTGGGTAAATCTATTCCCTGGGCTTTAAAAAAATCCACAAAGTAAAATAAGCCTGCAGAGAGTTCTTCAAAATCATAATAATCAGGAGGGTAGGAGTCTTTCTCTGTTAATTTTCCAAACCAGACCAATTCTTCAGCGGTTAATGTCGATAATCGTACAAGATAGTCCATTGAACGTGGGTGATCAAAAGCCGAACCTTGTTTTATCCAGATAAGATGATAACGAAGAAAGAAATAGAGCAAAGGATTTTTGTCTACCAAAAAGATATTAGGAGCATCCTCGGCTTTTAAATAGCTGAATTTAACTGTTTCAAATGAAAGAAGAACATCTAATAGTTTCACCAATTGTTCAGGGTTTTCAGAGTCACTTGCAATCATCATTAATGCTCTGAATACCTGTGCTTTCACACGGGATTCGAATTTTTTAAAGATTTCCTGATTAAGCCGATTCAGAAGTTGTAGTTGGCGTGTTGGCAGAGTAATGTTTAATTGATTCAGCAGATGAAGTAAATCTTCTTTGCTAGCTCCATCCCTTTTTTTAATATCAACTGCATCCGAAACAGCGTTATCCTCATCTAAAGTCAATAAAGAGGCGGCTGGATCCAGCAGTAAATTAGCGTCTGGCAGGTTTTTTAATTGCCAGGCACGAAAGTCATAATTAAATTTTAGTGTCCATGATTCACCTTCTCTATCCAGAAAAAAACCTAAAGGGAGCAGATCCAAATCTGACGTTATCTCGTGTCCACGAACCCCATTTTGGCTGGCAAATAAAACTTTTTTGGCGTCATCTGAAATATAGAATTTAAACTTTGAATTATATTTACCTTTTTCATGTCTGCCAGGCTCTGATGCAAACTGTTGTTGGTCCTGATTGTCGTTTAAATCTTCAACGGAACTTTTCAGAGAACTAATCCACAGCGCGGTATTAATATAACCTGCCTGTTTTAACCTATCGTAAACAGCATAATTTTGATGTACGTGTGAGGAATCAATCCACTGACTATTTTCAACTTCATGCGCCAATGCCGCTATCGAATCGATAGCTATATTTTGTTTGGCATTGAAAACGTGTTCCTGTTGCTGATTCTTATCAATTTGCAAGTGCAATGACAAAGGCGTTGTCCATAGACGCAAGTGTTCTGGCAAGTGATGTTTTTCGGGATTATTACACTTTACAGAAGGGATAGCGGCTTTTTTAACTGCAACTGCTTTATCTAAAAGCTGATGTGGTGTGAATTTCTCGCGCAGTGAATCAGTATTAGGTTGGGTATTTTTTGCATTGTCTTCAATAGTACTCTGAAGGTTTAGTGTTATGCGTTCTGATTCTTGTTCATCACTGAGTGGAATACTATTAAAAGTCCAAATTAAATCAACGCTCTTTTTAAGCCATAATAAAAAGCGATAAATCAATCCATGTGAAATAATATCTGCAGGCTGTGCCTGACTTTGCACCTGCTTCAGATGAACAAACCCTTTGAGAAAACTCTGAGCAGAAAATAACCGAGATTTGCTCATTTTACCTGAGTCAATATAAGCTTGCATGTGTTGATTAGATTGAAGAGCTGCATATTCCGCGAGTGACTGACCATCTGAAAACGTGTATTTCCAGCTTGATGCGTCCAATACGCCATTATTAGTAAAAGCAAGCCAACGTTTCAATTGCACACAGTCAGGGTCATTGTCCTGTAATGCCCATTTAATCTTGTATTCGACGTAATTCTGTAATACAGCTTTGATAAGTCGGGGAACAACGTATGACAGAAATAAAGCAACCAGCCCACTCGTAACAGCCAGAACTATGCTGAGTGGGATAAACACACTTAAACCTGTCAATGCTGGAATGCCTAAAGCAACAAGTGCTGATATACCCAATAACCCCGCAGCAAGCCCTGCTATAAAAGAACGAATCTTTTTATTCATATGCGACCTCAAAATCGAGCGCAATTATAACATATTGCCGATGATGAATCCATATAGACCGATACTAAAGCATTGTAAGCCATCTAAATACAATTGACGCTCAGGTGAAAACTCAAGGCTTTTTAAAAGAAAACGCGCACGCTCAACAGCATTTTTAAACGTTAAACACTGATCTTCACTCATCTCAATATTCACATAAACTCAATTAGATACTGACTCGGAAGATAGTGATGAAGATGGATACAATTATTATTGAACAAGTAGGCTGGGCTAAACGAAGTGCAGCCCAGCATCCAGACTATGCCAAAGCTCCGCTTTAGACCCAAAGTATTACTTTTTACTCACACGCCTTGTTGACGGAGTCCATTTGCTCGCTTATCAATTAATGCACTTATTCGTTTAGGGATTTTTGCTTGTGGATGTTTATCCATTACTTGCTCAAGGACACGATCTTTATAAGTTAAAATAAGCTCTCGGGTATCTTTCATTCGTTGGGTAAATGACCCTTTTTTTATTCCTAGTTCTTCCTCAAGAAGAGTAAACTGATTTAAGCCTATTTTTGCAAAATTATATCGGTCGCCAATTCTAAAAGAGAAGTCTTTATGTAAACTCTCATAAATCGATGTGCATAGAAGATCATAAAATGGTGCAAGTTCATTTTTATTGTCAATTAATAGTAATGAAATGTTCTTAGAGTGGCTATCGTTATTTCCAATGAACAAATTAAAACTCACCCAAGAGAGAAATTCTTGCAAGGCTTGAATCCGTTTAGTTGCTGTCACATGATTAAGCAATAGTTCATAATTGTTCTTTATAGTTGGTCCACCTTTAAACTCATATTTTGCCGCGCTCACTACTCCCTGGGCTTGACAAAAATCTTGTTGATGCAGCCGTTGCACCATCCCTTGCATGTCTTTAATACGATCGTATCGTTCTGTTACAAATAAGGGATAAACGCCATCTAAAATCTCACAAGGAGCTACATTGAGGCCAATTGCGCGAGCTAATTCCATACAATAAAATTCATTATATACAGATTCTTTAATACCATGGCGAAGAATGGGCGTTTTAATGATGTGAGTGGTGGGTGCTCCATGAGTGGGCAAAAATAAATTTTCTTCTTTTAAAATAGCTGCAAATTTGTCTTGAGCTCCAGCAAGAGAAAGATAACCAGGTTCCATCCGAGAAACCACTTCAGCAATAGATTTTTTTTTACTTATTGCCCCATAAATTTCTTCTATATCTATTTTTTTCAGATGTCCACTATTGGGCTTATATGAAAACTCCTCGTCTGCTGTAATAATAACGGCCCCAGCACAGTCTTGCCCAAAGCGCTCCAAAAATTCGAAAGAGCCATGAATATTATGATCGCGCTCCAATGCGTCAAGCACATCACCTTCAGGAAGAAGATTTTCAAAAAAAGACAGCGTAATTTTATTGTTAAAGTTTTGCAGAGAGAGTGGCATAGCCAAACTTAAGGGAAAACTATTTTGGCCAACTAGCCACTGTTTATCATAAGAAAAAGAAGAAACCAGGTTTTCATCGCGCGACAAAACACCTACTCGTTGGTTTTCGTAAAAAACATAAAGAGATTTCATGATTCCATCTCAAGTATAATTTTAAAGCCTAGAACTTTAGACATTTTTAAAATTGTTGATAGTTGAACGTCAGACTCGCCGAGTTCGATGCGACTGATACCATTATGAGAAAGATTGCAAAAAGCCGCCAACGATTTTTGGGTTATTTTTAATTGATGCCGCCGCATTTTAAGTACTTCTGCCAATTTTTCTGTACTATTAATAATGTTTTTATCCATAAGCCTAACCTCATGAAATTCCTATTATAATGAGAATTATAGCTAATTTAGACGATTTTACAAATATTTCTTATTATAATGAGAATTTATATTGAGAGCGGCTATTAGTCCAAAAAATTACCCTTGAAATGAGAATAATGATATCAGACCACGGTTGCAGCTGAAAAAATGCATCTCAAGGATTTTTCTCCCATTTTATTTCCTATAAAATAGGCATCAAACCCAAGGCACCACAATATGCTCGTTTTAATTGTCAAAATGTTATACATTTTCTTATTGAAAACTCAGAAACATGAACCCAATCTATTTTATTTTTTAATTGAGAGCTGTTCGTTTTTATGCCACAATGGTTCAATTAATTTCGATGACAGAAAAAAATCATGAATGACGATGAAGATGTTAATAGTTATAGCCAGTTTCTCACTTTATATCACTATGCCAGCAATGCCATAAAAGTAGGAGGAGGGAGTCTGATTGGAGCTGCTGCTATTTGGGGTTTATATAAAGGAGCTGACACATTGAGTGTATCAGTCCCTGTAACAACTGTAGGCTTAGGTATACTAGCGGTTGGAATTTTTGCCAAAAAACCTATTCAAGATCTTATTGCTTTGAATGCGGAATATGTAGCAGCAGCTAAAAAAGCAACTGAGGATGAAAAAATAAAAATGCCTTAATACGCATTTTTAGGGAGGCAATTCTTTTCAACAGGGGTCAAGCCTTGCTTTTTGCTTTCTATTCTTACTTATTTTAGTAATACAACTTACCCATGAATAAGATAGACAAAATACTCTCCAATTTCTGCAAAGCTGTATTCTCCACTACAAATTGTTGGTATTTTTGTGTGCATATACATTAGTCCATTTATTCATAGCCATAATTCTATAATTATTAGGCAAAGCAAAAAGCAAGGCTTGACCCTCTAATTCCTGAGCTCTGGCAATTTCAATGGGTCGGAGAGTGTGTGATTTATAGTTATTCAATTTCTCATATTGTGAAGTAATCAAAATTTCAATTATCTAAGTGCATCGTTGGTAATAATAACAGTAAAATACTGATCATCTGCGGTCAGTTTAATCATCTCATGAAAGGTCGGGAAAATATATTACCCAATTGCTGCAATGAACTTAAATGGTGTAGCTTACTTCTTTTCGATAATATATTTATTCAGCCTAATGTTCGCACGATAGGAGAAATCGATGAAATTAGTTCGTAACTTGTTAGCCTGCTGTTTTGTTTTTTTCATACCCATCGGATACTCCAACCACTCAGAACATTTGTCACCATTATTTAAAACATTTAAATCAGCATACCTTCTTCCTGCCACCAAAAACCCACAAGCCTCAAAAATTATCGCCGATATTTTAAATAAACATGATTATCTTGAAGAAACAAGTCAATCAATGTTGACGTTGATGGACAATGTTCAGCAATATCATCAAGAAATCATCCATGAATTACAAACCAAAGTATCTCATTTTCAGACCACTGCAGCGGATGAAAAAATGCATATCAATCTCCTTGATTTGCGCTTATCTGATGCAGTTATGATGCTTGAAGCACAAAAAACCTCACCACGATTGACGCTTGAAATAGTTCAAAAAATGCGTGAAATTGCAATTGACGCAGCGAGTGGCAATCACTCAGCTGATGAATTAAAGAACATGGATGTAGAATTTCAAACCTATATGAGCGCTATACCATATGCCCAATCCATAAGAGTATTTGACGGTGTAAAAAAAATAGCAGGCGGAGACCTTTCGATTATATTTGGTAATAACAACACCCCAAATGCTACAGTGTACATTAGCGTTCCCTCGATTGATCTCCCCTCATTAGGCCTCTCTGGTATAGATGTTCTAACAAATAGTGATGCGTTAGCCGCCATTTCCGAATTGGATTTAGCGATATCAACGCTCCAAGTCTGCATTGTAGCAACTTCAACACCCCACATTACTGATGCTCAAGTAATGTTAATAAATATTCCCTATATGCTGCATCAAAACTTTGATTTTGTCCTTGCAGCACGCGAGCTTATCCTAAAAGCCATGAATGAATCCTTATCACCCCAAGATAGAGCTTTAATGGACATTGAATTTGATTATTTCAAACAGGCAATGCAAAAAACACAAACTTATGTATCTTTGTCCGGCCCAATCATGACAGGAAAAGGCAAAGTTACTATACAAATGGGATCGCAAAAGATACCAGAATCCACGCTTGAAATTAATATCCCAACCACAGATATCTATCTCCTTGGCATTAGTGAGTTACAAATTGGTTCTTTGTATGATACCAACGAAGCTTTTACAGTGATATTAAATATAATCAAAAATTTTGTGTACTATTGAGTAGTCAGATCGAGTAAAAAGAGCGAGAAGAGCGAGGGTCAAGCCTTGCTTTTTGCTTTCTATTCTTGCTTATTTTTAATAATATAGTTTACCCCTTAATAAGGTAGGCAAAAAATACTCTCCAATTTCTGCATAGCTGTATTCTCCACTACAAATTGTTGGTATTTTTGTGTGCATATACATTAGTCCATTTATTCATAGCCATAATTCTATAATTATTAGACAAGGCAAAAAGCAAGGCTTGACCCTCATCTTTACTCATCTTTAATGAGATCTTTGGCTACGTAAATCGGAAATACATAAATGCGATATTCCTGTTTGTAATTGAAAAAAACTAAGAATAAAATTATATGCTTTAGTCTATATGGAATAATGATGACCAAACTCTTCACTGCTAAAATTGACAAAATTCAAGATAAGGGTAATGCCTTCAAAGTAACCTTTCAATCTCCGCCTGATGGTTTTGATTTAAAACCTGGTCAATATATTGAAGTTTATAGCGATAATGATTCTGGATTAAAAAAACCCCTTTATCTTGCTGCAACACTTGCCTCAAAAAGACCAGGATTTTTTAAAGTGAATGCAGGCAAACCTCAAGATCCTGCAGTAGAAAGAGAATGGTTATTTCTTCAAGCTCAAGAAGAGGAAAAAATGCAAATTAGAGGGCCATTTGGCCGCGCATTTCCCTTAGAGAAAATAGAGAATCACCCTTTACTATTAATCATTGCAGGCTCAGGATTTGCATCAGTGCAGTCAATCTTTTCTCGCCTCCTAGAAAATGAACATACTAAGCTTCTTTATACTGCGAAAACCTTGCATGATATTCAATGGATGAAGAAGGTAAAAATGTTAGCAACACAAGACAAAAATTATATTACATTAACACGTGAAGAAGTTGCCCTCGAGGGATTTAAATTTGGTCGTTTAAATCAACATTTATCGAGTATGCCTATTACTGAAGACACGCGAGTCTTTATTTGTGGCCCAACAGGATTCCTAAGAGATATGTCGCAAATATTACTAGATAAGCAACTTGAGATGGCCAATATTCATGTCATTTTAAATACAATTCTTCCTGGAAAAGAGGATATGTGTCCCATTTTTAGTTTAGATGAGTTGAGTGATGACGAAATTTTACATGCTATCGGCCTCAAATACTCCCGTCTTGATTTAGAGCCGCAACAGATAAACCGAATTTAAACCATGAAATGCAAAGCGAGGGGTCAAGCCTTGCTTTGTGCTTCCTTATTTTGCTCATTTTTAATAATACGGCTTACCCATGAATAATGTAGTCCAAAATATTCTCCAATTTCTGCATAGCTGAATTCTCCACTTGCATATGCTGCTCTGATGCACTCATTCCTACTGGATGATTTTTTATCATATTCACTTATTGAACATTTGGCAGGCATGTAATGCGATTGAGGTATGTATGTTAATTTTTTTCCTGGTATAACCTTTTTTTGCATTTCGTCAATAAAATTTTCTGAGCCAAGATAAATTTGATTTTTTAAATGATCCCAAGGGGTATTAGCTGCCATACCCTCATATACAAATTGTTGGTATTTTTGAATTGCTATTAGTAAATTTTGACTAAATAAAGACAATACTTTATCGGTAGAGAGCCAAGTGAGTTTTGTTAATTGATTTACAGTAGATTGATAGCTACTCCAAGTCCATTCCTCAGGAGTGCTTACCATATTTGCTCTTACAGGATTTAAAACAATATATCGAGACAACTCGAGTAGGTAAGCGTTTTTTTCGACTAAAATCCCTTTAAAGCGTCCTTGAAAAATATGCCCCACACGATTATGAGTTTGATTAAATTTTTGTGTATATATTCCATTTAATAATTGCATGCCCTTGCTAAGATTGCCAAGCGGGGTTTCCACCAGTAAATGATAATGATTACTCATAAGACAATAAGAATAACATATCCAGTTACATCGCATGCATACATGAGAGAGAATCTCTAAAAATAAAACCCTATCTGCATCTGATAGATAAATATTCTCTTGTTTGTTTCCACGCGAAGTAATGTGATACAACGCTCCAGGATATTCAATACGTAGTGCTCTAACCATGTTGGACTGCTTGGGTACTTTCCATATAGGCGCAAAACTAATTTACTTTTTCATATTAGTCAATTTATTCATACTCATAATTCTATATAATTATTAATCAAAGCAAAAAGCAAGGCTTGACCCCCTTACTCCTATGCTTGGCTTAGCCCTGCTAAATTGAAGCTTGTAACTCTACCTGGTCTAGTGATTCAATTTCTTCTTTAAAAGAAAAAAATCGTATTTTATGGGTATTAATATCTATTTGACTACATAAGTCTTTTTCTGCAATAAGTTCCATTTTCCCATGATGTATTAATTCGTCCAGCTCATTAAAAAGAATGATATTCTCAGGGAGATTAATGTCTGTAATTGATAAAGTTACCTCTATATCCAAAGAAGGAGGAGCAGGACAAATTATATCTGGCCGAGAGTTACGCAACTGTGCACAGTAAGAAAAAAAATCATCCCCAGGTAGAACAGTTGTTTTACCATTTACTCCACGCCAGGGATCGATTATCCAGCCCTGCCATGTCGTATAATCAGAGAGTAGACTATCAAAATCACGATTAATCATCACAAAACAATGATCAAGCGATTTAAAGTTCATGATTTCAATTCGATTAATCAGGTTATCGTGTGATTTAATTGCTCGATTCCACAAAAAATAAAATAGCGTTTGAGTTAATATATTACAATTTCCAGATCGTTCATTTCTTGCTTGAATATTATTTTTTACAAAGTTGTGATAGTTTAATTCCAACTCCAGAAATAAATTTTGCTTTTTTATATCTTCAAAATAGACATGCATTTGTATGTCCACTATTTTTAAAACTGGTAACCAGTTTTTGTTACCAGGTAATTTTTTATAGGTGGTCACAAGATATTTGTCATTAAAAAGGGTATGGCTTACGGTTCTATTTAAGATAAAAAACGACCATTTCGCTGAAATTTGATAATCCACCGGGACCAATATCGCTCTATCTGCGCTATCAGAAATTACATTAAAAGGAGTAGATGGTGTAAGATTAGAAGAAAACTTAACTGTATTTAATGTATATATAAAAGCACTCTCTATAAGCCCCACAATTTTGTTGTTTTCTTCTGCTTCATAGCCTTGAGATAATTCGAGTTTTGATAACACAATATTTATTAATGATGAAAATTTATTTATCACATTGTATGATGTTGTTTATTATTTGTATAGGTTGCTCACTGGAATGATTCCACTACTCTAAATGCTGAGGCCATTCGCATTTGCCCTTATTGATGCTGCTCATCCAAATTTTTGATGATATACAAGCCTTGTAGCTGCCTTTTTATTTATAAGGAATTAACTATGTATAGCTCTAAACGTCATTCTCGTGTGAAAAAAGCAATTGAAGAAAAACACAGAGTGAAACGGGAGGACAATCGGCTCTACCCCAAATAAGGTAGGCAAAAAATACTCTCCAATTTCTGCATAGCTGTATTCTCCATTACAAATTGTTGGTTCCATTTATTCATAGCTATAGTTCTATAATTATTAGGCAAAACAAAAGGCAAGGCTTGCCCCCCCCTTACTTCTCTTAAATAGCAAGGAATCAACTTGCTCCTATACTTTTTGTTTCAAGTAGGGTAAAAATTACGGTAAAAATACTAATAAATAATAATCATGGAGGCATAATGGCTAAAGGAAAATATGAAAAATTACCGAGATTTACACTTCAGCCAGCTTATAAAAGAATTGAAACGCCTCTAGACGCTCTTCTAACTGGTTTTGGGTACACTGCAGAAGAAATTAGCCAACTAAAAACTCTAGGAGAAGAAGGTAATGCTATCCAAGAACAATTGAAATTATTGCAACAAAAGTTGCTTGAAATATCCACCAGTATAAACTCTATTAAAGAAAAGGAAGATTCTGAATTACGAGAATTGTTAGATCCGCGATTAAACCCAAACAAGGAACACACAATAACCTGCGTTAGTATTCGTGAAGACATGCAGTTGAAAATTACAATATCCAGTTGTGATGCACCAAGAGAGATTGAAAAATTTTTTAATAGTCTTTTAAAGACACGATGTCAGGCAAAAAAGTTCGATAGTTCTAAATGGATGGAAAAAAATTTCAAAATTATAGTAACTATCGAATTGTCTGAAAGAGAACATTTAATCGAGGGCTTAAAACTTTCTCAAGAGGTTTTAAATCTTCCCAGTGCCCATCGACATTTGGATGGATGTTAAGGATTATGATATGACAAATACATTATTTTGTTATTGACTGCAGGGCTATTTTGAAATTGCAACCCATTCACCTTTGAATGAGTGGCCGCCAACAAAACGATAACGAACGCACTTTTGTGAGCAAGTCATCGCGCAAAAATCCCTGCTACTATTTCGTCTTATGAGGTTGGGTCACAGAGCGAGTGCAGAGCGAGGGTCAAGCCTTGCTTTTTGCTTTCTATTCTTACTTATTTTAGTAATACAACTTACCTATGAATAAGATAGGCAAAATATCCAATTTCTGCAAAGCGGTATTCTCCACTACAAATTGTTGGTATTTTTGTGTGCATATACATTAGTACATTTATTCATAGCCATAGTTCTATAATTATTAGGCAAAGCAAAAAGCAAGGCTTGACCCCCTTACTTTTATCTCGGACCTTCATTTCTTATTTGATCTTTTACCCAGGTTTCTACAGCCTGCGCTAATATGGCATGATGAGGCTCATAGGTTGATTTAAATAAGCCTAATTTCACCACAGTTTCGACTTTTGTATTAACACCAGAGCGAATGTTAACCGCACCATGTTTAACCAAACTTTTTATAGCTACCCAGTCATTTCTGTCCGCGGCTACTTCCAAAAGTGTTTTTCCATTGCTCATTGCATTGACGTCGGCTCCACCTTTAACTAGAAGGTTAATGACGCTTTCGGTTGATTGTTCAGAATACCCTAAGTCTTTTTGTTCGATAAACAATGCTAAAGGAGTCGTGTAAGTTAAACCCGAGGCAACGACACTCCTGTACCAGGTACTTCGTCCTTCAATGTTAGGATTGGCATCATTAATAAGCAAAAAATTAAGAACATTTAATTGTTCTTCAAATTCTGAGTCAAAATCATCAAATCCTACAACATCAGTACTTGTTAAACCAATAATGACCTGATTTAACAAGGTATCACCAAACCGACTTTTAACATTAAAATCGGCTCCGTGCGTTTTGAGAAGCGCTAGCAGTTGCATTCCTTGAGCATAAACTTGCGCAGTTGGGGTGTAATCATAATCCTTAGGTCTGTATTGAGTTTTTAAAAAAGCGGTAAATAATAAATCCGTATACCAGGGATCAGAATAAGATTCCTCAGTGGGCTCTCGCGTCAGAGAATAATGTTTTCTAACTAATGGTGTTTTTGTAGTTAATGGTAATAATAAAGCGGCTACCTCACAAGCCCCTGCCTCAATGGCATCATTTAGAGGTTTACTATCATAACTGTCTAAACAATTAACATCCGCTCCTCTCGCGATGAGGCTATTGACCCGTTCCAAGTCGTTTTGGCTCGCTGCCATATGCAACAGCGAGGAGCCTATTTTGTTGGTTTGATTGACATCTGTTCTTTCCTCTAAAAACTCAAGCATGTCTGAATTATTTTTAGCTCTGGCAATTTCAATGGCTCGGAGAGTGTGTGATTTAAAGTTATCCAATTTCTCATATTGTGAAGTAATCAAAATTTCAATTATCTTAAGTGTATCGTTGGTAATAATAACAGGAAAATACTGATCATTTGTGGTCAGTTTAATTATCTCATGAAAGGCCGGTCTCAAGTTTTCAGAGACTGCACTTTGCTCATATTGCATAACCATACTAGCTGATTTACCCCGACCGGGAATAATGACTACATTTTGATTATTATATCTATTGTTTTCAAAAAAATTTCTAATAGAATCCAGAGATACACTCTTGATTAACCCAAGCGCGCGGGATACGTAGTCTTTGCCGGGTAAAATTACTTGATAATGATCGCTGACAAAAGGAAGGGATACAGCTTTTAACTCACCATTGATTACTGAAAAAGATTGGGTTGGAGAGTTTTTTGCTAAAAAGTCCCTCGCAGCTGTAATTAAATGCTTTACTTTATTTTCTGAATGCTCAACATGCGCTTCATACACCATTTTTGCAATGTCAGAATGACCTTCTTGAACGGCAAGAACCAATGGGGAATCTTGTTGTAAATTAGGATCTTCGCCGGCTTGAAGTCTAACTTTTACAGCCACTTTGTCACCTTTAACAGCAGCTATATCCAAAGGAAGTAAATTGATAACTCCATTTTGATCAACCAGCTCTCCCCGTTTAGCTAACAAACCATTCAAATGTTGAGTTAATCTCTGTTTTCTTTCTTCATCTCCAAGAGCTAATAAATTAAGCGGTGTGATCAGCGCTTTATCAGCGCCTTTTATGTCATGACTGGCCAATGCATCGGAAGTTACCGTCATATCATCAATTGCAACGGCTATGAAATTCATGCCGGAAACATCTAAATCTGTAAAATAATGAAAAGGGGTTTCAAGAGCACGCAACCTTGTATCTAATTTTAAATTACATCCGGAAGCATACTCCATGCAAGTTCTGATAATCTGATCATATACCCGTTTCATAGCATTAATTTTTTCAGACAGCTCAGACATAGTCTCTTCCATCTGAAGCTCTGAGGTAAAAAAAGCCTGGAATTTAAAAAATGAGTTCTTATTAGTTAGAGGTCTAATGTTATAATAGGCGTTTTGCAGAGCTCCTGATACCTCGGCTCCATGTTCAATTAACAATGCTACGATTGATGAATGTCCAAGGGCAGCTGCTTTTACCAGATGAGTAATTTCACGATGGCTTCTTTCTAATAATTTCCCAGAGGATACCCCATTTGCATTTGCACCGTACTCTAATAAAGACCTGGTTGTTAAAAAATCACCCTCCTCTATCGCTGCGGCTAGTGCGTAATCAGGGATAAAGGTAGGTTCTCCCTCTGGTAAATAAACGTGAGCCGAGTACTCAACCCATAATTTGACCATCTCTGGGTTACGGGATATAACGGCATGGTAAACTAAACATCTTTCTTCTCGCGTATCGGCGAATTGGTATGAATATGGCGATAAACCGGCGCGAAATAAAATTTTTATTATAGCTGTTTGCCCTGCTAACATTGCATCGCGAGCGGCCGTTTCAATAATCTTATTCTCGGTTCTGTAGTCCCAGGAATCACTATTACATAGTTTGGTTTTCTGAGTCAGGAGAAACTGAACCAAATCATTGGGATCATCGTTTATTATCAAATCACGTATGTGTAAAGCAATATTTTCTTCCATCATAATTATATTCACTAAATAGCTATGAGCTTTTTTAAATTACAGTGCTCTTTATATTGAGCAAAATTATAGCATTACAAAGTGATTTGGAATATTAAAATAGGGGTACCAGCACCAGAAAAAGTACGACGCGTTCTCGTCACAATTGACATAAACCAAGCACAGAGCGAGGGTCAAAGCACAGAGCGAGGGTCAAGCCTTGCTTTTTGCTTTCTATTCGTGCTTATTTTTAATAATACAACTTACCCATGATAAGGTAGGCAAAAAATACTCTCCAATTTCTGCATAGCTGTGTTCTCCATTACAAATTGTTGGTATTTCATTAGTCCATTTATTCATAACTATAGTTTTATAATTATTAGGCAAAGCAAAAAGCAAGGCTTGACCCTCTTTTCTTACAAAATAGTTGAATCAGTGGATAAAGAATTACAAGGCGTAAAAAATATGACCCTTAGTTATAAAGACAGAATACAAGAATTGCGTAGATCTATAGACACTTCTTCCGTACTTGACCCATCAAAAGAAGAGACTGTTACTTCTAAAATAAGGTTACGGTAGCAGCCGCATCTCTACACACTTAGTAGAAGATCCAAAGCTTATTTTAAAATACATGACATTATAAAAAAACTCCCCCCCCTAAAATACTCTTTATTTTTAAGTTCCAAATTATATGCTAGCATGCAACCTCTTTAAGGATTACACATGTCTATCATGTCATAGGGAATATATGTTTAAATTAAAACATTCAATCACATCACTTCTAATTATCAGTAATAGCCTTGTGTTTGCAGGGGTTATGGGTCCCACTTGCACGCCTGGGAGTATAAGCACTCCTTGCGACAATGCGGCCTGGAGTTTCGGTGCACAAGCCTTATATTTGCAACCATCTTTTGGTGGAAATGGTCTTGGCTATAGTGCATTTAGCTATGGGACTGATAGTTTTGGCGGCACCGTTGGTGCTAATAATTCAGGCAATACAATCACGACAATTAATCCCAAATGGTCTTTAGGTTTTCAAATCGAAGGCGCCCGGCAGTTTGGTGCCGGCAGTGATCTGGATGTAACCTGGTATCATCAGAACAGCACGACGAATATGCATTTTCCAACAGGCTCTTTATTTTCTGGTAACGCCCCAGCGCTGTATGCAGGATTTTTTAAAGTTGCCCCGCAATGGGATGCAATTAATATTGAACTGGGACAACAGGTTGATTTTGATGAAACAAAAATAATGCGTCTTCACGCTGGTATAGATTTTTCAAGAGTCAAAACGGTATTCACGAACTACCCTCAACTTCTTCCTAATAGCGGCCCACTTTTTATCACAAAAGATAGTATATCATTCAATGGCTTTGGACCTCGAGTCGGTGATGACTTTACGTATAAATTAAGTCATGGATTTGGAGTTTATGCAAAGGGGGCTGCCAGCCTGTTAATTGGTACTGCCAAACAGCACGTTTCCGGTTATCAAAATTTAGTGTTTCCTCAATCATTTAGTACTGGGAACTATGTTCAAACAAATCACAACGTTGTAATCACTGAATTAGAGGCTAAACTTGGTCTGAAATATGACTATCTCACTGCACAAGGGGTTTGGGGTGTTGATGTGGGGTACATGTGGCTCAATTATTTCAATGCACTCGTCAGTCAAACGGGTTCAGGACTAGCGGGCTCTGCCAGCAGTAGCAGTACTGCAGCAAACTTTAATTTAAATGGCCTGTATCTCGGTCTGAAATGGGTTAACTAAGGTCAAACTGACGTAAAGAGGATTTATGTTTAAATTGAAAGGAATTGCCGTAGCTGTATTGGTGGTGAATAGCAGTCTATTATTTTCAGGCTCTATGGGTCCAGTCTGTAAGTCTGGTAAGGTAGAAATCCCCTGTGCAAGTAATGCATGGAGCATTGGTGGATCAGCACTCTATTTACGGCCCTCTTTTGGTGGTAATGGTTTAGGCTATAGCGCCTTTAGCAATTATTCAGGGAATGATAATAATGGTGTCTTTATTGGTACCAGTGGCGCCCCCAATCAAATGGCTAATATTTTTCCTAAATGGGGATGGGGTTTTCAAATTGATGGGGCCTATCACTTCAACGCCAATGACTTAGTAGTTAACTGGTATCATTTGAATACAAGCAACAATGGGAATTTTCCAACAGGGTATGCATTTTCCGGTAATAACGATGGATTTTATGCAAGCAAGTTTCAAGTTGCAACCAACTGGGAAGAAGTAGATATTGAACTTGGACAACACCTGGAGCTTACTGGAAATAAGTTGTTGCGACTTCATGCGGGTGGAGAATTTGCACGTATTAAAAATCAATTCTATAACGTACCAATGTTGCATCCAACCTCTGTAATTGCCTATACGACGACGGACACGCTGTCCTATAACGGATTTGGTCCACGTTTGGGCATCGATCTTGGCTACATGCTCAGAGAAGGCTTGGCGCTTTATGCAAAAATGGCTGGAAGCATGTTAATCGGTACTGCTAAACAACAAAATAGCGGCTATCAAAACTACCCTTATCCCAATAATCCCATCAGCCCTTTCGTAACGGGTAATTATAATCAATCGCGCGATGGTGTCGTTGTTCCTGAGCTAGCTGCCAAACTGGGGGCGCAATATGATTGGAGGTTTGAACAACAGATACTAAGTTTTGATGTTGGGTATATGTGGGTGAATTATTCAAACTCAATCATAAGTTATACCGGCAATGGCATTGTGTTCGCTAACGTTGGCAATAACTCAACGGCTAATTTCAACTTAAACGGGATGTATTTAGGCATGAAATTGACTGGGAATATCTAAATGTAATTTTAAATTTAATACTAACAACTAATTGATTTTCATCATTATATTGAGCATGAATCCTGTATAAATGTAATACAGGATTCATGCATGCCAGGTAATTTTATTTTGGTACCACTGTCTTCAACGTATTTCCGGTTTCTTTTGCCTGAAGCCTGGCTATAAAATTATACGTGCGTTTACTATAATCTGTTTCAGATAATAAATTACCCTTTTTATCAGCAAATAACACACCACATTCCTTTTCATTTTCATCTGTAATATACCAAAAACTTCCAGAGCCATAACTCCTGGATTTTTTAATGACGTATCTATCCAGATGGGATTGATTAAATTGATTCACTGTCATATTTAGTTGTTCAATCGGTATTGAGTAGTCGGATCGAGTAAATATTGAATTGGAAATTAAGCTAACATCTTCTTTTTTTAATTTATTCCAAACCCATCGTTGAAATTTTTCCATATTAAAACTGAAGATACCCTCTGTATTACGTGAATCACACAACGTTTGATGTTCTTCTCTAGTGTATTGTGTATCGGCTAATAGTTGTGCGTGAGCCGCCAGAGTTCCTTTTTGTTCTTTAAGTATGGGATTCACAGCCATAGGATTTTTCAGGTAAAAATAGCACTTATCTTTATCATGGATGTCTACACAGAGCGAGGGTCAAGCCTTGCTTTTTGCTTTCTATTCTTACTTATTTTAGTAATACAACTTACCTATGAATAAGATAGGCAAAATACTCTCCAATTTCTGCAAAGCGGTATTCTCCACTACAAATTGTTGGTATTTTTGTGTGCATATACATTAGTACATTTATTCATAGCCATAGTTCTATAATTATCAGGCAAAGCAAAAAGCAAGGCTTGACCCTCTTTTCTTACTCTTTCCATATAGGTGCAAAAGTGATTTACTTTTTCATATAAGTCAATTTATTCATGCTCATAATTCTGTACAATTATCAATCAAAGCAAAAGGCAAGGCTTGACCCTCTTAATTCTCTGCTCTTAATTCTCTGACCCTCTTAATTCTCTTAATTCTCGGCTTTGCTGATCCAAAAAAATGGCTAATTTTTCTTGTATACTAACCAGGGGTTCGAGCAATTCAATTTTATTTTTTTCAGGTAAACGTGGCATTAATCTGGAGTTGAATGTTGTAAAAAAACCATTAATAAAATGGTCACATTTTCCTTCTCTTTTAAATTTCCATTTAATATAGGCATCACCGGTAATTTTACATGTGATATTTGCTTGTTCAAACCTATCAAGATAACTAATAAGTTGCTCAAACGCTTTGCTTTTATCAAAATAAATTAAATGTTTTGCATAAGCTGTTGTACTAAAATAAAAATCTGTCCCAATGGTGTCCTTCAGTAGCAAAAGGATATTTTCTTTATTAACCGTCGAGACTATTGGGAATAGCCTCAAAGATTTTGAATAGTTAATTTGAGTTTGAGTTAATTGTTTTAAGTTCTCCCAATCATTTTGAGAGGGGTGAATATAAAAGGGAAAGCAATGAAAATCATGATGAAGAATTAAGCTTATCAAGGTTTCATTGTCTATTTTATTCCATAATTCACACGGTTTAGCGACAGTATTCAGTATTTCTTGTAATTTGTACCAGTTTATAGGGTAAACAGGTATATCATTCAATGATTCCTCAAACCATGCCTCCCACTGTAGGTCAATGTTGTCAATTGATTTAGCTAGCTGAAGTAATGCCTTTATGATATTGAATTGCCTGGTAAATATAGATGAATCACTTTGTGTGAAAAATTTTGAGAAAAAAGTATTCCATATTATTTTATCCCGTTCAAAAAATGCAGGCGTGGAAAAATACATTCTTAATAGAAGAAAAAATAATCTATCTTCAACACAACTCCCCAATTTTGCATCAGGGCTATTCTTAAATTGACGATAAAATATTCTGCTTAAATAATCAATCAAGCGAGTATCGGAATTTTTGAATTGACGGATATTCGATAAATCCAAATCTTGGGTAAGATTAATTAATTCTTCAATGAACTGGACGAGTTGGTTATCCTCCTGCAAGCTCGCTTCTTCTCGCAGTTGCTGAAGACAGGGGATAAAACGATGCATTACAAAATTTCTTTCAGCTATAGTAAACATGCTTCCCCAAAAAACATGTCCAATATCATGGATCCACATCGGGAATGGACCGCATCGTCTATCATTTAATTGAGATGGGTTTGATTTTACAAGGGGTGCATATAAAGAAACAGGATGTTCATTTTTCCGGTGTCTTTGCAAGACCGATTCAAACTTTAAATCACCAAAAACAGGATAAAGTTCCAGGGGAAATAAATTAATTTTGTGTAAGAAAAAACTGATAACTGATGAAGAAGGAATATAGTAAAAATCATTATAACAAAGAAAAAAAGGCAGATTTGCTGAAATAATATCTAACTCTAAATCGCAATCATTTGGAGCATTATATTTAGGTATTTTAATTAACCACTGCTCAACAATGGGAAGCATAAAAATATAATGTACTAGCTCATCATACTGGACATCAAAATTTACCTCTTCGAAATTTGCAATACTCTTTTTTAAATAAAGCGCCCCCTCTTTTGACAGCTCTCCATCTCGCGTAATTTTTTCCAATGTAACTAATCGAATATCTTTTACGTCGCTATCATTAGGGTGTAATTCTTGTTTATTGGTAAATTGCATTAAAACAATTAAGTAAACGTATACAGTAATCCCATGCCAATAAGGTATTTGCTGATTTTTTAATAGATATAGTAAATAAAGATAACAATTAGGATCAGAAAAGATATCATCAAGCAAATTCCCTCTGCTAATAGCGTTGAGTAATTGCTCACATTTTTTATCTTCTACTGAAATATTATTTAAAAAATTGGGGATATCCTTATTTTTTTGAATATATTGAAATAATTCCGCAAATTGTCTTATCTCTTCTGGCTTTTTTACCAACGGTGGATTTACGAATTCAGGTAAAAAATTTTTATGCTTCGAAGCCAGAAAAGATAGTCGAGGTACCAAGTTTTTTTTGGGCATAGTTATTAAATTTATGCATTTATAATGCGCTGCATTTTATATAGTTGAAGAGTATTTGCAATTGAATTTAGAAAACTATAGGTAGAGAGTTAGATGGTTATGGGGATGATGAAGTGCGCCCTGTTTTGGGAAAGAGCCATATTGATTAATGGTGCGCTCGGAGGTACTCGAACCCCCGACACCTTGGTTCGAAGCCAAGTACTCTATCCAGCTGAGCTACGAGCGCATTAGGGTGGGATTTATTCAGTAGACTCAGAATTTTATACCAGAATGGTGGGCCGTATAGGAGTCGAACCTATGACACAA
>JAUXWR010000345.1 GCA_030680075.1 Legionella sp.
GGAACGATGACCTCACCGAAGAGCAGATCGTCTCCACGCTGCGCGATCTGGCTTCGCAGAATGTCCGGCAGGCCTTCGTGCACCCACGCCCGGGTCTGATGACGCCGTATCTGTCGGAGGACTGGTTTCGGCTCTGGAAGAAGGCGCTGGAAACCGCCGAAGATCTGGATATGAATATCTGGATCTACGATGAGAATTCCTATCCATCGGGCTTTGCCGGTGGCTATGTGCCCGAGGCCATGCCGGAATCCCGGGGCCAGGGCCTGACGATGGAATCGGCGTCCGTCGCGCCCGCCTGGAGCGACGACCTGCTGGCGGTCTATCAGATCGCGGGTGATATCGCCACCAACGTGAGCGAGTCGATCAGGAGCGGCACGGCCCCGGCGGAGGGCGAATACCTGATCGTGCGCATTGAACTGGCGAAGGCATCGCCCTGGTTCGGCGGCTGGTGGTACGTTGATCTGTTGCGGCCCGGTGTCACGGAAAAGTTTCTGGAGATCACGTTCGGCGCCTACGAGCGTGAAATCGGCGCGGCCTTTGGCAAGCGCATGCCGGGCATCTTCACCGATGAACCCCACCTGCGTCCCGCGGGCCAGTACCACTGGACGCCCGACCTCCCGGCGGTTTTTCAACAGCGCTGGGGCTATAGCCTGATGGACCACCTGCCCAGCCTCGCGCAACCCGTGGGCGACTGGCGGCGTGTGCGCCACAACTACTATCAGACGCTGCTGGACCTCTTTGTCGAGCGCTGGGCCCAGCCCTGTTACGAATACTGCGCGGAAAAGGGACTCGATTTCACCGGGCACTACTGGGAACACGGATGGCCCGAAGCCACGACCGCCCCGGACAACATGGCGATGTATGCCTGGCACCAGCGGCCCGCGATCGACACTTTGTTCAACCAATACAGCGAAGGGGTGCACGCGCAATTCGGCAATACCCGCGCCGTGCTCGAACTATCCAGCGTGGCCAATCAGCTCGGCAAGGAGCGGACCCTCTGCGAGGCCTACGGCGGCGCCG
>JAUXWR010000347.1 GCA_030680075.1 Legionella sp.
GTGTGGTTCCGGCGTGCTCGTCCTGCTATGTCCGGTCCCGTTCGCAGCGCGTCCGACGCTGCTCTGAGGCAGAAAACTCTACTTATCCCCGGTGTTCAGATTTCCCGAGCCACCGGTGTCAATCAAATAACAGATTGACGATGCGATAAAGCGGCTTATTAATATCGTTGGGTGCGGCAAAAGAATTCGGCCGTCGACGCACTTGGCGTCGTAAAATTCGTTTGGGAGGTGTCTCGCGCAACTGGCTCGCTGTGCGGTGCGGCAAAAAGCGTTCGTTCTCCCCCGCATCTACTGCGCTCCTCAGGCGGCACACGAGTACACGAAGAGGGCCGTATGGACGATTTATTCGTATCTCCATCGTTCGAAAATTGCGGCCATCGCATAGGTCTTTCTACGACGAAGCTTCGCTTCTGCGAGTGAGCACGAAGATGGAGCGGTCGTAGTAAAGACACTGTTGGAAAAACGTATGGATGAATTCGCTGGGGGTAACTCGGAAATGTCGCTTAGCTGCGAGCTTGCAGCCACTTGTCGGCTCGCCTATCAGTTTGATTGGAACAGATCTGTCCTGAATCATGTCACGGGAAGATCGCCCCTGCGTCCCAATATTTTCTTAATGAACCCCGTCGGCATTCTATGGAGCGAGATTGCAGCCTCCGACTTTGTCACGTGCGACATTGATGGCAGCTTCACATCAACGGGCAGAAATTCCCCAGGTCCAGCAGGATTGACGTTCCATTCCGCCATTTACCGTGCCAATCCTGAGGTGAACTATTCGTTTCACCTGCACCCAAGAGATTGTGTAACTTTAGCGTCAATTCAATGCGACATTTCCTTCATCACGCAGGACTCGCTGCGGTTGTTCGATCAGATTGCCTATCACGACTTTGAAGGCCTCCCCGATGAGCCGGAAGAAGGTGAGAGGATAGCGGCGATGGTTAAAGGAAAGCTCTGTGTTGTCATGCGGAACCACGGAATACTCACAGTAGGTCGCACTGTAGGCGAGGCCTTCTATGCAATGCAAATTGCAATTGAAACCTGCGCAATACAACTCAAGGCGCTAGCTACCGGTCTTCCGCTTCGAGAAATTTCCCGAGAAACCTGTCGACTGAGCGCCGATAAGTTCAAGGCGCGAAGTGGAGGGCAACCCATCGGTCGCAATGCTTGGGAAGCGCACTACCGCATGCTTGAGAGAAGCGATCCCGCTTTCAAAAAGTAAGTAGCTGTTCAAGGTTTGGAGGGTAGCATGGATGTAGCTGAAACTCTCGAAGCAATGTATACAGATCGGGGAAAATTGGCCCTTCCTGATGCGCGCATTGGTCTAATCATTCCCTCCAGCAACCGTAATACAGAACCTCAATTCCACCACTATACGCCCGACAACATCGGCGTCCATATTCAACGAATTCAGATGACAGGACGACACGAGAAGCCACTTAACGCACTGCTTCCAGAGATCTACGCTGCTGCGCAGACGCTCGGGGACGCAAAGCCCAACGTGATCGTTTTTCACTGCACTGGCACGGCGATGCGTGCAGGCCCGGAGGGCGAAAATCGAATAATTCAAACTATAGAAGAGGCGTCCGGTATCAAGGCGATCACGACTGCAGGTGCAGTATGCGAAGCTTTACGTGCATTGAAAGTACAAGACCTTGTCCTGGTTACTCCCTATCTTCAGAAAGTCAACGAAGAGGAGAAGCATTACCTTCGCTTGGCGGGTTTCAATGTCATACACGATTTTGGTCTTCAATTGGCGACCAGCGATGAAACGCTTGCAGTGCGTCCAGACAGATGGATGGAGGTTGTCCGTAATAATCTTCGCAATTATGCCGACGGTTATTTTCTTAGCTGTACCAATACATCGCAGATCGAAGTCATTGATCTGCTAGAGGCGGAATTGAAAAAGCCTCTTGTTTCCAGCAACCAAGCGGTAATTTGGGCATGCATTTCAAGTATTTCAAAGCAAGGTATTCGCTTTTCGCGACCAAGAAATCTTGGCAAGTTGATGTCGTTGGAAGTGACCCCATAGCCAAGTCTGATTGAGGAGGCAATCTATGATCAACTTGCGTTTCTATCTTCCCCTGGCATTCGCGCTCTGCTCCAATGTCGCCACGGCCGATGATGTGGAGAAGTTTTTCAAAGAAAAATCTTTACGTATCCTTGTCGGATACGCTACCGGAACCGGATATGACATTTATGCGCGTGCTCTTGGGCGCCATATTGGGGCACACATTCCCGGCAATCCGAAGGTTGTGCCTCAAAACATGCCGGGCGCCGCAAGCCTCGTGATGATGAATCATCTTTATAATGTTGCTCCACGCGACGGGACGGCAATTGCTCTGCCTGCGAGAAACTTGTTTGTAGAGCCTTTGCTGGGCAATGATCGAGCTCAGTACGATCCGCGAAAGTTTTCCATGATTGGGAATATGTCTCGGGACGTTGCCCTTTGCGTAGCTTGGCATACGACTGGCATTGCATCCGTAGCAGACGTAAGGCGGCGGGAGGTGCTTGTCGCGGCCACGTCCCCTTCTGCAATCACCGCGATATATCCACAGGTCCTCAATTCGGTGCTGAAGACAAAGATGAAAATCATCACCGGCTACACTGATAGCAAGGCAATCAGTGTGGCGTTGGAAAGCGGAGAGGTCGAGGCTTATTGTGGCTATTCGATCGCAAGTATCAGGTCTGCCCATCCTGACTGGTTGAACAAGAAGCTGGTTAACATCTTCGTGCAGCTCGGTTTGGAGAAGAGCCCTGAGCTCCCCGAAACATCGTTCGTGATGGATTTTGTACAGGATCAGTCGTCAAAAGATGTTCTGTCGCTGGTGTTTGGAGACCTGACGCTGGGCAGACCGGTGATTGGTCCACCCGTAATCCCAACCGAACGTCTCCGCGCCTTGCGGGATGCGTTCGACAAAACGATGACGGATCCCGGATTTTTGGCCGACGCCTCTAAGGTTAAAATCGATATCGAACCTATGAACGCAACAGAAGCAGACAAAATTCTTCGTCAGATACTCGATGTGCGGCCGGAAATAGTGCAGCGCGTCAATCAGATCCGCCAATTGAAATAGCGCGACCGCCCACTATGTTGCCCACTGGTCGGAGAAACTCATGAAAAGCCTACTCATCATTTCCATCTTGATGTTAGCGGCAGTCCCGGCCCACGCGGACACAGTTGAGGAGTTCTACAAGAACAGATCCGTGACTCTGATTATTGGTGGCGGATCCGGCGGCGCATACGATGTCTATGCGAGATTGTTCGCACGACATTGGGGCCGTCATATCCCTGGAAGGCCCGTAGTCGTCGCTAAGAATCTTCCAACAGCGGGCGGGCTCGTGGCCGCAAATAACCTTTATGCGATCGTAGATCGCGATGGTCTTACAGTAGCTGCGCACCCAAACGGCATTTCGCTTGATCCCCTCCTGCGAAATCCGGGTGCGCGTTTCGATGCGCAAAAATTCGGATGGATTGGATCTCTTGGGCGACTGCATAATGTCTGCGTCACGTGGCATACGAACAACATCAAGTTGGTCGAGGACGCCAAATTTAAGGAAGTGGTGCTTGCCGGTCATACGCCAAGCATGAATACGGTCATCTTTCCGCGTATCCTAAACTCAATGATCGGCACAAAGTTCAAGGTTATTGGGGGCTACGAACCGGGGCAGGGTCACTCCATTGCTCTGGAGCAGGGAGAGGTCGACGGGGTGTGTGGCCTTGCCTGGGCGACGATCAAGGCATCCCGGCCACATTGGATCAGCGAAAACAAGCTCAATGTGATACTCCAGATGGGCTTCAGTAAGCATGCAGATCTCCCTAACGTCCCGAATGTCCGCGATTTGCTCGCCAATGAAAACGACCAGCGCATGCTGGATCTCATCTTGACGCGACAGGAAATTGGCCGACCAATTTCAGCTCCACCAGATATTCCAAAAGAACGCCTTCAAGCGCTTCGGCAGGCGTTCACCGCAACCATCGATGATTCCACGTTTATTGTTGAGGCGCAGAAGTCGAAGCTGGAGATTGAGGCGATCAGCGGTGCGGAGATCGATGAGATGCTGAAGGCTGCGTACAGCACCCCAAGGTCCATTGTGGATCGTGCGAGTCGCTTACTGACCGGCGAAAGCGCGTCGGCAGAGTAGCACTGCATCTTTTGACCCAAAGTCGACAAGCCAGGCATCATAAACCGGAGATAGGATATGGACCTCATCGCAGACCGAGGCCGGCGCGTACCGGTCGAAGAACTTAACACGACTAAGCTGTTGGCCCACGCCAAGAAGCAGGCGGACGAACGCAAGTTTGAGGATGTTCTCATCGTTGACTGCGATGCCCACCACTACGAAAATGAAAATTTTGGCGAGATTATCCCCTACATAGAGAATGACGTCTTCCGCCAACTTTCACTGGCAAGTCGGGCCAACGCGGGTCGCGGCGCAGTAGGCAACTTAATGCCGGGCGGCTTCGGCTATCAGGACATGGGCGGACGCGTGACGCGTTATCCACTGCGCTCCACGGAGAAGACTGAAGGTAGCCGCAAGCGCGACACGCAGCTTGGCGACCGCTGGATGGACGCGATGGGCGTTGATTATTCCTGCTTGTTCCCAACAGGCATGCTTAATGTTGGCCTGCACCCGCTGAAGGAAATGGAGTTCGAATTGTGCTGGGCTTACGCACGCTGGGTCACCGAGCAAGCGCTGCCCGACACCAACGGCCGCATGTACACGATGATCTCGCTGCCCTTCAGCGATC
>JAUXWR010000299.1 GCA_030680075.1 Legionella sp.
CTCTATCCAGCTGAGCTACGAGCGCATTAGGGTGGGATTTATTCAGTAGACTCAGAATTTTATACCAGAATGGTGGGCCGTATAGGAGTCGAACCTATGACACAAAGGTTAAAAGCCTTCTGCTCTACCAACTGAGCTAACGGCCCTTCAGGATAAAATTGAGTGTTTCTTTCTTCTATGGGTTACCAAAAACTGGTGGGCCGTATAGGAGTCGAACCTATGACACAAAGGTTAAAAGCCTTCTGCTCTACCAACTGAGCTAACGGCCCAAAGAAGGATGGAATGATACCGGATAAAAGTAAAATTTCAAGTGTTTATGAGGATTATTTTATTAATTTAGGTCCATTATAGAGAGAATTGCTGTTAGCAAGAATAGTCCAGCCTTGTTCGGCAAGATTTTCAGCTTGTGAATCCAGCTCAGTTGCGGGCATTATCAATAAAAAAACATCAGCGCCCATAGCACCACATCCTTTAGCCGCGAGAATTTTTGAATTCAACTTCAATTGACTAATTTGTTGCTGTGTATAGTCTGCACTTAAATTAAGCCGCACGAGGTGGTCTTGATAAGCATTAATAGCATTGATGAGCGCCCCACTATTCTTTTCTGCAAAGGCCTCTTTCGCTTCATCCACAACAGCGGATAACTCTTGAATGGCGCTTGGGAGTTTTGCCATTTGTAAATGATGATGAGTAGCTAATTTTTGACCGCTGTGTAACAACAAAAAAGAGATATCATCAAAAGGCCAGTCATAACACGTCATTATCACTTGTTCGCGATTAATATAAACACACTGGTGCAGAGATTGTGCCAGTAAATCATAGCCACTCGGGCGCAAACCCTGCCCCTCCCAGGCGCAATGGTAATAAGCATTAAGCATGGCTTGATGCTCAGGTTCAATATGGGTCACATAGCAACTGGCAAGATAGGCCCCTAAAAATTGAGCACTAGAGGCGCCAACGCCTCCTCGACCCGCGTAAGGATCATGCCATGCAAGGCCATGGGGCAGATTAACATATGCCCACCATCGACCCGCGGGAGAATCAGGATGAATGCCTCTCAGTTCATTGTCAGCAATAAGCTCTACTTCAAAAGAGGGGGTTGTGGTTACTAAAATAGCTGACGCGCCCGCTAGGGCTGCATACTCTCCAAGGAGAAAGGTTTTTGCAGGAATATGCCACTTCATTGGGCAATCCGAGGTTTTCTGATGAGCGCGAGGAGCTCTGAGGCATTAGTCAGACTCACGCGCTTATTAACAGCCAATAAAGCTTGCAAACGCTCTTTAAGCACCGGCATTTCTTCCTCATTAGCACCGGCTACCAATAAGAGATTATCGATATGTAACTTCATATGCCCTTGAATAATCCCTTCCGTGCACAATGCCTTGATTGCGCCCAAATTCTGAACAAGACCTACTGCTGCAATAACTCGCGACAACTGATTAGCCGACTCAATTCCCATCATCTTCAAACAAAGCCTGGCTGTGGGATGAAGAGAGGTAACGCCCCCGACAGTCCCAACAATAATAGGCGCTGTTAATTGACCTGTCAGTTGGCCCTGACTATACCGCCAACGGGTAATGGCTTTATATTGCCCAAGTCTTGCCGCATAAGCATGCACTCCTGCCTCCACCGCCCGCCAATCATTACCCGTTGCAATTAACACCGGGTCAATTCCATTCATCACCCCTTTATTATGGGTAGCTGCGCGATAGGGATCATTTTCTGCAAAAAAAGAAGCTTCTTCGAGGCGCTCTCCCAGCTCACTATCCACTTCATTAATGATTACTTGAGCAGTTGTTAATTTTTGATCGTTAAGATTGGACAAAATGCACATGGTGACTTGCTCACCGGTCAAATTCTCCAGAGGCGCTTTCAGATATTCTAAAACCTGATTTATAATATTAGCCCCCATGGCATCACAACTGTTCATGGTTAAATGAATAACCGCCATCGTGCCGCCATCTTCCCGTGGCAGGCGTCGTAAATGTAAATCAACGACACCACCACCCCGTTTAACCATATTTACCGCGACATCTTCATTCGCTTTTTCAATTAAAAATTGCTTATTAGCTGCAAAAATCGTGGAAAAGCGCTCAAAATCGGTGACCTTCGCTAATTGAATCTGCCCAAGAATACATTCACCGGTTACCCAGGTGTTAATTTCGCCTTGCTGTCTTATCCATTTGGCCGTTTTCGATAAGGCCGCAATAATGGAGGTTTCTTCGACAGCGAGAGGGATAACGTAATCGCGACCATCGATACAAAAATTGGTCGCGACCCCTAAGGGCAGCTGAAAATAACCAATGACATTTTCAATTAATTTATCCGCAAGCGCTGTATCCTGTACGCAGCCTCCCCGTAAATAATCAAGATCCTCAGGGGTCAGAGCACCTAATTGCAAAAGCCGCTGGAAACGCTCAGTGCGGTCGAGCCTTGAAAATCCCTGAAATAATTTACCTGCTTGATTGCTTATCGGCATGTTTTTTCCTTCAATTCACCTATAACTCGGCTACCCGTACAAAACATAGCAACCTGTAATTCGTATTCTATAGAAAGCATTAATTCATAAACGTGCTCAGCGCTCTCTAAAGCCGCTTCTAACATGGGCTTTGCAAAACCCACGGTTGTTGCACCAAGTGCTAATAATTTGGCTGCGTCCAGCCCATGGCGCACTCCGCCTGAGCCCCAAATTTCAAATTCTGGCTTGATAGAAACGGCATTCAATACACTTTGAAGGGTATCAATACCCCAATTTTTAAAGGTGATAGCCGTTTTCTGGCGAATAATATCGTCAACAGCACGCCCGCCCTCAATACGTCCCCAATGCGTTCCCCCGAGCCCACTCACATCAACAGCGGCTATGCCAATTTCGTTAAGGCGTTTAAGGGTAGATACAGAAAATCCGCAGCCGGTTTCTTTAATAACCACCGGTAACGTCAGTTGGGCAACCAATTTTTCCAGCGCCTTCCAACACCCTTTAAACTGCGGTGTTCCTTCCGGCTGAATGGCCTCTTGCAAAGGATTGCAATGGATAATTAGCGCTTGCGCTTGCAAAGCATCGGTTAAACGCTGAATTTGACTGAGAGATACTTCTAACAATTGGGCGATGCCGAGATTACTTAAAAGATTCACATCAGGAAAATCACGACGAAGTGCATCCCATTCAAAAGCAGCTTTTGCATCGGAAAGTTCACGGCGCTGCGAACCGACACCCATAGCCCAGCCGCTTTTAGCACAAGCGGTAATAAGGTTACGGTTAATAGCTAAAGCGTCTCGATGACCTGCTGTCATGGAGCTTACTAAAAAGGGGTTATCAACCGGCTGACCAAAACGATGCCCTGCCAGCGAAATTTCCGCCAAATCGAGATCTGGCAATGCTTCGTGTTGGAGAGTAAATGCATCAAAGCTATTGAGTTCACTGGCTTGATTGGCAGGCAATAAGGCGAGTTCAATATGATCCTGTTTACGTTGTTCAAATTGACTATAATCGTTGTGCATACCTGACCGTTTGACCTGAAAAATGGCTCGGATTTTACCACAAACAGAGACGTTCAACTATACCTGACACCTCATTGTATTTTCAGCAGCCTCGTAGCCTTGTAGCCCGGATTAGCGCGAGCGTAATCCGGGGTCGATGTTCCGTCATAACACATTTTCCCGGATTACGCTCGCGCTAATTCCGGGCTACGTCAACGTCACCCTTAATTAAGATGCTCATACCCTGCCGATAATTTTTTTAGTTCATTTTTCCCATGAGCAAATAAACATTGTTCAACCGGGTATTTAAGCGTACAAAAAAATACATCAAATTAAAAAAACCTAATACTTCTGTCTCAAGAGAGGCAAACCGTAAAGGTTCATTATGGATAGACTTAGTCAGCAAATCGGTTAAATTGGCCGGTTGCAACATGGCAGCATGTGATTCTCTTTTAAGGCGGAATTTTAACGTATCCAAATTATGATGGGTAGTTTGAACCGCAAGCATGATATGGGCCTTATCTTTTTCTGAAAGATAAGGCCCAAGCCAGCGATAGGCCTCTATCAAACCAACCACGTATTGAATACAAAAAGTAGACTCCGTCATTAAGAGACAAAAATTACGACGATTTATTCGTTGAAAAAAAAATTCATAATTGATCGACAAAGCATTGTTTCGTAAAAGCTGAAAATCAGAATATAAACGCTGGCAAGCCACCTGATCACTGATTTGGTTTTTACTGGTAAAGGCAAGATGCAGCGAGGCTTGTATTTTTTCGATTTGGCCGACAAAAATCTCAATAATATTGGTTTTAACCGGGAGAAAAAACCACCCCACTACCAGTGCAATGACCGCTCCCAACGCCGTATCGAGTATCCTGTCTCTTAACATAACAAGATCCCAATCGCCTAAAGTTGCGAATAAAAAAACCACAAATCCTGTCAAGGCAAAAGCTGCAATCAAATGGTAAATTTGAAAGAGGTAGACGGTAAAAAAAATAAAAAACAAGAGCAGACTTAATATCAAGACCGGATTTTCAGGAATAACCAAATACAAAGCTGTTCCACAAAGGCCGCCAAGAATAGTCATACTGACCCGCTCTAGCGAGCGTCGTAAACTATCACCCCACGTTTGAGTCGTAAGCGCCATCGCGGTCAGTGTTATCCAATAACCACGTTCCAAATGAAATATAAAACTGATTAACTCGGCAATAGCGATAGCAATCGCGGCTTTATAAGCCATCTTTGTCGTGTCTCTAAGACGCATTATTATCACCTCGTAATAAACCCACGATATGCTGACTGAACAAATTAAAACTTAATTTTAAATTCAATATCGCCATGACGACTGAAGGTTCCGTTAATGCTTCATGGTTTAATTTTTCTGTTAAACGCGATAAATGGTTTAGAGAACCCGCCACTTTATGAGCGGAAATAGCATACCCGTCTTTCATCGTTAATGATTCAAATAAATCCTCAAATTGCCGGTTAATCATATTAAGCGTAAGACGTACTGACGGTGACAATTGATAATCATGAATTTTAAGAATCCGATAAGCTTCAATCATTAATGAATAAGCATGAACAATGGCGTATTGATGGATCAATATCATGCTCACCAAATTTTTTCGTTTAATAAATACCTGGCTCTCTTCCATCGCCTGATTACTATCCAGAAGCTGGTTTAAATTTTGCCTGAAACGGACAAATCGCTCCCCTTCAAATGCTTGCCTTGCAGTTCTCACTAACAAATAACGCCGCGTATCGCGCATGCCTTTGGCTAATAACTTAAACAATCGGTTAGAATTACTGACAAACAAGCGTGGATAATTTTCGGGGAACACTAAAAGCAATACACCGGCTGAAACTGCCAAACCGACAACCAAGCCATAAATCGGCGGCCTTACTTCATTCAGGGTATCAAGCGGTAAAATGATCGCAAGAAAACACACCATCCATACCATCAAGGGCGCCATGCTATTTTGCAATCCAAAACGCCTGATGTAATTAACGGCAAAGCCCAAGCCAATTAATACCAACGCTTTGAGATTAGACGAATCACGTACCGCTATCCCTAACAAAAAAACAGCGCAATAAATCACATCAAACAAAACAACATGGAGCACTCGAAATGAATACGATTTAGCCACAATTCCTTGCATGGAGAAACCGCAAGCAAGGCCCGCTATCACTTTAGTAAGCAATGACTCTTCTTCGAGTAACCAAAGAGTGATTAAAATAGCCAAAATCGTTTTTGCCGCATGTTTTAAGCGAAAGTAGCCCGGGTCAATGCTCCACAAAAAAAACCGCAACTGTTTATAATAATTCATTTCTAACTTAATACTCATCAGCTACCACCAAAAACAAGCATAAATTCACATACATTATCTAAATCGTCATTGTTACTTTGCGACAATGGGGGATTTCGTATTATCCTAGGCTATTTCTTGTAGCAATGGCAATTAGGAGCAACGTGAAATCCAGTGCCCGGTTAGTTTATAACAACGAGAAGGGATATTATGAATGCCAGGACACATGGTCTATTGGCAATCTGGATGAATTATGCCAACATTTTGAAAAAATGCCCTTGCCGGAAAAGAAGGAAATTTCCATCAGTGGCAAGCATCTTCACTATCTCGATAGCGCAGGCGCCCTTGCTCTGCAAAATTTTGCCCATTTCTGGCGTGAGAAAGGAAAAGATGTCCATTTCATTGAATTTTCAACCGAACATCACTCTTTATTAAACTTGATAGAAGAAAATGAAGAGGCGATAAATTACCAGGCGCCCCCTCCTCATCACCAGACATTTCTTCATCGCATCGGCAAAGAAACGGTTCATAAAGTGGAGCAAGCACAGGGTGTGATTATTCTGGTGGGTGACTTATGTACAAAAATAGTTGACTCATTTGGCCATTGGCGGCACTTTCGCTTCCCAAGCATTGTATCCAACATGGAATCAACAGGCGTCCAGGCTCTTCCCATCGTGGCGCTTCTCTCATTTTTAATCGGTGTAGTCCTTGCCTATCAAATGGGTTTACAACTACAAACTTACGGCGCGAGTATTTTCATCGCTTATTTATCAGGCATGGCTATTTTTCGCGAATTCGCCCCCTTAATAACAGCTATTATTGTCGCCGGGCGAACAAGCTCTGCATTTACAGCCCAACTGGGTAGCATGAAAATTAATGAAGAAATTGACGCGATTAAAACAATGGGACTGTCACCCACCCAGTTATTAGTTATGCCCAAAGTTATCGGGTTATTGCTCGTGTTCCCTCTTTTAATTTTTTGGGCAGATTTTTTTAGCATTCTCGGTGCCATGTTCATGTCTAAGTGGATGTTAGACGTGGGGCATGCTGATTTTTTAGTGCGCCTCAGGGAGTCGGTCGGTTTACAGCAGTTAATGCTGGGTTTATACAAAGCGCCTGCATTCGCCCTGATTATTTCGCTGGTAGGATGCTTTCAGGGATTTGCAGTTAAGGCAAATGCCGACAGCATCGGAAGTCAAACAACTAAAAGTGTTGTGCAGGCGCTCTTTTTAATTATCATCGCCGATGCCATATTCTCAGTGGTGTACAGCTGGATGGACCTCTAAAATGCGCGAATCCAACTCACATGAACCGATTATTGAAATACAAGGGCTTAAAAATTTCCTCGGTAATCAATGGGTTCATTCCGATGTTAACCTTACCGTTGAAAAAGGTGAAATCCTTGCCATCATTGGTGGCAGCGGCAGCGGTAAAACCACGATTTTAAGAAGTCTCTTGATGCTATTACAACCAACAGCCGGGAAGCTTAAAATTTTTGGGCAAGATTTATCAACGTTATCTATTGATGAAGCGGTTAAACTCCGTCAACGCTGGGGAATGCTATTTCAACATAGTGCACTTTTTTCAGCAATGACCGTTCTTGAAAATGTTATGTTTCCTATGCAGGAATTTACCTCTTTAGATAAAAATTTCCAAAGAGAACTGGCCATGCTCAAGATTGCACTAGTAGGACTTCCTAAAGACGCTGCCGGTAAATTTCCCTCCGAATTAAGTGGTGGCATGCAAAGACGAGCTGCGGCCGCTCGCGCCATAGCCATGGATCCCGAACTTCTTTTTTTAGATGAGCCCACCACAGGTCTTGATCCTCATAGCGCAAGACTCTTTGATGATTTAATTCTTTTTTTAAGAGATGCTTTAAATTTAACAGTAGTGATGGTGAGTCACGATATTGAATCCTTAAGAGACATCACAGACAGAATCGCATTCATCGGGGAAGGTAAGGTGCTTTGCGTGGCTCCCTTAGACGAGTTAATGAAAAATCCCCATCCTCTGATTATTGATTATTTTAGTAAAGTAAAACCCAAATCAGGTTAACAGGCATACAGTAGATTCGACGGCTGAATTTGGTTACACTATTTCTTGAAAAGTGGGGAGCGCCTTTTTGGAAGCAAAAACCAACTACACCATGGTCGGCTTGATAGTCATCATTCTTATGAGCGCATTACTCGCTACTGCGCTATGGCTTTCTGTCGGTTTTGACCAGAAAAAATATCAGATTTATGCAGTTTACATGCATGAAGCCGTCTCAGGCCTTAGTGAGGAGTCCGTTGTAAAATACAATGGAGTTCAAGTCGGTACTGTGTCAAAAATTGAACTGAGTCGCGTCGATCCTCAGGAAGTGAAACTCTTATTGAAGATTGTGGAGGGGACACCCGTCACCACCAGCACGACAGCCACCCTCATTTCCCAGGGAATTACCGGTAACACCTACGTTGGGCTTTCAGCTACCTCATCTGATTTGACCCCTTTGAAAAAAATTCCGAAAGAGCCCTATCCCATCATTCCTTCAAGACCCTCATTATTTAACCAGCTCGATCGCGTACTGAAAGAAGTTTCCGAAAACGTGAACAATGTAAGTATAAGACTCAAAGATATTTTTGATAATGAGAATGCCGCTAATCTCAAAAAATCTTTGAACAATTTGCAATCATTCACAAAAGTACTCGCAGAGCACAATGCAAACATTAGCCGAAGCCTTAAAAATTCGGACGTACTATTACATAATATGGCTGATGCGAGCAAAGATTTACCGGAAATAATCGCCGAGCTTAAAAATAGCATTAATAAATTAACTAAAGAAATCAGCAGCGCCGGACAAAGTGTTACAAAAACGATGGATGCGGGCAAAACCGCGATTGACAAAATTTCCGATCAAACCATTCCGCCTGCGATTCTTTTACTGAGGAAACTTAATAATATTGCCGCGAATCTTGAGAAAGTCAGTGTTCAAATGCGTCAAAATCCTTCTGTTGTCATTCGGGGAACAGCCCCACCGCCATCTGGCCCTGGAGAATAATGTGAATAAATTTGCAATTTTAATTCTGACCAGTGCCCAATTTCTCTTGATGGCGTGCTCACCAGTTAAAACCGTCGTCACCAACCAATATAAGCTGGATGCGTTCAGTGAAAAGCGATTGAGCAACACATTAACGCGCCAATCAATTTTAATCACCCAGCCCGAAGCCGTAGCAGGCTATCAAACGAATGAAATGGTATACGTGAAAAAATTATTTGAGCTAAATAATTTTGCTCACAGTGCATGGGTTAGCCCTCCGGCAGATATGTTATATCCTTTAATTGTACAAAGCGTACAACGCTCCGGATTTTTTTACGCTGTTGCCTCGAGTACTCATTCCGAACAAACAGATTATCGACTCGATACCCAACTTATCAAATTACAACAAAATTTCTTAACAAGGCCTAGTACAATTGATTTTGTCGTAAAGGCTGTGTTAACCAATTCCCAGGATAACCGGGTGGTGGCATCTCGCATGATTAATCAACATATCCGTTGCCCCCTTGAAAACCCCTACGGCGGCGTGTTAGCCGCTAATATAGCAACCAGACAATTTACAGCCGAGCTATCTAGCTTTATCGTGGATCATGTAAAACGAGATAAGCATTAATCTTCTGTCGAGATAATGGCGAAGTCATAAAAAAAATTGTACAATGAGCCGCCATCGGGGCGCTTTAATAAAATATTTTCGAATAAAGGAGAAAAAGGATGAAACCTAAATCGTTTCTAAAACTGGGGCTGGTAGCCGCAAGTATCGTCCTGCTTGCAGCTTGTTCAAAGAGTCCTGGCAGTGCTGATGGGGCCGGTTACAACGATGGCGATGCTTCTGCGCACGGTTTAGGGCAATTCAGCCGCTTTGCGGGACAAGAGCCTGGTGAATCCTATACAACACAGGCGCCACATAATCAACGCTACTTATTTTCATACGACGACAGCAGCTTTGCACCTAAATACATGGCTTCTCTGAATGCGCAATCCGACTACTTGAAATCGCATCCTGGCGCACGAGTTCTCCTCGCAGGTCATACGGATGAGCGTGGAAGTCGTGAGTATAACATTGCCCTTGGCGAGCGCCGCGCAAATACCGTTGCTGAATTAATGAGAATGTCAGGTGTCGGTCGTCAACAAATCCGTGTGGTTAGCTACGGCAAAGAGCGTCCTGCAAACTTTGGTCACGACGAAGCGTCACATCTGCAAAATCGCCGTGTTGAGTTAACGTATGAGGCAACTCGATGATCCGTGGTACCCCTTACTATCTCGCATTATTTTTTAGCGCTCTTTTACCGCTTTACGCCTTTGCTCAGGCGCCAGTGGTAGATGATAGCGAAAATTTTGCGATCCTTGATGAACAACAGGCCGCTCACGAGCAGCCTGTTGCCAAAACCCAGCTTGATTATGGCGATACTGAAGAAGAAATAGCCCTTGCTCAAGATAATGATATGGACAACCGCGATAGTGCGGATTTACTCAACAAGCTAAAAGGCATGCAGCAAGAGATTCAGGAACTACGTGGCCAACTCGAAGTACAGACCCATGAATTAAAAGCATTGCAGGAGCAACAACTGTCATTTTATACAGATATTGACTCACGCCTGCGGGAGACCCCTGCCAAAGGCTTACAAGCATCACCCCATACCGAATTAACGATTGAACCCGAAGCCACCACTGCCACAAATACGGTAGCCAAACCGCTAGCACCCCCTCAATCGCAAGCAATTAATACCGTGACCACACCGATAAATACCCCATCACGAAGTAACCCTGCTGATGAGCAAATCAGTTATCTCGCGGCTTACGATTTAGTAAAAAACAAACGCTATGATGACGCATTATCGGCTATGCAAACATTTGTCTTAAGATACCCCCAGGGTGGCTATACCGCTAATGCCCAATACTGGCTGGGTGAACTTTACATGGTTAAAAAAGACTATACGCTGGCAATTGAGCATTTTGAAATAGTGCTGAAGCACTTTTCCTCTTCCAGTAAAGCGGCAGCCTGCTCACTTAAAATTGGGTATGCGCTCGCTGCATCCGGTAAAAAAGCTGAAGCAATCCAGCGGTTGCAACAAGTACTAAAAAACTATCCGGACACTCCTACAGCGCAACTTGCTGCCACCAAACTTAAAACACTTAATGCCTCATGACCCGAAATAGCTCTCAATTACGCATTACTGAAATTTTTTACTCCCTCCAGGGTGAATCTACAACCGTGGGCTTACCCACGGTTTTTGTACGCTTGACAGGCTGCCCTCTTCGTTGCCAATATTGCGATACCGCTTATGCATTTAGCGGGGGTAAATTGATGGAAATCTCAACGATTGTTGAGGAAATTAAAAGTCATCGATGCGCTCATGTGTGTGTAACAGGCGGAGAGCCATTAGCCCAGCCTGGCTGTATTCTTTTATTAAAACAGCTTTGCGATGCGGGCTTTAATGTTTCTATTGAAACCAGTGGTGCACGAGATATTGCCGATGTAGATGAACGCGTCATGATAGTCATGGACTTAAAAACCCCTGACTCAAAAGAATGTGATAAAAATCTGATGAGTAATCTTGCGCATCTTAAAAAATCCGATCAAATAAAATTTGTCATATGTAGCCGCGGGGATTATGACTGGGCTCGCGAGACTATCGATGCCTATCAGCTTACAGAGCGCACTCAAGTCCTCTTCTCTCCCAGCTGGCAAGATATAACCCCAACAACCCTGGCTGACTGGATAATCTCCGATCATCTCCCCGTGCGCTTTCAGTTACAGTTGCATAAAATCCTTTGGAATGATGAGCCCGGCCGGTAATAATAGAGAGAGAAAATTATGCAATGGTTTGCTCAAGCACCCGCTAATATTGCACTCATCAAATACATGGGCAAAAAAGACGAGGATCTTAATCTACCCGATAATCCTTCTTTGTCCTACACCTTAAATAATCTCTTAACCAGTGTGATGCTGGAGAAACAGGCTGGAAAAAAGGATTTTTGGGAGCCTCTACAAACGCCTGGCGCGGCTCCCTTTTCACTTTCAATGAAAGCCCAGCAACGTTTTTTGCAACACTTAAATCGCGTAAAAAATCATTTTAACTACGATGGGGCTTTTATCGTTCGCTCATCTAATAATTTTCCTCAAGGCAGCGGCCTTGCCAGTTCGGCTTCAAGCTTTGCAGCGCTTACATTGTGTGCTGTCAGAGCAATAAGTGAACTTAAAGGCATTTCATTACCACCTGTTTCATTACAAGCTCATCTAAGTCGCCTGGGATCAGGTTCTTCTTGCCGTTCCTTTTTTTCACCCTGGGCCTTGTGGGAAGATGACAAGGTGGAGGCTATTGAATTACCTTATCCCCAATTACTCCATCAGGTAGTCATTATTAGTCATGAAGAAAAACACGTTTCCTCCAGTGAGGCGCATAGACGAGTTAAAACAAGCCCGCTCTTTCATACTCGAAGCAGGCGTGCTTCCGAAAATTTAAGTCTTTTATTAGCAGCCTTTCGCGCTGAAGATTGGCAAAGTGCCTATCAAATATGTTGGCGAGAATTTCAAGACATGCACCATTTATTTACCAGTTGTGACGAGCCGTTTACTTATATGACTGATGCAACGCATCATGTATTAAAACAATTGCAAAACCTCTGGCAACACAATAATGATGGCCCTATTGTGACAATGGACGCAGGCCCTAATATTCATCTTCTCTATAGGCCTTCGCAAGCGGATATGGCGCAACAATTTAAACAAGATCATTTGGTTGGAAACCACGATGTTTTATAATTTTCAAACCACCACTCACGGCAAATGGATTCTCGCAGGAGAACACGCGGTACTAAGAGGGCATAGCGCGCTCGTATTCCCTATCCCTGAAAAAAAACTAACACTAACCTATACGCCTGCGCATGCCGACTTGCATGCCGACTATGAAGGGAGTAGTGGCGATGATATGCATCTTTTATTTTGGAGTGTATTAGAGCAAGGGCAACAATTGCTGGGTCAGTCTCTAAATCGTTTAACAGGTCATTTTCATCTGAAGTCCAATATTCCTATTGGCGTTGGTATGGGGGCATCAGCCGCTTTGTGTGTTGCCATGAGTCGATGGTTTGCCGCACAAAATCTATTAACTGATGATACCGTTGAATCTTTTGCCAAAAATCTTGAAAATTTATTTCACGGGCAAAGTAGCGGCCTCGACATTGCCGGGGTAGCGGCCGATAGAGGCGCTTATTTTAAGAAAGGTGAAATAACGCCGGTGACACAAGCCTGGCAACCTTATTGGTATTTATCATCTTGCGGGCAAGTAGGGATAACCTCTCATTGTATAAATCAGGTTAGCCGTTTATGGGAAACGAACCCGGAGCGAGCCGCGCAGATCGACTCGGCAATGAATAGTGCAGTGGATAAGTCACGACGAGCGCTGGAAAGCGACCACCCCTCTTCTCTCTTTTCGTTAAAAGAAGCCATTGATGAAAGTGCGGAATGTTTTAAAGCCTGGGGGCTGGTCAGTAATACGCTGGGGCAACACATAGCAATATTAGCAGAACATGGCGCACTGGCGGTCAAGCCAACCGGTTCAGGCGGTGGTGGCTATGTGCTCAGCTTATGGGATAAAAAACCACCTAAGTTACCTTTTGAGCTAATAGCCGTGTAATTATTCTACAAATTGATAATAGAGCTCATCGTTTTTTACCATGCCCAGTTCAAAACGCGCTTGCTCTTCGAGCGCTTGATCGCCACTTTTGAGCTCAAGGATATCCGCTTCAATCGCACGATTACGCGAAGCCAACGTTTCATTCTCTTTTTTTTGCGCTGCAATTTTACTTTCAAGCTGTCGCCATTGCAAAATGCTGCCATCGCCCAACCACAACTTATATTGCAAGCCAATTAACGCCAATATCAAAATGATAATAATGGAACGCATGGATTACCCAAGAGTAGTGAGATGATTCATTATATACCTTTATCCTATTAATTGGGGAGGTTTCAGATAAAAGAAAATGTCTTCCCTTTACGCTTCATTTTCTTCGATTCCATCTAATGTTGTTTTTTCATACGCACTTCTGCAATACGTTTCTCCCAAGATAATTAAGCGGCGTTATCTCATTAATCCGCAATAGTTGGTTGTATTTTGCAACCCGGTCTGTGCGGCACAAAGAGCCGGTTTTAATTTGACCGCAACCAGTAGCAACGGCCAGGTCCGCAATAAAAGTATCTTCTGTTTCGCCAGAACGATGGGACATCACACAATTGTAGTTATTAGCCTGAGCAAGACGAATTGCTTGCCTTGTTTCGGTTAATGTACCAATTTGATTTAATTTAATTAAAATTGCATTGGCCATTTTCTGGGTAATACCTTCCTGTAGAATACGTGGATTGGTAACAAATAAATCATCACCTACCAACTGCAACTGAGACCCCATAATAGCTGTTAATTGTTGCCAGCCGGCCCAATCATGTTCATCTAAGCCATCTTCAATACTAACGATAGGATAATTTCGAACCAGTTCCTGATAATAAGTGATCATTCCTTTGCTATCTAATTTGTTATTATCAGAACCTAAATGATAAAACCCATCTTTATATAATTCAGAGGCGGCGACATCAAGCGCAAAAACAATTTCATCGCCGAGTTTAAAACCGGCAAGCTCTACCGCTGTTGACAACATATCCAGCGCTTGACGATTAGACTGTAAATCGGGAGCAAAACCCCCTTCATCACCTACTGAGGTATTGAGCCCTTTTTGTTTCAGAACAGATTTTAAGACGTGAAAGGTCTCCGTGCCCCATTGCATGGCGGTGCAAAAATCTGGAGCGCCTACAGGCATAATCATAAACTCCTGAATATCAACATTATTATCAGCATGCGACCCCCCATTTAATATATTCATCATGGGTAGGGGCATTGACATTTTCTCGCCCTGATTTAATGCAATATACAAGGGTTGTCGTATAGCCTGACTATACGCACGTGCACAAGCGAGAGAAACGGCCAAAATGGCATTAGCGCCCAGTCGTGATTTATTTTCAGTCCCGTCCAATAAACACAATTTTGTATCAATATTTTCTTGCTCACTGACATCAAAACCCTTGAGAGCTTTATTAATCTCGTCATTAATATGATGGACCGCCTTAGTAACCCCTCTGCCGGCATAACGGGTTTTAACGCCATCACGAAGCTCGCACGCCTCGCGCGTACCTGTTGATGCACCTGAAGGCACACTGGCACGCCCCACTTCACCGCTGGTTAATGTAACATCCGCTTCAACGGTAGGATTGCCTCTTGAGTCAAGAATTTCGCGTGCTTTGATCGTTGCAATTTGCATAGGGAGCCCTTTTTATAACGACATTTCGATAATTTAGTGCAGTATATCGCAACCACTCGCGCGGTAGAACAATAAGAAATTGGCAAAAACAAAAAAATTCTTTGCTTAAAACTCGCCGAATGATTAATGAAAGGTATATAATCGACAAAACTATATAAAGGTATACGACCACTATGGGAAGCATATTTAATATGTTTGGGCCATCACCCATTCGGCCGATTGAGCAACATATTCGCAAAGCGCATCAATGCGCCAAGCAGCTGCACCCTTTTTTTGAAGCTGTACTTAAGCAGGATTGGCAAACTGCAGCCGAAATAAAGCAAAAGATTGCCGATTTGGAAAAAGAAGCCGATGGTATCAAACGTGATTTGCGTTTGCACCTGCCTGCCGGTCTTTTCCTCCCCGTTTCACGGATTGATCTTCTGGAGCTCTTAAGTGCGCAAGACCGTATTGCCAATAAAGCCGAAGATATCGCTGAGTTAATCATCGGCCGAAAAATGGTAATCCCTGAAAGTCTTTCGCCGGTATTTATGTCGTTTCTTGACAGATGCATTGATGCATCCAAACAGGCCTGTCAGGCCATAAATGAGCTTGATGAATTACTGGAGAGTGGTTTTCGTGGAAGTGAAGTAAAAATAGTTGAAGAAATGATCATGACGCTTGATGAAATCGAACATGATAGTGATGAAAAACTTGCCGATATCAGGCAACGTATATTTGTGCTGGAAAAGGATCTGCCTGCTATTGAAATAGTCTTTCTCTATAAGCTGGTCCAATGGATTGGCGATTTAGCGGATCATGCCCAGACTGTGGGCGGTCGACTCCAAATTCTTATTGCCCGGTAACCTTATCCATGGATTATTCTATAGTTTTACTTTGGAGCGCTATTGCGCTTTGTTTTTTTATGACCTGGGGTGTAGGCGCCAATGATTTGGCGAATGTCATGAGCACCACCATGGGATCAAAAGCCGTCACCGTCAGGCAAGCAATGATTATTGCCATTGTCTTCGAATTCGCCGGCGCCTTTTTTGGTGGAAGTGGTGTAACTGAAACCATGCGTGATGGTATTATCAATAGCAGTCAGCTATTAAATCAGCCATTGATTCTCATAGAAGGCATGCTTGGCGTATTATTAGCCTGCACATTCTGGATGAATCTCGCCAGTTATTTAGGTGTCCCCGTTTCAATTACCAATGCCCTGGTCGGTTCGATGGTGGGTTTTGGTAGCGTCGTATTAGGGAAAGACGCCGTTCACTGGGATCAGGTCTATCATATAGCGATTGGCTGGATTACGTCACCCCTAATTGCCGGTATTACTTCTTATACGCTTTTTATCAGTATTCAACAGACTATTTTTGTAAAAAGCGACCCATTGGAAAAAGCAAAGCTCTATGTGCCTATTTATCTTTTCCTTGTAGGCTCGGTTTTATCCTTCATCACTGTTTTTAAAGGATTAAATCATTTTGATATTCATCTAAATTTAAAACAAAACCTGGCTGTAACGCTCGCCACCAGTATCATTATTACTATCACGGGGATGATATTTATCAAGCGAATCCCCGAGATGCCTCGAATCAGGCGGCGTGAGCGTTTTCTTCAGGTTGAAAAATACTTCGCGGTATTAATGGCACTGACCGCCTGCGCCATGGTTTTTGCCCATGGTTCCAATGATGTGGCTCTTGCAGTAGGGCCATTGACTATCATTCATAGCTTGATGATGAACCCCAGTCAGCCTTTAGGGGGGGATAATTATCCAGCATGGATAATATTACTGGGGTGCGTGGGTGTTATCTCAGGTCTCTTAATGTATGGTCGTAAGGTCATAGAGACGGTAGGGAGTTCTATTACCGCACTGACACCAAGCCGTGCTTTTGCCGCAACCCTTGCGGCTGCGACAACTGTCGTTGTGGCCACCAGCACAGGCATACCTGTTTCAGCAACGCAAACGCTGGTGGGAGCAGTCCTTGGCGTAGGTTTGGCGCGTGGTATTGGTGCATTGAATCTGATTGTTATCCGTAATATTTTTATGTCGTGGGTGCTAACGTTGCCAATGGCCTCTTTACTGACCATTTTGGCTTATAAAATCCTGCATGCATCTATAGGATAATTTAAAATTCTTCCCAGATTTCTTCCACTAATATGGGGTTGGGATTATCACGCAAATAAGCAATGATCTCATGCTTCTTGATTTCTTTTAATTGAGAAGCTGTTTTGGCATGATCACGATCATATTTATAAAAAAATTGGTCAAAAGGGCTAACATAAGCTTTATCGATATCATTGTTACTCATGGTAAATCCAGATTAGGCTAAAGTCTGTAATTTTATCGGGTTTTACTCAAAGTTACCATGCCTGTTTTTTAGTCTTGTTAATTAAAAAGGCATGCACTGTTGATTTTGATTTGCTCCCTATGCAACTATTACCGTTTCGTGCGGGAAGATAAGAAATTTAATCCTTATTTAGTAACAACACGCCATTTTTTCTGTTATAAAACCGCCTTGTTTTAATCATTGTAGGGAAGATATTGTCATGACCATTAAAAAAGCAGAGCTGCATGTGCATCTGGAAGGCACGATTACGCCGTTTTTAGCGCGTCAACTCGCTAAGCGCAACAACTTGACCCTGCCGCCAGGTCTTGTTGATATCGACGAGAAGAGCTATGCCTTTCGCGATTTTATGGATTTTTTGAAAGCCTATGATGCCGTTGCAGATGTAATCAAGCACCCAAGAGATTATTATGACATCACTTATGACTACCTTAAATCAACTGCGCTGACCGGTGGTATTTATGTAGAGATGATGTATTCCCCCGACCACGCAGAACAAGCCAGTGGTATTCCATCGAGTGAGCATTTGTATGCCATTCAAGAGGCTATTAATACTGCTGAACAAGAGTTTAATATTATAGGCCGCATTATTGTAACGGCTGTTCGTCATTTTGGTGAAGAATCAGCAATTAAAGTTGCCAAACAGGCATTAAGAGAAACTGTACCATGCGTCACAGGTTTTGGTCTTGGAGGAGATGAATTTAATTTCCCACCCAAATTATTTAAAAAAGCCTATGAAATTGCAGCTGAAGGCGGCCTCTCCTGTACAGTGCATGCCGGAGAATTTGCCCCTGCAAGCGGCATGATGGAAGCGATGGATTATTTACCCATAAAACGGATTGGGCACGGCGTAATGTCAATGCATTCACCCGAAACTATTGCACGATTAATTGATAAAAATATCGCTCTGGAAGTTTGTCCTTCCAGTAATATTGCGCTCGGTCTCTTTCCTGATATGGATAGCCACCCTTTACAGCAATTGTTAGATGCCGGTGTTAAAGTAAGCCTTAATTCCGATGATCCCCCGTTTTTCAAAACAACATTGGCTAATGAATATGAGCGCGTTCAAAAATTTTACCGTTATTCAGACGCTGATATGTTGAATTTTACACGGATGGCAATTGATGCCGCTTTTGTGGATGATAAAACAAAGGAGAAATTAGTGAGTCTGGTAAATCAATAAGCAAACGCTCAATTGGTGCTTGACGCAATACTCGTAGATTCGTAGCCCGGATTAGCAACGCGTAATCCGGGAAAGATATTGTCCCGAACCTTGAGATCCCGGATTACGCGTTGCTAATCCGGGCTACGTTACCAAGAAGATGTTTTATGTTATTTAGGCCCGAAGGTTTGCGAAGCATTGATAACTGTTGCGCCGAATTCATCAAGGAGAGCTTGTAATTCTTCCGTTACTTCTTGTCCGTGAGCATCAACTTGGATATTTTTATAACTTTCTTTAGCTACATACAATGACCATCTTAAATCCTCAGGATTTTTAATATCCTCACTACTCAGATTTATTACCGCTTGATCTTTAGGAATGACTTTACCAATAAACATATAAATACTCCGGTGAATTGTTGTAAGCGAGTATGGAGCCTACAATGATTATTTGTTTTGTTGTTAATGCGGGATTCTCAAGGTTCGGGATAACGTCTTTCCCGGATTACGCGTTGCTAATCCGGGCTACGTAGATGTTTTTCTCAAATTAAGCTACTTCTTCCATAAACTGGCGCAGTTTTTTCATGGCATTTTTTTCAAGTTGGCGCACGCGCTCTGCAGAGACGCCATATTTATCAGCCAAATCATGTAAGGTAGCCTTGTCATCGGTTAGCCAGCGTTGTTGCAGGATATCCTGGCTGCGCTCATCAAGGCGCTCTAGTGCAAAATGAAGCTCTTCTCGTCCCTGCTCACCACGACGCTCCCGTTCAATTAAATAAGCGGGATCATTTTTTGGATCATACAGGTATGAGGCAGGTGCTTTATACGACTCATCATCATCCTCACCTACCGGTGCGTCAAACGAGGTATCCATCGCATTGAGGCGTTGCTCCATTACCAAAACCTCAGCACGGCTCACGCCTAAATCGCTCGCCACAGCGTCCACTTCGTCATTACTGAACCAGCCAAGACGAGTTTTCATTTGCCGCAGGTTAAAAAATAATTTCCGTTGAGCTTTCGTTGTTGCGACTTTTACGATTCGCCAGTTACGCAGAACAAACTCATGAATTTCAGATTTAATCCAGTGCACCGCAAATGACACAAGACGAACACCCATTTTGGGGTCAAAACGTTTAACGGCTTTCATCAAGCCTACATTACCTTCCTGTATTAAATCGTTAAGTGGCAAACCATAACCCAAATAACCACGAGCGACCCGTACCACGTAACGCAAGTGCGCAAGAACCAAACGACGAGCACTTTCAATATCACCTTCGGTCTGAAAACGCAAAGCGCACTGATACTCTTCTTCAACAGAGAGCATGGGGATTTGATTAACATGATGAATGTATGCATCAAGACTGCCTATGGGCAGCGTTAACGACGCCAGTTGTAGCGGCTTACTCATACTACTTCTCCAGTTATATACTTCCAAATTATAACAGGTGCATTTTTGGGGCTATTATAGACTAATTATAGGGCTCAATGGAAGCAAGCTGGCTCTTAACTGACAATCTTGCACCTAACCAACCCAACCCCACAGCTGCTAATACAATTAAATAAGCTTGTTTGACTGTTAAACCCAGCAAAGGATAATGCATATGGTAAACAGAGGCCAGATCCTGGACTGCAACGGCGACACTTAACATAAAAATATTTACAAATAAAATCGCAAATATCGCACCGACCATACCATACCACATGCCAGAATAAAGAAATGGACGAAGAATAAAAGAATCCGTAGCGCCAATGAGCTTTAAAACCTGAATTTCCTCATGGCGATTATGAATAGCAAGCCTTAACGTATTACCCACTATTAACACTACTGCCGAAGCAAGTAGTGCCATCAGCGCATTCGCAATTTTGGCTACAAAACCCAATATGGCATGCAGCCGGGCTATCCACTCCATATCCAGTTTAGCCTGCTCAACCTGAGGCAAAACCTTCAAGCGCTCATATAACTGTTGCATTTTCAGTGGTGTATTTACGGCAAGCGAAGGCATTACATCAACCATCGCCGGTAGAGGATTTTCAGGCAAATACCGCATAATATCATGCATACCTTCCTGTTTCTGCAACTCGCGTAACCCTTCTTCCCGTGTTTTAAGCGTCACATGCCCAACACCAGAAATAGCCTGCAACTGCTTTAAGAAAGAATCACCGTCCGCCGCTGTCAGAGGTGATTTGAGGTATAACGAAATATGACCGCCACGCTGCCAATCACGCGTTAATTGCCCAAAATTATCCGTAAAAACCCAGAATAAGGCAGGCAACGTTAATGCTATAGCAATCACAATGACCGTAGTCATTGTCGAAAGAGGTCTCTGCCAAAGAAAATTAAAACTGTTAGTAGCCGCTTGTAAGTGGCAGGCGCCATGAGCCCGAAGACTTTTTAACATACTCGCCCTCCTTTCAGCATGACAATGCGATTCTTCATTCCGGCAATTAATGCCAGATCATGCGTTGCGATGAGAATACTTACCCCAACTTGATTGAATTGCTCAAAAATTTTCATTATTTCAGAGGACAATCGCGGGTCAAGATTTCCCGTGGGCTCGTCTGCGAGAAGAAGTGCGGGTTTATGTACAACTGCACGCGCAATCCCTACTCGTTGCTGCTCTCCCCCGGATAAATGCACGGGCAACATTTTTTCTTTATTGAGCAAGCCCACCATGTCAAGAGCTGCGTGAACCCGTTTGGTAATAAGAGGAGGGGCCGTACCTCGAATTTGCAACGGCAACGCTACATTATCAAAAACACTTCGATCACTTAACAAGTTCGGCGACTGGAAGGTAATGCCCAGGCTGCTGCGATAAGCCGCTATCTCATGTTTTTTGAGCTGATTCAAGTGTACGCCATTAACAACCATATGGCCTGACGACGGAGTTTCCAGTTTGGCGATTAATTTAAGCAATGTACTTTTGCCGGCGCCAGAATGGCCGGTAAGAAAGGCCATTTCCCCCTTTTCAAGGGAAAAATTAACCTCATTAAGGGCTTCAAACCCCCCAGGATAACGCTTGCTGACTTGATTGAATTTAATCATCATTAAATAGTGCTCTGACAAATTGCGGGGCATCAAAGGGACGCAGGTCGTCTATACCCTCACCAACCCCCAGATATCGAAATGGTATCGCTAATTCATTGGCAATAGCAAACAGTATTCCGCCTTTTGCTGTACCATCAAGCTTTGTCATCGTAATTCCCGTTAAACCTATGGCTTGATGAAACTCGCGCGCCTGGTTAAGCGCATTTTGCCCAATGCTTGCATCCAGTACTAACATCGTTTCATGAGGCGCATTGGGATTTAATTTTTGCATAACACGTTTTACTTTTTTAAGCTCTTCCATCAAATTGGTTTGAGTGTGCAAACGCCCTGCTGTATCGGCGATGAGAACATCCACTCCTCGAGCAGTTGCCGCCTGTAATGCATCATAAACCACTGAAGCACTGTCAGCCCCTGCGTGCTGCGCGATAACCGGTATCTGATTACGCTCGCCCCAAACCTGTAATTGTTGAACCGCCGCCGCACGAAACGTATCCCCTGCAGCCAACATCACTTTTTTACCTTGCAGCTGGTATTGTTTGGCAAGCTTGCCAATCGTTGTGGTTTTACCCGCGCCATTAACGCCCACCGTGAGAATAACAAAGGGTGTCTTATCGGGTGTTTCAATCCGTAGAGGCGTTGCGTTTTTTTGCAAAATAGCCTGCAGGCGCTCTTTCAAGGCCTGAAATACAGCATCGCCATCAAGTAATTTCTTTCTCTCCAACTCACCTTCAAGCTGTTTTAAAATATCTTGGGTCGTATCAATGCCAACATCAGCATGCAATAACAGCGTCTCCAGCTCCTCAAAAACCGCTGCATCGAGGGATTTCTTCCCCAACAGCAAACGCCCTATCCCTTCGCCAAATTGCTGGCGTGTTTTCGTTAAACCTCGTTTGAAACGCCCGTATATGCCAAGCTCGCTACTTTCTTCGGGCAAGGCCATGGGCGGAGTTATTGTTTCTTCAATGACGTTCACCTTGTCGGTAACCGCTGGAAGTTCCTCTACTGCATCAGACGAAACACTCTGATTTTTTTTAAACCATTTAATCATAGGTATACAAACCGGTGGAAATATGAAATTCTATCACCTTTTTTGGTTTGGAGTTAATTCATGCGCTTAGTATTAGCGATTCTCTTCACTTTTCTATCCTGGCAGGCGATAGGCGAGGTACATAAATTCACATTGGACAACGGATTAAAGGTACTGGTCAAGGAAGATCACCGTGCGCCAGTTGCGGTAACCATGGTTTGGTATAACATAGGCTCAGCCGATGAACCTGGCGGAATTACGGGTGTGTCACATGCGCTGGAGCACCTTATGTTTAAAGGTACGCCCAGATACCCTTTAAATATTTATTCCAAAACTATAGCGGCTGTGGGTGGGCAGGAAAATGCGTTCACGAATTATGACTACACCGCCTACTATGACAAAATAGCCGCCTCTCAACTTTCTGTAAGCTTCGAGCTTGAAGCTGACCGCATGCAAAATTTATTATTGGATAAAGATGAATTTGCCAAAGAAATCAAAGTAATACAGGAGGAGCGACGCCTTCGCACCGATGATAACCCTCAAGCCCTTGCCTTTGAACGGTATATGGCCACCGCTCATATCGCCGATCCTTATCATCACCCGGTTATTGGCTGGATGGACGACCTGGAACAATTAACTGTTATTGATGTGAAATCATGGTATCAGAGCTTTTATGCGCCGAACAATGCAACATTAGTGGTGGTAGGTGATGTGGATGCCAATAAAGTCCATGATTTGGCAAAACTTTATTTCGGCAACTTGCAAAGACGCCCGGACTTTATCCGTAAAAATCAATCAGAGCCGCCGAGTTTAGGGGCAAAAGCCATTGAAATTCATGCGCCTGCAAAAGTGCCAATGCTAATGTTTGGTTATAATGTACCCAGTGTAAAAACTGCTAAAGAATCCTGGGAACCCTTTGCGCTCGAAATTATATCAAACCTCCTTGATGCCGGTGAAAGCTCACGTTTTGCCAAAAATCTTGTTCGTGGAAGCCACGTAGCAAGCAGTGTTGATGTATATTATGACCTCTACGCTCGCTACCAAACCCAATTTATATTTTTTGGAACACCGTCTCAGTCCCATAATTTAACTGAATTTAAAGCAGGTGTTCTCAATGAAATCAGACAACTTCAGCAAAAGCCCGTAAGTGAAGCGGAATTAAAGCGGATTAAGACGCTGATTATTGCCCAAAAAACCTTTGAAAAGGATTCAATTTTAGGTCAGGCAATGGAGCTTGGATTATTGGAAACTATTGGACTAGGGACAGAAAACGCTGATTCTTATGCTGATAAAATCAACGCCATTACCCCCTCGCAAATCCAGGAAGTGGCAAAACGTTATTTTAACGAACAGTCCATGACCGAAGCTCGACTATTTCCACTCTCGCCATCTGAGGTACAAGAATGAAAATCTGGTTAACTTTAATTGCTCTATTGTCTTTCACCCTGACACAAACATCCCAGGCACGCTCCTTTAAGACTGAGCGCTGGCAAACAGCCAATGGGGCGCAAGTGGTATTTTATCAAGCAATGGAAGTGCCAATGCTTGATATTAATGTGGCGTTTGCGGCAGGCTCTGCCTATGATGGCTCCCATTTTGGTTTAAGTGCATTAACAACAGAACTATTGGCACAAGGCAGCGCTAACCTGGACGCAACACAAGTGGCTGAAAAGTTTGCTGATATAGGGGCGCAATATAATAGTGAAACAAGTCGCGACATGGCTGTTTTACAACTTAAAACCCTGACCAGCAACGACGCCCTCACGCAAGCAATCGATACCCTGTCCTTAATAATAAATAAGCCATCGTTTCGACAGGAAGCCTTTAATCGCGAGAAAAATCAGCAATTAATGGCCATCAATCAACTGCAAGAATCGCCATCTGATGTCGCAAACCTTATCTTTTTTGATAAACTTTATCAAAATCATCCCTATGCGCATCCCGTTAAAGGTACTTTGGACAGTGTTAACGCATTAAGACTCAGTCATGTTAGTAATTTTTATAAACAATATTTTGTGAGTAGCAATGCTGTTATTGTCATGGTTGGTGCTATAGACCGTGATAAAGCCCATCAAATTGCCGAACAATTAACCCTTCATTTACCCAGAGGTCATGAAGCACCTGCTATTTCAAAAGCAGAACCCTTGAGTGCAAAAGAAACGGTTACCGTAAACTACCCATCATCTCAAACCATGTTACGGATTGGCCAGATAGGCATTGATCACCGTGCACCAGACTATTTCCCCCTAATGGTCGGAAATTATATTCTTGGCGGCGGCTCTCTTGTTTCCAGATTATCACTTGAAATTCGTGAAAAACGCGGCTTAACCTACGGCGTAGTTAGCCAGTTTATGCCAATGCCAGGTGATGGACCTTTTTTAATTAGTTTATCGACTAAAAATACCGAAGCCGCTAATGCATTGGGCGCGACTGAAGAGATATTGGCGAGCTTTTTGGCAAATGGCCCCAGTGAAGAAGAGTTAACTGCCGCCAAACAATATATGGTAGGAAGTTTTCCTTTATCCCTGGCAAGTAACGGTAATATCGCGGGTATGTTGTTACGTATCGCCTTTTATCATTTACCTGATGATTACCTGGATACTTATACAGCGCATGTTGAAGCGGTAACACTTGCCGAGATTAAAAAGGCATTTGATAATGCAATTCATCCCGATAAAATGCTTTTTGTGTCAGTGGGCAAGCTTGAAAAAGCTCGGCCCTGATTTAAGGCAGGAATACAATTGAATCATAGCGTGCGAATTATTGGCGGTCTCTACAGAGGAAAAAAAATTAATTTTCCTGACATTGAAGGTTTGCGTCCCACGCCTGACCGGGTAAAGGAAACGTTGTTTAATTGGCTAATGCATGATATTCGCCGTGCTCGCTGCCTCGACGCCTTTGCAGGTAGCGGTGCACTTGGCTTTGAGGCGTTCTCACGGGGAGCCTGCAATGTCGTGATGATTGAGTCATCACCCATTGCATTCAAGGCTTTACAACAAACGGCGCGGGCATTTGATAAGCCTGAGATATCCGTTCTTAATCTGGATGCACGCCTTCATTTGCAAACCGTCAAAGACCCTTACGATATTATCTTTCTCGACCCCCCCTTCAAAAGTAACTACCTGGAAGAATGCCTGACAATTCTTGCATCAGGAAATTGCTTAATCAAAGGCGGTTTGGTTTATATCGAATCAGCAGTTGAAATAACAGTGGACTCGACTATCTGGAACCGGCGCAAATTCAAAAAAGCAGGCCAGGTATTTTATGCCCTCCTGGAAAAATGTTAATAGGGAAAAGCCCTTGGTTAACGAGGACTTCAGATAAAAATTCCGACGGCAGCCAAGCAGGACAAGTTATCAAAAACACAGGGAACTAACTTATTTGTGCTTGACAAGGTGCCATGCTCCTGTTTCAATCATAGCAGTATATATTGATCATAAAAGCAGAATAATGACTAAAAAGCTAATCGTACTCATGACCATTTTAATCCTCCTGGCAGGTTGCCGCGGTCATGGATCATTCATGAAACCTCCGCTGAATGCGCCAAGTGACGATGCTTCCATTAAATTGGCAGAGGCAGCGTCCTCTGTTAGCGACTCCATGCTTGAAATGGCCAAAGTTGAAAAAGTTATTTACTTTCATCCTCATAAAGAAAATCTTTTGGCAATACCCAATGCTTATAATTTGCAAGCAAAAGCATCTGTTGACTGGTCAGGTCCTATCGAAGAAGTGACCGATCGCATTGCATCTGCCGCTCATTACCGCACACGAATTCTTGGTAAAGCTCCTGCCATTCCTGTATTAATCAGTCTCAATATCAAGGATGAAAGCCTTGCAGAAATTTTACGAAATATCGATTATCAAGCAGGAAAAAAAGCATACCTTCATGTCTACCCTAACAGTCAAGTTGTTGAATTACGCTATGCCAAAATTTATTCCTAGTCTTTTGTTAATTTGCCTTGCCCTATTGGTCTCATGCCATTCAAAAGTGGTATATGTCGGTGACACTGATTCCCTTGCAGGACTGCAGGCCATGTCTAACAAAGCAGGGAAATCCCGGAATAAGGCTCCCATAGGAAAAATCCGTGAAATGGGTATACGCGAAACAGCCTTAAGTGTCGGTGCACAAGCGGGATTAGCGTGGCGTGCTAATGTTATCGATCAAGCCCTGGCTCGCCAGGCACGCAATCTTGATGCGGTCTATGATTTTAACTCGCTGATTCTTGAACATAATATTCTGCCCCCGGTGTTGCTTGAAGGTCGCAATACCTTAAACCTGGCCGACACGCAGACTATTCGCATTTCAGACCGTACCTATAAAGTCGCCAAACAAGCGCGATTTATTACCACCCCACCCAACTGGCGCCAATACATCTGGATGGACTATAAAAAGCCCGAGTACCCCGACCGATCATTATTGCCCAAAACACGACTCGAGCGAAAAATCTGGTGCAGATATGTTGCAAAGGGATGGCAAAATGGCATTGAACAAGCCAACATCATACTTGAAGAAAGTATCGCGCGCATTAAGGAAGACTACACAGGAATGATTTTATATCGCAAGTTATTGGCGATGAATATGGTTTCACCGCCCTATGTCTCCAACACAGACTTAGGCGTCACCGGTGATGAATCTGAAATACACATAGATGATCGCGTGCTACGCATAACCGCATTACCTGGCTTAAACGTTAACAGTAATGAATGGCGTGCTGCGGTTGCTAAAGATGAGAATGCACTTGAGCATTTTAAAAACATGGAAAAGCTGGCGCGAGGAACTCAAATTACAATTACCAGCAAAGCATGGCAACCTAATATAGCACCGGTTAGTTTGACGCCAGCGAATCTAGGCTCTCATTGAGCAACTTTTAATAAGTGACGCTAAGAGCTATTTAGCCTTGGCGTCTTTTCTTTCTCAAATTCTCTATTCTGTTGATGTAACCTTATTCTAAAATAGGGTTACAGGAAAGCAAAATTCGTTCAACGTGCAATACTTTAACTATTCAACATAATCTTTTGTGACCAGGAATTTTACTATGAGCAATGTCAATTTAATGCCTGATGAACCCAGTCGTTTTAATCCAATTTTTATGGATAAGATGCTGCAACACGCAGAAAATCTCAATGCATCGGATATAACCATTCAAACGGGCTCCCCCATTTTTGCAGAAGTTTATGGGAAATTAATTAAAATCACTAATCGTAATCTGTCTAATACCGAGCTCGGTGATTTGATCAATGCTATTTATGGCCCGAATGCGACGACCCAGCTCTTATCCGGTAAAGATATTGATACTCACTACGAATTCCGCCCTAACCGTGGAGTTCGCTATCGCTATCGTGTTAATGGAACGGCGTGCCTTGTTGAAGGGCATGACGCCATACAAATTACCTTACGAACGATTCCAACGACTCCTCCCAAATTAGAAACCATGGGGCTGCCGCCCAATATCATTGAAGCGATTGCGCCTCAGGAAGGTATTGTGTTCATTACTGGCGCGACAGGTTCCGGTAAATCTACCTTACTTGCCTCAATCATTCGCGAACTAATTGAGAATGAAGAGTCGCACCGTAAAGTATTAACCTATGAATCACCGATTGAATTTGTTTACGATGAGATTGAAACTATTTCATCCATTGTTAGTCAGTCTGAAATTCCACGTCACTTACCTGACTTTGCCGATGGGGTCAGAAATGCTCTGCGACGAAAACCTCGCTTAATCATGGTGGGTGAGTGCCGCGATGCAGAAACAATCAGCGCAGCGCTGGAAGCCGCTCTTACGGGCCATCCTGTCTACACAACATTGCATACATCAGGGGTTGCAGAAACGATGCGCCGACTCGTCACCTCTTTTGCGGGTGAAGAACGTCTGGGACGAACTATCGATATTTTAGAAACCATTAGGCTCTGCATCTGGCAAAAATTAGTGCCTACAGTTGATGGAAAGCGGGTGGCCTTACGAGAATATCTCGTTTTTGATGAAGAAGCGCGCGACATTTTGTTAGAAGGCGACCCCAATGATGTTACAGCAACAACACGTAAGCTCGTGCGTCAACGCGGGCAACTGATGACTACTGACGCCAAAAGCAAGTTCGAGCAGGGAATTATCAGTGAACGGGTGTATAAACTTATAATTGCAGGCACAAAAGAATATCAACGCTAGATTAAAGACAATTATTTACGCCCGAGCCGTTCAATAACGTCGACTTGGTATGGACCAACAGATATGTGGCTTATGCATCGAAACGGCGCACAAGACACGCTCCAGCACAAACGACCCTGGGACAAGAGAGTCTACTCTCTTGTCCCGGATGGCCGCACTAAAACTCGTCTTCCCTAAATTGTATTTGTTCCCATCTGCGCTATTATTCAATTGCACTTGGTGTTGATTTGGGGCCACTTTCTGCCGAGGCTTGAGGTCCTGACCCTTTAAGCGATGAGATAGCATCGGTACCATAACCCGTTAATTGTTTACCGGTTTGTTGTTGCGCCTTCTCAGTTTGAGTACCAGCACCCTCTACCTGTTTCTTGCCCTCATCACCCCATTGAGACGCTTCCTGACCAACAGACTCAGGTTGCCCACCAATCCAGCGTAATACTTTATCAGGTAGCGTCGTAATTAAAGTAAATGCCTTCTGTACCACGGTTAAATACATGGTTGTATAGATAAGAATCGAGAAGAAAAAGCCATATACACCCGCCCAGCCCGTATAACCCGTGGTGGTTTGCACCTGTGTCTGTGTAGGCCCTGAAAAGTTCATTCCTATATTAAAACCTGAGAATAAACCGCCTTCCGAGGAGGGGCCCTGAATAAAGGGAAGTACGTTAGCAAATCCTGCGTTAATCACCCACACACCCACATAAGAAAGAATGATGCCCGCAATATAGCCAATGATCATTAAGGCTGGCCTTAAAAACACGTTCATCAGGATCATTATTGCTTGCTCACCTTTCCCGAAAGGCCCCTCGCCTTCAGGATGGGTGATGCCGAGAGCCACAATAGGAGCTGCCACCATGGCTTCGATGACTGCCATTAACCACGCGATCGAGCCAAAAGTAAAAATCATATACGGCAAGAAAGGTATAAAATAGGCCGTAGTAAAACCAATGGCAACCATCGTCCCAAGCCAGGCGAGGAGTAGCGGCATACTCATTGCAAGAATAGCCATAATAACTATCCCGAAAGGCCCAAGGAACATCGTCATAATGGTAATACCGAGTAAATATATCCACAAATCAGCGGCAAAATTAATATAATTTACCCCCATATTTGCCAGGGCAATAATTGGATTCACATTGGGCTGCGTTATATAACCGACTCCATATTGGAATATCTGCGCCATACCCAGAAGAGGTAACGCCATAAATGCCATCACAACGGTATTTATCACCCCTGTTACTAATCCTAAAAAGAAATTGAATATAGGCACGAAGATGTAGTTGTACATCGCTTCTGCAACCCACTGAATCAAGCAGAATTTAAATGGCCAGATAACCGTCACACTACCGCAGGCAAAATTAAGTGTCGGCAGTGAGATATTTGGTTTGCCCATATCAGGGATTAAATTCATAACAAACTTGGGTGGAGCGGTGCCTGCCTGACCCGGTAACACAACCATGAGCTCATTATTGACAAGGCCATATCCTGTTGAAGATCCGGGCCCTGTTATCGGACTCAACGTAACCGTAGAAGAGGCTTGTGATGATGTGGGGATAGGAGGCGCTGTCACGGTTGCGTTTGGCGACCCATCAATCATGCTCTTAACCTGATTAACTTTAGTAACATCTCCGTTAAACCAGGTACAAAGAGCGGCGTAATCACCTTGGCACTTATTAGAGTCAAACGCATTCTGAGGCGTTTGAATCGCGAAAGTACTGCTTCCCAACCCGGAATTTGTATCCGTTGGTGTACCAACGGTTGCAGTAGTTGTGTTAGCTGAGTTAATGCTTGCCAGACTAAAAAAATAACTGCCTGCAAGCATCCACCCTTGCGAAGATGCGCTAGAAATAAATGCGCGCTGCTCATTCGCATTTGTGCTGCTACTGGCCTGGCTCAGCAGATTTAAAGTAGGTAGCATAACGGCATTATAAGCACCAACGGCATTTTGAAACTCCGAGCCAGAAAAGATAGGTGCGGAATTACCGGAGGCATCAGCACCCCAACTTACGCAAGTTGACGAAGAATCACCAAGCTTCTCATTTGCAGGGCAAATTGAGCCCGATGAGCTAAACGGCACGCCAAACTGCTCTTGAGCAAAGGGCGCAAACGGTGGATTAGACGCACTGCTGGTATTGCCTGAAGTGCTAAAGCCCGTGAGCTGTGGGTCGTTCAGAACAATAATTCCCGCTAGAGATGAGAGAAGCGAGTACATTTGTTGTACAGCGATCGCCCGCGATAATTTGGCGGTTTCAAGATTGCCTTTATTTAAGCTGGTTATATTGCCAAGAGTCGTGGTATCAAGCGCATTCCAGCTAATAGTCCCACAAATACCATTTAACGCCGCATAAGGACTGGAGGAATCAAAATTTGGCATTGGTAATTTAAACGTACTTTGCAGAGGATTATTGGTTTGATAAATAACAGCATTCACCGAGCCTATAAAGTCCTGAACGGGTGTATTACAAAAACTCGCCATTACAGAGCTCGTGGTGCTTGGCAACGTGCCACTACTGGTTTCTGCACAAGGGCCGGCACCCTTGCCTTTGCTATTCATATATCCCTGACGTTGTGTAGTTAACGCTGTTTCGAGTCCAAGCATACAAATCTGGCCATACAACATCGTTGCTGCACCACTGGTAACACTATAGCCACCACCCATGATTGAGGTGATTGGATTAATTTGTTGCTGTACAATTACTCCCCCACGATTAAGGTAGTTTAACGCTGCGTCCCAGACTTTGTCAGCCGCGCCCACCCCTTGCACTACAACCCACATGACAAATATCTGCATCAAACAATAACCGGATGCTTTCGGTATTAGTAATCCTAAACCTAACGTTGCTCGCACGGGAACCCAGAGCGAGGACCATTTCTGACCCAACATCTGCCCCTCATGGGCTGTATTGACGGTGGATACGATGAGAGTGTACATAATAACAATCCCGCCGAGGGCCAGGACTGCGGCATTAAATACAGCAAAAATGTTACCCATAATCTGGCTGCCGGTACCATGAAGGACACCGTCTACAATACCAAATATGTTGCCCAGAAAAACCACAGAGACGTCAGTTAACGGAGGGGCAAAACTTAATGAACCACCGGTAGTTGCCTGTGCCAGTATGGGAAATAGCGAAAACAGAAGACTAAATAGCAGTTTTTTCATTCTTTCTCACCTAATAAGCCCTGTCTGTACCATTCCTTAAAGGTACAGCCCAATTTTCGCTCCTTAATCTGGAAATACCAATAATGGTAGCGAAATGCCAATACCAGGGCGATTAATGAAACAACGAGGCTTACGATTACCGCTTTTAAACTGCCATAAACCATATGATAAACTGCGTAAATAAATATGCACAAGGCAATAGTACACATTAAAATACTTAAACGATAAAGCCCTTTGCTACGAGCGGCTAAATCTTTCTCTGACAAATTCATTGCAGCTACAGTGGATGCAAAGGTATTTTTAGTATCGGCAACTGGCTCCTTACGCGGGATAACCATTCGCTTAATGCCCGTACCCAAATAGCTCGTAAACGCTCTCATTCGATCAAAGTCAGACCATTTGCGAACGTTGAACACATTCTTGATTACACCAAGAGTTCTGGAACTTTTTTGTGTTTTCATAAAATTTACTATTCTGAGTAATAGACATTTATACTTCTTACTATACTATAGTAGTTATAACAAGTGGATGATATCAATCAAAAACACCGTAAAAAAAGAGTAAAAAATGCCTGATCTTAGTCACGAAGCCTCTGCACAATACTGGTATGAATATGTAGATCCTATGATCTACAGGGTAATCACCTTTCTGGAAAGCGTGGAAGACTGGACCCTTGATAATAATCCAACGCTTGAAGAAGCGATAAATCGCCTCGGTGCCGAGCTTGATGATATTGAAAAAATAGACATGGGAATGTTAAATCAGGAAGATGCTTTTATTCGCATTGTTGGCAATATTAAATCTGGTAGAGGACTAAGGCTTTTGCAAGCTATTGATACAGTGCATCCAGGAAGCGCCTCACGGATTTTAATTCACGCAGAAGAGTCTAGTACAGGAAGTCATGACCCGGCAGGTTTTTTCCTAAAACGTAATATAACATTTGAGCGCTTGCGTCTTCTTGCTCGTGTTTTTTCAGAATATCGCTTAAAACTGGTAGCCAGAGCTCTTGAAGGGGAGGAATAATGCAATTTAAGTTAAATTATGTCTTACAAGGTATTTTATTAGCTGCTACGACCGCGGTTTTTGCTGAGGAGCCCGTTAATAACACTAACTCGTCGTATTTTGCCTCTCAAGAAAGTGAGGACTTGTCTAACCTCACTCTTTATCTTCAAAATTTGGGCAAATATTTTGGGTATGATCTTACGCAATATTGCACGACCGGAGGCGCTTGCGGACCTGGTGGCGGCGGGAGTGGTGCGAGTGGTGGTGGCGGCGCTCAAGGCGGCTACAGTAATGCGTTATTTAATATGAATGATACTTATGCGGTACAACTTAATTTATTTAACAGCTACTTAGGCGCGCTCCTCGGTGGCGGCAGTTCCTCAACAACGCCCAACCCTATCGTGCCGTCCAACACACAAACCTATTCGCTCATTAACACGTTGGCCGGTCAAACTTTTTCTACTCCTCCCTATTCTAGCCCCTCGGCTCAGGGAGTTTCAGTCACCGACATTATCGATCAGCAAACTTTTCAATCCGACCCTGTTAGTCAGGCTGTTTTAAATATCTTGGCAACCCCTGACTACACGTTTTGTACTACCACCAATGCAACGGGCAATATAACGGCTAATACTCAGTGCCAGATTTTATTTCGTGAAAAAATAATGGCGCAAGTTGTGGGGCCGCTCCAACAAACCAAAGATGTCTTCACCGCATCTTATAATCAACCGCTTATTCCTCAACTTAACAGCGATACGTTAATTTCTCCCCTGCTTTACACAACAAATGCATCGAATGCGAACGACACATCGTCAAGTCCTTCGGGCAATCAAAATCAGGGCTTACCTGCACAGACACAAGCACAACAGGCAGCTAACTTTATTCGTTATGTATCAAGCGCCGTTAACCCGGCAATGTTACCTTCCTACACAACTTATAATGACCTGATAAGTCTTGCATTGAATTACAGTCAGCAAACATCACCCGCTGATCAGGCGCAAGCTCAAATAACTATTATCAATTACCTGACAAAATTACGAACTTACGCCGCCCAGACATCGGTTGGTGTGGGAAATCTTTACTACATCCTGTCAAGACGATTGCCTCAAAACCCTGTATCTGGTACAGGAAACCCCTCAAGTGCTGCATTAAACGAGTTTATTATGGCAAGCTGGCGCTTGTACAATCCTGGCACCCAAAATGGAGGGGCAGCCACCAATCAACAATGGCTTACCCAAATAAACGAAGGCTCCAGCGCATCGGTGCAAAAAGAAATTGCTATTTTACTGGCTGAGATCAATTACCAGCTTTATTTAAGCCGCCAAATGCAAGAGCGTGTGTTACTTACCGAATCCATTGGACTTCTGCAACGCACACAAGCGACGCAGCCTAACAATGATTTAACGTCACAAGCTGCAGCAGGCTCTACAGCCAACTCGGACTCGTCGACCAACCCATCACCGCAATAATCTATATTCCGGTAGTAACTGAGGTTACTGCCGGATATATCCATCCCTAAACTAAAACTATTTTATGTTGGGTTATTTTTCCAGGAAAAATAAGTATTATAAATTTTTAAATAAGTACCATCCGCAAGTATTTCCAGTATGGCATCATCCATTTTCTTTATTAGCACGTCCTGACGGCTAGTCGTCATGATGGCATATCCTTCACCAATAGGAATATCAGCACCAATAATTTTATACCTGTCCATGTTGTTATAATACCAATAGTCGACAACAGCCGCATTGGTGAAAAGGGCGTCCACTTCTTTATTCGTTAAACCCATAATGAGCGCATCGGTAGAAATGTAATCTGTCATCTGAATTTTATTTTGATAAATTCCACGCACAAAATCAGCAAATAGATGTCCGCCATCCAGGGTACCGCGTCTCACACCAACGGATTTACCTTGTATATCGCCAGGACTATTGATAGTTGATTCCTTAAGCACCATAAATTTTGCGGCACTTGGCAGGTAAGCCAGGCTAAAAAGAAAACCGGGTAAAGGTGTCGCTGGGCGAATGATTGCGGCAATGGAAAAATCAATTTTCCGAGATGTGAGGTCTGAGGTGATGTTGCTAATAATCACCGGTCTGTAATTACAGGTTATTTTTATACGGTTACAAATCTCATTCATAAGTTCTATTTCAAACCCAAAGAAATGATTTTGCGCATCCGATTGCATGGAAAGCGGCGGGTTTTGCGCTGATACCCCAATAAGTACAGAAATTGGATTGGCATAACTAATCGAACTTAAAAACCATCCCAAAAAAAATAACCACTTCATTATTTCCATCCTTGCAAATAGGTGCATTTAAAAAATATACACGAAAAGCGGTGATTTCGTAACTTAATGTGAATTATGAACCCTTTGCGAAATTCTTTTTTTCTTTTTCTTGCCCATTACCACGCCTGTTAAAATCCCGAAGAGAAATATTTGAAGCATTTTTATAACTATTTTGGGGTAAGCTCCGTTGCCCACCCTACAGTGCATCAGTTTATGTTTAGTGGTGTTTCAATTTTTACTCTCGTGCTTTAAGAAAATCAGTGCTGTTCTGCGATGTAATAAATTTAAAGCGTGGTATTTTATTGCCCTCAATCTCAACTTCTTCTAAAAACATGTTTAAAGGCCGCACCCATAAACTGAAATCAGCCAACATCCGATAAAAAACCCTGTACTCAAGCGTTTCAGAGTGGCGCGCAACATCGATCACTTCATAGTATTTTTTTTTATAATGCTCATAAATCCCTCTTTCGAGGCCTGTATTAAGTTCGCTCATCGTGTTCTAACCCTCTCTATTGACGAAGTACCAAATCCAGTTTGGACAATACTGCGTCGACTGCTACGAGCCTCATTGTCTCTGTCCCATGGGCATGCGTTCCCCACACATTCGTCGTAGTGGTTTTATTAAGAATACTGGTAACTGCCTCTGCGTAGCAATCAACCGCTAAATGTCTGTAAAGATAGGGGCCTGAAACCTCAGCACTGGTCACTGCGTGCAAAGCTACAACAGGGGTTCCTACCGCTGTTGCCATATGGGATGGGCCGGTATCCGGGCAAAGAACCACTCGAGCCATGCTAATTACCGCTAAAAGCTGCTTGGGCTTTGTTTTTCCGACCAAATCAATACAGGAAATTTGGTTGAGAATCGCGTCTGCTAACTCGCGATCATAAGCACCTGGACCACCCGTGAGCACTACTTGCATATTCCAGACATTTTGAGCATGCCTTATAACCTCAACATAACGTTCGACCATCCAGCTGCGCTCAGGCTTACTGGCGGCGGGGTTTACCAGCAATATCTCCTTATCAGATGGGAGATGCTCTCGTGCCCAGGAATAATCAGAGGCTGTAACAGGCAAATCCCAACGGATACTTTTCTTTGAAAACCCCAGAGGCTCTGCAAACTTGAGAAAGCCATCCAATGTATGCTCATTTCCGGGCTTAATCGTTTCTTTGACAAACCAACCATGACCATCCTTGGCACGCAAGCTATCATAACCAATTTTGCGGGTCGCGCGAATAAGCGGGTATAACAAATTAGCACGCAGGCTCGCTTGCGCTGCCAACAATACATCAAAATGTCGTCCCTTTAGTGTTTTTTTAAACCGCCAGTAATCCGAAATCGAATTGGGTTTATTAATGACAATGAACTCAACATTATCCATCCCCTCGACCAAATCATAAGCAGGACGCGAAATAACCCAGGTAATGGCGACACCTGGACAGTTATCCTGCAAAGTGCGGATAAGAGGAACCAGCATCAATACATCACCCAGAGCCGACAGGCGAACAATACAAATCGATTTAATCATTTTGCAAAACAAAACAGGAACTGCAATAAGGGCATACTTCTCTTCCTGTTTTTTCTATCGGCAAATAAACTTTAGGGTGTGCATTCCAAAGCTCCATCTCGTCCGTTGGGCAGCTTAGTGGCAAGTCGTGACGGTGAACCACATAGATTTTTTCAGTGCTTGCGGGCTTTTTCTGGTTTTCAGACATTCTATTCTCCACAACGTTAAAACGTCAGTTTCTAGGGATTTTGCGGCGTATTATCTATTATTTTATCAATGATAGCCATTATTTCGCGGTGACTTTGTGAGCTCTCCGAAGCAAAAGAATGAGCATCAGGCCATGACCGAAGCCAGGTTAATTGCCGCTTGGCAAGCTGTCTTGTTGCAGCAATCCCCTTCTCACAAAAAGTAGCAAAATCAACGTTACCCGCCAAATATTCTAACGCTTGCCGATAGCCTACTGAACGCATGGCCGGGCATTGTGGCGATAATTGCCATTTTTGCAAGAGCGCCTCAACTTCCTCAACAAAGCCTTGCTCTAACATAATTTTAAAACGCTGAGCAATGCGCTCATGAAGCCAACTTCTTTCTGTGGGTAACAAAAGCAGGTTTATGTAATGAAAAGGCGTTGCAGGCTTTTCTTCGGCTAAAAAAAGCGATAATGGTTTTCCTGTAAGCTGAAAAATTTCCAGTGCGCGTTGAATGCGTTGCGTGTCATGAGCGTGAATTCTCGAGGCACTCACTGGATCAACCAAAGCCAGCTCAGCATGCAATGCCCGCCATCCTCGCTGCTCTGCCTCTTCTACCAATCGCGCACGTATTGACTCATCAGCCGCAGGCAGCCGGGACAATCCTTGTTGCAGGGCATTGAAATACATCATGGTGCCACCCACAAGCAGCGGTATCTTTCCGCGGCTCAAAATTAAGGCGCATAATCGTGTAGTTTCTTCACAAAATTCGGCAGCAGAAAAAGAAGCGGGCGGGTCAATGATATCAATCAGGTGATGAGGCGCTATCTCAAGCTCTTCTCTACCGGGTTTAGCCGTGCCAATATCCATACCTCGGTAGATCATCGCGGAATCCACACTGATAATCTCAAAGGGAAACCGCTGGACTAATTCACAAGCCAATGCGGTTTTTCCCGAGGCAGTAGGCCCCATCAGACAAAAAATCTTAGTAGACATTGAGCAAATCCTGGCAGGTTTTTTCACAAAGTTGCTTTACAAATGGGCAGTTTACAGGAATTTTCTCTTTATGTAATTCGACAAAACCCGCAAATTCCATAAGTTGCTCTTCGCTATAATCTTTTCCGGTTGCTCCATGATTAACGAGTAATTCAAGGCGCTGGGTAATAGATGCGGTGGGCATTTTAAAAAATGACAGCAAGAAAGATTTAATATCAAGACCCGGGAGGAGAATAGGTAGAGAGCGAATAGCCCATTTTAAATCCCCGGCATCTTCGACACCAATACCCAACTCGCCAAGCTCCGTTTTTGCAGAAGTTAAATTGTCTATTGGTAATCGGTGTTCAAAATAAACCGGCACGAGTAAGGGTCGATGAGCCAAGGGTAAAGAAGCATTTTGCAGGCTCGCCAATAATAGTTGTTTTTGTAGGCCCTCAAGATCAATAAGATAGGCCGTTTTGTTTAACGATAAGATAGCAAAGCGCGGGCTTACTAGCGTCCACTTACTACCCTCGACAATTCTACTCTGTACTTCTCTTTCTTGCACGGCGAGTCTTGGCTTATAAGCATGATTAGAGTAACTCTCCCGCACCTCAGCATCATCAGAAGAAGCTGGGAGCGCTGAAGGTAAAGCAATGAGTGGCATTTTCAAAACCTGACAGAGTTGCGAGCTGATAAAATCATGAATGAGTCGCGGCTCTTGAAAGCGTACTTCATGCTTGGTCGGATGGACGTTCACGTCGACCAGGGCAGGATCTATAGTAAGATAAAGCAAACATCCCGGATTACGCCCGGGATATAATAAACCATCATACGCTTGTTTAATGGCATGATTTATTAGCTTGTCTTTAACCATTCGCCCATTAATATAAACCCATAGCTTGTCATTTTGACTACGCTGATAATTAAGGCCACTTGTCCAGCCATGTAACCGCATTCCCGCGTGCGCGACGTCAATATAAAGAGATTCGTCTACAAATGTTTTCCCGAGCAATTTATTCATACGTGCCAGGCGGGAATGCTCGGTTTTTGCCGCCGGCAAATGCAATTGCGGTTTATTATTATGGGTTAAATTCAGAGTAATAGCCGAAGCGCCCAAGGCAAAACGCCTGACTATATGGTCAATTGCCAAGAACTCCGAGCGCTCTGATTTGAGAAATTTTTTTCTAACAGGTGCATTAAAAAAAATATCCCTGACATCAATCGTTGTACCCTCTGCGCGCGCAAAAGGTGATAATGTATAGGTTTGCTCGTGGCATTCCAGTAGCATTCCAAGCTGTTGTTCTGCCGGTTTTGAGCTGATAGACAAACGCGCTATCGAGGCAATACTGGCTAATGCTTCTCCTCTAAAGCCCATACTGCTTATCGCATATAAATCAGTGAGACGTGTAATTTTGCTCGTCGCATGGGCGGCAATTGCCAGGGGCAGATCGTCTGCGACAATACCTGTACCATTATCGCTGATTTTTATATGATTTAAGCCGCCATAACCGATATCAATATTGATAATATCCGCTTCGGCATCCAGTGAATTCTCCAGCAATTCCTTCACCACCGAAGCAGGACGCTCAATTACTTCCCCTGCGGCTATCTGATTAGCTACATCAGCAGGTAATTGCTGTATTCTCATGCCACCTCGGCAGGTAATATTAATTTCTGACCAACATTAACCTGTTTTGTGGATAGATGATTAGCGGCCATTAATGCGTCAGGCGATAGGCGATACTCAGCTGCAATTTTAGTTAAGGAATCCCCCTGCCGCACGATATGCATTTTATTACCCGTGAGCGCCTCAATACGACTTCCATGAGGTGGGTATTCCCAGAAATAACTCTTAAGGCCCTGAAAAATAGATTGCGTTAATCGCGCCTGATACCTTGAGCTGGTCAAATTACGTTCTTCACGCGGATTGGAAATAAAGCCCGTTTCTATGAGAATTGACGGAATATCTGGTGATTTCAGCACCATAAAACGCGCCTGCTCTACTTTATGATTATGTAAAGTTGTCATAGTAGTCAAATTGCGTAAAACGGTTTCGCCCATGTGCAAACTCGCACTAATTGTGGCGGTTTGTGACAAATCTATTAACACGGTTCTCACGAGCCCGCTTTGATCATCAAGACCCCGTAGATTAACGCCGCCCAATTCAGAATAGTTTTCTTTCTCAGCAAGCCAGCGCGCGGCTTCACTGGTAGCGCCACGTTGGGATAAAGCAAAGACCGACGCCCCATTTGACTGCTGATTAATAAAAGCATCTGCGTGGATGGAAATAAACACATCACCATTGTATTTTCTGGCAATATCCAGGCGCTCACGCAATCCAACGTAATAATCGCCTTTACGCGTTAAAACGGCGCGCATTCCAGGTTGTTTATCAATAAGCTGTTTTAACTTCATAGCGATAGCAAGTGTTACATTTTTTTCAACCGAGCGACTAGGACCCATCGCGCCCGGATCTTTACCCCCATGACCTGCATCAAGAACAACCACGACATCCCTTAAACGCTTGCTAGAAGTAGATATCACTGGGCTTAAGGGTGCTGTTTTTTCTTTTACAGGTTTTTTAATACCTTGGGAGTGAGTAGAAATATCCAGTGAAAAAGCATGCTTTGTTTTAGAAGACGAGGCCCAGGGGTTCGCTCGCAACATAACCGCATCCGTCACTTCAAAAACCAGGCGCAAAGTTTGCGGATTAGGGTGACCGCTTCGAACGAGCTTGATAAGCTGATTATTTAACTGTAACCGATTCAAATTAAAAGCAAGATCAGTTTTTTCAAAATCGACAACGACCCTGTCAGGATTAGTCAGGGTAAATATCTTATGAGCAATTGCTCCATCAAGACTAAAAAATAGTGAGGTCTTTCCTGAGTCCTGTTTTATTTCAATGGATTGCAATTTGGCTGCCGCGAGATTAAAGGACAGGAGCATCATTAAATATAACCATACTGTTCGTCTATTCATTATTTACCTGCAAGACAAGACAACATTTTTTCTCCAGCGCCGCTAAGAGCTTCTATCCTCATCAGGCGACCGCTACCTTTTATGGTTAAAACAAAACGAAGATCAACAGCTCCAAGACTTAGTTCCGCACGCTCCGGCCACTCTATACAACAAACAGATTGACCCCCAAAATAATCCCTGAAACCAATGTACTCAAGTTCTTCTTCATTATGTATACGATACAGATCAAAATGATGAACTTGCAAGTGCTGACAGAGGTAGCTTTCAACCAAAGAAAAAGTTGGACTCTTAATTGCTCCACTCACGCCTAATGCGCGCAACATCGCACGGATGAGCGTTGTCTTTCCCGCACCAATTTCACCACTGAAGGTTAAAATTGCCGGACTCACTAAACACGAAGCGAGAGCCCTTGCCAAATCTGAAACCGCCTCTTCATGGGGTAGCTCAATGTCTTTAATCATCATGACACATTTACCACTCACTCGTTAACCAAAAGACGCAAATAAGGCATTAAATCACTGGCGAGCAAGCCGCGCTCGCCAGATTTTCGTACGGCTAAATCAGCAGCGCTTGCATGGAGCCATACGCCTGTTTTGGCAGCGTCAGCCAATGATAACCCCTGCCCCACCAAGCCGGCAATTACGCCACTTAAAACATCACCCATCCCGGCAGACGCCATGCCGGGATTTCCTCTATCACAAAGCCAGGTGAGAGGCTCTGAGGTACGCACGAGCGTCCCTACTCCCTTCAGTACAACATTTCCGCCATATTTTGCTTGTAATTGAGTAGCCGCATGGTAACGATCAGCCTGGATATCCTGTGCCCTGCAACCAAGAAGGCTCGCGGCCTCCCCTGGGTGGGGGGTCAGAATCCAGTTATCATCTTCTTGAGGTGATTGAGCGAGAATACGAAGAGCGGAGGCATCTATAACCATGGGTAATTGAGATGCAATAACCTGCCTAAAAAGTTGTACGGCCCATTCATCCAGCCCAAGACCTGGGCCTATAACGCACACGGTAGCTTTATTAATAAGGGGTAAAAGACAAGAAGCCTCATCAATAGGGGCTATCATCGCTTCTGGCAGGCCACATAACGCCTGCCCTGCGTAGACAGGTTTGGTGGCAACCGTCACAACCCCAGCCCCTACTCTTAATGCAGCATTTGCTGCAAGGCACACAGAACCCGGCATTCCAATACCACCACCGATAATAAGTACATGGCCAAATTCGTTTTTGTGGCAATTTCGTAAACGCTTTGGCAGCAAAGTCGCTGATAAATGCGAATCCAGTATTTCTGCTACAGGACAAATAGTGGATAAATGGACTGTCAAATTCAGATCGTTACAGACGATTTCACCACACTGATCGGGACCATCAAGTGTCATCATACCGGCTTTCTGGCCAATAAACGTAATCGTTGTGGTGGCGCGAACGCAAACGCCCATTACATTACCGGTATCCGCATCCAGACCTGAAGGCACATCAAGAGACAATACAGGTAACTCACTCTCATTGATTTGAGTAATTGCCGTCACGAGAGGCTCTTGCACTCGCCCATTAAGCCCTGTTCCTAATAAAGCATCGACGATTAAATCCGTATCATTGTCGATACCCTCATCCACACTATGACAGTGAATCCCAAGAGCAAGAGCCGCCAGTGCCGCATCACGAGCCGACGGAGGTAACTTGTCGGGTGATTTATATTGATTTATAACAATGGAATAACCAGCGTTGTGCAAAAGACTTGCAAGGACATAGCCATCACCCGCATTGTTCCCGCTGCCGCAAAAAATAACAATTTTATGAGCCAGAGGAAAGCTTTGTTGCACGAGAACAAAAGCCGCACGTCCCGCACGTGCCATGAGCTCTGCCTCAGTAATACCAGAGTCACGAATTGCTCTTTGTTCGCAATCACGAATCTGGCTGGTGTGATAAAGAGCAGCACTGGATATTGTCATGGCCTTCTCGTACGTTGCAGTAATAACGTTAGTTTGGATAAGAAATAAGTATCTGCCTCACTCAGAGCCGTTCATGCTGAGGAGGCGTGTCCTGGTACGCCGTCTCGACGCATATGCACAAGATTTTTGTCCATGGATGCGTTGAGACGGGGTTACCCCCTCTTCGGCGATCGAACAGATCAAGGGTAAATGACCCTTATCCGAAACTGGCGCTAATATTATTTTAACTACTCTTTTTTAACTAATGTCAACGCAGGTTTTCGGCCCTTTGTGTCTGTGCCTTGCAAAGATGGTGGTGGAGGCGGCTCATTGTACTCTTCGCCAAATTCCATACCACGACCATTTTCTTTCGCGTAAATTGCAAAAATCGCTGCAGGGACCACAAAGATTTGCACCGTTACCCCGGAAAAACGAGCCGTAAAGACAATCCGGTCATTTTCCATATGTAACCCGCGGCAAGCCTCGGGAGAAATATTCAATACAATTTTTCCGTTGTTAACGTGCTCAAGAGGAACTTGAACGCCCGGGTATTCAGCATTGACGAGAATATGAGGGGTCAGATTGTTATCAACAATCCAATCGTAAATTGCTCGAATAAGGTAAGGTTTATTTGACGTCATATTCATATCAGGCGGCCCTTAATTGCCTCTCAGCTTCTGTCAAGCTTGATTGAAACGAATCACGCTTGAACAATCGCTGCATGTAAGTATTCAACGCTTTGGCTGTTGCAGGTACTTCGATACCCAACTGGGGTAAACGCCATAAAAGAGGAGCCAATGCACAGTCTAATAAAGAGAACTCATCGCTTAGAAAGTAAGGTTTATCAGCAAATACAGGCTCAAGACTTACCAGGCTATCGAGTAGATACTCTCTGGCAATCTCGACGTCATTATTCAACTTGATTTGTTGTAATAACTGATACCAGTCCTGCTCAATACGGTGCATCATTTTGCGGGCTTCAGCACGAGCGACCGGGTAAACAGGCAATAATGGAGGATGAGGAAATCGCTCGTCCAGGTATTCCATAATTATTCTTGCTTCATATAGCACCAACTCTCTGTCAAGCAGGGTAGGCACGGTACCATAGGGATTAATGGCTAATAAATCATCGTTGGCCTCGCCTTGTCTTGCGGCGAGAATTTCAACATTCACCCCTTTTTCCGCAAGGACTATGCGCACTTGGTGGCTATAGACATCATCACTATCTGAATATAAAGACATAATTGTGCGTTTTGCTACAATAGCCATTAGCTACTCCTCAATCGTTACTCACATTTTATCGCAATGTGAAAATGCAATATTTTACCACATTTTTTACCCTCATGCTGATTACAAGGGTTACTATTTTTCATTAACGGCTAAAGACAACATTTTCACTTCACTTTTAAGAATGAAGATCGCGCCAATAATTTTTTTTCAACTGATAAACCACTATAAGAAAAATGAATAAAAAAGCGAGTACAAGACCACCTGTACGATAACGCACGAGTTTTACAGGCTCGCCCACATAGACTAGAAAAGTCACCAAATCTTCCACCGCACTATCAAATTGATGCGCGGTCATTTCCCCTTCTTTCACGCGTAAAAGATGCGATATGGGCGAGCTTTCATTTTTCTCACCTCCCTTTACCGCAACCACTCGCCCTGATAATGGCGCCAGCACATTAGGCATAGCAACTCCTGGAATGAGTAAATTGTTTGTGCCAAAAGGGCGCGACTTATCTTCATAAAAACTTTTCAAATAAGTATAAAGCCAGGAAGCGCTGTGTTTTCGCGCACTTAATGATAAATCGGGCGGTTCAACACCGAACCATTCTCGCGAATCAACCGGGGGCATCGCGATTTCAATGGGGTCATGAATTTTAGCACGCGTGAAAATTAAATTACTGACCAATAAATTTTCATCCAGCTCGCCATCGAAGGTTGTCAGACCTAAATCTTTAGCCATGCGGCTGTAGCGCATATACCGCAGCGAATGACAGCCTGAGCAGTAGTTCATGAATAATTTGGCGCCACGCTGCAGTTTTTCTTTATCCTGAAGATCAACATCTATCGGTAACTGATCCACCTTCAGAGCTGTACTGGCGTGTACAATGACGGCCATTACAAGTCCGATAAAATAAGCAATGGCATATTTAATTTTCATTTTTCAATCCGTTGAGGTACAACCTGCGAGCGTTCAAACCGACTATAAAAAGGCATTAACAAAAACCAGGCAAAGTAGATAAACATACAAACTCGCGCCAAATATTGATTAGCAGGCGTAACGGCAATCGTTCCCAAAAACCCAAGGAGAATAAAACTCACGACAAAAGCTGCCAACGCATAACGAGACAATCGACCTTTGTAGCGCATGGAGCGAACCGGACTTTTATCAAGCCAAGGTAAAAATACCAGTAATAATATGGAGGCTCCCATCGCTATAACGCCCAATAACTTATTGGGGACGGAACGCAATATTGAATAGAAAGGCGTCATGTACCAAACGGGCGCGATATGGTCTGGCGTTACCATGGGATTAGCCGGATCAAAATTGGCATACTCGAGAAAATAACCTCCCATTTCAGGAGCAAAAAAAACAACCGCAAAAAATAGAATTAAAAAAATTGTCAAACCTAATAAATCCTTCACCGTATAATAAGGATGGAAAGCTATGCCATCCAGCGGCTTGCCGTTGCGGTCTAAATGATACTTTATTTCAATTCCTTCGGGATTATTAGACCCCACCTTGTGCAATGCTACAATATGCAGAAAAACCAGCACCAATAGCATCAGCGGGATACCAATCACATGCAAGGCAAAAAATCGTTGTAACGTTGCATTAGCGACATGATAATCACCTTGCAACCACACCACCAGGCTATTACCAATATAGGGTATTGCGCCAAATAATGAGGTAATAACTTGAGCACCCCAGTAGGACATCTGCCCCCATGGCAAAAGATAACCAAAAAAAGCCTCAGCCATTAATAAAATGAACAAAGCCATTCCCAACAACCAGATGAGTTCACGCGGTTTTTGATAAGAACCGTATAAAATGCCGCGAAACATATGCAGATAGACCACAATAAAAAAGGCAGATGCACCAGTGGAATGTAAATAGCGAAAAAACCAACCATAATTTACATCACGCATGATGTATTCGACGGAGCTAAAGGCAAGTTCCGACGTAGGCGTGTAAAACATGGTTAACCATAATCCGGTTATCAGCTGATTTACCAATACAACGGTGGCTAAAGAACCAAAAATGTACCAAAAATTCAGATTTTTGGGGGCATAATAGCCACTAATATGACTTTTCCATGTACTTATCAAAGGAAATCGTGCATCAATCCAATTTAACAATCCACCCATGCTTTACTTATCCTTGCTTTCATCTTGACCAATTACAATGACATGCTCACTGATGAACTGGTATGGTGGTACTTCCAAATTAATAGGCGCGGGGACGCCCTTGAATACTCGACCTGCCAAATCAAAGGTTGAACCATGACAGGGACAATAAAACCCGCCAGGCCAATGAGGACCCAGTTCATTTACTTCCGGCGTATATTTTGGAGAACAGCCCAGGTGCGTACAAACCCCGACCAATACCAGGTATTCCGGATTTATTGAACGATGTTGATTTTTTGCGTAGTCAGGTTGTTGCTCAACCAGGGATTGTGGATCGCGCAGTTGGTCTTCTGCCCCTGCGAGCTGTTCTAACATCGCTTTCGTACGTCGAACTATCCAGACAGGTTTACCTCGCCACTCCACCGTTACCTGTTGACCCGGCTCAATTCTGCTTAAATCAACCTGCACAGGCGCACCAGCCGCTTGGGCTTTAGCACTGGGTAGCCACGAGGAAATGAAAGGAGTCAATGCACAAGCGACACCAACACCTCCTAACACACCCGTTGCTGTTAGTAGAAATTGCCGTCTTTGCGTATCAATATTCTCTTCAGCTAAGGGCTCCTCTGGAAGAGATTTGTTAGTATCCGCTACTGTCATATTAGTTTTTAAAACATCCTTTTTTAGCTTGTAATTATCCGTCTTTGCGAGCTACAGGCGAAGCAATCCAGTGACATTAAACTGCTAATGAGTACTCGCTGTTCGCAAAGATCCCTGGATTGCTTCGCTAAGCGCTCGCAAAGACTATCTTTGCCGAAATTTAAGTCTGCGCTATCTTAACTTCTGTTATATCAAAGAATTACGGTTGGTGGAAGAGAAAAATACAGACGAAAAAAACCCCGCGTGAAGCGGGGTAATAAAATGCGGTGTAATATTAACGTTTAGAGTACTGAGTTGCACGACGAGCTTTGTGCAATCCAACCTTTTTACGTTCAACACGACGTGAATCACGTGTTAACAACCCGCGAGCACGCAGTTTTCTGCGGAATGAATCAGCACTGGGTTCAGCACCTTCAGGCAGATCCTGCTCATCATAAATAACCAGGGCACGAGCGATACCTAAACGAACAGCACCGGCTTGGCCAGAAATCCCACCACCAACAACGGTAGCGTAAATATCAAATTTATTGGTCATATCGACTGTTTCAAGCGCCTGTCTAACTACCATACAAGACGTTTCACGGCCGAAATAATCTTCTAAGAGACGATTATTAATCTTAATTTCACCTTTTCCAGGGCGTAAGAAAACCCTTGCAGATGAACTTTTTCGACGACCTGTACCATAGTATTGCTGCATTTCAGCCATAATACTTATTCCTCAATCACTAGTTGCTTGGGTTGCTGTGCTGTATGTGGATGTTCATTTCCAGCATAAACTTTCAGCTTACGATACATCTCTCTTCCCAATACATTTTTAGGTAGCATACCCTTCACTGCCAATTCGATAATACGTACAGGATTTTTTTTCTGTAATTTATCGAAAGAAATGGATTTAATACCGCCGGGGAAGCCAGAGTGACTATAATATATCTTGTCTTTGAACTTACGACCAGTGACAGTAATTTTTTCTGCATTGATTACAACGATGTAATCACCAGTATCCACATGTGGGGTGAATTCTGCTTTGTGCTTGCCGCGTAAACGACGTGCAATCTCGGTAGCAACGCGACCTAATACTTTGTCGCTCGCATCGACTATATACCAGTCACGTTTAACTTCGTGAGCTTTGGCGCTAAATGTCTTCATTAATTAACTCCGTACCGCCTCTTTATTGTAATCTTTCAATCTTGGACGGGCGATTTTAACCAAAACTGCAAAAACCTACAAGTAAATTACAAGAAAACTTGCAAGCATTTGTATAAATTTTAAAATATTGTTGATTTTATCGCCAAAAATCAGTGTTAAAGGAAAGAAAATACCTTCTCTGACAGCGATGGAAAAAATTCAACACCTATGTTAATTGTCAATAAGCAATTGAGTAGCGAGCTTATTATTTATTAAATGACTATCAATAATTACATCAATATCAGCCATTGATGCATATCGATACCATACTCCTTCAGGGTAAACTACTACACAAGGCCCTAAACTGCATCGACCCAGGCAGCCAGACTTGCTAACCCTGATTTTTCCAGGGCCATAGATATCAAGCTCACGTAATCGGGATTTGAGATAATCAAAAAACTCTTCACCGCCTTGATTTGCACAACATTGTTTACCTGCCATCTTTTGATTAGTGCACAAAAATACATGCCTGGTGTAGTGACTCACCCGTAAATACCTCTTGATTCATCAGAAGAAAAACCGTAGCCCGGATTAGCGCAAAGCGTAATCCGGGAAATAGATTATCCCAAATACCAATATTCCCGGATAGCGACGCTAATCCGATTTACACTAAATTCGAGAGGCGCTTTTGCCGCGTTCTTCAATTTTAGTCTTTAACTTCAAACCTGGCTTGAATGTTACCACTCTTCTCGCCACAACCGGAATCTCTTCCCCGGTTTTTGGATTTCTTCCCGGTCTTTGAGGTTTATCCCGTAAGATAAAATTGCCATACCCTGAAAGTTTGACGTCCTGTCCTCTTTCAAGCGAATATCTTATGGTCTCAAAAAACTGTTCCACCATTTCTTTTGAATCAGATTTGGTTAAGCCCAGCTCAGTTAACAACATATCAGCAATCATTGCTTTACTAAGTGCATTCACGATTAGTCCCTCAAAGTAATTGCAAATTCATCTCCCAGTTTTTTGATTATAGCACTGATCACATCATTGATCTCGTGATCAACTAATGTTCGATTTGCATCTTGCAGGGTTAAAGCCACAGCCAGGCTCTTTTTACCGGCGGGAATTGATTCGCCCGTATATACATCAAATACATCAAACGATTTTAGCCAATTATGATGAACTGTCTCCTGTACTGCTTTTTGCAGCTGTGCAACGGTAATATTTTCGTCAACAAGCAACGATAAGTCACGCCGTATCTGCGGAAATTTTGAAATTTGCTGATAACGAGGGGTATTAGCCGAAAGCAGTGGCTCGAGTTTTAGTTCAAAAAGAATGACTTCATCGTGTAAATCAAGCGCTTCCGCAATACGTGGGTGCAAGACGCCACACCAACCAACAGGCTGATTATCAATCGATATTTTCGCAGATTTTCCTGGGTGTAAGGCCACATGCTCGGCACTTTCAAAAGCAACATCTTTTAACGACAAGGAAGAAAAAAGGGCTTGCAAATCGCCTTTTAAATCATAAAAATCATATTTGCGCGTACCTTCATTCCAGCTCATTACCCCACTTTCACCGGTTAATAACCCACCAAAACACGCATGCTCAACAATTTTTCCATCAGAAAGTTCGAAAATAACCCCATTTTCAAAAAATTTGATAGCCACTTGCTGGCGATGAACATTGTAAATCATTGAAGCGAGCAAGCCTGGCCACATGCCAACACGCATTCTCGATAACTCAGACGAGATTGGATTTAAGAGCGTTAATGCCTGTGCTTCCGGATAAAGAACGTCCTGAAGTTCGGGATCTACAAAGCTGTAACTTATCGCCTCATGATAGCCACGGGCGGTGAAAAAATGATTAAGCCGTAAAGAAAGTGACTCGAGTGGATTGATGACCCCTGCTTGCACGGTGGTTATCATTTTATCGCCAGGAATTTTGTCGTAACCATGAAGTCTTATGATTTCTTCTATCAGATCAACATCAAGACGAACATCAAATCGATGAGCTGGAATGGTAACTTCCCAAAGCGGGTCGCTTTTAGTGACTGACATTCCCAACCCCTGCAGCATCTGCGTCATGGTTGCTTCATTAATGTCAAGTCCGGTTAACTGTTTAACTTTTGCCGGATTAAAGGAAACTGGTGTACGACGGGGTAGATGACTGGCATCAACAGCTTCTGTCAAAGGACCTGCTTGACCGCCCGCAATCTCTAACAAAAGGGTAGTCGCCCTCTCCATTGCCATCAGTTGCAATTCAGGTGATACCCCTCTCTCAAAACGCTGTGAGGAGTCAGTAAATAACCCATAACTACGGGCAACACCTGCAATGGTAATTGGATTAAACCAGGCACTTTCGAGAAAAACATCAACGGTTGTCTCATTCACAGCGCTCGAGGCGCCCCCCATTACACCTGCGATGGCCAGAGGAGTTTTGCTATCGGCAATTACCAGTACATTGTCTTTTAACGCAACCTCCTGTCCATCTAATAATTCCAGGAATTCATTATCACGACCGTATCTGACAATGATGTCGCCGTGAAGTTTATTTAAATCAAACGCATGCAAAGGCTGACCCAACTCCAGCATTACGTAATTGGTCACGTCAACGACGGGATGAATGGAGCGAATACCTGAGCGACGAAGACGCTCTCTCATCCACAAGGGCGTAATTGCCCCGGAATTAATGTTCTTAATAATTCGCCCGCAATAATGAGGGCAGGCCTCTTTCGCTTGCAATTGGATGGTTTTTTGTTCATCAATTTCAGGTGCTACTATTTCGCCAGGAGCGGCTCTCAGGGGTAATTGCGAGAGCGCGGCGATTTCCCGGGCAACACCAATGACACTCAAGCAGTCTGCACGATTTGGTGTCAAGTCAATGTCTAATACCTTATCATCCAGAGAGAGATATTCCCTGAAATTCATGCCAATAGGAGCGTCGTCATCTAACTCAATTATACCTTCGGCACTATCTTGCAGACCAAGCTCAGCGGCTGAGCAGAGCATACCTTCTGATAATTCACCTCGTAATTGAGATTCTTTAATAACCAGCCCGTCAGGAAGTGTTGCGCCAATTTGCGCGAGCGCCACTTTAAGGCCCGGACGAACATTTTGAGCGCCGCACACCACTTTCAGAAGCGCGTCTTTTCCCGTACTAATTTCACATAAACTCAATTTATCTGCTTGTGGGTGCGATGTTACATTGATAACCTGTGCGACAATGACCTGCTCAAATATTCCTGCGACTGGATTGATTGCATCAACTTCCAGGCCTGCCATGGTTAAAAGCGACGCTAACTGCTGACTATCCAATGCTGGATTCACCCACTCACGCAACCAATTTTCACTAACTTTCATCGTATCGATCCGCCCACCTGGAATTGCTTTAAAAATGTTAAATCATTTTCAAACATCATTCGTAAATCATCAATGCCAAAATACAACATCGCTAATCTGTCCATTCCCATACCAAAAGCCCAGCCCTGGTACTCGTTGGGAGAAATATTGACCGCATTCAGCACATTAGGGTGTACCATTCCACACCCTAGTACTTCAAGCCATCCGGTAAATTTACAAGACCTGCATCCCTTGCCATAACATTGAGTACACTCAATATCGACTTCGGCAGACGGCTCTGTAAATGGAAAATAAGAGGGCCTGAAACGCAGCGCTAATTCTCGTCCAAAAAAGCTTGCAAAAAAATCATGCAATAAACCGCGCAGATTCGTTAGCGTTGCCTGTTTGTCAATAAGTAAGCCTTCAACTTGATGAAACATTGGCGTATGCGTCAAATCAGAATCGCAGCGATAAACTCGCCCAGGCGCAATTAACCGCAGTGGTGGCTCGCGCGTCTCCATTGTGCGAATTTGCACAGGTGATGTATGAGTGCGCAGTAAATAGCCATCACCAAAATAAAATGTATCGTGCATGGCGCGTGCCGGGTGATGGCCCGGAATATTAAGGGCTTCAAAATTATAAAATTCTGTCTCAATTTCAGGCCCGGTTACAATATCAAACCCCAAGCGACTGAAATATTCATTAATAAAGTGTTTAACCTGTGTGACAGGATGAGATGATCCTGTTTTGAGGTGCCTGCCTGGGAGCGTCACATCAATACGTTCAGCAGCCAGTTTTTTTTGCAAATGAAGCTCTTTCAAATGCAGCATCTTCTCTTCAATGAGAGCACTGATATCACGTTTGGCCAAATTGACTAACTGCCCGACTTTTGGTTTTTCTTGTGCGCTTAAATTTGCCAGACTCTTAAGAATTTCAGTAAGTTGGCCTTTTTTTCCCAAATAATCAACACGTATAGCTTCGAGAGCGTTCACGTCTTCTGCTGTATTGATAGCAATTGCGGCTTGCCGCTGCAATTCGGTGATATCTTGCATGATGTTAACCCACACGTAAAAAAAGGAGGCACACGGCCTCCTTGTTATCTATCACGATAAAAAAAACACCTGGCTATGCTAGTGCTGCTTTCGCTTGCTCTGCAACAGCTGCAAAAGCTACTTTATCATGCACAGCCATATCAGCCAGTACCTTACGATCAAGTTCGATTGCTGCTTTTTTCAAGCCATCAATCAAACGGCTGTATGATAATCCGCACTCACGCGCTTGGGCGTTTATACGAGTAATCCATAGCGCACGAAATTGTCGTTTTTTCTGACGACGATCGCGGTAAGCGTATTGACCTGCTTTAATTACAGCCTGTTTCGCCATACGATAGGTACGACTACGGGCACCGTAATAACCTTTTGCTTGATCTAAAATTTTCTTGTGGCGGGCTTTAGCCGTGACACCACGTTTAACTCTTGGCATTTTTCATTCCTCCCATTAACTACCGTGCAACATACGTTCAGCCAGTCGCGCATCACATTTCTTCAATGTACCTGACGCAACACGTAACTGACGTTTTTGCTTGCTTGTTTTTTTGGTGAGGATATGGTTTCTATAAGCGCGTCGACGCTTAATAGCTCCATTCGCTGTCCTACGGAAGCGTTTTTGCGCTCCACGATGCGACTTTAACTTTGGCATAACAATTGTACTCCGCATTTGTTCAACTGCATAAATTACGTGAAAATAGATTCAACGTTTACAAATAGATAAAATAAACGAAAGATTATTTACACCGGGGGCATATAAGAAAAACTTAATGCCTTACTTCTTCTTCGGCGACAATACCATCAATAATTGACGTCCTTCACGTTTTGCATGCTGCTCAATCACTGCATATTCTGCGGTATCTTGCTGCAAGCGCTCCATGATTTTCATACCAAGGTCTTGATGCGCCATTTCACGACCACGAAAACGCAGTGTTACTTTGACCTTATCACCATTATTAAGGAAACGTATCAGGTTGCGTAGCTTGACCTGATAATCCCCATCTTCCGTCGTTGGACGAAATTTTAATTCTTTAACCTGAATTTGCTTTTGCTTTTTCTTTGCTTCATTTTGCTTTTTACTCAGTTCAAAGAGAAATTTACCATAATCCATAATTTTGCAGACTGGTGGCCTGGCAGATGGTGAAATCTCCACCAAATCGAACCCGCCCTCTTCTGCTGCACGCAACGCTTCACGCGTTGATACAACTCCCATCTGGTTGCCTTCAACATCAATTAAGCGTACCTCGGGTACATTGATCTGTTCATTGACACGTGCGCGATCACTTTCACGCTTATTTGATACGGTAATAGTTGAATCCTCCAGCTGGTTTTAAACACGATCCTTTGCCGCAATCTCTTGTTGCAACAGGTCGCAAATTGTATCAATCTTCATCACACCCAAGTCTTCACCTTCTCGCGAGCGAACCGAAACTGAATTATTTTCAACTTCTTTATCGCCAATAACTAACAAGTAAGGAACTTTTTGTATAGTGTGCTCGCGGATTTTAAAGCCAATCTTCTCATTTCTCAAGTCAAAATTTGCACGAATGCCTTGTTTTTGCAAAATTTGTGTTACTTGACGGGCAAAATCGTACTGTTTTTCACTAATAGTCAGTACTGAAACTTGCACCGGAGCCAACCATAAAGGAAAACGACCGGCATAATGCTCGATCAAAATCCCCATAAAACGTTCAAAGGATCCTAGTATAGCACGATGTAACATAACAGGTATCTGTTTGCTGCCATCTTCTGCAATAAACTCAGCACCCAGTCGTTCTGGCATTGAAAAGTCAACCTGAATAGTACCACATTGCCAAATACGACCAAGGCAGTCAGCGAGGGAGCATTCAATTTTTGGACCGTAAAAAGCCCCTTCGCCCGGCGCATCAACCCATTCGATATCATTGCCTTTCATCGCTTGTTTAAGTGCGTTTTCTGCTTTATCCCACGTTAGATCATCCCCTACACGTTTTTCAGGGCGGAGTGCCAGACGGTATTTAATCGCACTAAAGCCAAAATCTGCATAAACGGATTTTACCAACTCAAGCATCATCGACACTTCTGACTGGATTTGCTCTTCGGTACAAAAAATATGTGCATCATCTTGCACCATATTACGCACCCGCATCAATCCATGCAGGGCACCAGATGGCTCACAGCGGTGACAATTCCCGAATTCAGATAAACGAAGCGGTAAATCGCGGTAACTTTTAAGACCATGATTATAAACTTGCACGTGGCAAGGGCAATTCATGGGCTTTACAGCGTAATGGCGATTTTCCGTTTCGGTAAAAAACATTTCATCACGGAAATTTTCCCAATGACCTGATTTTTCCCAGAGCGATTTATCTACTAACTGTGGCGTTCTGATTTCCTGATAGCCAAAATCCACCAGTCTTCTGCGGATATATTGCTCAAGCTCTTGATAAATAACCCAACCTTTGGGGTGCCAGAAAACCATACCTGGCGCAATATCCTGAAAATGAAATAAGTCCATCGCTTTACCAATTTTGCGGTGGTCACGTTTTTCAGCTTCCTCAATACGGTGTAAATAACTGTCTAGTGCTTTTTTATCAGCCCAGGCAGTCCCGTAAATCCGTTGCAACATTTCATTGCGCTGATCGCCTCGCCAATAAGCACCCGCCAGCTTTGTTAGTTTAAACGCTTTCAGGCGTCCGGTGGAGGGAACATGCGGGCCACGACACAAATCTTCAAAATCACCCTGCTTATAGAGGGAAAGCGCCTCGCCTGCGGGAATATCCGCAATAATTTTTGCTTTATATTCTTCCCCGAGATTTCGGAAATACGTAATGGCTTCCTCGCGAGATAATTCTCGGCGGGTCACGGGCAAATCAGCTTTGGCAATTTCCACCATTTTGGCTTCAATTAAAACGAGATCATCAGGCGTAAACGGCCGCTCAAAGGCAAAATCGTAATAAAATCCATCTTCAATGACAGGGCCAATAGTAACCTGGGCGCTAGGAAATAACGATTTTACTGCCTGCGCCAGCAGGTGCGCTGTAGAATGACGTATAACGTCGAGGCTTTCTTCTTGCTTCTCAGTAATGATAACCAGTGAGCAATCTCGATTAATCTCAAAACTGGTGTCCACCAATTGACCATCAACACTGCCTGCCAATGCCACTTTTGCCAATCCGGGACTAATGGAATGGGCAACTTCACTTACCGTGACGGGGAATTCGTAATGCTTAATTTGTCCGTCGGGTAATTTAATGTTTGGCATTTTATACTCCTTCCTTCTTCCAGGCAGTTAATTTTCCAGAATTACTTTGCACATCAAAATTCAGGCGATCGTAACTGATCCAATTGGTCATTGTACATTAATGAGATATCAAAAAAAAACCCTGCGTGGCAGGGTTGAGATGGTAGGCACGAGTGGGATCGAACCACCGACCACCACCATGTCAAGGTGGTGCTCTACCACTGAGCTACGTGCCTAAAATTCGTCCTCCTTGCGGAGTGGGCTTAATTATATTAAAGGTGTAATCACAAAGCAATCACTTTATGAAGGATCTTTATCATTTAAGAAAGGCTTGAAGTGATGAAGGTCAATTCAAGCCATATTTGCGAGATTTTCAGCTATGTGAAACCACTTTCTTCCTGCACTGAAGCACCTAAGGAACACCCGCCTCCCGTTAAGCGCCTCAGTTATTGATTTGGACTTGAAACATTTCCATTAGTTTCTGCCGCTATTTTATCGTTTCTGCCTCTTTTGTCAACATTTAATTTCCAAACGAAACCCAAAGTTTCCATTCGTTTGTTCTTGTAAGCAGTTGGTCATTTTGATAGACTTCGCAAAGATTATCCATACTGGCATTGGCGCATCCATGAAAAAAATTGATTTGACCAAGCAATTTGCTTATCGTCTTCGTGATGCGATGTTGGCTGCCAATTTGAACTCTCAGCGTTCAACGTCAGGTGTCTGCATTCATAAGCTTGCCGAGATTACCGGGTATTCCGTACAGATTTGCCGTCGTTATTTACGAGGGGAGGCTTTGCCTGAGCCGGTTAAGTTAGCTGAAATCGCTGAGAAGCTTAATGTTTCACCAGGCTGGTTGCTTTTTGGCGATAGGCCTTACGACTCTAATCAAATCGTGATTAACAAAAGCTTGCTTAAGTATATATTTACTCATGCAGCAGATCTATATAATGCAAGTCCTAACGGAGAGGAAGTTTCTGATTTTTTGCTAGCACTTATCAATGATGCAAGCCAAATTAATGCCAGCGAAGACCAATCAAAAAAAATTATTGATTTAGCCATGTCATCCATTAAACATTTTAAGTTGTAAAGAATACTCATGGAAAGTAGACGTAATACTGTAAAGCCACACCCTAATCTGATTGAAACCCTCTTTGCTTATAAAAGCCGCGTTTCTGCTATATTTAATGACGTATTGGGGATTCATCACCTTAATCATTTTTCAATTGCACGGGTTGATAAAGAGCAAACTATTCTCGTTTTCTCATCAACACCATCCATTGAATTTAATCTTTTTACCACCTCCCTCTGGCGTTTTGATAACACGTTTAATCCCGGCTGGTTCACCCAATGCAACCATGCGTTGTCATCATCACTCTACAACCCGAAGCGTTATAATGAACTTTATTTTACAAGGCAGCAAAAACCCGAGCTCCCGACAGCGTATACGATAGCTGTTGAAAATGACGGCCATTATATTTATTCAATAGCGAGCGGAAATACTTTTCCAAATCCGGATAAGTGGTTTACGAACCATGAGGATGATTTTTATAAAATGGGGAAATATTGCACTAACCTGTTAACGCCTCTTTTTCATCAAGTGACAAATAGTAATCACTTATAACCCAATCACTTGAGGAGTTATCAATGAAAGACGCTGTTGGCAATCTGATTAGTCTTACAATTTTTGAAAGCTATCTTAGTAAATATTTAATTGAAAATACTCATTTTTTTGAGCCTGTTTATCAAAAAATTCTCTCCGCTATCGCAGTAATTGCGAACGAAAACAAGTCTAACCGAGCCTTTGATCGAACATTATATGGTGTATTGAGCGCTGTGAATGATGTTTATCCCCATTATTCAACGATTGAGAGCATAACAAACAACTTTAATTTGCTGGTAGCAACTTATTTTCTTAAGCTTTTTTTTGATGGCAAGTTATTAAGTAAATCAACAGCCACTCAGCTTGAAGTAAAATCCTTATCAACAATCTCCGCTATTTGCAAACATACTCTCTTTCGACACCCCCATGAACTTGCGGCATATCTTAAGCCTATCGCTCTTTTTGATGAACGAAACAGAGGAGTGATTCCCTTACAGACAACGCGTAAAAGCACAACCAAACTAGGGATTACTACTCTTGAAAATACACCACCAGAATTAGCCAATTACTTTGTTAGTCCTCACGACCCGGCACAATTTGAATACAAACCTGATCCTGAGAGCAATGTAGGTAGATGGTTTACCAAACATAATTTGCCAATTATTGCCGGAACATCAGGCAGCGCCTCTCTTTTTCTAACAGAGATCCTTCAAATAACCACCCTTGATCCTTTTGAGATTCAATTATTAGTAATAGGTCTTGCTGCCGGTATGATAGCAGAAGGATATCATTCCTATTTTGAAGTAATGATTATACTCGACAGAATTGGGTTCAAATTACAATCCACAGCAACCCTGTGTGAATTTTATGAACAAACCTTACCGAAATCTATTTTATCAACTGACTCCTATATTGCCTTTAGGGATTCTCCGCAGGGTGTGGCGTTACTTGACGGTATCACCGATAATTCGTCTGAATCTACCAGCCGAGAACTCCCTGGTTTAACAATTGGCATGTAAAGTGAATGTCAAAACTTATTGAAAATGTGTTATTAATATTAAATGCCCGCATAAGGATATACTATTATGGAGTCGTCACTTAACGTCCACCATATCAATGCCACTATTGATTCTTTAAAAGGAAATCATGGTCTTGGTCGTTATGTTTTTTTAACAGGGTCTGATAATCGGGCGCGTGAAATCAGCGAGCATTTTAGCCAGGTTGTCGTACTTCCCCATCCAAGACAGCACAATCTTTATCTGGGAACACTCTCCTCTGCCGTAGGTAATATTGATGTGGCCTCTATTTCCACAGGAATGGGGGGACCAAGTGCTGACATTATAATTAACGAATTAATTATAATGGGCGCCCGACGATTCTTAAGAGTTGGTACGGCAGGTTCGCTTCAGCCTGATAGTATTAAAGTAGGAGATAGTGTAATAGCTACGGGCGCAGTCAGAGACGATAAGGCATCATGGGATTATATCTATAAAGAATATCCAGCCATAGCTTCGCTGGAATATCTGATTGCAAGCGGGCGGGCGGCGTCCGCTACTGGTGTGAACACTCATTTTGGCATTGTTCATTCTAAAAGCTCTTTGTATGCAAGAGAGTTACATCTTTCTTTAATACCCGAAAATGATAACTATATGGACTCTATGCATAAAGCTGGGGTGCTTGCCACCGAGATGGAGTGTGCGCAGTTATTTGTTTTAGCATCCTTAATGAGCGCGCGGCTACTGAGAGATAAAGCTGATAATCACCCTGTTTTAGGTGGATGTATTTTAGCCATTATAGGCGATCGAACCTCCTTTTCCTCGGAAAAAGAGGTGGTGGACTCAGCCATCGCCGCAACCATTTTATTGAGCCTGGAAACGACACGGGAATTATTTCTGATAGATACCAAAAGAAAATCGGTGTTTTAAGACTAGCCGACTTAAAGGGGTTAGGCATTGTCTTCATAAAGGTGATGTATTCGGCGCCAATAAAAACCTTTCTTATCCGAACTCGCATTATTTAAAGCAGGTTATGGTTTATCACCCAACATGGTGAACAGAAATATGCTATCATTGCAATTTTTTAGTCGTGCGTGCAATCATGCTGTTACATTATTTGTTTTTAATGGGTATTTGTGTTGAAGCGGTTACAGGTGCGATTGCCGCAGGGCGAAAAAAAATGGATTTTTTTGGTGTAATGTTGATTGCCTGCATTGCAGCATTGGGAGGGGGAACCGTTCGCGATGTTCTTTTTAATACGCACCCAATGACATGGGTAGCACACCCTGAATATTTGCTTTATACCTCTCTTTTTGCTTTTTTAACTATTTTCCTGGCTAATTCTCTGGCTCGAATTATGAAAATATTCCTTATCCTCGATGCGCTGGGTTTATCAGCCTTTGTTATTATAGGTACGGAGAAAATTCTTGATAGCGGATTCTCACCCAGCGTTGCCGTAATTAGCGGCGTGCTTACAGGAATTTGTGGGGGAATGTTGCGCGATATTCTCTGCAATGACATTCCGTTGGTTTTGCGTAAAGAATTATATGCCGTGATTGCTTTGGGTGGTGCTTTATTATTTGTTACATTGACCCATTTTCAAGTGCCCAATCATCTGGTCGTGCTTATTTGTTTAATCGCCATTTTTGTCACCAGACTACTTGCCATTTTCTTTCATATTGAAATGCCGAAATTTGATTATTCCCAGCGCCAGGATTCACGTCCAAGGTAATAATCTCTATTGGAAATAGCTGAGGTAGACCGGATTATGTAATCCGGTCTATGATTTTGATGACAACGATTATCAAGCGTCTACTTCACATATTTCGTTAATAATTACTTCTTCTACTGGCACATCTCCATGTCCCATACGATTTCCGGTTTTTACTTTTGCAATTTCATCAACAACATCCATACCCTTTACAACTTCTCCAAAAACACAATACCCATAACCTTGTGCATTTTCTCCGCTAAAGTTAAGAAAAGCATTGTCCACTACATTAATAAAAAACTGAGCCGTTGCAGAATGTGGATCGGAGGTTCTTGCCATCGCAATAGTTCCGCGTTTATTAGGTTTTGCGGCTTTAGCTTCATTTTTTACCGGCGCTTCTGTGACTTTTTGGCTCATGTCAGCAAGCATCCCGCCCCCTTGGATCATGAAGCCTGGAATAACGCGATGAAAAATCGTCTCATTATAAAAACCGCTTTGCATATAATTGCGAAAATTTTCGGCAGTATTGGGGGTATTTTCGGTATCTAATTGTAAATAGATATCACCTTTGGATGTTTTTATAACAATCATGGAATCTCCTGGTCTATAAGTTATGGGGCTAGAATCAAGTCGCGCATTTTAGCACAAACATCGTGCATTACGTGGATATTATGAATACTGGCCAAAGCGGTAAAAACAGTGGATTTTTGTTTAAATAGATGATGTAGTGCCGCACGCGAATAATGGTTACACGTGTAACAACTGCAAGTAGCCATCACAGGCGCATTGTCATTAGCAAAAGAGGCTTTTTTTATTTGCAGCCGATGGTTTTCATAATCGCTCGCAAAACGAAGCCACTGGCCGTCCTGAACCACTTCTCCACTGTATAAAGCGCCATGGCGCGCATTGCGAGTAGGAGCGACACAATCAAACATATCAATGCCTTCGGCAACCACATCAAGTAAATCCTGCGGCGACATACCAACCCCCATCGTGTAACGAGGTTTGTTTTCAGGTAAATACTGCCTTACCCAATCTATTACCTGAACGGTGGTGGTCATATTAAAACCAATCGTCTCACCACCAATCGCAATGCCATCGGTATTCATTGAGGAGACAAAATCAGCACTTTCACGGCGCAAATCAGGATAAATCCCCCCTTGCACAATGCCGAATAAGGCTTGCGCGGCTCCGTAACGAGAGAGCGGATTTTGCTCATGATAATTCACGGATTGTTTAAGCCAGCGATGGGTTCGTGCCATTATCTGCTGCACCTCATCGCGGGACGCTTTATCTGGCGTGCATTGATCAAACGCCATAATAATATCGGCGCCTATTATTTTTTGGGTTTCAAGCGACATTTCAGGAGTCATGTGAATGAGCCGCTTACTCTCTGGAATAGTGAAATGTGCGCCCTCTTCATCAATCGTGCAAATTTCTTTATTTTTTGACAGGCTGAAAACCTGAAATCCGCCGCTGTCAGTTAACATCGGGCCATGCCATCCCATAAAAGGATGCATGCCACCTGCCTTTTCAATAACCTCCATCCCGGGAGCACAAAGCATATGATAGGTATTGCCGCCTAATATGATTTGAGACCCTGAATCCTGTAACTCCGAAGGCATCATATTATTAACACCCGCTCTCGTGCCAACAGGCATGAAAACAGGCGTAATAAAATCACCATGCGGCGTGGTAATTTTGGCTACCCGCGCCTTGGTATGTTTATGTTTATGAAGGATTTCGCAGCGAAATGTTGTCATATAAATAGCATTAACTCAAAAAATCGATGAATGTTACAAAGTACGGGTCTGGCGCAAAAAGTAGCGGGTAATAAATGCGCCAATAAATAAACCCGCAAAATACAAAGCAGCCCAGGCAGGCATGGATAATCCCAGCCATTGCCAAGTGACTTCCCCGCAATCGGCAGCGCCCCATACTAAGGCATATAAAATATCCCGCCATGGAAAATAACGAATCAGAACTTCAAAACCAGGCAAACAGGCAGGCATTTGATCAGCGGGTAAGGATTGAAGCCATATTTGACGGGTAGCAAAATATAAACCCGCCACCGCTATGATCATTTGCATAATAAGCAACACGTTTCCACCTCGGCGTCGCCCCATAAAGACACCGATTAAACTGGTAATAACCGCCACGAACACACAGCCTCGCTGCATCAGACAAAGCGGACAGGGTTGCAGGTCTTGTACAAATTGAAAATATAAAGATGCATAAAATACAGAAAAACTGATGATAAATAAAAAAAACTGCCATAAACGATAGGTATCTTTAATCATGATTTCGGCAACATATATTGAATAGCCAGTTTAATATCATTCTCATTGCACTCTCCACATGTACCTTTTGCCGGCATGGCATTAATGCCCTTTATTGCCGTCAGTGTTAGCCCCTCAATTTTCTTCTCTGCAAGTCTTGGCTTCCACTCCGTTTCATTATGAAATTTCGGGGCGCCTGCTACGCCATCTCTATGACAAACAGCACAATAGGTATCGTAAATTTCTTGTCCACGCTCTTTTTTAACCGTCGGCTCAGCTTTTTCCACTGCCGGGTCAGAAACACTCTTGTCTGATTGACCATCCAGACGGACGCTGCCAACAGGTTGAATACGCTGCAATATTTGTTGCCTGTCGAAATCTTCGTCGGCATGCAACGGTAAAATCAGCATGATGAGCAAAAGCATCAAAATAGAGCGCATGAGAATCCTTGATTATCAACTATAGGATAATACCTATAAGCTCTTCTTATTTCCAGTCACGAAGAAAAAGAAGCGACACGCATACGCAAATAAATAATATTAGCCTAAGATGAAGGTCGCCCAATCGACTCACCGGCGAGGAATTAATTGAAACCCAGCTATTAATGACTCCAAATTAGCCGTTTTATTTCCGGCAGAGCTAGTACTTCCTTTAAAAAATAAATATCATGCCTTTAATTTATATATTTCGGATAAGTATTACCATGCCTGACGACCTACTGCGAATTGCAACCCGAAAAAGCCCACTGGCGCTCTGGCAAGCCAATTATGTGGGTGAGCTTATTAAGCACCATTGGCCTGAAATGCGCATAGAGCTTGTTCCCATGCTCACCTCTGGCGATAAATTCCTTAAAGACAAATTGCAGGCTATTGGCGGTAAGGGATTATTTGTTAAAGAGCTTGAAGAGGCACTCCTGGATGGGCGAGCTGATCTGGCCGTGCATTCCATGAAAGATGTACCCGCACAATTACCAAATGGCTTAAATATCACCGCAATTTGTGAGCGTGATAACCCTCTGGATGCTTTTGTGAGCCCTTTTAATTTAACGGCCCTACCCAAGGGCGGCATTGTCGGTACAACAAGTCTTCGCCGCCAGTCGCAACTGTTAGCGTTGCGACCAGATATTGTTATCAAACCTTTACGTGGCAATATAAACACGCGCCTGGATAAACTTAAAAAAGGTGAATTTGATGCCATTATTTTAGCTGCAGCCGGGCTTTTTCGTATGGGGATGGCTAATCATATTAAAGAAATTCTTGGCGAAGAAATCATGCTTCCTGCCTGCGGCCAGGGAGCGCTCGGGATTGAATGCCGAAATGATGATGTGAAACTTCAACAAATTCTCACCCCGCTAAATGATTCAATATCAGCCATTTGCGTTAATGCTGAACGTCATGTTAATGGCCTTCTGGGAGGTAACTGTCACGTGCCACTCGCCGTATTTTGTACGCTTAATGCCAATAATCAACTTTTTTTGCGGGCTAAATTATTAACCGTTGACGGTAAAATGATGATTACCGATGAGCAAACCGGCACCCTTGCAGATGCCATGCAGTTAGCCGAGAAATGCGCCCTTAATATGTTGGCAAACGGTGCACGTGAATTACTTGAGCTTATATGACGCACTTTAATTTACAGGGATTACGTGTTCTCAACACACGCCCCACTCATCAAGCCGAGGAGTTAAACCTTGCTATAACGCGTGCAAAAGGGGTGGCTCTCAGCTGCCCTGCTCTGATTATAAAGCCCATAGCTCTTAATAACCTGCCTCATTTCACCCAAGTCACCCTCGCTATATTTACCAGTGCCAATGCGGTTAACCATGGTATCAGCGCCTTCGCACAACAAAAAATAAAATGGCCTTCTCGTGTTCATGTCATAGCGGTGGGCAACGGTACGGCGCGAGCATTAGAACAGCAAGGGATTCGCGTGGACAGCATTCCCTCAATTGCTGACAGTGAGCATTTACTTATGCTGGATTCCTTGCAAGACGTGCAACATAAAACCATACTATTATTTAAAGGCGAAGGGGGTCGTTCATTAATTACTACTACACTAAAAGAACGAGGCGCCCAATTAATTGTATTAGACGTCTATCAGCGCATAATGCCTGCCATTAATAGAGAGCAACTGGATACATGGTGGCGCGATAGAGCGGTGGATATTATACTAATTACAAGCGAGCAGGCGATGCAAAATATATTTACCCTGTTCGGCGAGCAGGCCCATGCCTGGCTTAAACGGACACCTTGCCTGGTTATAAGCAAGCGCCTGGCTGAAGCAGCTTTTCGTGCGGGTATGCAAAAAATAATAATTTGCAGCACAGAAACAATAATAGATGCATTGCATCAATTCAATAAAGGATTAACTCATGGCAAAGAAGAATGACGCTGAGACAGGAACACCCACCCAGTCATCACCAACTGCCTTAAGTGACCCACAAGCGATTAAAAAAACGTCTATGCGAGCCTCATGCCGATACAACAATGTCATATTTCCACTCATTGCCGTTATCGCTTTATTGCTCGCAGGATTTGCCAGCTATCAAAGTTGGCAATTGCATAATCTGCAACTGCAACAAAAAATCGACACCTTACAGGCCCAACAAAGCGCTACAGGCAGTCAATTTTCAGCGATAGACAAATCCCTTCAGGATGCCGAGTTGAAGTTACAAACCCGCGTTAATGATTTAAACAAAAATTTACAAACAGCCCTAAAGCAACGCCTCTATCAAAAACAGGATTGGTTACTGCTACAAGCGCGTTATTACCTTGAGTTGGCGCAAATTAACGCCCATTGGAGTAAAGATCAAAAAACTACAACAGCTCTTTTGCAGGAAGCAGACGGCGTATTGCAAGGAATGTCCATGCAGGAGCTCTTGCCTGTCAGGCAAGCAATAGCCACTGAAATTTCGCAAATAAAGGCGCGTCCTGTTGTTGATATCACAGGGCTATTAAGCCAACTTGATGCAGCGCAATCTCTCATTTCCGATTTGCCCATTAAACAAAGTGTGAGCGATCCTGAGGCCACTCATCAAAAAGCAAAAACCACAAGCTCCTCCACTTGGCGAAACACTTTAAATGACAGCGTGGACTTGCTGCAAAAATTAGTGGTCATTCGGCATCATGATGGTGACATTCAACCCATTCTCTCTCCAATGCATCAGGCATTACTTCGTGAAAACGTGCGCATGAATCTGCAGCAGGCACAATGGGCGGTATTACAAAATAACGCGGCTGTATTTGATTATTCGCTGACAAACGCTATCAAAGAAATTGAGAAAACTTTTGAAAAAAGTGCCAAAAACACACAATCTCTCATTGAGCAATTACAGGCATTACAACAAATAAAGCTCAATGTCCCCGTCCCGGCACTTAATCGCTCTTTAAAGCTTCTTAATGAGCTTATCGACTCTAACAATAGCTCAGGTGTTTTACCCGCCTCTACTACAGGAGATGAAGCACCATGATTCGAGTTATATTTATCTTTATCCTTCTGCTCGCCTCTATTTATTTAGGGATTCAACTCAATAAAGATCCGGGCTATTTGTTAATTGCCATTAATCAATGGACTATCGAAACAACGCTTTGGGTGGCTTTGGCAGCACTTTTTCTCTCTTTTATTGTGCTGCATGGTCTTTTAGTTTTATTTCATCGAATTGGGCAATTTCCAGCCGTATACCAACAATGGAAAACAAAAAGACGCGCCCAAAAAGCCCAATCCACAACCAGACAAGGTCTGATTGAATTTAGCGAGGGTTACTGGTCATCTGCTAAAAATCACCTAATTAAAGCCCTTCCTGATACAGATACCCCTTTACTTAATTATTTAACAGCCGCACGCGCGGCACAGGAAATGGGCGAAAATCAACTGCGAGATGACTATTTAAGAGAAGCCCAGCAATCAATGCCCGATGCAAAAATTGCCGTGGAACTCACTCAAGCGCAACTGCAGCTAGCGAATCAACAATGGGAACAAGCGCTAGCTACCTTAAGGCATTTGCAGGACTTGGCGCCTCATCATCCTTATGTATTAAAATTGCTCATGCACCTTTATCAGGAAGTACGAGATTGGCCGCAGCTAATTGCCCTTTTGCCTGAGTTAAAAAGAAACGATATCGTGACAGGCTATGCTTTTGAAAAATTGCGCCATTATACCTATTTGCAAGCCATGTGTGATTTGACAAGGTTAGGCAATCTCGACGCACTGACAAATATGGTATACAAATTACCAAAACCCTTAAAGTTTGATCCGGATTTAATGGCCTGCTACGGTGAATTTTTAATAAAAAATAATCAATCTGCCCTGGCTGAGCCAATTCTCAGGCGGTGTTTACGCAAGGAATTCAATGAAAAACTGGTAACCCTCTATGGGCAGTTTTACATCGATGAAAAACAATTGGCCTTTGCTGAATCGTTGTTGAAAAAACACCCCAATTCTGCGGCCTTAAATTTATGTTTGGGTCATTTATGCATTGAAAATAATTTATGGGGCAAAGCAAAAAACTACCTGGAAAAAAGCATTAGCCTTAAGGAAACCCCGGTAGCTTATGCCCAAATGGGCAAATTGTATGAACGATTCGGCGAACAGGAGGCCGCGTGTGAGGCGTATCGGCAAGGGTTAAAGCTGGTTACCAGGTCTGAGTAAGTGCCTGAGGACGCTTCGAGAAAATATAAACCTGTGGGCTTGTAAACCGGCTCAGTGGGGCGATAAAGCCCCAGACCATAGACTTACAGAGCACTCATATCACTTCATTGATCTAGAAAATTTCTGACTAAAAATTCTTCCTCTTCAACAGAAGGCACTGTCTTTGAAAACATACCTCCAGAACTCGCATTCCCTCTATTTTGACCTGTTTTTCGGTCATCTGCGAACGGAGGTTGGTTATCGTCCTCGTCTGAGGCATATTCATTATTAGACCTTTCCCATTTCACCAGCTCTCGTATATCAGTAAGGAGCTGTATATCTTGTTTATAGATTCTCTCAGTGGCCTTTACTGTATTCTCATAGGCGTTAAGATCGTTTATATATTTGCTATAGCTGTCTGTCGCTTGATCAAATGCCTTCTCTGCATAACGTTCATTAATCCGCAGCTTGATCATAACCCCGATCCCAACTACCATTGCCGCTATAGCCCAAATGCCAATTACACTTGCAACCAACGCTCCTAATGGCAGCAAAAACACCGCTAGTATCAAAAGCGCTGCAGAGGTCAATAATGCCCCGGCTGAGAAAATATATGCGCCATAATCAGGCTTCAGTAAATTTTTATTAGGAGACTTTGGTGCAACCGGTTTTTCAGGAATTGCGCTCATTCGCGCGGCATATATAATTTCTTCCATCGTTTTATTATGACCAGAAGGATTCGCGCATTCAGCACGCAGCATGCGAGCTATTTCATACATTAAGTCGCGTTGTGATATTTCAGACTGATTATGCAATATAGAAGCCCTTAATTCAAAACGCATCGCATAAAAAAGAAGCTCCTGTTTTGCAATAAGTGCGTAAGCTTCTTCCTTATCACTTACCGAGCAAAGAATTTCGTTTTTATGCTTTTCAAAAATCCTGTTGACAATTTTTTCACCTTTTTTAAAATTCTCTTCAATCCTAGCGCTGCTTTCAGAATCAACCAATTTAACCATTTGTCTAAACTCACAGATGTTATTTAGCGTGTATTATAAGGACAAAATATTAGGGTTTTATTAACACCATTGCTAAAATTTTGCACAGGAAATTTTTATCTCCTGAGTATAGGACGCAAGAGACACCTCTCTTTTCATACTCTCATGTTATGGAGGGAAGGAGTAAGTTGAAGAATGAGGATGCTCAAGTGCCTCAATTTCTCTTTCTAACGCCTGGATATCTTTGGCCAATATTTCAAGATTTATCACACGAGGGGCTAATATCTCACGATTAATTTTAATGTTTTTTTCACATCTTTCTTTTAAAATTTGAAGCCGCTTAATTTTTGTCGCATTTTTACAAGTAGCCAGATCTTTCTCTACGCCTTCAAGTTTTATTTCAACGGTAGAAATTGTTTTCATCCCGGAAACTACGTCCGCATTTATTATACTCTGTTGCTGTTTCGATCCTATAAGACATTGTTTCTTTGAATCTATTAGTAATTGACGTTCCAAAATCAATTGTTGATATTCCAAATCATTACTATTTTCTGCTACACCAATTTTAAAAAATGTATTGGACATTTTAAATTTCCTTAAAAAAAAAGAGGTTTTGCAGGAAAAACCTCTAAATTAATTATTGTTTATTTGCTTTCTGTCCGTGAGAAACAGGGATTTGATCCTGAACCTCTTGGGACGAAGGTGCTGTCTCGGGAAGCATTTCTTTATTAACTACAGGGAGAGGCAATGGTTTAATTTGTATGCTTAATCCATGACTAACCAGAGACTGTCCATCCTCAAGAGCCATGTCCATTTTTCGTGGGTCAATGACAGGCAAGTCATCTTCTATCAAATTCAGTTCAGAGCCTTCTGCTTCAATTTCATTAGCCACTGGGAAGATATCTTTCGACCAGGCAATAACCTCTTCCGTTGTTAAGTCGTCTCTGGCCAAACATTCTCTGCAAGCCACCTCAAAAGGACCTTCAAGACTTTTTATAAATTCCTCTTCTCTTGGTTTAAATTCTGCATGAACCTCTGTATATATTTCCCTGCGTTTTGCAGATAATGCTTTTTGTTTACCTGGCAGCTCATTTATCTGCTGCTCGTATTCTGTTAGTTTCTTCTCAGAGTCAGCTATCTTCTTTGCGCCGCCGAGGGCTAAAAAACTGGCCCCAACAGCTCCGACAAAAAGCGAAACTAATAATGGAAGGCCTACGGGCGCTAAAAGCGCAGTCAAAACAAGGCCTACTGCAGCTACAACCGCGATGAATTCCAGAGTCAGATTACCAGCATTTCTTTTTATGAATGGTTGCTTGCGAGCCGCATCGAGTTCAGAATTTTTGAATTCATTCAGTTTCTGCAACTCTGTTTCATACCATGATTTGATTGCTGCCTCTTTCGAACGCTTTGATTCTGCGTCTTTCGCCTTAAAATCGTCCATTTTCGCATCAATATTGGCATGTTTATCGAATTGTTTTTTTATAATCCTGACGTGCTCTTCCTTAGTAGCAATTTTTTCCTTGTGCTCGTTACTAATTCCCGGTTTAATTTTGTCGGATAAAATAGTTAATCTGGCAAGATCAACGCGGCCATCTTCTAGCAAAATACCGGTTAAAAGTTTTTTAATGGAATGCTCTTTAAATTTTTCTGGTGTAAGCTCATGGAGTTCTTCCATAGACATAGGAATTTCTTGCCCGTCTCCAGATTTTAGAAAATTTAAAAATTCGATAATCACTTTACTATTTGTTTCAACATTAGAACCGTCTAATAAATCTTCCGATCCAATTATCATTACTTGCCGTTCTTCAGGTGAAGCGGGTGTATTGCGGATAATCGTAGCCGTCCATATGCCAGAATCAAGTCCTGAAAAAGCAATTGAAACGCCGCAGGGTATCGCGTCATCATCATAGTAAGCAAATTTTAATGCCTGGTTATTCGGTCCGTTGAGATATTGTTGTCGTTTTTCCTCTGTACGATCCGTGCCCTCTTTGATAAATGAAGGACTCAGAAGAAAGTGCAGTTTAATTAAATCAAAAAAACCTGCGTCCATATTTCCCTGGGAATACGTTTTGGAAACATTACTATCCATCCATGTAGAAATAAAATCATCAAAGGTTTTACCATGTGATTCCACAAAAATTGCCCGTTTCAAATCTTCAAAAAGACTCGTTACGGCAGCATCATAAGAAGCCTCTTTTGCGAATGCCGCTGGTAATTCTACAGCGTCAAGGGCTTCCTTATAATTACCTTTTATCTGTTTAATTTTTGTCATGATAATAACCACGCAGGTGTTTAATATATATTAGTTTAACAAACGAATATTAAGCGAAGATGAAATGTTGAATTATTGTCCATAATGCTGCACTTATAGTATATGCATAAAATTTAACTTTGTCGCCAATATTTAAACAAAATGGACAATAAATTTTACGTTCTATCTTATGCATCTATAGGGTTATGGCTTTTATCAGTAAAGTCTAAAGAACACTTCAGAAATACATTTATGTACAAGAATCCTCAAAACTTATGGATTTTCCTGATGCATTTCTTTCGTATATTTTTTGCAGCCAATGCTTAGATTTAAGCGGCCGATTGTTCAAGAGCATGGACTTCATCTTCCAGTGTCTGAATATCCTTTGCCAATTTCTCAAGTCTTTTAGTGTATGGAGCTAATAATTGCTGACCAGTTTGAATATATCGTTCATATTTTTCTTTCTTAGTCTGGAGCTGCTTATTTTCTTTCTCGGTTTTACCCGTATTGAAAGCTTTCACGAGCGTTTGAAGTTCTCGTTCAGCCGTAGAGATTTTTTGCATCTCGACCTTCATTAATGCCATGGCTTTATGTTGTTCTTTTTTAGCATCCTTCAGGTATTGTTTTTTTTCAGCCAATTGCCGTTGGAAATTACCAATACTTTCTTTACGAATAACTTTATCAAAAGATGCATTAAACAATGTTCCAGAAGCCATTTTTGATCTCCACAAAAAAAGAGGTTTTGCGAGCAAAACCTCCCACTATCACTAAGAAATTTTTTTATTTCTTTAGCCCCTCTTCAGATACCTCTTCCTGAATACTATCGGAAGAAGATACTGGCTCGAAATGCTTTCCTTCATTACCTACAGGAGCTGAAGGAACTAGAGGAGCTGGCAATGATTTAATCTTTATAGCTAATCCCTCACTTACCAGAGACTGTCCTTTCTCAAGAGCCAAGTCCATTTCTTGTGGGTTAATGATAGACAAATCTTCATCAGCTAAATCAGAATCGACGTCACTATCTTCAACAATCTCCTCATCACCCTCATTCTCAGCAATCACATCTACAGGAAAATTCTCTTTAACCCAAGCGATTACCTCTTCATCAGTCCTCTCTACATCCAGATAGTTTCTGGAAGCCTCTTCCAAGGGCCGCCCGAGATCTTTTTCAAAATCAGATAGCTTTAATTGACATTCCTCAACCAATTCCTCTTCTTTTATTTCGCGATCGACAGCTAAACTCTTTTGTTTAGCTTCCGCCCCTTGAATTTCTTGCTCGTAATTCGCTAATTTTTTCTCAGAGACTGCTATTGTTATTGCACTTGCTATAGCTATAACACTCGCTACAACCGCCCCTACAATCGCAAAAATAGTTGCTGTACCAGTAGCTAGTGTTATTCCCAAAGGAGCCAATACCCCCGTCAGAATTAAGCCAATGCTCACCAAAGCTACGACCCCAATAGCGTCAAATACAATACTAACAGCATGTCTTCTTAAGAATGATTGTTTACTTGCCTTATCAAGATCAGGGTTTTGGAAAGCGAATAATTTATTTGATTCTGCTTCATACCATGACCTAATATTGTCCATGCCCGCATTTTTTTCATCGGTATTTTTTTGCGTAAACTCAGCCAGTCGTTCTTCAATGTTGGCATGCTTAATATATTGCTCTTCTAAAATGGCAAAATGTTTTCGTTTCAATGCAAGTTTGGCTTTTAGTACTTGATCACGCGCGTCAAGTTCCTGTATATCCCCTACAATTGCGTTCCTGTATTGCTCTTTCTTTATTCCGTCAACTTCATCATTCATCGGCACAATTTCATTAATATGCTCAACGAGTGCTCCATAATCGGAATATTGTTCGGTTAAATCATATAAACGTTCTACATCAATTCCTTTATAAATCTCTTCGCGAATACTTTTATCATTTCTAATAATCTGTGGTTCAAGATTGGAAGAAATTAGACCAATTTTAACTTTATTTTTCACTATCAAAAAAAGCAAATTTGAAAATAATTGAAAGTGACGTCCGGACATAGCCACGCCAAATGTATCTTCTGCGCCTATACCACAATAACCTCCTCTCAACATTGCTACCATGTCTGAGTAATCCAGGCTTTTAATTGCGTTTTCAATTACGTCAAATGTTATTTGATTAGGATCTTTTTTTAGCTCTTCTGTTAAATGATTTCGTAAAACCTGCCCTCGAAGTTCTCCTTTAGAAGAACCTCTATTGCTTACTTTAATTGAATTTTGTGTAATTTTATTTCTCATGGTAAAAAACGGGCCCACTAGATCTTCAAATACCAGATCTTTTAAAGGGGTAGTCTTAAGAAATTGAACTTCTGCTGCAATGAGTTCATCACCTATTAAAAGATCCTTAGTTTCAAATAAATTGTCTGCATAACTATACAAATTGTTAAAAGGTATCTCTGCAAGCATCACTTTTGAGGACTTTATTGCATCTTTTTTAAGGTCTTCTTTACTCATTTTCACGTACCTATAATTAGTTTTACTATTGTTAGTATAAAAGAAAATTATTAAGGAATAATTAAATATAAACAGACTGAAAAAATTATAATCAATTTAATATAGCATAAAATTACTATTATATTTCTTTGGCACAAGCATCCTCACAAAAGGCCAGGTTTTTCTCTACTTGAATAGTGGCGTGGTGGATGTTGTGTTTATCTTTGAGTTTTTCGACGAGGCGTTGGCGGGATTCATCGGTTAGTTCTTCTTTGGGCATGTATAAATGAACGGATAGCGCGTTTTCCTGGGTGCTTAATGCCCAGATATGTAAATCATGAATTTGTTCAACACCTTTTTCAGCTTGCAGGAGTTCGCGCACTGAAGCCCAGGATATTTCACGAGGGACTGCGTCAATTATTAAACGGAAGCTGTCTTTAAATAAAGACCAGGTGCCTCTTAATATAATTATTGCGATTAATAACCCTACAATGGGGTCTATCCAAAGCCAGTTTGTCCAGTAAAGAATAATGGCTGAAATGACGACACCTACTGAAATGAACGCATCGTAAAGCAGGTGGAGGTAGGCGGCGCGGATGTTTAGATCATTGGTGCCACGTAAAAATAAAACCGCTGTTGCGCCATTCACAACTATTCCGATGCTTGCCACAATAATTACCGAAACTGCCTGTATCTCTGACGGGGAAAATAATTTGTACATCGCGTCGGTGGCAATGATTCCGCAGGTAAATACTAGCATGAGTCCATTGGCAAGAGCTGCGAGAATGGAGGTTTTTTTCATGCCGTAGGTGGCTTTTTCGGAGGGCGCGCGCTTTAGTAAGCTATTCGCAATCCAGGCCAGGATTAAGCCCATGACATCGCCTAAATTGTGCACGGCATCGGCGAGTAGGCTCGTTGAGTTAGCTGCAAAGGCAAAAAAAATCTGGCAGGCGACGAAGACGCTGTTTGCACTGATTGCGATTAAAAAGGCGCGATTAAATGTGGGGGCTGTGTGTTGATGGGTGTGATTATGTTCGCCGTGCGAATGGTGGTGAAGGCTCATGAAATATATCCTTGTTTGTTAATCCTGTGCTTGTGCTTCGAGACGGCGCAAAAAGACGCGGCTGCGAAGATCGAACGGTTCTGGTCGTATCCTTTGCATAGGACAATTTTAAATCGGGGAAAAAATGCCGTCTTTGCGAACAAAGTAAAGCAATCCAGTGGCCTTGGAAAAGCTAATTGGCGCATCTATTACTGATAAGGTCACTGGGTTGCTTCGTCTGCGCCTCGCAAAGACGAATTATTTACCCGCATTTTAAAATTGTCCTGCGTAAAGATTCTTATCCTTTATTCTTATACCTGAACCTTGGTTCTGTTTGAAACTCACTTATTTTTCTTCTTCTGGACCGTAATAGTTTATTCCCAATTTTATACGCTCTCGCTCATTTTGTTTACGCCATGCATTGGTATCTCTCAGGGAATAAACACAACCGCAATATTCTTGTTTGTAAAAATTTTCGCGTTTGGCAATTTCATACATGCGTGAGGAGCCGCCGTCTTTGCGCCAGTTGTATGTCCAGTACTCCATCGCCGGGTAGCGAGCTGCCGCCCGCAAGCCTGAGTCATTAATTTGGTTCATGTCTTTCCAGCGGGAAATACCAAGAGAGCTGCAAATAACCGGAAATCCATGCTCATGAGCATAAAGCGCTGTGCGTTCGAAACGCATGTCAAAGCAGGCGGTACAGCGTTTGCCGCGCTCTGGCTCCCATTCAAGGCCTTTCACTCGTTGAAACCAGTTATCTTTGTCATAATCCGCATCAATAAAAGGAATATTATGTTTTTCAGCAAAGGCGACATTTTCCTGCTTTCTGATTTCATATTCTTGCACGGGATGAATATTGGGATTATAAAAAAAGATGGCAAAATTAATCTTTGAAAACACCAGGGCTTCCATTACCTCTCCTGAACAAGGTGCACAGCAAGAGTGTAATAATAATTTGTCCGCGCCATTGGGAAGCACTAACTGTTCACGATCAACCATTATCAGTACCTTCTGATTTAATAAAGTGCTGGCGATAATACACGAGTTCCGCGATGGAGTCTTTGATGTCGTCCAATGCCAGATGTTTTGATTCTTTCACAACGCCGTTTAATAAAGCAGGCTGCCAGCGCTTTGCTAACTCTTTTAGGGTACTGACATCCAGATTGCGGTAGTGAAAAAATGAGGCGAGTTCTGGCATGTATTTGTATAAAAATCGTCGGTCCTGACAAATACTGTTACCACACATAGGGGATTTACCTTTATCGATAAATTGCTTCAGGAACTCAATAGTTTTTTGCTCGGCGAAAGCTTCTGTGATGGCTGATTCTTGTATGCGCTTAACCAGGCCTGATTGATTGTGCTGGCGGGTGTTCCATTCATCCATGCCGGCAATCATTTCTGCAGGCTGATGGATAGCAAACACAGGCCCCTCCCCTAATATATTAAGATTAGCGTCTGTAACGACCGTTGCTATTTCTATGATGTGATCCACTTCAGGGTTAAGCCCTGTCATTTCCAAATCTATCCAAATCAAATTATTACTGTTTTTCATGTTTTTTCCAGGAATTCAAAATCAAGTCTACACAAGCCACACGGCGAGCATATAATTCATGTTTAATGGCGACACCTTGATAACCTTGCTCAATTAGCGTCTGTACAGAGACTTTCAAGCATTCATCAAGCACAAAACGCCATTGTGCTGATTGATGATAATCAATTTGCCGCAGACGCCCTTGGGCGTCTGCTTCACAGGCTATTAATAGTTTAGCGAATTGTTGCGGCCTTCGAAACGCATCCGTTTGCTCAAGCACTTTTACAATCGTCTTTGCGCGTAGCTCATCAATTCGATGAATCAGTAAATGAAAGCGAGAAACCAGCACGGCAAATTGACGAAAGCTAACAGGAATTCGTAAACGCGCGCACAATGACTCGATAATTGATGCGCCAATTTCTTCATGACCTCGATGACTGGGCCAGTCATTTTGAGGTGTACACCCTTTGCCCAGATCATGCACCAGGGCTGCAAATCGTATCATGGGATCTGGAGAGATTGCCACAGCCGCCTGCAATACCAGTAATGTATGAACACCACTATCCACCTCTGGATGATGCTGTGGAGGGTTGGGCACACCAAAAAGACGGTCCAGTTCGGGTAAAATTATTTTAAGCGCGCCGCATGCTCTTAAGGTCGTGAAGAAAATCTCGGGATTTTTTTCTTCCAGGCTGCGTTGCAGTTCCTGCCACACTCGCTCAGGAACCAAATGAGTAAGCTCACCACGTTGGGTCATTTGATACATGAGCTTACGGGTTTCTTCAGCCACTGAAAAACCTAGATGATAATAGCGAGCAGCAAAGCGCGCGACTCGTAATACACGAACGGGATCTTCGATAAAAGCATCAGAAACATGGCGCAGTTTTTTTTCGTTTAAATCACGTAAGCCATGGTAAGGATCGATAATATTGCCACTTTCATCCATAGCGATGGCGTTTATCGTTAAATCACGACGCGCTAAATCATCTTCTAATGTCACCGCTTTGGAGATATCGCATTCAAAACCATAGTAGCCCGGTGCCGATTTTCTCTCTTTACGCGCTAATGCATATTCCTCATGCGTGGTTGGGTGCAAAAACACGGGAAAATCACGCCCAACTTGCTGATAACCCTTTTGAAGCATTAACTCAGGGGTAGCACCTACAACGACCCAATCACGCTCTTTAACAGGGTAGTTTAATAATCGATCACGAACAGCACCACCAACCAGATAAATCTTCATTTTTTATCACTTAAATAATTGGAACCTTTGGCCCATTGCCATTAAGTTACGTGAATGCTTCGAGACGGGGTTTTCACCCCTCCTCAGCACAAGCGGTTCCGCGGTAAATGATTTTTTTATACGTAATTGACGTTAAGGTAGGCATTAAGTCGCAGCGCCGCCTCTGACGGGTTATACTCTATAATATCCTGTACAATTAAAAATCCAACCCATTATAGACGATTTCTTAATCATGAGTAAAAGACGAATTAATAAACAGCAGGCGGCTCGTATTCAAAAAATACAAGCGGGCTTTCGTGAAGACGATGAAAAAAACCTGTCATCACGGGAAGATGGTCTGGTTATTACGCGTTTTAGCCGCCATGCGGAAGTAGAAACCACGCAAGGGTTACGGATCCGCTGTTCCATTCGTCCTAACATTGATTCTATTGTAGCTGGAGATCGCATTATCTGGCAGCCAACGGAAGATAATCGCGGTGTCATTGTTAGCCGTTATCCTCGAAACTCTGTCTTAGGTCGTGCAGATAAGCATCGTGAAAGTCGCCCGGTTGCGGCTAATATCTCCCAATTAATGGTGGTCATTGCAGCCAAGCCCGAACCCACCTGGTCTTTACTCGACAGTTATTTAATCATGGCTGAAAATTTACAACTGCAAGTAACGATCGTGCTCAATAAAGTAGATTTACCTTGTGAAGATATTAAAGAAGAGCTGATTAACTGTTATAAGGCTTTAGGTTATCCACTGGTATTCACCTGTAAAGAAGATTCTGAAGGGTATAAAGCACTGCAAGAGGCACTTTGTAATCATACCAGCGTATTTGTAGGTCAATCCGGTGTGGGAAAATCCTCGTTAATCTCAGGTATTTTACCGCATGAGACGGAAATTCTGACGGCGGATATCTCTATACAATCAGAACTTGGCTGCCATACCACCAGAAATTCACGCCTGTATCATCTCCCCAAGGGCGGGGCGCTTATTGACTCACCAGGAATACGCGAATTTGAGTTATGGCAAATGCCGGCCGGCGATATTCTCTATGGATTTCGCGAATTCCGAACTCTCGCAAATGACTGTAAATTCAGAAATTGCAATCACCGTGACAGCCCCGGCTGTGCTTTAACCAAGGCCGTGAATACAGGGCATGTGTCTCGCCGGCGTTATGAAAGCCTCATTAAGATTAATACACAATTTGTGGGTAGCTAGTTGGCGATCCTATTTCATGAGTGAGTGTTTCTATGTAATGCGTTAATTTCTGGTGTTTGGAATTATTAATAATATTTTTTGCTATTCCGTGTAAAAACACCAGCAAATCAGATAATTTATTGTCATCATTTGGTATATTTTGCTGTTTTAATCGATTGTGAAACTCTTTACAAAAACTATCGTATTGATATAAATTAATTTGCGGTTCACTAGCAAAGAAATTTAACCTATTTCGGGACTCATCGAGCGCAATATTTAATGCAAATCTATGGCATGAAAATTCAATTATGTGTTTATGTCTATCAGGCGTGCATGATGCATCGCGAAGATTTGTTAAAATAGCGTCACACTCCCGCTCCGGTATTGTTTTTAAAAAATCAGCGAATTTAATATTGATTCGAATCCATTTTAAATGTTCATCTTCATCTTGCACTAACGTATGAACTAATTGATCAAGAAATAAATCTCTAGGAACCCGCAATTTGGAATTGAGAGCGATAGGATAACTCCATAATACAGCCAACAGTAAATCGGGATCGAAAGTCGTGCAATTAGCCGCTTCAAACATGGATCCATTCAAAATCGTTTTTAACCATATTTCGGTATCGACAGAGCGCGTCAATGATGTTTTCATACTATTATCGGCAAGAGCTTCACGTATAGTAGTTTCCATCATCGCATAGGCAAATCTTGGGTTTTCAGAATGGGTAATTAACACTTTATTTAAAAGGTCAGATATCTTTATACCGGTATTTGTTACGGTGTTAACACAATCCCAAACTGATAACTTATGACCTCCTATTAACAAATATCCGAAAGAATGAGTAAGGAGCGCGACATAAATTATCCTAAAACGCCTGATTGCTTCCTTATCAATTAAAAATTCGTAATCTCTGTATACCTTTTTTATAGAATTGGCGCGCATCTCTATAATATCGGCTCTCTCGATTTTCGTGTATTTCTTTGTCGATGGAAGTTCTTCTTCTGGATTATAATCAATAACTAACTTAAATAGATAGTGCTGCGCCGCTAAAGCGGCACATAGCGGTCTCTCTTCTCTCTCTTCTGTGCTTGGTACACGTTGTATTAAATGACCAAAATTACTATATAAGATATGTAGATAACCTGGATGTAGTACTCTTTGTAATAAATCACTAAGGGTAAGTCGTTTATTTTTATATAACATACGCTGATTAAAAAGATTAACTAGCTCGTCTTCTGGAAGAGTAGCCATAAATCCTAAAAAATCTTCATACGCCACTTCCGCTGACTTGTCTTGTTCTACCGTATAATTTTTTCCTGAATACAATCCATCAGTAAATAAGCTCTTTTCTGCCAATTTTTTAATTTCGTCGACCGTTGACCTCTTAATGACGAAATCATCTGTTTCAATTTCCCATTGTTTAAAATAATTTGCATATACTGGGAGTGATCTTAATACACGCTGCTTCTCTATTTCAGTTAATGGCTGTGGCTTCTTCGGATTCCAATTGTAAAACGTGCGATTAATCTTATAATGCCTTACACAAGTATCAAGATAAATAAGTTCAGCGTTATTGTCAGACAGTATATAGTGCGTGAGCGGAAAATCTGTTAACTTTTGCGCTTCTATAAATCCCTCGTCATGTTTGAGAGTTGGAATTAATAATCTATAATAATTAGGATCAATTAAGCCCGCGCCAGCCATGCATTGAGCCAAAGAAATCCAGGGTTTATTTAGCCCATCCAGAACACGCGTATAATCAAGCCAAGTATCAATTACCTCGAACCACCGCATGGAATACAATTCTCTAATTTTTTCAAGCAGTTCTTCATCAATTTCACCTGCACGAGAGGCCTTTTGCTGCAGATTTTCTAGTTTGGAATTAATTTTGGAGGAAAATTCCGGCGGCAAACGATTAAGTTCCCCTAATAAGTCTCGCAACTGGGCAATTCCAAACGATCTGCCTGCCCTTAAATCTTGATAAACGGGTATTAATTGTTCACTCTTGGCGACCAGAGAATGATCGACACTATAAATCCACTTGGCAATTGATCGTAAATTACTATCAATACCGGACACGTCCTGAAAACATTCTATTATCAGCTGCAGTAAATATATCGACTTTCCGTTATGTTCGACTATCATGCCGTACAAATGATTAAGATTTTCAAGAGGATAAAGCACAAGGCTATTGATAAACATCCTTAATGACTTGTTAAACTTTATGAAATCTTCTTCAGTAGATACTTGATAATAGTTATCAATAAGGTTTAACAACTCCGGCAGAAGATTAACCGGTAATTCACCGTTTTGTTGCCAATCCTTGTTACTTTTCTCAACCAGATAATGCCAAAAAGTTAAATAGTCAAGAGATACGGAAAGACTTAAATCATCATTTTTGTCAATAACACTCATCCATGGCAAAGAAAAAAGCGCTTTAATTTCATCAAAGCTGGCAGCACTTACATAACCTTCTGCGGTTATATTGCTCTCAATTTCAGCTAATTTGAGTTTAAATGAGGTTAGTAATTTAAGATGACAATAATCAGTTATAGTACTTAGATGAAATAAATCAAAATGAGTACGAGAAGATTTTAGATCAGTACAATTTGTGCTCTGCTTAAGAATTAAGAGATTTTCATCTACAATATCATTATCATTCTTGTCAGGCATCAGTATACGCCGATAAGACTCATTTATTTCCGTGTCTATACTTTTGACCAGCTCGAGCCATTCCACATCAATGCTATCATTGATATTCCAGCGATGAGTAACGATGGATCGCAACCAATCTATATCGGTTTCAGTTAAATTATCTGCGGAAGTTAATGAAGACAATCTAGTCTTAAAATCATTAAGGATGCCTACATCACTCTCGCTTAGGTTAGATTCCGTCATTGCTAAGGCCTCAATAAACTCCAGGAGACGATGGACTAACATACTACTCTACATCCCGTAAAATGGTAATTTATATTACAGTAACTTTAAGTAATATACGAGATTTACCAACAAAATAATTAGTGTTCCGCTATCAATATACCTTTGTCAGAACATTAAATTAACCAAGTAAAATGACACTGAGCCTTGCGAAACCCAACAAGGATACTCGGTATTTATTCCTGTTAATACCTGGTATGACCTTATTAATAATAAGGATTACCTTTACTGAGCGGGCATTTCGTATAGCCAATTTACGATGAGATAGGAGGACAGGGCTGGTACTGAGCTTGCAAAGCCCAACGATGATACAATTTATTATCAAAAAAAAGGCAAAAAAAAAGCGGCTAAAAAGCCGCTTTCGGAATAAAGCCCTGGCGATGACCTACTTTCACATGGGGAAACCCCACACTATCATTGGCGCATGTCTGTTTCACTTCTGAGTTCGAGATGGAGTCAGGTGGTTC
>JAUXWR010000348.1 GCA_030680075.1 Legionella sp.
GTCAAAATCCACCTGACCAGCGGCGAAGGCGCGATGCACAACCTCTATATTGACGAACTCAATGTCAAGTCGAAGGATTTCATGGGAAGCGACAGCATCACCGTGGAATTTATCGCCGGCAGTGAAGGCACATTTACCTACTACTGTGCAGTTCCCGGTCACTTACAGGCGGGCATGATCGGAAAATTCATCGTTGGTTCTGGTGTATCCAGCGCGCAAACATCGGGCGGTGACGGATACACCAGCCCCAGCCCGCAGACGGTAACCGTCAGCGCCGGTCCAGCCGATGCAAATGCCGTGGACATCGTCCGCGACCCGAGCGACATCCCCGCCCCCATCGGGAATCGCGCTCCTGAAAAAGTGATCGTCGAACTGGAAACCGTGGAAGTGGTCGGTAACCTCGCCGACGGCACCACCTTCAAGTATTGGACCTTCAACGGCACGGTCCCCGGTCCCTTCCTGCGCGTGCGCGTGGGCGACACTGTGGAGGTGCACCTCAAGAACCTGCCCGACAGCATGATGGCTCACTCGGTTGACTTCCACGCAGTCACAGGTCCCGGCGGAGGCGCGGTCGTCACCCAGACCATGCCCGGCGGCGAGACCATGTTCACCTTCAAAGCCATCAACCCCGGTCTGTACGTCTATCACTGCGCCACCCCCATGGTCGCACATCACATTGCCAACGGCATGTATGGATTGATCCTCGTCGAGCCCGAAGGCGGACTGCCCCCCGTTGACCGCGAGTTCTACGTGATGCAGGGCGAACTGTACACCGCCCAGCCTTTCGGCACGAGCGGCATGTTGACCGACGACATTGACAAACTATTGAACGAAAACCCCGAATACTTCGTCTTCAACGGCGCGTCCATGGGACTGACCAGCGAAGAGCACATGCTGCGCGCCAACGTCGGTGAGACCGTGCGTATCTTCTTCGGCGTCGGCGGACCCAACTTCACATCGTCCTTCCACGTCATCGGCGAAATTTTTGACCGTGTGTACGACCAGGCTTCCCTCAC
>JAUXWR010000351.1 GCA_030680075.1 Legionella sp.
GGATATCCTCCCGGCTATTCAACTCGATACAGTCGCCCGCTTCGACGGCGTCAACGCCCTTCTGGACTTCCGCCCGCAGTTCTATGAGGTTCTCGCGGTATTCCTCTTCCTCGCGCTCCAGAAGGTGCAACGCCGCCCGGACGACTTCGTTCTCGTCGCAGTAGCGGCCCGCCGCCACGCTATCGTGAATGAAGCGCGCCAGTTCTTCGGGAATGTCTATGGTTCGCGTTGTCATGGGATACACCTCCGTATTACTGCCAGCAGAATTGCAGATTTGCGCCGCAAATGCAAGGGAGCAAAAAAGCACCCGACGCAACGGATATCTCTCCCCTAGACTTCCCAATCTTCCAGGCGCAGTCCGGTTACCCGCGCAAACTCGCCGATGTTGTGCGTCACCAGCACGGCATCATGCGCGCGCGCCGTCGCGGCGATGAGGATGTCATGTGGGCCGATGGGTCTGCCCTGCGCCGCGAGATCGGCGCGGATCTGCGCCGCCTCCTCCGCGCAACGATCATCGAAGGGGAGGCTTTGAAACGGGCGGAAGAATTTTTGGAGCGTCGTGAGGTTGGATTGCACGGCGCGGCTGTTGCGCGCGCCATAGAGTAGTTCGGCCTTGACGATGCTGCACAGCGCGATCTCATGCGGTTCAAGTGCGTGTATTCGCGCTACGATTCCGGCGTGGGCATACTTCAGATACCGAACGCAGACATTCGAGTCGAGCAAATACATCAGTCAAAACTTTCGCGGACTTCAAACTCGCCCTCATCAGGCAATTCGAAATCCCCCTGCCAGGCACCAGCCAGATCGAAAAACCCCTCCGGCCACTGGTTCCCAACATCCTTCTCAACGAGGCCCGCGATGTACTTCGAGACCGAAATGTGCTGATGTTGCGCTTTTTCCTGGAGTCGTTTCGCCAGGGCCTCGTTCAGGTAGCAGTGTACTTGCGGCATGGGCACAATCTCCAAATATATGTGGTATATTTGGATTCTATCACGGATCGGTCCTCGGCGCAAGTCGACCGCTCGGGCATA
>JAUXWR010000300.1 GCA_030680075.1 Legionella sp.
CTCTATCCAGCTGAGCTACGAGCGCATTAGGGTGGGATTTATTCAGTAGACTCAGAATTTTATACCAGAATGGTGGGCCGTATAGGAGTCGAACCTATGACACAAAGGTTAAAAGCCTTCTGCTCTACCAACTGAGCTAACAGAGCGAGGGGCAAGCCTTGCTTTTTGCTTTCTATTCTTACTTATTTTAGTAATACAACTTACCTATGAATAAGATAGGCAAAATACTCTCCAATTACTGCAAAGCGGTATTCTCCACTACAAATTGTTGGTATTTTTGTGTGCATATACATTAGTACATTTATTCATAGCCATAGTTCTATAATTATTAGGCAAAGCAAAAAGCAAGGCTTGATAATCTATTCTTCTCTATTCTTACTATTCTTGAGAATTCAATAGATCTCTTCTATTGACTCTGTAATCAGTTTTAAAGAAAATAATTTTCCGATCTCATCTATCGATGGGTATTAAATGACCGTAAATTTGATTAAAAAAAAATTTCTGGTCTTTCCAAGAATATTTTTCTTCTTGCGATTTCGGGTTTATTTTCTGATATTGCTACTGAAATGCTAATTACCCAACTCCCTTCTTTATCAGTCCATGAATACAATTCATAAAGGCTTTCGTGTCTATATGAACTATTCTGAGATAAAAACTATCAATACAGTATTATTCTGCTGAAATAAATCCTAAAAAACTGACAATAGTTGTATATAACTTCTCCAATACCTGGTTTTTTCCTTTCAGGATTAAACAACTGTTTTCTCCATGGATAATAGCATCTATCTTTTTAGACATTATTTCATGCATATGCCCATCTAACAGTTTAAGTTCAGGAAATTTTTGATTAATTTTTTCTACCATAAGAAGCTTTTTATTCATTCTAGCTTCAAACAAACGCTTTTCCAGTCGGTCCATTAACTCCCGCAATTCAGCATCATTACCGCTGCAAGTAATGCGTATAAAGCCACAATCAGTTGGTAAACCAAAATAAGATAATGGCGATACCATTACTCGGTCATTAAATAGTAAATAATAAGCCAACTCTTCCCCAGTACTGATTTTATCTGATTTTTGCATCACCCTTTGTATTTCCGTTGGCAAATCTAGACCGAACAAATCACTGAAATCTGCAAGTACATAAAACGTCGCATCAACATCATACATTGGATCTGGCATGGCAGCCCCCATAGCATGTAGTCGCATAATGACGTAATCAATTTTTTTTCTGTAAAATCGGCTAAGGTTTTTTTGCTCAACCACATTAAATTTTTCCATAGTTTGTGCATAAGCCACTTGAGCCGAGCGCGGAGCATGAATGAAATAGCTGATATTTTTATTAAGCATCTCGTTCATCAAGGCTTGTTCAAATACCATAAGAACGGCCATCCTTTCACCTGCTGCTGACAGCGCTTTTGTTGCTGAACGCAAAATTATCGTCCTCAACTTTAAATCCGGAGCAAGTTTTAAGAAAGAAGGCAATGGTTTGTATGCCATTTCAGCATAGGCTTCATCCAGTATGATATATAAATCAGGATATCTGCGAAGAACATCCGCAATTTGCAAAAGATCTTCTTCATCAATAATTGTTCCAATAGGATTGGATGGATTGCATAACAATACAGCCTTAGGCAAACCATGATCATTTTCAGCCTGCTCATAGGCTTCCCTGATGCTTTTTTCAAGCGCATAACCCTTTAATTTATATCCAGGTACACTCATGACATCGACTGGATGTAGACGATGTCTGGGATTATTTGAGTAGGCGCTATAATGGGGGAAGGGGGTGATAATTCTGTAACCGGGTATATCGTCATAATGTGTATTAAATGTTTCAAAAATAACACGTAGAGCCCCAATGCCACCCACTGTAAATAGTATATTATCTGGTGTAATTTCCGACTCATACCATGAGGACATTACTTTAGCCATTATTTCTCTCGGCTCAATATCACCGCGAGGATCACCATAGTCAACTGCTGCAGCTTCCTCCGATCCTTCAGGATTTTCGTACCATTTTTGCGACATTTGATCCAAATTCTTCCAATAGTTCAAATATGATTTAATTGTATTTGAATTAATGGGGTAAGTAGGTTTACCGATTCCTGCGAAAATAATTCTTTTTTCTGACTCTTTTCTTAAATTAAGCTCATCATTTAAAGAATTAGCCCATAATGAAAGCAACATGACTTTTTCGATTTTGCTTGCTGACTGTCCATTCGGAGTTAACATAATCGGCTACCATCCGTTGCCATAATTTGGTTGTTCATAATTATAGTTGATTATACCTCGACCATTGTGCACTCATTATACATTACATCATCACAAATAGAGCAAATTCTTATTCAAAAATCACCTATTGCTTTAATTTAATATGGATTTACAACACATTTTGACTATGCTTTTTATATATATCTAACGCTTTACTCACAAACAGTGAAACAAATATCATGGAGAAGGCAAAAATTGTGTCCAAATCGAAAACAACACATGAGTTATTAAAAAAAATTGAATGCCTTGAGTCGCTTTGTTAACAACTTCAAAATATGATTGATAATTTGCCAGGAGATGTCTATTGGAAAGACAAAGAAGGAGTTTGGGTTGGCTTAAATAAAAGATGCGCTCACAGCCTTCAGCGTATGGGATTTATTAATGATGCCGTTGACAGTGAAGTTATTGGCAAAACAGATCACCAAATATTTAGTAAAACTACCGCAGATGAATATAAAAAAAATGACCAGGATGTTATGACTCATGGAACTGAAATTACAATTGAAGAAAAAACCTGTCTGCCAACAGGAGAAGAAATTACTCTACTTTCCACTAAAAAACCTATGCTTGACAAGGATGGTAATGTTATTGGCATTATGGGAAACACCATTGATATCACTTACCTTAAAAAAATTGAATCTGAACTTATAGAAGCCAAAAATGCAGCCGAAGCAGGCAACAGAGCAAAAGATGAGTTTATTCGTAATATGAGTCATGATATCCGCACTCCCTTGGCCGGAATAATAGGAATGTCATCAATCCTTGAAAACGAAGCCGTCACTTTGGAGGAAAAAGAGCATGCTCATATGGTTAATATTAGTGGTGAGCAACTTTTGACCTTATTAAATAGTGTGCTTGATATCATTGCGACTGGTAGTCAAAAAGAAAACGAGGTTAATAAATCTCCTGTTAAAATAAGAGCACTAATTCAAAATATTGCTGCTCTTGAATTACCAACCATAAAACTGAAAAATCTTGACTTGAAAATTACGCTTGCTGAGGATTTACCGGAGATAATCGAAACCGATGAAATAAAAATCCATCGCATTTTGCTCAACCTTTTAGGAAATGCAGTAAAATTTACCGAAAAAGGAGGCATTGAAATTGGCGCAAGATTCATAACTAAAGAACACCGAATTGAGTGTACTATTAAGGATACTGGCTCAGGAATAACGGAAAAAGATAAAGAGAAAATTTTTAAAAAATTTTTTCGAGGAACATCTTCTTATCAAGGCATATACGCAGGGCATGGTGTTGGCCTACACATTGTCAAGAAATATATACAATTATTGAAGGGAAAAATCACTGTAGAATCAACACCAAATAGAGGAACAGTTTTTACGGTATTCATTCCGGTTAAAGTGATCAAACATGCAGCAATCACTCCCATATCCGCTTTTCCCGTCTCTACATCAACAACCATCGAAAACAGCTTTGTTGATTCAGGTATACAAATTTTATTAATAGAAGATAATGCGATAGCACTAAGAACAGCAGAGAACATACTTAATAAATTGAGTATTGGGTTTACATCTGCCTCTACTGGCACTACGGCTATAGAACTTTTCAAGAACAATAGATTTCACCTTGTTTTATCAGACATAGGATTACCGGACATATCAGGGCTTGATGTAACACGGCAATTCAGAAAAATAGAAAGGGAGCATAAAAGAACGAAGGTTCCTGTGATTGGATTAACTGCACATTCAATTATGGACACCGAGCATGAAGCGCTTGAATCCGGCATGAATCAGGTAATCAGCAAACCGCTTCGCCCAGATCATATTAAGGATTTGATTAAAAAATATGAGTTACATGTAGTCAATAAAACAGTAGATGATAAGAAAACTCCATCACCTCAATCGACTGCCAGGGATTTACCTTTAAACAATAACGAACTATTTGAAATTGAACAATTTGCTCTCTTCGATGAAAAACTCGGCGTTAGCAGTTGTGGTGGGCTCGAATCATTAAGGGAACTTCTAAAAATGCTGATTACATCAGAACTTCCTATTGATAGCCAAAAAATGCGACATGCTTTTAACCAACAAAATTTCACAGAAGTTGAAAAACTGGCTCACAAAATAAAAGGTGGTGCTATGTATATTGGTACCACTCGAATGAAATTTGCTTGCCAGTACCTGGAACGTTACTGGAAATCTGGCGAGCGTGAATTGTTTGAGGATCTTTACCACCAGGCAATTAGGGTAATCGATGAAACAATATCCTACATCACTCGATGGTTAAAATAATTTCGCCACTTTATAATGACGTGAGAATAGCCATTTTCCAAAATTGGGGATAATCCGCTGAAGTGATGGCTTTTCATTCATTACTCGCAGACTCGATAATATTGTCTTTAACCATTAGAATAATAACAATGGCACATAGAGCTATTACTATTTGGAAGTTATACATTTTATGGATATCAAGAAGATCTGTACGAAATGTGATGAGCAAGTATATAGCAAGAACCCCCACCCCTGATATACTATTAAAGGTTGATTGCAAACGTCCTTGAAATCTCTTATCGGCAAGGAGTTGGGCTTGAGTGAGAGACAAGGCCCAGCTTGATAAGCCAAAACCAATAATAAAATAGAATATATAGCTGATTATTAAATTTTCATTAATTGAGAATATATACAGACCTATTGCCATACCAACCATTAGTAACAGCAAGGTTCGTTTTATTTTAATTAATCTACATAATATAGGTGATATCAGACAACCTATAAAAATTCCCATAGAGAAAAGAGCTTCTAAAGTTGAAAATTTATCTGGGCCAACTTTAAGCACTTCTTTTGTATATGGAAGGAGAAGGATGGGAATTGTCATTAAAAGTATCATAATACACGTTTGGATTGAGTAAATTCCAAGAAGGCGCGGATTATCTTTTAAATAATTTAAGGAGCTAATATAGTCCTCTATAAAACCACTTTTTTCTTTATTAAGTGTTCCATAGCAATGTTCTGGTTTGCATTCCATGAACCAATTAAATGTCCCTGCTAATAAAAACAATAGACCACCCAGAGCAAGAGTATTCATGAGTCCCAAATATAATACCAAAAACCCACTCACTCCCATCCCAATTATTGTGCCTAGCTCATAAATCATATCTATGGTTGCATTAGCATTCATCAAATCATTTTCTGGAACAATACTACTTATCATGGGCACTGCTGCTGGCATATAAAATGAGACAAAAATACCCAGAAAGACGGCTAGGATAAAAATATTTGTTGAAAAGCCTAGGTGATAAACTATTACAAAACCAATAACCGCCAGTCCACGAATCATATTAGACATAATCATTAAATTTTTACGGTTATATTTGTCTGCGCATACACCAAAAAAAGGACCAAATAGTATTGTGGGTAACCAGATACAAAACATCATTAAGGCTATCCCACTAATAGAATGCATTTTTTCATAAGCAAGCCACGATACGGTGATATAAATCAATCCATTGCCTAAAGTCGCTAAAATGCCACTTAAAGCAAAATAGAGATAAGGCTGAATAGAAAAAAGCTTAAAACGTTCCTTTAATTCATCTATAATCATAATACAAACTCTCTATAGAGTAATGAGTGTTCAGTCATTTCTTCCAAAAGCATCTTTGCCACATTAGTAAGAAATGGTGCATTTTTTAGTGTATCCAGTGCAGCTATAAGGTTCTGGTAATTATTTAATAATCGAAAACGAGTTAATTCTGCTTCATATTGATCATTTAAAAGAGCAGCTAATAATTTTACAACCCGAGATAGTACAAAAGCCGCGTGAAATACACCGATAGTAGGTCTTTTATTTTTTCTGAATGGACTGTCCAATAATACATTTTTTTCCACAATAGGATCAATCAGTTGCCTGATAAAGAGATCTATATGTGACATTTCATGGATCAAGTTTTCCACATAGTCAGCCAAACACCATGTTATTTTAGGTGCAATTATTATTGTTCCCAGGAATTTAAATGAAGAGCAAGCGACTAAATCATCACAATCAACAACAAGGATATTTTTAATAAAACTTTGTAAAGCCAAATTCGTAGCATAGTTTTGTTTTATTAGCCAGTCATGGGCTTTTAATAAAGATCGCAGAAATTGACAGTCATTTACAAAATTAACAGGTGAAATTGATTCTCCCTGATTTATCATATCTTCTCGTACTAATGCCAATATTGGCGACCATTTGGAATAATTTTCCTTCTGATATAATGTAATTTTATTATTAAACTCTAATTGGCTACTTTTAAGTTCTTCTGAAGGCCAGTCGATAAGCGTCCGTTTGCGAGCATCACAATATTTATTCCAGAGAATGGCCTGAAATTTAATAATATCTTCATTTAGATTAAGTGAGAAAAGTTCTCTTTTAGTTGGCGTCATTATATGCCTTAGTTGTAACAGTGAGAGAGAATGGGTCAATAATCCAAGTGCAATTTAATAAATGAGTCTTTGCAATAGGGTAGAAGTAACTAATTATGTTATTTGTCATAATAGATGTCAGCATTGCATTTGTTGAGAAGAGAGATCCCGAAATAGGTTGAGCAGATATATTTTTTAATTTTGATAAATAAGCAATATAAGCTTTTTTGGAAACCGCAGTATCTAATAAAGGGCCAGCTTTTAAGCTTTGATATCCCACTGAACCGTAAATTACAGGGATATTTTTTTTTAAGGCAAATTCTGCAGTATAAATTGATGATTTTATAACGGGGATATCAATACCTGAGACAATAATATCTCCTTCATTTATAATGCTTGACAATGATTCTTCCGAATCAATTTTTTTATTGAAAGTTGTTATTTTAGCTTCAGGATTGATGCTGGCAAGTTTATCTGCCAAAGCATTAACTTTATTTTTTCCAATATCATCCCGCCCAAATGAAAATTGACGATTAAGGTTTGAGGCTTCCACTTTGTCATAATCAATTAGAGTGAAGTTGTTAAACCCGGATGAGACTAAACTTAATGCAATATTTCCCCCAATTCCTCCGCAACCTACAATAATAGCATGGAGGTTATCTTTAAATTTAAAAGGGGAAGCATTAGATGCTAAAAAGTGATTAAATAAATCATAACTTTTTTCAAGAGGTGAGTTTATATAATTAGTACAATAAGGTGTGATTAAATCCTCTTGATATAATCGATAAATTATAGCTTTTAGTGGATGTTTCTCACACAGTTCAAAGAAATTTTGAGCTGAAACACCATCTTTCAATTTATTTAATATACTACCTATTTGTGAGTCTGGATTTTCACTGGAAAATTTAAATGTTCTTTTTCCATAAATAATATAGTTTGGTTTTTGATAAATAATCTCGGCATTTAATTTCAAAAAATTCATGCTGCACCTTTACGTTTATGAATAAAAGAGCCTACTGATGTTAATGTTGAAGCAACTATATTTTTGCGACAAAAAAAACCTGTTGGAAAAATGAAAAGGGGTAAAGCAATACAATTCATACGTATGATTAAATCCAGACGTCTAAATAAATAGTGTTTTGCCTCTGGGATATCACTTTGTAATAAGGCAGAATACAAAAGCTTGACTTCCTTAAAGACAGTCTCAGGAAGATATCCTCGAGATATGTCTGCTTTTAAAAGAAGAAATGGCGTAGAACGTAGAGATTTACGTATTTCAAAACGTAAGTGTGTTTCGGATGTCCATTCACCATATTTATCTTCAATGGCTTTTACCTCAATATTAAATGGAATAAGCTGATTGGCAATTAAGTCAATAATTACTCGATTTGGGTAAAAATCTTCATAAGATATAGTTAATTGAAACGTTTTTTTTAGTGAAGATATAGACTTATTTTCAATATTTTCTGCTTCTAGGTTATAGATATCCAGATACGAACTAATACTCTTTAATGTCTCGTTAAATTTTTCGCTAATTATTTTTTTATTAATAGCATGGATTAGGATAGTTTTAGCATTATCTGGAAGTTCTAAAAAACATTTACCTGGTGATAGCAGCATAATTAAGTGAATATCATTTTTTTGAAAATATGGATGCTCCTTTTGGTTTATGTAATGATTTAGATCAAGACCTGTATCGCAAGTGACATCAATTTCATTTCGATGAAAACACTCGGCGTATAAGTCATTAACAATTTTTTTATAAATAATGGACGAGTGAGCTTTCGGTATTAAATCCAACTTATAATATGGGTTTATTTTAAGGTGATAATGCGTTTCATCAACAAAATGAACAAAGTAAGGGCCTGCAGTTAATAATGGATTTTTTCGATGCAGCGGAGAGGTATTAATTAACGTAAAAAACCAAAGGACGAAATTATTTTTATATTTAAGCTCAATAGTAAGCTCAAAAATTCCGGAGCTATAAATGCCCATATTTTCACTCTCATATTCTGAATAGGTTTTAGCACCAACTATATCAAAAAAAAGAGTCCTGAATCGGTTGGATTTATCACGACATATAGACTTAATAGCTCGGCAATAATCATCGGCTATTACTAACTCGCCTGTTTGCCAGTAAAGGTCATTTCTTAACCTAAAATGCCATTTTTTTCCATTATCGCTACTTTCATAATAAATACATGCATTATGACTTAGCTCGCCATTTTTTTCACTGAATAATGGTAAGGCCATTTTAGTAAAAATCTGTTCACCACTATAATCACAAACCGAAGTTAGAGTTTTATTATATGGTAAAGCGTCAACAGCAATTGATATATGAAAATCTGTTTTCATTTTTTTCTTACTTATTAATGTATTGGGAACTGCGTTTTTTATTAAACGCCTACTTTATTACCTAAGAGTTTTTGATAGACGCTGATTTTATGATGTAGCTCGCCAACACGCATTTGAGTAAAATTAAGATCATTTTCAATGGAATCTATTACTTCTGCCGACAAAGTTTGAGGTTGAGCAACAAGTCGATTCAGATAAGTCAGATAAACTTGCTCACTTTCACGGCTGTCACGTAAAATAGCTTCATGAAAATTATGGAAGAAGCGAAAAACATGTTTATCAGAGGTAAATCCTCCTGTAACCATAATATTATCTTCTTCATTTTTTATTTGATGAACCCAACCTGTGGGTATATATAGTATTGTTCCTGGCGTTAATTTGAACTCAAGAATCTCAACATTTTTTTCATTTAAGCAGGTTATTACTTGCTCATCGAAAAGAGAACTTCCCATATTAATATGATGGCGATCTAGTGGTGATATCCCTCTGAACGTTTTTGTTCCTTGAGCCATAAGAATCCATGCGCTGGTTGAAAAACAATCAATGTGCAGATCACTGTTAATGTTCTTCTTGCCAAAAAAAATCCATCGGCGTCTGAACTGAAGGTGTTTAGGTAATCTATTTATAAAATCAAGAGGCTGAAAATCGGGAAGATAAAAATCTTCGTCTAACTGATGAAAATCCTTTTGATAACTCCATCCAATCATATAAGGGCACTTTTCGTCATTCTGAATTAAAGAGATATATTCATTAATAGGTAGTTTACGAGTGATATTTGCTGGCTCATTGAGATTATCACTAACTTGGCATGTAAAATTTTTTCCAATTTCTTTAAAGTAATCAAAGGTCCATTTTTGATAAATGGGCATTGTCTTATTGAGACCACATAATTGAACTGGTGTCGTTCTGTTAAAATAAATCTCGTTGAACTCTTCTTGTGTTATTGAATTATTATTAATTGGTGAAACTGTTCTGATGGTCATTAGAATATCCTTATAAGGAAAATAGCGTAGTGTTTATACACTACGCATAAATTGATACTAACTGCGATGTACTGCTAATATTAGATCTTCATCTAGCTCTATTTCGGCTAATTGAATATTTTCGATATCAATACGGGTATTTATTTCCTGGTTCATATTTTTGTTTTGATATACACGGTATTCTTTACTTTCAAAATCTTGCATTTTATGCATCCTTGATTAATTATTTTTTAAATAACTCTATTATTTTACTAATAGACCATGAGTCAAAATGCCGTTTAAGATTATAAAAACTGCAATTTTGATGGGGATATTTAATCATTGCTCTTCATGAAATTATACTGACAATTTATCTCTACTATTGGTAGAGTAAATTTGTTTTTTTGATTAAAATGAGCGTATATTATTTAATTGTTGTTACTGATGTTAAAAATAAAAAAAAAATTTTGGATTGATGTCAGAAACATCATAAAGACTATAAATCCTGTTTTTTTTGAGTTGGTTGATAAACTTTCTCCCGATAGTAAATTTCCAATGTATCTTATAGATTATGATTATGGGGATTTGGTTGGTGATGATGAGGGTATTTTTTTACCAACCAAAACTGGCCAATATGTTCGTCTTAATTCAGAGTGTATACCTCGCACGATGTTGAATGACTTGGCTTATGGTTTAACTAACAGCCCCTTGGGAATGTTTTTTAATAAATCATTTGAATGGTTTTTAAATACATCAGATGAGCAAACTAATAGGACGTTTCCTATCTATATAGATCCTCCTGGTACTTTTTTTAGCATAGGTCATGTTATTAATTATGGTTACACAGCTACTCATTTACCAAATGGAGTTCTTTTTGTTACAGCAGGTTCAAAATCAAATTTTATGATTCCAAAAATTGGGTGTGGTGTTATGCATTCGCGATTACAGAAAAATTATAATATTACCAAGCCTGCTCCTCGGTCTTATCATGAACATGCCAATATTTTTAAAGAGATAGTAAAAAGCAGAAGTTATAAAAACGATTGGAGTGCTTCTGTATTATATTTTTCTGAAAATTGGGTTAGAAATATTAGCAAAGACTCTGCTTGGCGAGAAGTTAGAGATTATTTTTACAGGATTTCAAATCAGCGGTCTGAATATGCGGTAAATAGCGATTATTATAATCATGTTTATAGAGTTACAAATAAAAGGAATAATTTAAAATCGAATGTACTAATATATGAAACTGCACGACATCTTTTTGAGATATTGTTAGGTGCGAAACTAGGTTTTTCTCCTGCAATTGATGATGAGTTACTACCATTATCTCTTATTAAAGAAGTCTATTCAGAATGTTACAAGTTAGAGTATCAGCCAATTGTAGTAATTCCGACTTATTATAATCGTCTCGATCCTAAACCTGTTTATTATTCTCTTCAGCATCCCTCTCTGTGTAGTTATTCACCCAAAGCAAGGAATGCATCTACTATTCTTACAGATCTTATTGCTTTAATTGATGTTGTTCATAAATACCAAAAGGATTTCTCTTCACCAATTCGAGAATGTAAAAATACTATTCTTGAAGAAGTTTCTAAAATAACCAAGTTTAATTTTTATCATTCTATTACTGAAGAAAATAGCATTATCAAATCACCCGAAACTATTCCGGTCCACGATGAGCGCTTCAGAGGTGAAATGACGTTCCCTACTAATGCATCCTTTTTTAAGGGATGCATTTCAATGTTCTCAAATGGTATTTAATTATCTTTTTTCTTGGCTAAAAAATAAAATAAACAAGAAAAAACCAAGTATGCCAGCTAAAATCCAACATGCATTATAGCTATAATATTCCATTAGGAGACCTGATAAGAGAGGGCCGACAATCAAGCCAGAGGAATACGCGCTTCTCCATGCGCCAGCCGCCAAGCCTTTGCGCTTATTTCCTGCGGACTCATAGCATTCCACAAAGGATGTGGGCATGAATAACATTTCTCCTGAAATAAATGTTAAACAAGCTAGGATTCCTCCTCCGATGCTGTTTACTATCGTCAAAGCAAATAAGCCTGTACCTAATAATAATCCACCAATTGCTAACTGATGATGGACTTTGAATGCTGATACCATTTTTGTTATCTTGACTTGAAATAAAGAAACAATAATTGGATCTAGCCAGAAAAAGGTTGCGGTGATTATAAAACTTGAGAACTTTTCATTTAAAAAAAGTGGGTATGCAATCCGTTGCTGGGCATAGATAATTCCTGCTATAAATACTGCGGTGATAGTAATATAAAGCCGTTTATTATTCCCGTTCTGATTTGTTTCCTTCTCTTCATGAGTTGAGTGCCCTAAAGAGTTTTTCGCTACACGCAGATATTTCATGGTATTCATAGCAAAAAGAAGGAAAAATAGACCAATTACTTCAAAAATTTGTCCATAATATTGTGCTGCAAAGAACATAATTAATAGTATAGAACAGCTACTACCCAGATTTTCACTGACTACTTTCATACTTTGTACAAAGCGAAGACTGTTTTGATCTTGGGGAGCTTGTTGCAATAATAGAGCATTGTTCGTGGTGAGAAAAATACTGGTTGCAATGCCGATTATGAATGCGCTGCCTGATATTGCCAGAAAATTAGCACTTTGAGGTAGGCAAAAAAAACCTAATCCTAGAAACAGAAAACTGACGAAAATAATATTTTTACTACTCAGTCTGTCTGTTATGTAAGTAGAGCATAGTGCACCTGATAATGCTCCGAATCCAACAATTGAACCAACTTGACCAATTTGTAACTTTGTTAATGGGGTAGATGTTCCTAAATATAATGATAAATAGTAGGCAACTCCTCCTGCAGCACACTCCAGGAATGAAAAAAGAAGAAGTACATAACAAATTTTTGATAGTTTGGGTAGTAAACTTAATCGATGAGATAGTACAGCAAACATATTTTTCCTTAAATATTAGTTCCTTAATTCTATGAAGATAGTTGATTAAGAATTTCTAAATCCGGGTTCCTTTGGGGAAGTGGAGGAATATATAGTGTTGAAAGTGTTCCAATAGTTTGATCTTCAATTTCATATAATGAGAATTGATGTATTCTTGGTTCTACACTGGGGTACATCGACGCCTCATAAATAATACAGATGTGGTCGTCTGGGTAATATTTTTTTAATTTAAATTTTAGTATGTTTAAGTGCTTACTTTTTTGGTTTAGTTGGGGAGCAGAACGGTTGCCAATCATTCCTGGCTGCCAAATGCAAAGGTGTGCTGTTGGATCAATGATTTTGTTGTATAGTAATAACTCGGTTGCTTCTACATGGAAACATCCGAATTGCCCCGGATCGATTTTAAGGTCTGCATAAAGGCAATTTTCGATGGAAATACCAGGTAAAATAATTGTTTCAATTGAATTCGTTGCTGCTGCAATTACAGATTGTAAACCTGGATCTGCAAAAACTGTAGGATGCCCATAAAGAACTACAGTGATGAAATCATAAGTTTCCAACTCAGCAAGAATTTTATCTTTTATTTTATCATAGGAACTCTGCCGATCATTTTCAGAAAAATATATCGGTTCAAGAGATTCTGACAACTTGGAATAGCGCTCTATCCATTGTTTGGTAACAGGTTCGTTAACTAAATATAAAACTTTATCCGCACTGGTAGTATACGTGCTAAATTCAGTTGTAAAATGAGATATAGATTTGATACCTGAACCAATTAAAGCTAATTTCTTAATGATAAATCCTATTACTATTTAACTATTCTAGTCATATCAGCAAATTGTTCAGAACCATTTGATAAAGCTATTCTTATTTTTTGATTATTTTGGGCTTTAAATGTTTCAATCAGGCCAATTGCACGAAGAATGTTCTCTTTGTTACTGGAGAATATGGCCTGTTTAGCCAAGTTTTCACATTTGATTAATACGCTCATAATATTCACCTTTATAATGACATGCTGTCCAAAAGTATAAGTAATATATAATAAAACAACCATAGATAAAAATGGAAGTGCAGTTACATTCTTCTTTAACTCATTGATTTTAAACGCAAAAATTGGTGCGCTCGGAGGGACTCGAACCCCCGACACCTTGGTTCGAAGCCAAGTACTCTATCCAGCTGAGCTACGAGCGCATTAGGGTGGGATTTATTCAGTAGACTCAGAATTTTATACCAGAATGGTGGGCCGTATAGGAGTCGAACCTATGACACAA
>JAUXWR010000356.1 GCA_030680075.1 Legionella sp.
AAGTCTCTAACAGGGAGTTAGAAAAGAAGGCAAAAAAAGGGCCCAAACGAGCTGAAAAAGAGAGCAGAAAAAAGAGGTATTTTAAGGTTATTTTTTAAGTAACAGACAGCACTTATAATTATTTTTTATATGTATAACACTTTTATTTTATATCATTTCATTTCAAACAACAAAAGCAAGCAATTTCAACAACAGACTCCAACTATCTACTAAGCCACAGAGAAGCAGCTTATTTAGTCGATTTAACACATTTTAAACAACAGCTTTACACATATCTATCTACACGCATCTTTACACAGCACACATACTAACAACAAGCATTCATTTACAAAGATAAATATTACTTTCAAGCATTAACATTTAGTAGTTGAATATTTTACAATCATATTGACAAAACACATTTAATCTAAACGCTCAATATTTACCACAACAGTATCAGACCAATCGTATTACTGTTTAGATGACAATTATATTTATCAGTCTACATGGAATCATGTGAACACATGGGGAGCCGGACGACCTCAGGAGGCGAGGAACGTGGCCACCATTTTAACGATGTGGGAGCGGAGGCCGAGGAGGCCCGAGGGCAGGAGGAAGCAGGAGGCGGCGGGGGAGACCGCGGAAGGGAGCAAGGGCCCCACAGAGATTTACAGGGACAGAGAGGAGAAGGAGAGCGAGGGAGAATTTTTAGTGTGGTGTTTATTTAATTGTTTAAAAGTATTTAATTAAAAAATATAAAGAATGAAAAATAAAAGTACTAAACAATAAAATTTAGTAATCTTAATAATGAGAAAAATAATATAAAATAATGTAAACAATAAAGTAATAATATTAATAAACATAAAAGTATGAAAAAATAAATATATTAACAATAAAAATAAAATGAATAAGCAAATAAAATAAATATTAATAATAGTAATGGTGGTAATAATAATATTAATAATACTAATAATAACAACAGTAACAATAAGTATAATGAATCTCTAACTATTAATATTAAAACAACATTAAATAATTTAATAAAAGAATTAACATAAATAATAAAAATAATGCACTCCATTGTATAAAAAAATAAAGATGATAAACTAAAATAAAATTAATAAAAATAATAAAATAATATAAAACTGTAAAAATGATAAAATAAATAATAAAGTAAAAATATAAAAAAATAA
>JAUXWR010000302.1 GCA_030680075.1 Legionella sp.
TGCGCAATTGCGGACCGACGCGGTCGATGATCGTGAAGACGTCGTCATCGAAGGCGCGCAGATCGTCTTCAATCGAATTGACACTCCGGCCATCGCGCTCGTAGTCACGCTTGGCCAACGGAATTAACTGCCATACCGCCATGGCCGCATTCGCCTCCACGGCCGTCGCGGCGTGGTCAAGGCAGATGCCAGTCATGGCATTCGGCCAATGCGACATGTGTTGTGCCAGCAATTCTTGCGCTGATTGACGCGCTGCCTGGGTATCATCAAGCTCGCTCTGAATTCGAGCCTTGGTCACCGAACGCGTCCGGGCTTCAGTCCACGCACCGTGCAATTGATCGAACCGCGCCTTGGCTTCCCGAAACAAAATTGCGGAAGGCAACGCCGAATCGGTTACCCGACCGACGCTCTGAAGGAATGAAATGATCGCTCCCTTGCTCTCTAAGAGATGCACATCCAGCGCTTGAATTTCCGCCTTCTTTGCGTCGCAAGCATTGAGACGGGTGACAATCACTTCGACCTTTTCGCGCCACCTGAGCATGGCTTGCGGCACGTCTGGCGTCACGTTGCATGGCGACCATACCTGGCGCCACAACCCATCGAAGTCGTTCATACGCGATTTTGCTGCGTCGAATGTCGCCGCATGCTGGTTGTGTTCGTGACGACTTTCCTCAAGCCGCGCCCGTACATCTGCAAGGCGCGTTGCGCGCTGCGTATCCGCGAGCAGCCGATCGGTCACGGCGTCGATCGCTTGCGATGAACGCCCGAGATCATCGAGCCGTTCTCCACGCTGCTGCCGATCGCCATCAAGGCTGGCCTTCAACTCTGCGAACGCCTGATCGCGCTCCTCACGGGCACGCAATAGATCACCGCGCGTCGCGTCGGAACCATCACGCGAAAGACGTGCTATTTCCGCCTCGGCTGCGGACATGGCCTTGGCGCTCGCCGCCACAGCGTTCCCGGCGAGTTTAAAGGCGCCTTCAAGGAGCGCAGACCGCTCGGCATAGGACGCGACAATAGCGGCATCGGGAATTGGCAGACTGCGGAGTTTGGTCAAATCGCCTACGGGCGGCGTCAAGGCCGCGAGTCCTGCGGCTATTGATTCGATCTCAATGGCGAAAGCGGCCCGCTCGCGCAACAAACGTTCCGCCTGCGAAGACACGTCGCCAAGCGCGTCAAATCGCTGACGCACATGGTCGATATCCATGAGATGGACACTCTGGTCCTGGGCGGCATGCTCGTCACGCTCCTTCTGGAGCTTCTTGCATCGCGCATCTGCGTCCGCCAGCGCGAGTTCGGCACTTTTACGTTTGTCGATCAGGTCTCGGGCCTGTGCCAATGCCATTGTGTGCGGAAGTTTAGCAAGGATCTCGCCATGCGAAGACAGTCCGAGTTTTTTCGCTGCTTCTTCAAGGGTCGCAATTGCCGCGTCACGGGCCTGCCGGCGGCGCGGCAGATCTTCGGCGGCCTTCCGAATGGCCCCAAGGCGCTCCCGTAATGCGTCTATCGTGCTCTTTTCAGAAAGCAGACCCGCATCGATCGTGAGCGCAGCCGTTTCAGTTGCGTCTTTAGCCGCAGCCTCATCGAGGATGACGATCTGGCGCTGAAGCTCGCCAAATTGCCCAAGGGCTTTGCGCCACTCAGCCATCTGACGATCGGGCACATCCACCAGGTCCGCGAAACCCGACAATTCGTGTTGAAGACTATCCAGACGGGAAAGCGTTTGCCGAACGCGCAACGCGCGTTGACAAAGCGCCAACGATTTACCAATCGAACTGTGGGTCTCACTGAGGTCAGCCAGATTGTTCGAGGCGACTTCGAAAGCATCGCTGGCCTGTTTGATGGCGTCCCGAGTGACCGTCGATTCCCGTAATTTCTTATCGGCCTGATCGCGCCGCTCGACAGCCATGTAAAATGGCTTGCCGCCCGATTTTCGCGCTGTAAAAAGCTCCTCGGATTCCGATC
>JAUXWR010000303.1 GCA_030680075.1 Legionella sp.
CATCTGGACATGGGATGAGAAGGCTGGGAAATATTACTGGCATCGTTTTTATTCCAGCCAGCCCGATCTGAATTTTGACAATCCGAAAGTGCAGGAGGAGATGTTCAACGCGGCGCGCTTCTGGCTGGACATGGGGATTGACGGCTTCCGCGCCGACGCAGTCCCCTACCTCTTCGAGCGCGAAGGCACCAACTGCGAGAACCTGCCCGAAACCCACACCTATCTCAAAACATTGCGCGCCTCCATGGACGAACAATACCCCGACCGCATCCTGCTGTGTGAAGCGAACCAATGGCCTGAAGACGTGCGTCCGTATTTCGGCGACGGCGACGAATTCCACATGGGATTCCACTTCCCCATCATGCCTCGCATTTACATGGCGCTTAAAAAGGAACGCTACGAAGACATGGCGGAAATCATGCAACGTACGCCGCCCATTCCTGAAAATTGTCAGTGGTGTACCTTCCTGCGCAATCATGATGAACTCACGCTGGAGATGGTCACACCCGAAGAACGTCGGTGGATGTGGGAACAGTACGCGCCCGAACCGCGCATGAAACTCAACCTCGGCATCCGCCGCCGCCTCGCACCGTTGCTGGATAACGACCGCCGCAAGATCGAACTTGCCAATTCCCTGCTGTTTACTTTGCCCGGTTCGCCCATCCTTTACTATGGCGATGAGATCGGCATGGGCGACAATCTCGACCTGCCCGACCGCAACGGCGTTCGTACGCCGATGCAATGGGATGATTCGCCGAATGCCGGGTTTTCTGAAGTCAAGCCGTATTCAGAGCTCGTCAAAGGCAAACTTGGACATCAGAACATCAATGTCGCCAGCCAGGTCAACGATCCAAATTCGTTATTCAACTCCATCAAGCGTATGATCGCCATTCGCAAGAAGCATGATGCGTTCGGGAGCAGCGGCATGGAGTGGATCGAAACCGGTAATCCCCATGTCGCCGCCTACATACGCCAGCACGGGGAGGATACCATGCTGATCCTGAACAATCTAAGTCGATCCACCCAAATCGTGAAACTCCCGCTACAATATCAGAAAACCTACCTGGACCTTTTCGCAGGCCACACGCATATCATCTCCGATGAACTTGTGCTCGAACCCTATTCCCATCTCTGGCTGCAAATGAAGAAATGAAAAA
>JAUXWR010000385.1 GCA_030680075.1 Legionella sp.
CTGGCCGAACGGCCGCCGGGTAATGACAGCGCTCATGAATTCGCCGCGCAAGGCATAGATCAGCAGCACCGGCGGGATGGCGAAGGCCGAACGAAAAAACACGATCTGCCCGACCGGCGTCGTCTCGCTCAATTGACGCACGAGCGCCGACATCGCGGCGAACAGCAGAGCCGAGATCAGCTTGAAACCGATAGCGGTGAACAGGTGCGTCGGTGCTCCGGGCATTGGGCTTTGCATAGCCGCCCGTGCCCGGCTTGTCCCCTACTTTTGTAGGGTAGCTTAGGTTCGTTTTTGCAAGGGCGGCGGGCGCTACTTCTTCGACGGCCGGGGCGGTCCATCGACCGGCGCCAGCGATTTGAGATAGACCGCCATGGCGTTGCGGTCGGCCGCGCTGAGTTGCGCGGTATTGCGGATGACGGCCGCCATGCTGCCGCCGACCGAGTCGAACTCCGGCGTGCTGCCGGTTTCCAGCAGATAGGCGATGTCCTTCACCGACCAGCTCCCCAGGCCTTTTTGCGTGATGTTGGGCACCCAGCCCTCGCCTTCCGTATTGGGGCCGCCGGCAAAACGCTGGCTCGCCACGATGCCGCCGAGCGCGTTGCGCGGCGAATGGCACTCGGCGCAATGGGACGGACCGTTCACCAGATAGGCGCCCCTGTTCCATTCCGCCGATTGGCTGGCGTCGGGCTCGAACGGCTTGCCGTCGAGGAACAGCAGCTTCCAGCCGCCAAGCGTGCGGCGGATATTGAAGGGAAACGGCAGGTCGTGGTCGCGCGCGCGGCCGGCAACCGGAGGCAGCGTCTTGAGATAAGCGAACAGGTCGCGCAGATCGCCGATCGCCATGCGCTGATACGACGTATAGGGGAACGACGGATAGTAATGCGCGCCGGAAGGCGACGTGCCCTTGAGCATGGCGGTGACGAACTGCGCCTCGTTCCAGGCGCCGATGCCGTCCTTGGGGTCGGAGGAAATATTGGGCGTGTAGAACGTCCCGAACGGCGATTTCAGCGCGACGCCGCCGGGCAGCCGGGCGCGGTCTTCCTTGCTGTCGGTGTGACACGACACGCAGCCGCCGGCATCGAACATGGTCTTGCCATTGGCGAGATTGACGGTATGTGCAGCTGCCAGTGCGCTGGCCGGCACGGTTTGCGGCGCGGTCAGAAACCAGAACGCGGCCAGGCCAATAAAGCCGAGCGCAATCGCCACTGTGATCAATCTGCGCAGCATGAAACACCCTTCTGCGAACCGTCGCACGACTCTACGCGAGCCTCTCGCCTAACAAAAGCGAAGGGCGGCGTATCCGGATGGACCGCCGCCCTCGTGCTGCGCCGAAACGGCGCCGTTGCGATCAGCTCTTCTTGACGCGGTAGGTCTCGTGGCAACCGCCGCAGTTCTTGCCCATCTCGCCCATGGCCGCCTTGAGACTGTCGAGATCCTTGACGGATGCTTCGGCGGCCTTGGCGTCGGCGCCGAACTTGACGAACTTCGCCTTGAAATCGGCGTTGGTCTCCCAGATCTTCGGCGCGGCCGTGGTCTCGCCGCCGGACTTGGAAGTCTCGGGAAACAGCGCCGGCATCTTGGCGGCGACATCCTGGAAAGTCGCCATCGACTTTTTCGCGGTGGCGAGGTCGAACGGGGCTTCGCCCTTGACCATCTTGGCCGCGGCGCCGGCCGCCTGACCGCTTTCCTTCATCAGCGCCTTGCGGGCGGCAATGGGGTCCTGCTGGGCGACGACGGCGGTCGCCCCGAGCGAAACGATGGCAACAACCGCGAACGCTGTCGTGAATTTCATGGAACGATCCCTATTCGTGTGTGGTTTAAAGGTCGGCTATCCCACCACCACAAACACCAACATTGTGGAACTATTCCAATCAATACGAGCGGCCAAAGGCCGCGCCCGTTCACGAAAGCGTGAGAATTCGCCAATCCTCACGCTACGGATTGCTTCCGCGCGTTTTCAATGGCCGTCCAGATTTTCTGCGGCGTCGCCGGCATGTCGATGTGGCGGATGCCGTAGGCGCGGTCGAGCGCGTCGATGACCGCATGGATGACCGCCGGACATGAACCGATGGCACCGGCCTCGCCCGCGCCTTTGACGCCGAGCGGGTTGTTCTTGCACAG
>JAUXWR010000397.1 GCA_030680075.1 Legionella sp.
TGATTGCCACCAACACCACGGTCGCCCGTGACGCCGTCGCAAATTTGCCGCATGGCGCGGAAACCGGCGGGCTCAGCGGCGCACCGCTGACCACAAAGGCACAGGCCGTGACCACGCAACTCGCTGCCGCACTCGCCGGCGCTGTGCCGGTAATCGGCGTCGGCGGCATCATGAGCGGGGCCGACGCGGCAGCACGCATCACGGCCGGTGCCAGTCTGGTGCAGCTCTATACCGGACTGGTATATGCCGGGCCGGCGCTGGTAGTTGATTGCGTCAAGGCGATACACAAGGCCTGATCATGCTGATCGGCATCCCCAGGGAGATCAAGAACCACGAGTACCGTGTCGGCGCCACACCTGATGGCGTACGGGCGCTGGTATCTGCGGGACATGCCGTGCGGGTAGAACAACAGGCCGGGGCGCGCGTCGGCTTTTCTGATGAAGCCTATCGCAACGCCGGCGCGACAGTTGTCGCTTCCGCGGCCGAAGCCTATGCGACGGAACTGGTCATCAAGGTCAAGGAAATCCAGCGCAGCGAGTTTGCGCTGCTTTGCCGCGGCCAGATCCTCTACGGCTACCACCACTTCGCACCGGACCGCCCGCTGCTCGATGCCATGCTCGCGGCCGGTGTGGCCTCGGTCGCATACGAAACCATCACTGATGCTGCCGGCCGGCTGCCGCTGCTGACGCCGATGTCGCAGATTGCCGGGCGCCTTGCGCCGCAGGTCGGTGCCTGGGCGCTGCAGATGGCCAACGGCGGCAGCGGTGTGCTGCTCGGTGGCGTGCCAGGCGTGCTGCCCGCCAGGGTGCTGGTGATCGGCGGCGGCACCGTCGGCGAAAACGCCGCACGCATTGCGCTCGGCATGGGCGCCGATGTCACGCTGCTCGATCGCAGCGCAGAACGGCTGGCACAATTGGAAATCGCATTTGACGGCCGGCTCAAGGGCGCAATCTCGACACAGCAGACGCTGCAAGCACTGCTGCCGGCGCAGGATCTGCTCATCGGCGCCGTCCTGCTGCCCGGAACACGCGCACCACGGCTGATTAACCGTGCAGATCTGCGGAACATGCGTGCCGGTTCGGTGATCGTCGACGTCGCCATCGACCAGGGCGGCATCTGCGAAACCTCACGCCCCACTTCACACGCCGAACCGCTGTATGTCGAGGAAGGCATCGTGCATTATTGCG
>JAUXWR010000407.1 GCA_030680075.1 Legionella sp.
GGCAAGTCGATCGTCAGGATTCGCCTCACCGACAGCGAGCCGCGCACCTCCTGGATGAAATCCGCCCCGCGCGAATACGGCTTCTATTCCAACGTCAATCCCGAGGTCGATCACCCGCGCTGGAGCCAGGCCACCGAGCGACGCATCGGCGAATTCAGCAAGCGCAGGACGCTGATGTTCAATGGCTACGCCGAACAGGTCGGCCAGCTCTACACGGGGATGGATCTGAGGAAGCAGTTTTGAATCCAGCTCTCCTCAAGCCGCCGCTGTTTATCGCCTGCCTCGTGCCGCTGGCGTATTACGCCTGTGGTGCGCAAGCCGACACATTGGGGGCCAATCCCATCGAGGCCGTAACGCGCGGTCTGGGGACGTGGGCACTGAATTTTCTGCTGATCACGCTGGCAGTGACGCCACTGCGAAAATATTCCGGATGGGCCTGGCTAGGCCGCTTGCGCCGGATGCTCGGGCTGTTCGTGTTTTTTTACGCCGTCCTGCATCTCGGTACTTATCTCTGGTTCGATCAGTTCTTCGACTGGGCGGCGATTGCCAAGGACATTCTGAAGCGCCCCTTCATCACCGTCGGCATGATCAGCTTTGCGCTGCTGGTGCCGCTGGCGGCCACCTCGAATGCCTTCGCCATCCGCAAATTGGGTGGCCGCCGCTGGCAGGAACTGCATCGCAGCGTCTATGCAATCGGGTTGCTGGCCGTGCTGCACTATTCCTGGATGGTCAAGGCCGACCTCGGCAAACCCCTTGTCTATGCGCTTCTGGTCGGCATCCTGCTCGGCCTGCGGGTCTGGTGGCGGGTGCAGGAGCGCAACCGGCAGTTGGCCGGAGCCTATCTGCCCAAGCCGCGCGGCCGCATCATCCCGCTGATCCTCAGAAAGTAGCCTTCTCCAGGCGGATCAGGCGAAACCAGCCCGAGGCCAGCGCCGCTTCATCCGTCGTCACCTTGATGCCGCCGACGGCTTCCAGCACGTCCTCGAAGACCACGTCGAGGCGTGTTGCGACGTGGCGCGTCAGCGGATTGAGAACCCGCTTCCAGCCGGCTTCGCCGCGCTTCAGGAACTTGTCGAAGACCAGCAACGTGCCGCCCGGCTTCAACACGCGC
>JAUXWR010000309.1 GCA_030680075.1 Legionella sp.
TTCTATCAACCGCAAGATCGTTTTGTGGGTAAAAATATCGTTCACTGACACATGAAAGTCTGCGCGTTGCATTGTGGCGACAAGGCGAATGCTTTCAATGGAGTCTCCGCCGAGGTCAAAGAAATTATCGGTGATGCCAACGGATGGCACTTGTAAGACGGTCTGCCACATTTCGGCAAGGGTGCGCTCCAGAGAGTTGCGCGGGGCGACAAATTCATGGTGGGGAATTGGAGGGTTTTGCAAAGCTTTCCAGCTTTGAATGATTTCATCCTGATTATCCGGGAGCCTTAATTTTTCATGAGGCGTAGTATTAGTTAGTAGCGCCAGGTCGTATTGAACAGAGGCTAATATGAGCTCTGCTGTGTCTTTATCAATGAAGTGATTGGCTGCTTTAATGAGAACCCGAAAGCTTTCTTGTTGACGCATAATATGCAAGGTCAACGGCACATTGGTTTTTTCAAAGACGTGTGTTGTGCGAAGCGATTGCCGATGGGTTTCGGCTACGTGAAAATGAATGTAGTTAAAGGCGCAAGTATAGAGTTCAGCGCTCTTCCCGGCGCGAATTTTGCCATAGGGATAGGCTTTAAAGGCATCAAGCCTTGCTCGTTGTTCGGCAAGGCGGCTCAACAGGTGCTCTTCATTTACTGTTATTCGCAAGGGCAGCGTATTTAAATGCAAACCAAAAAGTTTATCCCCACCGGCTTCTTCGAGGCGATTGTTCATTACCAGCCCGACTATTATGTCTTCTTGCTTGCAAAGACGAGAGAGGGTTTTGAGGTAGGCGGTGAGGAAAATCAAATCCGGTGACACGCCCTTTTGTTTAGCCTGAGAGAGAAGGGTTCGCGCCTGTTTTTCATCGAGGAACGCGCTTATCTCCAATAAAGGCTCCTCAATAAGGGCTTTTGGATTAAACAGCAAATGGGGTGCGGCAAGGGGTGCATCTTGTAAATAATCTCGCCAGAAAGTTTCTTGCACTTCGGATGCGAGGGCTTGACGCTCTGCAAAAATAACTTGCTGGTAAGGCGGAATGGCGTCCATGCTAATAGCTTGGTCGTCAACGTAGGCTCCAGTAAATTCAGCCATCATCGCCGCCACACTCCAGCCATCTGTAATAGCATGGTGGAAAGAAAATACCAGCGTAAATTGGGTAGCGGTCGGGTTTAATACAGCTAATCGAAATAACCCTGGTTCTTCCAGAGGGAGTGCTGTGTTTTTTTCGATGGCGATAAAGCTGCTGACTTCTCCCTCCATGGAGCCGATATAATGGCGCGCCATGTCGAGGTGTTTGTATTGTAAGCAGACATACCCGTAATTAGCGTGCGTGATAAAAGCGGTACGCAGCAAAGGGTGTTTTTCAGTGAGCTTATGAAAAATCGCAACCAGTCGATTTTCATCAAGCGCGTGATGAATGGTGTAGGCAAAGACATCGTGATAAGTGCCTTCGGCATTTTCTTTCAAAGACTCAACCAACATTCCCATTTGCAGATAACTGGCGGGATAAATATCTTCAACAGGGCTTTTCTGAAGGGCTATGCGTGTTTCCTCATCAATGAGAGAGTAGGGCGTATAGGTCTGGTTATTTTTTTGAGCGCTATGATTGGTGTGTTCTATCAATTGCAAAATGGTCTTGTGAGTGAAAATATCACCTACTGAAATATGAAAGCCCGCTCGCTGCATCATCGCTACAAGGCGAATGCTTTCAATCGAATCCCCGCCCAGTTCAAAGAAATTATCCGTTACCCCAACTAATGGCGTTTGCAACACTGTTTGCCAGATGTCACACAATTTATGTTCCAGGTCTGTCTCTGGCGCTACAAATTCGGGTTCTACTTTTTCAAGTTGTTGAGGTAGAGCCCAGCTTTGGATGATAGCAGCATGGTTTTCGGGCAACGTTAATGCAGTCGTCGGTGTAATATTGGTCAATTGCGCCAAGTCATATTGGATGGAGCTCAGTAACAGATTGGCCGTGTCTTTATCAATGAAATGATTGGCGGCTTTAAGGGCTAGGTAGAAGCTATTTTTTTGGCGCGATACATGGAAAGTCAGTGGCACGTTTGTTTTTTCAAACATATGGGTGTTTTGCAAAGCTTGCGCCGCAAGTTGTGCCTCAACTACATGGAAATGAATGTAGTTAAAAGCACAGGTATATAAATCAGCCCCCGGTGAAAGATCCGCTCGAATCTTGCCATAAGGATATGCTTTATAACTATCAAGGCAAGTCCGATGTTCGGCGAGTCGTTTTGGCAGGTTACGTTCATTCACGTCAATTCGCAGTGGTAGCGTGTTTAAATGCAGGCCAAAGACTTTATCACCGCCCGCCTCCTCTAAGCGATTATTTATCACCAATCCAATGACCATATCGTTACGTTGGCAAAGGCGTGATAAAGAATTTAAATAAGCTGCAAGAAAGAGTAAATCAGGACTAATGTTTTCGTTTTTAGCTTGCGTGAGAATGGCCGTGGCAGTCTTTTCGTCGAGCCGGAGACCGTGCTCAAGCTGTGGCGAATCGACAAGAGCGATAGGGTTAAATACTAAATGCGGTATGGAATAAGGTACATTTCGCAGATAATCCCGCCAGAAAGCTTGTTGGGCATCTGAGGTTAGTGCTTCCTGTTCTGCCTGAATGACACGCGGATAGGGCGGTAGTACTTCCATGTCAATACTATCGCCGTCTACGTAGGCTCTGGTAAATTCAGCCATCAAACCCGCCATACTCCAGCCATCGGTGATGGCATGATGGAAGGAAAATACCAAAACAAACTGGGTAGCTGTGGGGTTTAAAACAAACACACGAAAAAGTCCCGGCTCATCAAAGGGCAGGGGATTAATTTTTTCAGTGGCAATAAAGCTTGTTACTTGTTGAAAGATAATACCGCCATAGTGGCGCACCATATCAATATGAGTTTCTTGTACACACACGTAACCGTATTTAATATGGTTAACAAAAGCGGTGCGCAGCAACGGGTGTTTGACAGACAGCGCTTGAAAAGTCGACACCAGTAACGCCTCATTGAGAGGGCGGTTAATGGTATAGGCAAAGACATCATGATAAGTGCCATTAGCCTCTTTTTTTAAAGACTCTACCAACATACCCATTTGCAGATATCCCGCAGGATAAATGTCTTCAACCGTATTTTTTTGCAATTGCTCGCAGGTGGTTTTATCAATCAGAGAATAAGGGGCATAGGCTTTTTTCAGTAGCTCGGTCGTGTGAGTGGTTTGTTTTATCAATTGCAAGATGGTCTTGTGAGTAAAAATATCCTTCATTGATACATGAAAACCTGAGCGCTGCATCATCGCCACCAAACGAAGGCTTTCGATAGAATCCCCGCCTAACTCAAAAAAACTATCCGTGACCCCAACTTTCGGTACGCGTAAGACGGTCTGCCAAATATCACAAAGAGTCTCTTGAAGCTCGGTTTGGGGTGCTACGTATTCCCGGGTTTTATTCAACTCAAGAGCTGGCGCTATCAAGGCCTTTCTATCCAATTTTCCATTATTGGTGACGGGGAAAGAGGAGAGTTTTGTAAATTGGCTTGGCACCATGTAATCCGGTAAATGCTCTGCCAGATGCACGCGTAAGGTATCGAGCTCTATGCTTCCTACATAAAAAGCCGTGATAAACCGATGCGTGTGTGATGGCATTACTTGCTCTTTGACAAGCGCTACTGCTTGATCCACGTCTGGATGATTGAGCATTACCTGCTCAATTTCGCCTAACTCAATTCTAAACCCGCGAACTTTAACCTGAAAATCAGCGCGTCCAATGTATTCCAGATTGCCATCAGGCAGCCAACGCGCCAAATCGCCAGTTTTGTATAAACGGACGTAGCCTTTTGCCCTGTCATCCTCATTTGCAAAGGAATTATCGATAAAAGCGGCGGCCGTAATGTCAGGTTTATTCCAATATTCGCGTGCAAGCCCCGCACCGCCTAAATACAAATCTCCCGGAGCACCCATTGGCACAGGTTTTAGTGCGGGATTTAGTACATAAGCACGTGTGTTTTGTATAGGACGGCCTATATATATAGCAGTCGCGTTACGTTCACAGGCAAATGCCGTGACGTCGATGGATGCTTCGGTAGGCCCATATAAATTGTGTAAGGTAAGTCTTTCTTCACACAATGAATAAAAAGCCTGTACCTGATTTGGAAGAAGCGCTTCTCCGCTGCAAAATACATAACGGACAGAAGCCGGCACGCGAGTGTCTAAAATACTTAAGGCTTGCGTAAATGCTGACAACATACTCGGTACAAAATGCAAAACCGTGACCTTTTCTTCCACCATCAATTGATGTAAGTAAGTTGCATCTTTGTGGCCTTCGGGACGTGCCATCACTATTTTGGCACCGGTCCAATGAGCCCATAATAATTCCCAAACTGAAACATCAAATACATAGGGTGTTTTCTGCAATACGACATCATTTTCATTGAGTGGATATGTTTTTTGCATCCAGTGAAGGCGATTGACGGCGCCATAATGAGTGATGGCCACCCCTTTGGGGCGACCAGTTGTTCCGGAAGTATAGATAACATAGGCTAAATCAGAGGGTAAGCACGGCACTGTAATTGGTGTATCAGGTACCTCCCGGTAAGGTCTTTTATCTAAGGCTATCCATTGTGTGTTAATCGTTATAGCATCTTTAAGAGAGTCCATATGGCGACTTTGGGTTAGCACAAAACGCGTACCCGTATCGTTTAACAGGTACTGTATACGGTCTAACGGGTAGTGCGGATCAATCGGCACATAAGCCCCGCCTGCTTTTAACACCGCAAGAATCGCGATTAATAATTCTGGTGAGCGTTCCATGCACAATACCACCAGGGCATTGGTGCCAAGGTTTTGAGCATGCAGCCAATGCGCGAGTTGATTGGCTTCTTTATTTAGTTCGGCATAGGTCAATTGACGGCCTTCAAATACAAGCGCGATAGCATTGGGTGTGCGTTGGGCTTGTGCTGCAAACATGGAGTGCAGGGTTTTATCTTCTGGAAAAGGCGCATTGGTATTATTTAAGGTATTAATAATGACGTCATGCTCATCGGGTGTGAGCAAATTAAGGTTGTGGTGGGACGTATGAAGCTTGCAGGGAATTTGTTGCAAAATTAGTAACAGTTGATTTAGAAGCGCTTCTGCTCGTTGCTTGCTTAAACACGTGCCATCATATTTTAAATTAATGCGTAAAGCGTTGGTTTGTGGGTGTATGGTTAATGCAATTGGGTAATTTAATTTTTGAACACCTCGCCGATTAGCCGCTATCAATTGCGCATTGGATTGCGGTTTTTTGAGTGCAATGGACGGGTTTTCAAAGAGAAGTAAACTATGAAACAGTTTACGCCCCGCTTTTTGCAAGGCTGACAAATAAACAAAGCTGAATTGATTCAAGCCCATGATTTGGGCATGAATATGATGCAATTGCTCTCTGATAGTGTCGAAATTTTCCCAATTAACGATAAGCGGTAAAGTATTGATATAAAGGCCGACGCTTTTTTCAATCCCCGCCACGGGTAAGGTGCGTCCTGACAGGGTGGTCCCCACAATGGTTTGCGCATCTTGCGTGTAAGTATGAATTAATTTATGCCAGGCGAATTGTACCATTCCATGCAAGGTTAATCCTTCGTTATGAACCAGGGTTTTCAAGCGCTCATAATGCGCACTTGCTAACTCAACATCTAGTTCACTGGGCGTATCAACCGTATATAACTGATCAAAATTCACTCGTTGATTAAAAAGCGCACTCACATCATTGGCTTGATGGATACCTTGAGTGATTTTTTGCCAATGCTTTTGCGCATCAAGTTGATGTTTGGTTATAAACGCTTGAGCTTGTAGATAAGCCAGGTCTTCAGTGACGGGTGGTTTTACGCCAAAAACCAGTTCACCATAATAGTGATGCACCTGATTTAACAATATCGCGGCACTCCAGGCATCCCCGATACAATGGTGTTCCGTTTTCAACAGAGTGAAATGATGTTGGTGGTGTTTCATTAAATGCAAGCGTAATAATACTGGTTTGGTTAAATCAAACCCCAGCGCGCGATCCATTTGTTGAATCTCTAAAATGGCCGTGTCTTTATTCTCTACCAAGGAGAGATCATGAAAGGTAAATTGAAGTTGACCGTGCTTTGTAATAATTTGCAGGGGTGATTCATCCCAATTAAAGCAAGTGCGCAGGCTTGGGTAAGTTTTAATAGCCAGGGCCCAGGCTTCCTGATAAGCCTTAATATCTATCTCGTGGTAGTAGTCACACATGGATTGCACGCGATAAGCATCATCTGAGGGGTGACTGACTGCGTGAAAAATGAAGCCTTGCTGTAAACTGTTCGCCGGATAAATCGCCTGAAGTTCGGTTTCAATACGTCCTTCTTTTTTCATTGGGTAACATCCTCCACTACAGACGTGTTTTGGTAATTTTTTTGTAAGCGCTCAAGCAACTCTGAACTGATATTAAGTTCGCCAAAATCAATAGCCCCATCATCGGTGTCGTATGAAGGCGCTGGCATTACTTCAAGGTGACGAGACAAGCGCTCAATAGTGCGGTACTCAAAAATAGCTAATACACTGCAATGAATGCCTTGTTGACGAAGTTTGGTGGTCACATGAATACTCAATACGGAGTCGCCTCCAATTCTGAAAAAATCATCCGCAATGCCCACGCGCGCGAGCTCCAGAACGTCCTCCCATACAGCGCATAATGCTCTTTCAAGAGCTGTGCCGGGCGCCTTGTATGTTTCTGTTTCGAGCGTAAAATCAGGCAGGGGCAATGCCTGAAAATCAATTTTTCCATTTATTGAAAGAGGGAGTGTTTCTAACGGAATAAAGGCTTGCGGCACCATGTAGCAAGGGAGCTCTTGACTGAGTATCCCATTTAAAAGCTCTGCCAAATCGCGTCCTGTTGCCTGACTTTCAGCCAACTTTTCATCTTCAACTCGTCTTCCTCCAAGAGCCAGGGTATATATCGCCTCTTCATAAGGGCGAAGTCCCAGTGGGCAGTAGGCGAGCATTTGCGAATACCCGTAATTCATATAACGTTGTGCTTCAAACCCTGCGGCAACCCAGGCGGCGGGGGTATGTTCTCCTTCAAAAACGACTAAAGCCTCTGCCGCATTCAAGAGATGTCCCTGTTCTGAGGCTTGCTTGAAAATACTTTCCTCTCTTAAATCGAAAGCGCTAAATCGGTTGTCCGTTTTTTGCATCATCACAGCCTTTATTTCGTGCTGGCCAATGTGCTTGAAGCTTGTGGGTGTGTTGAAAATCAATGTGGCAAGTACGTTGTCAGTGGGTAAAACGAGATTAAAATCAAAAGCTGTGCCTTGAGAGTTTAATGCCTCAGTTAGCAAATACACCATATGGCCTAGTTCCAAATAAGCCAAACGCGCCCAGTCCTGACCGTATAAGGTCTCGATTGCGGGTCTATAAGCACAAAATTCAAGGCAAAATATTGACTTTAGTGGGCGTTCTACGCGCTGCAAACTGTGTTCAAGAGGATGGTAGTAGTAACAACCTGAGTCCAAATCCTCTAACTCGGCGGGTATATGGACATAACACTGCACGGCATAGGTGCTGCCAGCAGAGGGATAGAGGTATTTCGGTAAAAGCTTATCGGCTAATTTCAGCGCTTGTAATGGTGCAATTACCTTTTCCAGTTGTGCTCTTGTGATTAATGGGAGAGGGGTTTCGGTGTAAAATTGTCTTTTGGGCGCTAATTTCTCCACAAGCGGGAGTGGGGCGCTGCTAAATTGGCGATAACTTTTATAAAGGCGATATTTTGCTTCATCGCTACTCCTGTTAAACAACCAGGTATTACTTAACTCTTTGCGTAACCCCTGCTGCTCCAATTTGAATCGCTCAATATTAAATCCATCGGGATGGGGTGACTTTAAATCCGCGGATACAATATACGCAATGAGACGGTCAGCGTGCATACAGACAAGGGCGTTATCAATACCTTTTATTTGTTGCAGTTTGGCCGCAATTTCATTTAACTCGATACGATTGCCGTTGCGCTTGATTTGATTATCGTGACGACCTAGAAACTCGATGAACCCTGCCGGCTGCCATTTCCCCAAATCGCCAGTTTTGTATAGGCGCCCTAATGTTTCATGTTTAATAAATTGTCGGCGGGTTTTTTCTTCATCTTGCCAATAGGCGCATGCCAATCCATCGCCGCCAAGGTATATTTCGCCCGCAACACCCACAGGGCAATGCTCTCCAAATGAATTTAAAACATAGACATTTTGATTGGGCATGGGAAAACCATAGGGAGTGGCACTTAATAATGAAATATCGCGAACTTCATACCAAATCGACCAAATGGAGGCTTCTGTCGCACCTCCTAAGCTGACGACTGTTGGTTGGGAAGAGAGTGCCTGAATTTGTGCTACAAGAGGCAGAGGAACCCAGTCTCCGCTTAATAATGTCAGGCGTAAGGAGGCTATCTCATCACGGGCGTTATCAAGTAACAATTGCATGAGTTGGGGTACGCTATTCCAGAGGGTTACCTGGTGTTTTTTTATTAAGGCCGCCCAGTGTATGGGTTCTTTTGAGAGAGTCTGGTCAGGCAATACAACAATGCCCCCTACGCTCAAAAGACCAAATAAATCATAAACAGATAAATCAAAACTAAGATCAGACAATGCTAATATTACATCGCGTTCGTTAACACCATAGCGCTGATTGACCGCCATTATTGTATTCATAGCGGCTTGGTGCGAGATGCAAACCCCTTTGGGTTTCCCGGTGCTTCCTGAGGTGAAAATCACGTAAGCCAGGTCTTCTGGTGAGATATCAACGGAAAAAACAGGTGTTTCCTCAAAGGTCGTCCATGTTTCGATGCGATGAATTTTGTAATCATTGATGAGAGGGCTATCTTTTACAGTTTGCCATTGAACGTCTGAAACCAATACATGAATAATGTTTCCTTCTGCTAAAACATCTTTTATGCGTCCCAAAGGCCACTCGACATTGATGGGTAGATAGGCGCCTCCTGCCATCATTATCCCAAGTGTTGCCGCTACCTGATTAAATCCTTTTTCACAAAAAACCGCGACTAGTTGATTGCAATTAACGCCCTCTTTATGAAGGGTGTAGGCAATGTGCTGGCTTTTTTTCTGAAGCGTTTCATAATCATAACTGCCGTGAGCATCTATGATAGCAAGCGCCTTTGGCCTTTTTTGGACTTGCTTTGCAAATAAACTCACTAAGGTTTCAGGCGCTACTACCCAACGCGTTTCATTGGCCGCATTGATGAGTGAAATCTCAGGCGCAGATAATGCCATTGAGGGTAAAGGTAGGTGCCAATCAGTCTTTGCCAAATGCTCAATTAAATGGCAATAAGCATCATTCAAGGCATCGATAAAGCCCTCAGGAAATAATTGCGCGACATAGAGCCATCCACTCGATAAACAACCATCGCGCTCTGTTGCTTGTAAATCAATCCAGGCTTGCGATGTTTGTCCAATCCAGTAACGTGCGTCACGTTGCTCATCGGGCGTGATAAAATAAGGCAAAGCCTGGGTACGGGATTTGGTTTCGCCAACAACGCAGGTAAAAACAATGGGTGATACAGCTATAGTGGGCTCAAGCTGATGTAAATTCATTAAATCGCGTTGTACATCAAGTCCGGTGTACAATGCATGTGCTATATCATCCCAGAGTGCTTCGTGGGTGTGTTTGAAAAAGTCTACTGCCAACCCATCTTTTCTCGAAAATCCAAACAAGTTAGTTGAGGTGAAATCTCCCCAAAGATTGTTTACTTCCGGGTGTATTCCATACCGATTAAAAAGGGTCATGGTGATAAGGAAATCACTGGTTTCAGAAAATCGAGATAAGATAAATCCGTAGAGGGATAACAAAACAGAGGCGTAAGATAAGCCATAACTATCCGCTTTTTGTTTGAATTTTTTCCACAGTACCGCAGAAACTAACCGTTTGCTTAATTTGAACGTTGGCTTTTCAAGTGTGCGCGGATCGGCGGATAATACCAGTTTCGGACGAAGCGGCAGGTGATGCAGTTTTTCACGCCAATAGTCTTTATCTGTCTGATACCAGGGCGATGCTTTAAGAAGCCCCATGTAGATTTGATAATCTCTATAAGTAATGGAGTGAGCAGGTATGCGGTAATCTTTGTTTTCATACAAATGGGTTAAATCGTTAAAAAATTTCATCCGGCTTTGAGCGTCTAACAACAACAAATCAAAACTCATGTGCAAAATCGTGCGGTCATTAAATTGCGAAGCCTGAAAATGAAACAAGGGGTATGTATCTACCTCATAAACCAGGTGAGAGAGTTTGTTTCGCACAGAGGATAATGCTTCTTCATGGTAAGGAAAATCAAGGACATCAACAGTAATGCGATGATACATGCCTTCGTTATAGGGCAAATAGCGCTGCATCAAATTATCAATATCAAATACAGTACGGATCTCGGGGTTGCTCTGAATAAGTTGGTTTAACGCCCACTCAAATCTTGCTATATCTAATTGTGGAAAACTGAATTCCGCGTAGACATGATTGGCAACGTTGCCAATTTCAAATTGATTGAGACGCCCTAATGCATAGGCTTTTTGAATGCTCGTCATTTCAAACGGCTGGTAATAGCTGTGCGCATCGTGAATAAGGGGAAGGTTTTGTAGATCAAACTCCCCTTTGACGGCTTTAAAGTCGGTGGGCGTATACATCAGCTGCTTTTGGGCAACTCGTTGTGTGCAATGATGAATGATATCAACCAGATAGGATTCAAAAGCACGCACCAGCGATTCACGGCTTTCTTTATCTATCTTAAAGCCACAGTTAATGCGTAATTCTTCATTTGAGATATAGGCATTAATCAGCGCCAAAAAGTCATGAGTATTGTCCGGGTGAATACTGGTACCTGTTTTTTCGGCAACAAGCGCCCAATCATCGCCAGAGGATTCTACGTGCCCAAAATAATTGAAGTAGACCGCAGGCAGGTGATGAGCGCGCAGATTCTTGTGATGGCCATAATATTTTAACGCACCATACCCAACTCCATTATTCGGGATCTCTCTTAAATGGTCTTTTACCGATTGAAGCGTCAGAGACAAAGTGTCTTGAGTGTGCAATATGACCGGATATAAGGTAGTGAACCAGCCTATGGTTTCAGAGATATCAAGCCGTTCATCTATTAATTCCCGACCATGGCCTTCAAGCGTTATCGCCTGTTTATTATCGCCAAAAGTCGCTTGCAATGCATAGATAAGGGCGGTAATCAGAATATCCTCAGTTTTAGTATGATAAGCGCGATTGGCTTCTCTCATTAATTGCGAGGTCAGGTTTTTATTTAATACTACCGATTCAGTGCTATGTGGCGCTCGCGGCGGGTTTGGTGGTGTGTAGTCTATCTGCTTAAGCCAATAATCAATTTCTTTCACGTTTGTTGTTGCAAAAGTTTGCAGAGCAGACTGCCATTGGCGATAACTGCTGGTTTTTGAGCGCAATGCCGCGCCTTGATAAAGCCGCTTTAGTGAATCAATCAAGATTCGCCAGGAGACGGTATCGATAATCAAGTGATGGAAGACGAAAAAGAGGCGCGCACTCCCATCAGCATAGCCATCAATATACGCAAGCTCCCATGTGGGGCCATTTTCCAGATCTAACCCATTTTGCCAGTTATCAAAAGAGGAGATTAAACGCGCGTCGGCTTTAGCCGGTGTTAACCCGGATATATTGATTCGTTTGATGCGGTAATTTGGTTGAAGAGCCTCATAGTATTGTTCGGAGTAAACGTCATTGTGTTTGGTAAATCGGACGCGCAGCATATCATGGTGATTAATGAGGGCAGGCAGTAATGATTCCAGGTGCGCCACGCACAAGGGTTGCACGCGAACTATAAAAGCCTGATTCCAGTGATTTGGTCTTGAAAATTGCTCCTCAAAGAACCATTGCTGAATGGGCAATAATCCAAAAGCGCCTTCTAAAATCCCTTGCTCGGCAGAAATAGTGGCAGGTGATGCGTTCGCAAGGACGTGATCGACCAATCGCTTAACCGTTCGGCACTGAAAGATGTCTTTGATGGTGCAGTTAATTTCAGCATAGCGAAGCATTGAAATAAGCTGAAGGCTCGCAATGGAATCCCCGCCTAAACGAAAGAAATCATCCGTAATTCCCACTTTTGAGGTATGCAAAATTGATTGCCAAATCTCACAGACTTTGGCATCCATTTCATGCCGAGGCGCCACAAAAAGTGTAGCTTTAAAATCAATTTCCGCGCGAGCCAGGGCATTGCGATCTAACTTGCCATTTGCAGTCAACGGCAATTCGGGAAGGTGAATAAATGCACTCGGGTGCATGTAATCTGGCAGTCGTGTTGATAAAAAGCTCTGTAACAACGCCTCATCAACGCTTGTACCCGTATAATAGGCGGCGAGGTATTGGCGTGATTCGCCCTCACTATTTTTTTCCAACGCCAAAACCACGTTTTGCTCTATTGCAGGATGGAGTAATAATGCCTGTTCAATTTCGCCAGGCTCGATTCGATAGCCATTAATTTTTACCTGAAAATCAGCGCGGCCGACATAGTGAAGATTGCCATCTGGCGACCAACGCACCAGATCTCCCGTTTTATACAAACGATTAGACGGATGAGGGAGAAATGGATTGACGATAAATCGCGCGCGCGTGAGCTCTGGCTGATGCAAGTAGCCGCGCGCAAGTCCATCACCACCAAGGTAAAGCTCGCCCACGACACCAACGGGTACTGGCAATAAATTGGCATCTAATACATAAGTTAATTCATTATTTAATGGTGCACCTATGGGGAGAGTTTTTTCGTTTTGTAAAAAATCAACGGAAAAAGCGGTGCTTGAGACGGTAGCTTCCGTTGGGCCATAAGCATTAGTGATGGATATATTTTTGGCAAGAAACCCTGCTATATGTTGAACCGCAATGGGTTCTACCCCGAGTAATAATTTTCGGAGCGATGACGCCTCGGTCATTTCTAGTAAGCGCGAGGATATTTTTTCAACAAAAAAAGGCGGCAGGTATAAAGAGGCGATTTGTTTATTCACGAGATAATGGAATAACGCTTTTTCATCAAGCCTTATGGCGTCAGGGAGAATATGTAATTCTCCCCCTTTAAGTAACAGCGAAAAAATTTCATACACTGATACATCAAAGGTAATATTAGTCCACAAGGTGCCTTTTGTGCCGGCATCAATACTCTCGCACAAACGGGAATACATAAGACAAATTACCGAGCGATGCTCGATCATCACTCCTTTTGGCAAGCCCGTTGTTCCTGAGGTATACAAAACATAAGCTAAATCGTTTGACGTATTTGTTAACGATAATGGATGATTACTGGCGTGTTGATAGGGCTTCTCATCCAGAAAAATGAGCCTTACGTCTTGCAAATTATTAAATAACGGGTGCAGTGTGCGTTGGGTTAAAATTAACTCACAGGCTGTATCTTTAATAATGTATTCAAAGCGCGCATCCTGATAATCTGGATCAATGGGTACGTAAGCCCCGCCTGCTTTTAAAATACCGAGGATAGCGATAATCATATCCAAGGAACGCTCAACACATAATCCGATAAGAGTATCCGTTGGCAAGGTTTTGTGGGGATAGCACTCGCGAATGAAATGCGCTAACTGATTACTGGCTCTATCAAGTTCTCGGTAGGTTAACTGGGAGTCCTCATGCACGAGAGCGATATTATCTGGCGAAAGATGTGCTTGTAATTCGAATAGTTGCGCAATAGTACGAGTTTTTGGGTAATCGCTGCTGGTTGAATTCCAGTTAACGATAATTTGCTGATAGTCTGGAGCCGTTAAAATCTGGCAATCGTGAATACGCTTTTTAATCAATAATTCATTCAAAACCTGCACATAATAATTTAAAAATCGCTCCATTGTGTCGCGCTTAAACAAAGCTGTCGCGTATTGAAGAGAGACATGGGCAGTCGTTTTTCGGGTCTTGATAGAAACCGCTATATCAAATTTTGCCGTTTGTGAGGCATCTTTAAGTTCAACAGGCTTCCATGGTATGTCTGAAATAGCCTCTTCATCATGTTGCACGGTGAACATGATTTGAAAGAGAGGGTGCTTTGAGGTATCACGTGGAAGGTCTAGTGCGTTTACCAACTGCTCAAAGGGTAAGTCCTGATGCAATTGTGCCTCAATTAAATTATTCTGAATTTTTTCAATGTAGCTGTCGATTGTATCGAGAGGCTCTGGCTGGATTCGTAATGCAAGGCTATTTACAAATAACCCAATAAGTTCTGTAAGTTCTGGATGTTGTCGATTTATTACAGGGGTGCCAATGAGTAAATCATTTTGACCCGTGTATTTTGACAATAAGAGGGAAAAGCCCCCTAACAAGAGCGTGTATAAGCTCACATCTTTTGTGCGAGCTATGACTTGAAGCTCATTTAGTAAGGTCATGGGTAATTCTTGGGTAACTACATCACCGTGATAATCCATGATTAATGGGCGTGGAAAATCAGTGGGAAACGCCAGGGGCTGATGGCCTTTCAGAGCGATTTTCCAATAGTCGAGCAAAGGTTTCATGCGCTCTTTGACAAGCTCGCGTTGCCAAATGGCAAAATCATTGTATTGGATGCTTAGGGGGGGCAAGAGCGGTTCATTGCCGTTTAGTATCTCTTGATAAAAATAGTGAAGTTCAGACAAGAAGATAGTCTTTGACCAACCATCAAAAGCGATATGATGAACTACTACCATCAAAAATCGGGTTTTGCACTCGGCAAGAGTAAAGAAGCTTAGGCGAATCGGAAAATCGGTTGTTAAATCAAATGGTCGATTAAGAAGCGCTTGCTGCTCGATTTTAAAGGCGGATGCCGTTAGCGTTTCATCTTTAATTACCAGGGGTCTGTCTTGCACTTGCTGGAGATAAGCGCCCTCGGTATCTTGAACAAAGACAGTTCGCAAAATCTCATGGCGGTTGATAACGTGCCGTAAGGCGCTTTCCAGAGCATTTTCATTGATGGATTTATCAAGCTCAAAGAGAAGTGGAATATGATAGGCGTCAGTTCCCTCTTCGTATTGCTCAATGAACCATAACCTTTCTTGTGCGAAAGAGAGTGGAGCCAAATCTTTAGCTCGTGCTGCAATAGCATTGAGTACCTCACCTGTGCGAAGAACCGTGCATAACTGGGCAATGGTTCGATGTTTGAAAATATCGGCGACCGTAATCTCTCGTTTGGTTGCCTGACTCATGCGATGAGCGGCGTGGATAGCTAATATGGAGTGGCCGCCTAACCTGAAGAAATCATCCTGCACGCCGACTTCTGAAATCTTTAGAATTTCTTGCCAGATGGTGCTTGCCATGGCTTCCAGCTCATCGCGCGGGGCAACAAATTGCGTAGTATCGTCAACCCAGAGCGGCGCCGGTAACGCTTGCCGGTCAAGTTTGCCGTTCGCTGTTAAGGGGAAAGTCTCAAGTGCCATAAAAACGCTCGGCACCATATACACGGGAAGATGGCGCTCGATGTGGTGTTTTAACAGGGATGAATTAATGGGGGTTTTACTTACGTAGTAGGCCACGAGGTGCAAATCTATCGCTTGCAACGAGGATTTCTCAGAAACGAGGACAACACATTGCTCAATACTGTCATGGCTTAAGAGCACTTGCTCAATTTCGCTTAACTCGACGCGATAGCCTCGAATTTTTACCTGAAAATCATTGCGCCCCAAAAATTCGAGGTTACCATCGGCGAGCCAGCGCACTAAATCGCCGGTTTTATATAAACGAGTGTTACTCGCAAAAGGATTCTCAATGAAACGCTCAGTGGTCAGTTTGGGCTGATTTAAATACCCGCGCGCAACACCCGCACCGCCAATATAAAGCTCCCCGGCTACTCCGACCGGTACAGGCATCAGGTTTTTATCTAAAACATAGCATTTTACATTCGCAATCGGGCGGCCAATGTTAGTGTGAGAGTCGCCTGCCTCATAGTGATGAATAGTAGCGCCAATAGTATTTTCTGTGGGGCCATAGGCATTGATTAGACGCCGACCCGCGCACCACTTGTTCAGGAGAGGAGAATTTGCGGCCTCGCCTGCGACGACGAGTGTTTGCAGATGAGGATAGGCAGTATTATCCAAATGCGCTAATAATGCAGGAGGAATACCCGCAAAGCTTATCTGATTATGATTAAGATAAGACCCCAACGCGTGAATATCTTTACGTAAAGACTCAGGCAAAATAAAGAGCTCAGCGCCAATTGTTAGCGAATTAAATAGTTGCAACACGGAGGGGTCAAACGCAATGGAGGCAAAATGCAGTATGCGGCTTGTTGATGTTAACCCCAGTTGTTGGGGAAGATAGTGGACAATATTGCATAAGCCCTGGTGCATTACCATAACGCCTTTCGGCAGACCCGTGGTGCCTGAGGTATAAATAATGTAGGCGAGATCGTGAGCACTGGCATAGGCGGGTAAATTTTCCCGGTCACAATGCGCATAATCATCGCCATCGACTACCAGTAATTCGGTATGAAGAGGGCATGCTTCTTTAAGCATTGGAAGCAAATGTGCCTGAGTTAATAAAAAGGCACTTTTAGTATCGTTAAGTACAAAATGAATTCTGTCGATGGGGTTATGAGGTTCTATCGGGACATAGGCGCCGCCGGCTTTGAGTATCCCTAATATACTGATGATCATTGTCATCGATCGTTCAACACACAAGGCAATTAATGTATCGGGTGCAAGCTCTCCTGCTACCTGAGTTTCTTTGTAGCGGTTTCTGATAAAGCGCGCTAGTTGATTAGCTTTGGCATTAAGTTCCTGATAGGTCAGTTGTTCATCTTCATAGACTACCGCTATCTTATGCGGATTTTTCTTAACTTGTTCTTCGAATAGCTGGTGAATGGTTTTATCACGCGGATAATCTTTATCGGTAACATTCCAATCATAAACAATTTGTTGAAATTCAGCCGGCGTTAATACCTGGAAAGTCATGACGGGTAGGTTAGGCGTTTCCACCATTGCGGTCAAAACACGACTATAGTGCGCCGCAATTCGCTCGATGGTTTCGCGTTTGAATAAACGAGTCGCATATTGCCATGTCACCTGGAAACCATTGCTATCCTCTTGTAGGGAAACGCTTAAATCAAGTTTGGAGCGGTTATAATCGCTTTTAAAAGACGCGGGCTTTAACAGGTGTTCGCTCGATGCATTTGGGCTTAAATAGTCAACATTAAACAAAAGTTGAAATAACGGGTGTCTGGATGCGTCGCGCTCTAATTCCAATGCTTCAACCAAAGTAGCAAAAGGCAAATCTTGATGGCATTGAACGTCGATTAAATCGGCATGGACACCGTGCAGGCATTGTTGCAAGGTATGCTCTTTCGACAGCTTAATTCTTAAGGTTAAAAGATTTACAAAAAAACCAATTAAGCCCGCGACTTCTCTGTGTTGTCGATTAGCACTCGGTGTTCCCAACAGTAAATCGTCCTGACCCGTGTATTTAGACAGTAAAACGGCAAAGCCCGTAATTAAAACGGTGTATAAGGTCACGCCCTCTGATTCAGCTAATTGCTTAAGCTTTAATACCAGGGGTTTAGAAAGGGGGGCTAGAACAGTGTCGCCATGATAATCGAGGTTTAAAGGCCTTGGATAATCGGTGGGGAAAGCCAGTGGCTGATGGCCGTTTAACGTAGCTTTCCAATAAGCGAGCAAAGGGTGCATGCGTTTTTTGATAAGCTCTCGCTGCCAAATCGCAAAATCATTGTATTGAATGGCTAAGGGTGGCAAGAGTGGTTCATTGCCGGTAAGTATTGCCTGATAAAAAAACTGGAGTTCAGTCATAAAGATATTTTTTGACCAGGCATCAAAAGCGATATGATGAACCACCACCATCAAATAGTGGGCACCACTGTCGGCAAGAGTAAAGAAGCTTATGCGAACAGGAAGATCCGTTGTTAAATCAAAAGGCCGATTAAGAAGCGCTTGGCGTGCGATTTTAAAAGAGGACGCATTTACCGTCTCATGCTTAATTGCAACGGATCTGTCCTGCACTTGTTGATGATAGACCCCTTGGTCATCCTGAACAAAGACGCTTCGTAAAATTTCATGGCGGTTGATAACGCTTTGCAAGGCACGCTCTAAAGCCTCTTGATGGATGGATTTATCAAGCTCAAAGAGGAGTGGAATATGAAAGGCGTCAGTTCCTCCTTCGTATTGCTCAATGAACCATAACCTTTCTTGCGCAAAAGAGAGCGGTGCTAAATCTTCGGCCTGGGGTGCAATATCCGTGAGACCATCATTGGTGCGAAGAACCGTGCACAATTGGGCAATGGTTCGATGTTTAAAAATATCAGCGACCGTAATCTCACGCTTTGTTGCCTGACTCATGCGATGTGCTGCATGGATGGCTAAAATGGAATGGCCCCCTAGTCTGAAAAAATCATCCTGAACGCCGATTTCTGATGAAAGCCCTAAAATTTCTTGCCAGATGCTGCATGCCAAGGCTTCTATCTCATCTCGTGGTGAGATAAAAGGAGCTGTATCGTCAACCCTGAACGGCGCCGGTAACGCTTGGCGATCAAGCTTGCCATTCAATGTTAAGGGAAAGGCCTCAAGCGCTATAAAAATGCCTGGCACCATGTAGGTGGGGAGGTATTTTTCAGCATGGTGTTTTAAAAGAGATGTGTTGACAGGTTTGGTGCTTACGTAATAGGCAATGAGCTGCAAAGAGGGTTTTTCTGAAATGAGTACTACACATTGTTTGATAGTGTCATGGCTCAAAATAATTTGTTCAATTTCGCTTAACTCAACGCGATAGCCCCGAATTTTTACTTGAAAATCATTGCGCCCTAGAAATTCCAGATTACCATCGGGAAGCCAGCGCACTAAATCACCGGTTTTGTATAAACGGGTGGTACTTGCAAAAGGATTTTCAATGAAGCGTTCTGCGGTCAATTCAGCCTGATTTAAATACCCGCGCGCAACACCCGCCCCACCAATATATAACTCACCGGTAACACCCGGCGGTAGAGGATGAAGAAATTTATCGAGTACATAGAATTGATGATTATGGGCAGCTTTTCCAATAAGAACTTTATCGTTTTTGAGGACATTATCTGTAAAATTAAATAAGGCGCAGGCAACGGTTGTTTCTGTGGGGCCGTAATGATTGATAATGTTGCATTGAGGAAACAGTTTTCTCCATGAGCGAATATCAGCGAGATTCGCTTTTTCACCGCCAATGATAAGAGCGCGAACATGCGCTAAGGTATCTTGCAGTTTTTGGGGAGAAATAGCGATTAGCAATGCTGATAAATAACTGGGTGTCATGCGCAGCAAATCAATAGAATGCTCCTGCACATGTTCTACATATAAAGCAGGCTCACGCTTGACCGCTTGTGGACATAAAACTACTGAAAGTCCTCGAATCAAAGGCGCAAACAGCACCGCAATGGTTGCATCAAAAGCGATACTTGAGGAACAGTCTACGGTTGTTGCCTGCAGGAGGGCTTCATTTTGCCCGATGGAGGATAAATAATTAGCGACATTTTGATGCGATACCATTACACCTTTTGGTATGCCCGTTGTTCCGGAGGTATAAATCACATAAGCCAGATCGAGAGCCTGGCTATAATCGGGTAAATTAGTGCAAACTTCATGGTTATACAAGGCGTCATTTACTACCAGAATAGCCGTATTTTCTGGCGCTATTTCTTTAAAAAGAGGCATTAGATGCGACTGGGTGAGCACAAGACGGCTTTTTGTGTCTTGCAGCATTAAAGCGAGGCGGGACGGAGGGTAGGCCGGGTCCATCGGAACATATGCAGCGCCTGCTTTTAATACGGCAAGAATGCTGATAATCATCTCAAAGGAATGATCAAAAGAGACGCCTATCAAACTATTGGCGACTTTATGGTGTTGGCAAAGAAATTGTGCCAGTTGATTGGCGGCGGTATTTAACGCCTGATATGTCATTTGTTGCTTATTAATTTTTAAGGCAATGGCATCAGGTGTTCTTGATACTTGCTCTTCAAATAAACGGTGTAGGGTTTTATCGAAGGGATAGAGCTCTGCTGTATTATTCCAATCATAAACAATGCGTTGAAATTCGCTTTTGTCTAATAAGCTTATCTCATGATGGGGGGCGTGTATTTTCGCCGGAATTTGCTTAAGAATTAAGCGAAGTTGAAGCAGGAGTTGTGCGGCTTTATTTTCACTAAGGTATAACCCATCATATTTTAATTGCAGGTTTAGTGAATCGTCTGTTTCGCGCACAACCAGTGCCAATGGATATTCCAATACTTCAATTGTTCCTCGGCTTTGAAAGGGAATTACCTTGGCTATGTCTTCTGAAATTTCGAAAGAAGGAGAATATTCAGCAACATACAAGCTATGAAATAAACGACGCCCGCCTGCTTGTAAGCCCGCCAAGTCGACAAAACTGTGTTCGGATAAAGCCGCCAGTTGCGATTCAAATAAATGCAATTGTGAGCGCACGCTACTCGTATCTGCCCATTTGATAATTAATGGCAAGGTATTAATATAAAGGCCAACGCTGCTTTCAATCCCCCGGACAGGAATACTGCGACCGGATACTGTTGTGCCTACAATCGTTTCGCTATCGCCTGTGTAAATTTGTAAAAGCTTGTGCCAGGCAAATTGAACTACCGTATTAAGTGTTAAACCTTCCTGACGTACAAATTTCTTTAACGTTTTGAAACTAGCGCCTTGCTCATGATTACTTAACTGGCGAGGTGTGTTTAATGTGGCAATGGCATCGAGATTGGTGGCGTGACATAATAAAGAATTGATATCGTTAGGCTCATTAACTTCTCGCAGTTGGGTGGCCCAATAAGTATCTACTTCCGCTCGATGATGGGCAATGTAGGCTTGTGCATGCAAGTAGGTTTTATCAACCTCCGCATTCGGTTTTTTATCGCCAACCAGAGCAATGTAATAGTCATGCACCTGGTTTAATAGAATCGTGGCGCTTAAGCCATCTAAAATGCTGTGGTGCGTGTTTTGTATTAAAACAAAATGCGCGCTATCCATTTTGATTAATTGTAGACGCATTAAAGTGGGTTTTTTCAGGTCAAACGGCAGTAATCTATCTTGCTTTTGAAGGGTTGTCAGTGCCTGTTCTTTATCGACGGCTTCGGTTAAATCGTGTAACTGCATGGCCAGATGACCCTGCCTGCTAACCAGCTGAATTATTCCTTCATCCCAGTTAAAGAAGGTGCGAAGAATAGGGTGCTTGTTAATAACAAGCTGCCAGGCGCTCTGGTATGCGTCAATATCAAGGGCGGTATAATAATCGAGTATCATCTGAACGCGATAGGCATCATCTTGTTCGATTTGCCTTATTGCATGATAAATAAACCCCTGCTGTAAACTGTTCGCCGCATAAATTGCCTCAATGGCGCGGTCTTTTTGTAAAGTATTGAGCAGGGTGCTACTGATTTTGGCGGTATTAAAATCATGCGGCGTGTGTAATTCAGCGCCTTTTCTAACTTGGGAGATGCAGTGAGCGGCTATCGCTAGTAATTGCTTTTCAAAAGATTTGGCAATTTGTGTACAAGCCTCTTGCGATATATAGCTAGATAGCGATACATGAAGCGTATCAGACGTTGTAAAAGCCGTAATATTAAGTACAACAGGCCTCATATTATCCGGGTGAACACAAACACCGGCAGCTTCGGGCACCACTTGCCAAAAGCCTGACGCGCTATCAAATTGCCCTAAATAATTGAACGTTATATTGGGTAACTCAGCAATGGTGCGTTTAAAGGCACCGTAACCGACGCCTTTATTTGGAATAGTGCGTAAATACTCTTTTATACAAGGGATAGTCTCGGCAATATCGGCTTTTGTTGCGAGTGTTACGGGAAATATACTCGTAAACCAGCCCAGTGTTTGAGATAAATCCAGTTGGTCATTGAGCTCTTCGCGACCATGACCTTCAAGCGTAATGCGATGGGGGGTAGCGCCAAAGTAAGCAGACAAAGCCATAGCCAGGGCTGTCAAAAGCAAATCATTAACTTCGGTGTGATATGCTTTATTCGCTTCCCCAAGGAGTTGATGAGTTGTTTCTCGGAGTAGCGCGAATGACGAAAAATAGGCCTTTGTGGACATGGGAGGGTATTGGCAACAGCTCTCGGCGGCGTCCTTTTCCCAATAAAGGGATTCTTCGGGGTGTTTTTCCGGATACTGACTAATCAAATTTACCCATTGACGATAACTGCTGCCTTTTACGCCAAGTGTTGCTCCTTCATAGAGCTGTTTAATATCGTTAATGAGTATTCGCCATGACACACTATCGATAATCAAGTGATGGGCGGCAAAATACAAACGCGCACTTCCATCTGCATAGCCGGTGATATAGCCCATTTGCCAGAGAGGCCCTTGTTCAATATCAAACCCGTCCTGCCATGAGGTCAGGGTTTGAAGGTAAGGCGAGGCTGTATTATTAATAGCAGTACTCAGTAGGCTTGCGTCATGCTTTAAGCCCAAGGCGGGTAACTCGCTAATATCCAGATGGTTTATGTTTAAATTACACTGTTTAACGCCATAAATTTGTCCTCTTGTGCCATCCGGTAATAGCGGAAAAGAAGCGCGTAACATATCATGCCGCTCGACCAACAGGGGTAAAATTTTTTGTAAGCGGTCGAGTGACAGAGTGGGTACTCGTACTAAAAAAGAGTGATTCCAGTGATTGATTTTTTGGAAGTGTTGGTCAAAAAACCAATATTGAACAGGTAATAAGCCAATATCGCCTGCCAATGTACCTGACTCAGCATTAATCACGCGAGTTTTGTCAAGTAGTGGCGATAATTGCTCAATAGTGCGGTGAGTGTAAATATCACTGACGCGGCAATCTACCCCTTCGCGCAATAGCGAGGCCATTACCTGTATGCATTTTATAGAGTCGCCGCCCAGGCTAAAAAAATCATCCAGAACGCCCACGCGCGCTATACCCAGAACCTCTTCCCAAATAGCACACATTCTCTCCTCTATCGGGGTCGAGGGTTTGCGATAGGGTTGTTGGTTTAATTGCCAATCGGGGGGAGTTAGAGCGTCTCTATCGACTTTGCCATTAATGGTGAGGGGCAACGCGTGTAAATGAACAAATAGCTGGGGGAGCATGTATTCAGGTAACCAGAATTTAAGAAAGGCAAGGAGGTCAACTTCATTTAATGCAGAGTGACTCACATAATAGGCAACCAGTGTATGTTCAGACCCTTTTCGTGTGTCTTTTTCATGGGCTAAAACTACGCATTGAGCTATCGACCCATGATTTGACAATGCGTGCTCAATCTCGGCTAATTCTATGCGATAGCCCCGAATTTTAACCTGAAAATCATTACGCCCTATGTACTCAAGATTTCCATCAGACAGCCATCGCACCTTATCCCCGGTTCGATATAAATGGGTATATCCGGCATTTTTATCTTCTTCTGTCGCAAAGAGGTTAGGAATAAATCGCTCTTGGGTAAGCTCTGGTTGATTAAGGTAACCTTTTGCAAGGCTTGCCCCACCTACGTATAACTCACCGATAACACCTGCAGAGACGGGTTTTTGCTGGTCATCCAATACATACACTTTATGATTAAAATAAGGCTTGCCGATGGACGCAACAGCCGTGATATCCCTTGTTTTTTGAATAATTGAGGTACCCACCGTATTTTCAGTAGGCCCATATTCATCATAAAGAATATCGATATTATCGAGTAACCGTTCTAACTGATTTTTGGAGAGCTTCTCTCCGCCCACGAAACATTTTCTGATTCGAATGGAGGTCGGAAAAGCGAAAACCTGGGCCAGATAAGAGGGTGTTGATTTAATAAAATGAATATTTTTTTGCTCTAAATGAGCAATATATTGCGTTACATCCTGTAATTTTCCTGGATAAATACTAATTTTTTTGCCGCAGAGCAGCGGAATTAATGTGGTAGTAACGCTTAAATCAAAGGCAAAACTGGTGGAGAAATCAAAATTTTCCACGTCATCAAAATAAGGCGAAACGTTTGAGTAATAATTGATAACATTTTGATGCGTTATCATGACACCTTTAGGTCGTCCGGTGGTGCCGGAAGTGTAAATGACATAGGCTAAATTAGAGGGGGCCGGATAGGCCCCCGGATTATGTTTTGGTTGTGCCTGATAGGAAGGGGTTAGCTTATTTATAGGCAATATTGACAAGTCGCAAGGTGCTGATTGCTTGAGCGTTTCAAGGTAGCATGGTGCGGTTAACACGAGCCGGCTTTTTGTATCTTTTAAGATAAAACGCACTCTCTCGGCGGGGCTATCGGGATCAATCGGTACATAGGCGGCACCGGTTTTTAATACGGCAAGCAGTGCAATGAATAACTCTGGTGTTTTATCAAGACAAACAGCAATCAACGTGTCTGGCGTAATTTTAATAGAGTGACATGTTTGAAAATGATGTTGGATAAGGCGCGCTAGCTGATTTGCCGCGTCATTTAAGAGTTGATAAGTCAGCTCTTGCTCATTATACACAATAGCTATTTGCTGAGGTGTTCGGGAAACTTGCTCTTCAAAGAGTTCAATGAGGGTCTTTTGGTGAGGATAAGCTCGTTTTGTATCGTTCCAGTCGTAAATAATTTGCTTATATTCACTTTCACCAATTGAGCAATTTGTTATTGTTACATCAAGATTTCTATCGGATGAAACATCTGGAAGAGAGGGGGGTAAAAATTGAGACGACATAAATAACTGCAACTCCACTACAGTGCATAAAACAGCGTCTCAAGCAGATTTGATGTTGTTCACCAGTTATTAAATTTGGTAGCTTCCACTAACAGTTCGCAATAACTGGTGGCATCAAAGCCACCGAGACGTTTTAAGAAAAAAATCTATTATGCAAAACTATAGCGCAGACCTAACATTACTGTACTTAGAGCAACTGGAGAGCCAACTACTGACGAGTTAGAAACAATAGTAGTACCATCAAAGAATCGGCTGGTAGTTGCATGTACATTGGTGTTACCAAATACGTACATGTAAGCAAGAGAAAGACCTAAACTGTCATTGAAGTTATATACGCCGCCTACTTTGACTTCAGGAACGACGGCAGAACTTGTCAATGTAGCCTGGCTAATACCCGTTACGCTGCCGCCAGTTACAAAGCTTGACAGATCAGTGGTAAGTTCTCTGCGCACGTTTTGAACCATGCCGCCTGCTTTCAGGAATAAATCAAATGAATCAAACGCGTAGTTTACGCCTACTAACAAGTCCAGACCGTAGATGTCATTTTTGGCGTTAGCACCGAAAAGAGGTAATGTAATTCTGGTGCGGCTGTAATATCCCCAGCCCATTTCAGCGGTATAACTCAGGTTATTATTCAGAGCTGAATAATGAGTAGCGCCCGCAGCGATTCGACCGCCCCAATGGTTAGTGGATTTGCTGGCAAGAAAACCATTGATGTTAGTGTCGTCAACTTCGTCCCAAGTGTACGCACCTTCAATAGATGTGAACAAAGGATGACCAACCGGTGTATTGATTGGGCCCATTGTTCCAGCATACAACCCAGTGCTTAAGCATAATGCAGAAAGCGCTGTTACTGTATTGATTTTACTCATAAAAACTCCCTTTTTTATTAAATTTAAATTCAGGGTATCATAAAACCACATTGAAATTTGAATTGCAACAAAGATTGATAATGCACTAAGAGTTTTTTTCTAATACCTTGAAATCAAGTATTTTTTTCGTCTCGTGTGCCTAGCCAAAAATAATTTTAGACGATATTCTTGTCACCAAAATCAAGGATAAAGAATATAAGAATTTGGCTGATGGTTAATAAACCGTGAGTAATGCCTTATCAGTAAAATTAAGGACAATTTTATGAGCAACGATCATATTCAAACTATTGTAATTGTAGGTGGCGGCAGTGCGGGATGGATAGCGGCTACCTATTTACACAGCTCTCTTAAGGGATTGGTTAATATTACTGTGATTGAATCGCCCAATATTCCTCGAATTGGGGTAGGAGAGGCGACGGTCACCACCATAAAAACTGAATTTTTCGACCGCCTTGGCCTGTCTGAGGCTGATTGGATGCCCCAGTGCAAGGGTTCTTATAAAATGGGAATTCGTTATGCTAACTGGAAAAAAACGCCTGAACAGGGCGGTGATTATTTTTATCACATTTTTGGAGAAATACCTTACATTGATGAGGTTCCATTAACGCATGTGTGGATTAAAAAGCGCCTTGAGGAAAATTTTCAAGTACCAATGGCCTATGCATGCTACCCAAGTATTGCTGCCATTGATTTAAATAAATCACCCAAATTGCACAATGATGTGCAGGCACATTATTACGCGTACCATTTTGATGCAAGCTTGCTTGCCAGTTATCTGGCACGCTGGTCAGCTTCTCGCAATATTAATCATGTTTATGATAATTTGACGCATGCAGAGCTTGACGCTGACGGTAGTATCCGCTGCGTTGTGGGTAATGAGGGTAAAAAATACGCCGCTGATCTTTTTATTGACTGCTCGGGCTTTGCAGGGTTTCTCATCGAAAAAGCATTGAAAGAGCCGATTGTGTCATTTGAAAACAGCTTGCTTACAGACAGAGCTATAGCCATCAATTTCTCCGAAAATCCTGCCCGTGATGGTATTCGACCCTATACTACCGCAACGGCAATGAAAGCCGGGTGGATGTGGGAAATTCCTCATTATGATACGTCTGGCAATGGGTACGTTTATTCCAGTCAATTTATCAGTGATGATGAAGCCGAACATGAACTGCGCCAGTTTTTTGGAAAGAAAGCTGAGAAAACAGACGTTAAATCCATTAAATTCCAATCAAGGCGTCGCAAAAATGCCTGGGTTAAAAATTGCGTGAGCATCGGTTTAAGCAGTAATTTCCTGGAGCCACTGGAATCTACAGGCCTTTATTTTGTTTATGCAGCACTTTATCAGTTAGTACGCAATTTTCCGAGAAAATCCATTGACCCCATATTGCGGGATAAATTTAATCAAAAAATACGCTATATGGTGGATGAGATGCGCGACTTTATTATTTTGCACTTTAAAACCTGTCAACGCACGGATACGCCTTTCTGGCTTGCCAATAAACATGAAACGGCCGTTCCCGACACGCTGCAACAAATTTTAGACAGGCATAAATCAGGGCTACCCATTAAAACCACGCATCAATCGGATATAAAACTTTACGCCTCTTTTGGCGTTCAATTTGATAATTTCTGGACTAACACCAACTATCAATCCATCTTGTGCGGAGTGGAAGCCTTGCCCGAGAAGTCTTTGGCGCTGTTAAACTATCGTCCTGATATTATGAAAAAAGGGAATGAATTGATGCAGCAGTATCAGATGGAATCGCAAAAGCTTATTAACCTGTTGCCGTCGCAATATGATTATTTGTCAAAAATTTATTCAAGCCAACACGAGGTTGCTCCTGCATAAGGTATATCGATGAAAGAACGTTACAGTGGTATGACAACTCGTTTTTTACGAGAAGACGAACGGCTTTTCTCGACTATGGAAGAAACACTTCCCTTGGTCATTGAGCCTGTTGATAATAGTTGGGATGCAAATGCCTTACAGGCTTTTCTCACTAATAATTCAAAAGCTATTCTCGATGATATCGCAACCTATGGCGCGGTGTTGTTGCGCGGTTTTACAGTTGGCTCTACAAAAGAATTCGAACAGACTGTCTTATCCATTCAGGGAATGCGGGGGATGAGTCATTTATTTATGTCAGAGCCAGGGCGCCATCTCGTTGATGGGTTAGACTATGTTTTTCATACTAATAGCAAGATTAAAACCGGTGGCACTTTGCATTTGGGGGGATTTCATAATGAAAATTATTATTCGCCCGATGTTCCTTCTTATATTTCGTTTTTTTGTTTAAGTCCCGCAAAGTCAGGAGGCGAGACGGGTTTGATTAACATGGGGCGGGTGTATGAAAAACTTGATGCCTCTCTCAAAGAGCAGTTAGAAAAAAATCCTTTTTTTGTCTCAAAATGGCCTCTAGCTGTAATTGCCAATCGGTATAAAATTAGCCTGGAAGATGCCCAAAAAGCCTGTGTTGAATTTGGGCTTAATCTTGAAGAGAATAACCATGTTGTTATGCATAAGCCTAATGTGTTTAAGCACCCGGTAACGGGTGAAAATATTATCCAGGCAAATTTATGTGCAGAATTACCGGCGCTTAACGATGGTATTTTAACGCATTTTACTCGTCATTATACGGGATGGAATTGGATGGTTCATAAAGCTGCATGGACATTTCTTGGCTATCAGAGGCTTCGCAAATATTCTTTAATGTTGCCTGAGCTGATTCGTCATCCGGTACGATTTTTTAGAATGCAAAAATTAATTAAACAGCGGATAAGTCAGTATAACAGTAGTCCATACCCGCGTATCAAAAGTGTTTTTAAGCCAGAAGATATTCAAAAGCTTGCGGCATTAATGCATGAAAGTTACGCCTCTTTTCTCTGGAAAAAAGGGGACGTTCTCCTTATTGATAACTTGCAAATAGCGCATGCCGGAATGCCTGGTAAAACCTGCAAAAAATTTCCAAGGACTATTCGAGCCATGTTATGCAATCCCTTTAAGATATCCTATTCAAAGACCGCGCCCGGGTTGCAGCACACGGAAAATTTATTGGATGCAACATTAGGTGAAATCATGCAGGAGATTAGCGATAAGAGCAAAGAACTGAGCCACATCAGCTAACGATCGCAGCTCAGTTATTAACACCCGCGTAGCGAAAATTTTCTACCAGATTGGCTATTTCAGATTCAAGATCAGCGATAAATTGAGTAAATCTGATTTTGGGTGAGAAAAATCCTGATAGTCTTGGTAAGAATGAGACCTCTAAAAAAGGCTTAGCGATAGCTATTGCCTCATTACATTGCCTTATAAAATCTGCATTTCTCTCAATAGTATTAGCACGACTGAAAATATAATTCATTTTTGCAACCATGAGCTGTTTCACTAATAGTTTGGCAGTCCTGGCGGCTTCATTATAACTTGCATTGTTCACGGCTTTTTTTTCAAGTTCATGTGCTTTGTCGTGAAAAACTTTTATATGTGTATCGAAATTAAAAAAATCTTGCATTTCCTGATTGGCATTGACGAAATCTTTTTCGTCTATATCAAGTAAATTTAATACGTCAGGCAAAAAATCGGGTTGTTCGACCGCTACATAAATCAATATGCTCTCATAAATTCCTCCTTCCACATTTTTCAAAAATTCTTTTTGTTCATCAAAACTTAGTGTAAAGAGGGCTGTGAGAAGTAAAGGCTTGATGAACTCCGGATTGTAATAGATGGCTTGATCAAGAGCATTATTTCCCTTTTCCGTTCGGCATTTAATATCAGCTCCATTGGCGAGCAGGTAATTCATCACTCGGCCCTGCCCATGTCTGACGGTGTATTGAAGGATTGTATTGCCCCCGGAACCCCTCGTGTCAATACCCAACCCGCTGGCTAATAATAATTTTACCGTATTAAGGTGACCATTCTGAGCGGCCTTGTGTACAGCGTATGTATTGTGGATGGTATGCGCATGAATATTGGCGCCCATTTCCAGTAGCTGAGTTATCACATTATTATTACCTGCTTTGGCAGCCAACAGCAGAGCTGTTTCACCGTTGTGATTTTGTGCATCCAGCGTTTCCTGACACACTAATGCATATCGCTTCTCTTTTAGTAGGTTAAGTAAGTTATTAAGAAGAAAGGGGTGCTGGGCTGCAGCAAATAATAAAATACTTTGATGAATCCCATCTTCCACATTATGGAGTAACTCTTTTTGCTCCTGAAGATTAAGTGTTATTGCTTTAAGGAGGATAGGGGCTATCAATTCGGGATGATAGTTAATTGCCAAGTTCAGAGCATTATTACCGCGGTTATTAAGACGAACAATGCTTGCCCCATTTCTAAACAGCAACTTCATTATTTTTTTTTGTCCATACCTGATAGCAAAATGAAGGGCTGTATTACCTTGGTCATTAGTAGCCTCAATTTCGGCTCCATATTTTAATAATGTTTGTACAATGGTTTTATAACCCTTCGAACTTGCGGCTTGCAATGGCGTCGTTTTTTTATCATTAGGTGCATCAACAGGTGCTCCTGCCATTAATAACAAGCTAACGCTCTCTTCAGCTCCATGCCATGCTGCAAAGATTAGTGCTGAACTACCTCTTGGATCAAATTGTGCATTAATTGCCTGTTTTTTTTCTTCATCAGTCAAAAGGTGGAAAAATTCAGGCAAAGCAGATGGGTAGTGTTCCAGGAAATACAGCAGCGCATTTTTTTCAGGCTCAAAATTGAAAATTTCTCGTCGTTTGGCCTCGCCCAATGAGAAGATAGGAGCCATTATTTTTGGAATAACACTCCCCGCATTTAACATGAGTGGAGTGGAACTTTTTGCCGCTAATAAAAAAGCCTGTCTTTTTCTATTAACGTCCAATTTAAGTTGGGGGAATATGGATTGAGCACTGGTATATTTAGTGATGACAGGTGCAAGATCTTTAGCGATGAGTTCAACACAAAATTTTGCACCACGGTAATTTTCCTCATCAGGGCGCATTAATCGACCCAAGCTATCTTCAAGTGTCGGAAATTGGCGGTAAAGCAGCAGTTTTTGCTTTGGCGGTAATGTTTCCCAGTACTCACAAAATTGAAAAATTCCTTCATTAGCGGCGGCTCCGGCGTTGAAATCTTCACCGGAAACCTTTTCTCCTCCAGCTATTAACGCAGTATTCAATCGCGTTAAGTGAGCACCAAAGTCGTTGCCTACAAGGCGATGAGTGTTGAACTTCATTAATGCGTTATAATATTTTTTGAGGGCAACAGAGTGAGAGGACACGCGCTCTATTTCAAAAGCAGATAACGCCGGGTAGTGATTATCTTTACTTACCACATGAAGAATTTCCCCGGTATCCGATACCAAGGCATTTTGTAAACACTTATCGAGAGGAATAAAGAGTTCATCATCATCTGAGAGTATAAATTCATGTAGTTGCCAATGGTGAATGTTCTGCTCATAGATATCTTGATGGGCTTTTAACGTTGGCATAAGGAGAAAATAAGGACCGGTGTCAGGTGGTAAGTCATCAAGTTCTTTTTTATTCGCAGGCAGTGGCGAGAGCGCATGCGCGAGATCAAGATAAAGTTGATTGGTGAGATTTGAAGGATTTTTTGTGTAGGAAACAAAACTATCGCGGCGTATTCTTTCCCACCGATGGTTAAATAAAACAATCAGATTCTGGTGAATTTCTTCTAAATTAATATCACTATTAAGACAGATCTCCAGTTCATTAAGAGCCAGATGATTTTCAAATTTAATCAGCTTAACTGTAGTGTTTGTTGCTAGCTTTATGTTAAGTAGATACCGGCAAGATTGGATTTGTTGAAGAAAGCGTTGTTTTTCTTGGGCAGAAATAGTCATAGTACTTTAAGTCCGTATAAAGATTTTCGTTAATTCTGGCTAGAGTTTGGTGAACCTTAACTGCTACCTTGCAGGGATTGTTCAGAGTGAACAATCTCGGCTTTAAACTTTGAGTTGTTGTGCGGATTTGATTTTCTATTTAGAAAAGTCCGACCGCATTTCATGGTAATGAAACAGGACGTGTTAGTAAAGCCAGTAAATATACCCAATGGCAATTTTCTATACGAAGGCCACGTCCCAAAGAGTGATGCCGGCTTAAACCGGCTCTCTCACTCTATCTCCCTGAATATCAGCTAATGAATTACATTCAAAAATAATGATATCAGTCAGGGCGCGAACAGCGTGAGTTACCCTGGGTTGCACTTCAATTTGTGCGGGGGATTCTATCGTTTGGGTGAATTTTTCACCGTTAGTTATATCCCTGTATTCAAATTCGATTTTTCCCTCAATAAGAAGGAAAATTTTAGGAGACGTGCCTTGATTTTTTCCTTCATGGTAAGTATTACCAGAAAGAGAGCCGGCTTTTCTTGTTATAAAAACAAAATCAGACTGTTTGCGCGATAAAAAAAATTCAGCGGTAATCCCTCTTTCATCTTCTCCAATAATATTAAACGATTTAACCTGCACTAATTCTTTATTATCCATTATGAAGTTCACCTTAAAATTAATGAGAAGGGGAATTTATCATAAAGGCAAATAAAACTCGCGAAATCAATAGTGAAAGGTATATTATAGGTAATTCCTGGTTAAAAACACTTACTATGTCTGTGACTGAAATAATGATTCCCAAGCGTCAAAGCCTGCTTCGCTCAACATCACTGGTCTCGCTGATGACGTTTTTGTCCCGAATGACAGGCTTTGCGCGTGACATGGTAATTGCGCAATTATTTGGCGCAGGGGCGGGGATGGACGCCTTTTTTGTGGCCTTTAGAATTCCCAATTTTATGCGACGCCTGTTTGCAGAAGGCGCTTTTTCGCAAGCTTTTGTACCGGTTCTAGCTGAATATCAACAAACACAATCCCATCAGGATGTTCGTTCGTTTATTGCACGTGTAGCGGGAAAATTAAGTACCGTGCTCTCCATTGTGACAGCTATCGGTATGATAGCCACCCCGGTTTTCATTTTTATTTTTGCACCGGGTTTTGGCGAAGATAGCACTCGTACTTTGCTCGCGACAGAAATGCTGCGCATAACCTTCCCTTATCTGATGTTAATATCGCTAACTGCAATGGCTGGCGCTGTTTTAAACACCTATGGTTATTTTGGTGTGCCGGCTATCACCCCGGTATTATTAAATGCTTCAATGATCCTGGCTGCCTTGTATTTAAGTCCTTATTTTAATCACCCTGTGGTTGGGCTTGCCTGGGGGGTGTTAATTGCAGGAATTGTTCAGTTTCTATTTCAATTGCCCTTCCTCTGGCAGCGTAAGTTACTTGTTAAACCTCGACGTGCTCGTGGGGACGCCGGGGTTAAAAAGGTAATGAAATTGATGATCCCGGCATTATTTGGTGTCTCCATTGCTCAACTAAATCTAATGGTTGATTCGATTTTTGCCTCATTTTTGCAAGTGGGAAGCGTGTCATGGTTATATTTTACAGACCGCTTGACGGATTTCCCACTCGGCGTTTTTGGCGTGGCCATTGCGACCGTTATTTTGCCTCATCTCTCTCGTCGTCATGCTGATCAAAACGATGGGAAATTTTCTCACGCCCTTGATTGGGGATTAAAATCATTATTATTGATTGGCGTGCCTGCGGGTGTTGGATTGGCATTTTTCTCCATGCCTCTGATTGCCTGCTGTTTTGCCTATGGCAAATTCTCGGTAACTGATTTAATCCAGACACAAAAAAGTCTTATCGCACTGTCCACAGGTGTTCCCGCTTTTATGATGGTTAAAGTGTTGGCCTCAGGTTTTTATGCGCGTCAGGATATTAAAACACCTGTTAAAATCGGGGCTTGGGCCATGCTTGCCAACAGTATTTTTTGTGCCCTTTTGATATGGCCCCTGGCACATGCAGGTCTTGCCCTTGCTTCAGCTCTGGCCGGTTATATCAATTGTGGAATGTTATTATTTTTATTGATTCGACGAGATATCTATAAACCAGAAAAAGGCTGGATAAAATTTATTATTCAATTAGTGGTGGCTAATAGTCTCGTTGCATTTTATTTGTTTTGGACAGCCGGCTCGATTATGCATTGGCTGAGCCAGCCACCTTTATGGCGGCTCGCCTTGCTGATGATGTATGTGTTTGGAGCTGTGGTAATTTATTTGCTGAGCCTGTATTCAATGGGAGTACGCATGGCACAGTTTCGAGGTTTAACAAAGGAGTAATCATGCGTTCGGATTTATTTTACCAAACCGAGGCCTCTCAAGCTTTGCCTCTATTTTTAGTCACTAAAGCTCAATGGGAAAGCAAAGACTCATTTCTAACCGACACGGAACGTAATTTGTTAGCCACCCAGCAGTTTAAAGGAAAGCCTGGAGATATCGCTCTTATTACCGATGCTGAAGGCTTGCCAACGAAAGCTTGTATTGGCGCCGGTGACAATAATGAGGTGCTTGCAATCGCCCATGCCGCAACCCGTCTTCCAAAAGGAAATTATACGTTGCAGAAGGACGTATCCCACTTTGCTCTGGTGACGTGGGCTTTGGCTCAATACCGTTTTGATCATTATAAAAAGCATGAAATAACGCCGCGTGTGTTGACGTTGACTTCTGATAAACTGGACGCCGTGAAAAGAGAAGCGGCTGCGATTTTTCTGGTGCGCGATTTAATTAATACGCCTGCAAATGCAATGGGGCCAAAAGAGTTATCAGCCGTTATGGCCAACATGGCCAATGAATTTAATGCGGAATTTGAAGAGTGGGTGGGGGATGAGCTTTTAAAAGCCAATTTCCCGGCTATCCACACAGTAGGGCGCGCCGGCGCTAATGCTCCTCGTTTACTCTCGTTAAAATGGGGAAATGCTAATCATCCTCGAGTGACGCTGGTTGGGAAAGGTGTTTGTTTTGATAGTGGCGGTCTTGATATTAAACCCTCAGCAGGCATGCGCTTGATGAAAAAGGACATGGGGGGAGCGGCGCAAGTTTTGGGGTTAGCACAGTTGCTCATGAGTCAGCAATTACCGATTCAGTTGCACGTGTTAATTCCGGCGGTGGAAAATGTCATTGGTCCTGATGCCTTTAAACCGGGCGATATAATCACTATGCGAAACGGTTTGACCGTTGAAGTAGATAATACCGACGCAGAAGGGCGTCTTGTGTTGGCCGATGCATTGGTCAAAGCCTGTGAAGCGTCTCCTGAACCCGGGGTGATTTTTGACTTTGCAACTTTGACAGGAGCCGCTCGGGTCGCTGTGGGAACCGAAATTGCAGCCCTGTTTACCAATGATGATGACTTGGCAGCAGCCCTTGCAGAAGCCTCCAAAGAGGTTAACGACCCTATGTGGCGACTACCGTTATTCACCTCTTATGAGAGTATGCTTGATTCATCGGTTGCCGATATGGCTAATGCCAGTTCATCCCCTTATGCCGGCGCGATAACGGCGGCTTTATTTCTAAAACGTTTTATTCCTGCCACCATTCCCTGGGCGCACTTTGACATTATGGCCTGGAATGTATCCAGCAAACCGGGTAAACCTGAGGGCGGAGAGGCCATGGGGATTAGGGCTATTGCTTATTATTTACAGAATAAATACGGCTCGTAATAGGGATGAAGTACCTGGAAAAAAGAATTAAGAATTTAAGGATAACCCATGAAGCACAAAGTTTTTGTAAACCGAATTCTAAACATGAAAAAAATCAAATACATTGGCCTGGATATGGATCACACCCTGATTCGTTATAACACCAAAAATTTTGAAACACTGGTTTATAAAATGGTTGTGGATAAACTCATCCAAAGTAAAAATTATCCCGAAGCAATTAAGTCATTTACTTTTAACTTTGATGATGCGATTCGTGGGCTTATTGTTGATAGTAAAAATGGTAATGTGTTAAAGCTAAGCCGATACGGTGCCATTCGGCAAAGTTACCATGGAACCCGGCCAATTGAGTATGCCGAGCAGAAGAAAATTTATCGAAGTATTTATGTTGATTTAAAAGACCACAATTATATGGCGATTGATACGTCATTCTCCATTGCTTTCTGTGTTTTATACAGCCAACTTGTTGATTTTAAAGATGAGCATCCTGATAAAATCGGATCTTATGCGGAAATTGCAATCGATGTTTTAAATTGTGTGGATAAAGTTCATGCAGATGGCAGTCTAAAGAAAATTATCAGTGAAGATTTGAGTAAGTACGTTTTAAAAGAACCTGAAGTTGTTGTGGGTTTGCAACGTTTTATTCGCCACGGTAAGAAAATCTTTATTCTAACCAATTCGGATTATTATTACTCAAGTTTATTATTGGATTATGCAATTACCCCTTTTCTTGATGGCGACAGTTGGCGCGATTTATTTGAATACGTTATTACATTGGCTGGCAAGCCACGGTTTTTTTATGATAACCCGCGCTTTTTGTCGGTCAATCCTGCAGATGGCACCATGACCAACACGTATGGTGAAATAAATCCTGGTGTTTACCAAGGCGGTTGTGCGCGAAAATTTACCGAAGATTTAAAAATTAGCGGCGATGAAATCCTCTACATTGGCGATCACATTTATGGTGATATTTTGCGCTTGAAAAAGGATTGCAACTGGCGAACGGCTCTTGTAGTTGAGGAGTTAGGCGAGGAGATAGCTTCACAAAAAAGAGCACTCCCCATTGAGAAAAAAATTATCAAAGCAATGAATGTTAAAAGGACACTGGAAGAAAAATATATAGAAGCTTACACCAAAATGCTTGATGAAAATAACAATGCTTACGCAGAAGATATTAATAGCTGGCAGCAGCAAATTGGTAAAATTGATAGTGAAATTACAGAGCGCCTTCATCAAGAGCAAGCTTTTTATAACCCGAAATGGGGGCGCGTTTTTCGAGCAGGGGCTGAAGAAAGTTATTTTGCTTATCAGGTGGACAGATTTGCGTGTATTTATATGGAAAAACTCGCCGATCTGCTTGAGCATTCTCCCTTAACGTATTTCAGAGCCAATCGACGTACCCTTGCTCATGATTTAGAGTTTGGGCCGGTATGAAAATCGTCTTTGCTTACAATAATTCGTCTTTGCGAACGAAGTGAAGCAATCCAGATCGAGCGTTGATTCGAGCACTGTTCTGGATTGCTTCGCTAATGCTCGCAAAGACGGATTTTAATAATAAAATAAAAGCGGGTTAAGCCCTTTCTCAATGTTGTCATAACGATTATAGTGAAATGGCAGTTATGCCGGTTTAGGATAAGAAATATTTCATGGAGATTAAAAATGGCCATACCCCAAATACGTACGTTGAATGCAAAAGTTCGTGAATTAGAAGATGATTATCAAGCTGATCGTGATAAATTTGATAAAAATAGATTTTTAGGAGGTTGGCGCTCAAAGACGGTGAATATTTCCAGACAGGAAGATATTAATTTTATTCAATATATTGCATTCAACATTAAGGAGAATAAACAGAAACTTCATCAATTTGATGGCGATTTCCTGAAACTAGTCATTGCAGGTGCTTTACTATTGAGTTTAATTGACATAACAAAAACTTACGCTGATGAAAAAAAAGTTATAAAAAGAAGTGCGCTCGGAAAAAATATTCTTGATATTTTTGAGGTGCAAAAATTAAGTGACATACCACCAAATGAGATAAAGGCAAATCTTGAAGCGTTACACACATACGTTACATCGGTTCCAGTTGCATTAGAGAATAAACCACGTAGTGAGTGGCATTCACTAAAAACACAAGGGATGCTGCTTGCCGATATTGAAAGCAAAATTTCAGAATGCACTTCCGCGCTTGTTTGTAGTTAAGTCAGGACGGAACGACAACGAAAGAAGTCGTCCCCACGAAGGTGGGGATCCATTTTTTGGCCTGCAGTAATGTACTGTTAGCAGATTTACTATTTCACCTTCTTTTCTCGCTCCCAATACTTAAGCGGCGATAATTCGGGTGTCGCCATTGCTGATACAGGCAAATAAAAAGTTTGTTCAAGTAAAAACTGGCCGCTGTGAGCCGCATGTGAAACATGATCGGTAAAGACTAACCAGGTACTTTGAGCTGGAAAATCCATACGGTCTTTTTTGACGGTCTTCTGATAATCATCATTCAGTTTCATGCTATCGTGCAAATGAAGCTGATAATGATCATAGGCGGAGCGTAAAGTTTTAGTAACCTTAATCAGCTGCAATAATTTGGCTTTCCTGGCACTATAATCGGGTAGCTGCCCCGCAAAGCGATGCATCACTTTAGAAAATGATTCACCCAAATCCCAGACTCGGGGTACACCAAAAGGATTAATGTTGCAAAAAACCCGCAAAATTCTTAAACCATTAACAGGCGTTGCTGAAAAAGAATCAACATGTAATCTTGTATCATCCTTACGCTTGGAGCTCGTGCGACCTTTAATTTCTGCCGGCCGATAGCTGGTTCTACCCCAGAGTAAACTTTTCGTGTATTGAGGAAAGACACTGTCCACAATTTGGCGCGCGAAACTCGCATAATTATGCATAAAAGATTTCAAATCAGCCGGGAGGGATGCATTGGCGTGCTGTTTTTGAAAACCCCCTAAACGCCCCGTCTGGTAATCAAAACTGATATTTTTATGTTTGCCATCAAGAATATCTGGTGAGAGAAAACTCTCAACGAGTGTTGTATCGCTGAAAAAATAAGAAGGGAAATAAACAACTTTACCTGACTCAAGGGCTGTTAGTGCAAAATGTTTTTGCGTGGCATTAAGAGAGGCCAAATCGCCCACATCCAGGGTGTAAAGTTTTTCGTCCACGACCACCTCATGAGTTATATAAAGGTTAACGCATCGATTCTAACAAATAATCATGCTATGTTGTGATATTAATTCGCATTAATTTACAAGCATAATCAATAAAAGTGATGACAGCCATTTGAAAAATTGATTTTTAAATGGCATTTTTCTCTACTATGATTAAAGCAAAATACTTCAAGGAGTTATTATGGATAATGTTCTGAAAAAGTTGTCTATTATTCTAGCGGATACTTATGCCTTGTATTTAAAAACTCAAAATTATCATTGGCACGTCAAAGGCTCACAATTTAAAGCCTTGCATGAATTATTTGAGTCGCAATACCTCGAATTGGCGCAAGCAGTAGATGAAATAGCGGAGAGAATTCTGATAACTGGTAATAAAGCACCAGCAACGTTCAGTGAATTTGAAAAATTAAAACGAATTAAAGATGGCAATTCAAGTCATAACGCCAATCAAATGGTCACGGAGCTTGCAGAAGATCATAATACCCTGGTCCAGGATTTAAACCAGTCACTGAAATTAGCACAAGAGACCAATGACGAGGGCACAGTTACCTTATTAGCAGATAGAATTGCCGCTCATGAAAAAGCGCGCTGGATGTTAAATGCCTCTCGTGACGTGAAGTAGGAAAGCGCGACCCGGTTCGTACTATTTTTTTCAGGAAGTTTCAGCGTGACGCAATTGCTTTTTTCACTCAGTTTATTTCTAAGCGCGTCACTGCTTTTTGTGATTCAGCCCATGGTTGCCAAAAGTCTCTTGCCTGTTTATGGCGGAACCCCGGCTGTGTGGACTGTATGCATGCTGTTTTTTCAAGCGCTGTTGCTCGTTTCATATGGGTATGCCTGGTTACTAAGCCGCTTTCGTCGCAACTGGTGTTGGCGGCTCATACATTTAGTTACCGTTATCGCCAGTCTTGCCCTTTTACCGCTTGGTTTTAGTTCATCAAAAAGTAGTGCCGTACCTGATATCGCTATTTTAAAGGATTTACTGTTTCAAACAGGCCTGCCGCTACTGGTGATAGCATCCTCAGCACCCTTACTGCAATTTATCTATAGCCGCACGCATGCTAAAAAGGCTCATGACCCTTATTTTTTATACGTGGCGAGCAATATTGGCAGTTTACTGGCTTTATTAAGCTACCCTTGGTTAATTGAACAAGCAAGTGGGCTTAACCTGCAGTTTTATTATTGGAATTATGTTTTTCTGGCCTATCTTGTTTTATTGGCCGGTATTATATTTATGGTGCCGTTAGCTAACGCGCCTGCCTCCAAAGCAGAAAATACGCCAATTGCGTTATCGATGATGCTTCGCTGGATTGGCTATAGTTTTATTCCCTGTAGTCTGATGCTTGGTGTCACGTTTTATATTACAACGGATATTGCGGCCACCCCTTTATTTTGGATAGTTCCCCTCGTTTTATATTTATTAACGTTTATCCTAACTTTCGCTCAGAAACCGCTCATTTCGCACGCATGGGTAACTCGCAATAGCCTTTGTTTTATTGTTTTTCCGGTTCTGGGATTTATTGTCGGGACGAATGTATTATTCATTTGGCAATTAATTATTTTTAATGTGTTGACGTTCTTTATTTTAGCCCTTCTTTGTCATGGAGAGCTGGTAAAAATAAGGCCGAGAGCTTCTCAGCTAACCAGTTTTTATTTATGTCTCGCGACAGGTGGTGTGCTTGCCGGTCTTTTAAACGCAATAGTTGCGCCGCGATTTTTTAATGGGGCATATGAATACCCGCTGGTATTGGCACTTGCAGCATTTTGTATTCCCTTAAGCACGAAGTTTACGTTTAACCGGGTACCAGTTAGTGTGCTTTTGTTGTTATTGCTGAATTATTATTTGCCGGATTATTCAGGATTAATGTGGATTAAATCAGCGCACGCGCTTGAATTACTGGCGTTAATTTTAATAGTGTGTTGGCCTAAAACGCGAATAAATCTATTGGTGAGCCTCACTATTTTATTGGTCTTTTTATTTAGCCCCTGCTTTAAAGCAAATCCCGTAGTTAGTCAGCAGCGTAATTTTTATGGTGTGAAACAAATTTTATTTAAAAAAGGGGTTCATGCGTTAGTTAGTCAGAATACCTTGCATGGTTTTCAATTACTCGATAAAGGCAACCGCACCAATGGGGGAGTAGCCTATTATGGACCAATGGATTCAGTCGTAAAGCATTTGCAAACAATGCATCGCTCGTTGCGGGTAAGTATTCTTGGTTTGGGGACGGGGATAATGGCCTGCCAATTCCGTCCCAGTGATAAGGTAGGAATGATTGAGATAGATGAGCAAATTATTGATATCGCGCATAATCCTCACTTCTTCACCTACTTACGAGATTGCCCGCCAGCACTAACCATTGCTCGCAGTGATGGCAGATTGGCCCTGCAAACAGAGAAAAATGCGAGTATAGAGCTAGTAGTCGTAGACGCCTTCTCATCCGACGCAATTCCCACGCACCTTATCACTCAAGAAGCGGTTGAACTTTATAGACAAAAATTAACTCAAGATGGTGTGCTATTGATTAATACTAGCAATCGTCACATCCAGCTTCTGCCGATGATAACCGCGCTTGGCCACCAATTGAATCTTATTGTGTTGCACCTTAAACATGCCGGTGATGCGAGAAGAGGTCAGTTACCATCAGAATGGATAATGCTGACAGCCAATGAAGAGCTGTCAATGCTCTTGATGCGCGAAGATGGATGGCGCTTTGCTCCTTTTTCCAAAAGTGCTGTTTTGACTGATGATTATTCCAATCTTATTCCATTATTGAAGTGGTCATTAATATAGCTACGATAGTGGCCTTTGCTCAAGATGCGTCTTTGCGAACGAAAGTGAAGCAATCCAGTGGCCTTTCAAATGCTAATGAGTATATCTAAAACGTGCCGTACCGGATAACACGTAAGAATATCTTAAGCTTTTCATGCTAAAATTAAATTCATATTGATCAACATGTGGCTAAATATGCCTTTGGCTAGCAGGTATTATCCAAGCGATGTGCGCAACGTTCTGAAAGTTGCAAAATTGACGCCCTCCGGGTTTCGTGAGCTGTACGGATATAATGATCCTGAGCCTGGGTTTTATCAGAATGAACACGCAATCGTGTTAGATGCGGCGACCGACACAGTATCAGTTAACCAAAAGCTGCAAACAATTACACAGGCATTTGATGCAATAGCTAAACTTCCCGAGAATGAAAAATCAAAACAAATCATTATCCCTGTAACAGAAGAGCAGAAAATATTAGGGCTTTTCAAGCGTAATCATTGGGTAACGCTCAGTTACGACCCACAAAAAAACGTGGCGACTTTACTGGATTCTCGCCCCTGGATCGTATCCTTTTTATACCCGACTTCTGCGATGAAAAAATCATTGACGGAGGGTATACGTAAAGTATTTCCTGCTAATGCTGATACCCTGAAGTTTCAAACCCGTTATCAAGGTGTTCAATATAATGATACCCATTGCGGCGCCTGGGTTACGACTAACATCAGAGACCTGGCAGGTGCGAATAAAGAAGGTGTTCTAAAGACCATCAACCAGCAAGTTGGTGCTTATTCTCGTGATGATGAAGCAAAAATAGTTGAGTATAATGTTCAGAGTGTTGCTCAAAAAACGCTGGACGTGGAAATAATTATTGTTAAGCCTAGTTGGTTTCAACGACTTTTAAATTTTTTGGGAATAACCAAACCTATGCCGCCTGAATCCAGATTTGTGCCTGTATCTGATGAAGTCGCAGAACCTTATAAAGGAGGTTCCTTTGCGGTAATGCGGGATGGTTTTGAGTCAGGAAATCTGGGTTCGTCTTTAGTGGATGATTTTGAGATGGATGCGTCTGATGATTTTGAAGTGATAGATAAGTCTCCTGACCTCTCTTCACCGCAATCTGAAGAACCAGAATCCCCCTCGATATCACCTTGAGCCTTCAGGGTCACGGGATTGCTTCACTTCGTTCGCAAAGACGGGGCTACGTTACATGGATAATTTTTAAAAAGACGTCGTTGCGAGCGCTTGAGCGAAGCAATCCCGCGACTTTTCGAACAGAGATGCACCCATAAGCCTTTCCAAGGGCACGGGATTGCTTCACTTCGTTCGCAAAGACGGGGCTACGTTACATGGATAATTTTTAAAAAGACGTCGTTGCGAGCGCTTCAGCGAAGCAACGCGACTTTTCGAACAGAGATGCACCCATATGCCTTTCCAAGGTCACGGGATTGCTTCACTTCGTTCGCAAAGACGGGGTTGCGTTACATGGATAATTTTTAAAAAGACGTCGTTGCGAGCGCTTTAGCGAAGCAATCCCGCGACTTTTCGAACAGAGATGCACTCATAAGCCTTTCTAAGG
>JAUXWR010000310.1 GCA_030680075.1 Legionella sp.
GTTTTCAGCATGTCATAGAAAAAAGAGTAGCGGTTCGATCCCACGATGTCATCAAAAAACGATGCTCTGCACTTCGGTAAACCGCTTCTTCATGCCCGCGTCTTCTCTTAAAAGCGGAAACTACTAATACCAGCCTGGCACTACTATCGGGGGGAGGGCAGGTCACAAGGCATGTGAACTGCCGGGGTGCCAATGGCCTGACTAGTTTTTTGTGCCGTGTTAGTTGACACACATTACTGCATAGTCTTTGCCTGTTCCAAGGGGGGTGGTTTTGACGCAAGTTGAAATTTTAGAAATGCACAAATGGTGCTTGCGGACCTCGGCACCAACCCGCCATTAGGGCGTGGAGAATAATGCACCGGCGAGAGCCAAGGGTGTCCGAAATTGCGGTCGGCGCGAAAATCCGAAGTCCGCAGGATTCCACGCCAACGCCCGTGAACACGCGCTGATAGGCAAAAAAATCCCAATCGGATAAGGGTTGGGATTTTGAATACTGGTGGCGGATGGTTGACCAGATCAAAACTGGCTCACTTTTTATCTCTCACGTGCGCGTATTGGCAGGGTGCTGCGGGTGACGGCGTCAGACGCTCACCTGTGGGCGAGACCACGTGTTGCATGATGTCGACCAACTCGGTATCGTTGCGTCAAATGGGTAGCGACTACGTGGCCGGCGCTGGGCTTCCGGTACTACGGGAGTCCTTCTGCTTGTTGGGCGCGTTATTTGGACAATTCAGTAAATAAAAAATCCCAATGTTTCAATGGGTTAAAAACCCCATGAAGGCATTTAGCCATCAGATATGGACCGATGTCTAAAAACCATTGGCTTATTCGACCGCGAAATGTCCAAAAATTAACTAATCAAACTATGCATAACTTGGAGCTCTTGCATACCCGGTCACGCAGGCTTTCGAAGTAGGTGGCGTTGGCAGGAGCGCCCGGTGCAGAGACGACACCCGAAAGGAGCAAATCACGAAGTTGAGGTCGACCCTGCTCTTTGAGGATCAGCTCGCGTATGTGCTTGCTATTGGCGCTGTAGCCGCCCCGAATGACCTCTTGATCAACAAATGACCTCAGGGTTTTGGGATTAGAAATGTTCATCTTGCTCATAAGGGGAGGCTACCGGTTT
>JAUXWR010000417.1 GCA_030680075.1 Legionella sp.
GACATGTTATCGTTTTAGAGCAAGATTCGACTCGACGGAGCGAACATGACCGACACAACGATCGAGTGGACCGACGCGACATGGAACCCTGTCGCTGGTTGCACGGTAATTTCTCCGGGCTGCACAAATTGCTATGCTATGAGAATGGCGGCGCGCCTTGAAGCAATGCCGCTTGAAAAGTACAGCGGTTTGACTCGGCGGAGCGGCGGCAGAGCCGTCTGGAGTGGGAAAATCAGACTTGACGAAAAGTCGCTCGACACGCCCCGCAATTGGGTGAAGCCGAGACGCATTTTCGTAAACTCTATGTCCGACCTGTTTCACGACAAGGTGGATGAAGATTTTATCAAACGTGTTTGGCGGGTGATGGAGGAAACAGAACGTCACACCTATCAAATACTGACGAAACGGCCCGAACGGATGGCTCTGCTTTCGGAACGTTTGCCCGTTCTGAAGAACGTCTGGTTAGGAACCAGTGTCGAAAACGCTGATTTTCTTGAGCGCATTGACGACTTGCGCCGAGTTCGCGCCATGGTTCGGTTCGTATCATTTGAACCACTCATCGGATCGGTCGCCGGCGCCGATCTCCGTGGCATACATTGGGCCATAGTAGGTGGTGAAAGCGGTCCCCGTTCAAGGCCAATGGAGGAACGTTGGGTTGATGAAATTGAATCCCAATGTCGCCAATACGGTGCCGCATTTTTCTTCAAGCAATGGGGCGGTACGAATAAGAAAGCTGCAGGCCGGTCTTATCGAGGAGCTACGTTTGATGAAATGCCTGCCTTGAGTATGTGATTGCCAATCCTTGTTGCTAATCCAATGGCCTTCGGCTCTGGATTTGAAATGCAAAGGAAGAGCGAAAACCTTTGAGGCTTGGCGTTGATCGGCAGTGCTAGCGGTTTCAGCACTTTTGGAAATATCGTCTCAAGGCGATCTTTGACATACCGCTCCAAGCCCTGAACATTTGCTTGGCGGTGCCTCTCGGTTTGTCCGAATAAGTCTGGAGACGATTCAACTGGGTAAAGTTCACGCTCCCAGGCGTCCGAGCCAAATATACGGGTCAGAGCTGCCCGCTTGTGGGAATCGACGTCGGACAATCTTCGAGTTGCATTCCGGAAAAGGCCGGCCAACGGGAAGAGGAACCAGACATCAATTGCGCGGGTTGCCGCAATCGCCTGCAGCGTCTCCCATTCGACCTCCATGCCGTATGGGTCTAAGAAAAGGACACCTCGTGCGGATCGCCATCCATCCCAGCCGATAGAGTCTTGGATAGCGCGATTTGCGTCGCCCTCAACAACTACGATGTCGCGATTCGGATTTTGGTCTTTCAGCTTACGAAGTTCTGCGCAGTACGCTGGATTGCTTTCGATGAACACGATGTGGTCGAAGGCTGGCTTCACGTCGATAGCAATTCGCGCTGAACCTCTGCGCGTTTCGACGATTTCAACTGGCCGGGATTCCAATATTTCTCCCGCATCGACTGTCGTGCGAGTTGTGCGGCTACCTGTGCCAGCGAATGCGTCGATGTACCAAAGGTCTCGAAATTTTTCTCTCAGTGCCAATGTAAAAGCTTTGAGATAAGCCTCAACAATTGACAGTTTAAGTTCGGTGTGTTGGCCGCCAAAATCGTGCTCGACAGGCATCATGTCCCCCGAGCTTACAGCATATCCACTCAGGGTTGAGCTGCGCTAGAGTGCGTTTTTGAGGCTGATGGGGCCTCTCTTGTGGGCTACATGGCAGGCATCCAGGATAGACCTAGGAATCGTGGGATTCCCATGCTAACGACCCACGCCAACCCAA
>JAUXWR010000419.1 GCA_030680075.1 Legionella sp.
GTGTACGCGGACGACGATGGCGCCACAGGCGCATCGTCGGTCGACGGGCTCGCTACCGTCGACATCGACCCATCGAGACAGCAACTCATCGGACTCAAGACCGTGGCCGTCACGCGCGGCAAGGTGAGCGGGACCTTTCGCACGGTCGGTCGCGTCGCGACCGACGAGACGCGGGTGCGCCACGTCAACATCAAGGTTCCGGTTTACGTCGAGAGGGTCTTCGTCGACTTCGTCGGCAAGCCCGTGCGCAAGGGCGCCGCCCTCTTCTCTGGATACAGCCCCGAGCTCCTGGCTGCGCAGGAGGAGTATCGCATCGCCCTGTCCACCCAGAAATCGCTCAGCTCGTCGTCGGGGTTCTCCGTCGACAGCAGCGGATTGGTGGCGGCTTCACGGCGAAAGCTGGAGCTCTGGGACGTCCCGAAGTCGGCGATCAGGCGGCTCGAGCAGAACGGGCAGCCCCTGAAGTCGCTCACCTTTCACTCGCCGATCGCCGGCGTCGTCATCAAGAAGGACGTCGTCGAGGGCATGAAGCTCGATGAAGGAGCCATGCCCTACGAGATCGCGGATCTGTCGAAGGTGTGGGTCCTGGCGGACATCTACGAGAGCGATCTTCACCGCGTCAAGCTCGGCATGCGCGCCAAACTGACGCTGAAAGCGTACCCGAATCGCGTTTTCGAGGGCAGCGCCGTCTTCTTGGATCCGGTGCTCGATCCGGTCACTCGCACAGTGAAGCTACGGCTGGAGTTCGCCAACGCGAACGGGGAGCTCAAGCCGGCGATGTTCGGCGAAGTGGTGCTCGAGAACGCCGAGCGTGAGGGCCTGCGCATCCCCGAAGACGCGGTGATCGACTCGGGCAGTCGGAAGGTCGTGTTCGTCGCGCTGGCCGATGGCAAGTTCGAGCCACGCCAGGTTTCGCTCGGCGATTCGGACGGCACCGGTGTCGAGGTCGTCTCGGGGCTCGGCGAGGGCGAGAAGGTCGTGGTTCGCGCGAACTTCCTGGTCGACTCCGAGTCCCGCCTCCGGGCGTCGCTCGCCGCGTTGTCCGCGCCCGCGCCGTCCGTGTCGGCGGCTCCGACGCCGAGCGCAGCCCCGCTAGTTGCGGTGCCGACGGCGGCGGGCACTGCTCAGCGCGCGCCCGCCAACGCGAAGCCCGCAGTTGCCCCGCCACCGCAGTACTCGTGTCCGATGCACCCCGAGGTCACGGACACGAAGCCGTCGCGCTGTCCCAAGTGCGGCATGTTCCTCACGCCCAGCGAACGCAAGGCCGAATGACGCGGGAACGCCTCGGGCCATGATCAAAGCCATCATCCGTTTCTCTGCGGAGAACAAGTACCTGGTCGTGGCCGCCGTGCTGGTGGCTCTCGTCGGCTCGGTGTGGTCGATGCGCAGCATCCCGCTCGATGCATTGCCCGATCTGTCCGATACGCAGGTCATCGTCTACTCGCGCTGGGATCGCAGCCCCGACATCATCGAAGATCAGGTCACCTACCCGATCATCACGTCGCTTCTGGGCGCTCCGAAGGTCAAGGCCATTCGAGGCTTCTCCGATTTCGGCTTCAGCTACGTGTACGTGATCTTCGAGGACGGCACGGACATGTACTGGGCGCGCTCGCGCGTGCTCGAATACCTCTCCAAGATCACGCCGCAGCTCCCGCGCGATGTCAGGACGGAGCTGGGTCCGGACGCGACCAGCGTCGGTTGGGTCTTCCAGTATGCGCTGGTGGACAAGACCGGCCAGCACTCGCTGGACGAGCTCCGTTCGTACCAGGACTGGTACCTGCGCTACGCCGTCCAGAGCGTGCCGGGTGTCTCCGAGGTCGCCA
>JAUXWR010000423.1 GCA_030680075.1 Legionella sp.
ATACCTGCTCACGGCTCCGGTGCCGTGAGGGAGTAATGATACGGCGGGACGTTTTGCGCAGCAGCTTTGTAGAGGATTGATTCCGCTGCTCCGGCGTGGTATTCCCAACGCATGCCGGAGCTTTCTCGATTCTTTGGGATCATCATTCGGATGTATTCGGAGCCGAATGAGCGTCATCACGTCCCTCATTTTCACGCCTACTATCAAAACAGCACGGCGGTGTTTTCCGTCTCGCCGGTGGAACTCATCACCGGCGAGCTGCCGCAGCGGCAACGTCGGCTGGTGGAGGCATGGGCGGAGCTGCATCTGGAAGAGTTGCTGGCGGACTGGCGGCTTCTGCACGATGGTCGCAGACCGCGACCGATCCTGCCGCTGCAATAATTCGAGCCATGAACCATCCCATTCACCGCATCACATCGTTCGAGCGCGCTGGGGGCTATTCCTTGCTGCTGAGGTTTGCTGACGGATTGTCGCGTGTTATTGACTTCGAGCCGTTGCTGGAAGGCGAGCTCTACGGGCCGTTGCGAGATCCGCTGGTGTTTTCACAAGTGATGATCGATCCGGAGGTTCACACGATTGTCTGGCCGAACGGCGCTGATTTTGATCCGGCGACGCTCCATGACTGGCCGCAGCATGAAGCGGCGTTTCGCGCTGCCGCGCAGCGATGGAAACTGGCGGAGTTACGGCAGGCAGAACTGGTTTGAGGCATCGCGTTACCCGCCCAGCTCCTTGAGCAGGGATTCAGCGGCGGGAAGGGCGTGCTGATTCTTAAAGACGTCATCTTTGAGCAGATCGCTCAGGATGCGGCGGGCGGTGTCGGTTTCTCCGGCGCGGCGGAGCATTTCAGCGCGATACAGACGCAGGCGCAGAATCTCGGCGACATCCCGGGTGACGGATGCGGCGTGCTCGAGCAGCCCGCCTGCCTCCGCATGCTTCTGCTGGAGGGCTGAGAGCAGCGCGGTGAGCTCGATCAGGTGCGCGCTCTTGCGTTTTGCGGCCAGTTCGACGAGGGCGGTTTTGACTGGCGCGCCGCTGTCACCCGCCATGCGCTGCACCATGCCTTGATAGAGCGCGTATTCACGGTCGGCTCCCTCGCCGAGCCTGGCGCCGAGGCCCTGGCCGAAGGGGCGGTAGAGCGGGTCGCCGAGCACGACATTCATCCAGGACAACGCGGGGGTGGCGTTCCACGCGGCCTCGCCCACGGTGAATCCTTCGAGCAGGCGCTTGTTGAACACATCAAAGTGAACCGTGAGCGAGAGGTACGGCTCATGCACATTGCCAAACGCCACGGCGGCGCCGTGGGCCAGCAGCGGCCCCACCCATGCCTGGCCTGACGAGCGGATGACGCTGGCGCTGAAGGAATGCAGGTGGCAGGCGATGGCGCCGCGCTTGAAACGAAAGCCCGGCGTGGCCAGCGCGCCGGAGACGCGGTCCGTGTACCAGCCGAAATAGAGAATGGTGTCCGGCAGCGGCCATGCCTCCCGCAGCAGCGGCTCCTCACGGTCGATGAACACGGGAATGCCGGCGCGCTGGTAGGTTTCCGCGCTGCGTTTCAGCCAGTCCTCGCCCTCCTGATACGCGCCGTTTTTTAGCGCCAGATCGATCACCGCGCGGCCGCGCAGCCCGTGCTGCTCGGCATGCAGGGCGTCGTCGATCATGCGCCGCACGGTTTCATCATCGGGGCCGTCGAGCCTGCCGACCAGGAGCATGCCGCTGGACTGCCGCGACTGGGGGAAGCGTGCTGGCTGGTCGAAGTACGGGTTTCGCAGGCCGCCTTTGTGCGGCGGCTGGTTCAGGCCCAGCACGGTGAGCTCGGAATCCACGCTGGCCTCGTCCTCCTCGGAGGGTTTCGGCTTCTCCGACAC
>JAUXWR010000424.1 GCA_030680075.1 Legionella sp.
CCGTCACTTTACGAGCATTGAAACTCAGTAACACTCCCTAACGGTCGCGGCTCGGTGCACAAGATTTTTAAATTTTATAAGTAGTGCTTATCTCTGTTATAGCGCTTGAATTGAAATGCCTGTTTTTTGTTTTTGCCCATAGCAAGAACTGATGAGCGACTGTACTGGCTTTTTCATGAGAGTCGGAAGCCATTTTGTTTAATGCATTTAAAACGTTAGGCCCTGTAGCTTTATTTTCGCGAACACCTAATGAAGTTAGCTTGGAAGGATAACTTCTGGATTTAGGGTACTCTGCAGCATCTCGCTCGCTTGGTTTATACTTTGGATCTTTATACATACTGGAGAGCGTTAATATACATCCAAGGAATTTTTTTAAAGCAATATTTAATGACGCATCTTCTGTAATAATTGGTTTCTCATCACCCTCTTTCTCTGCGAGTCGTCTTGGCTTAAAAACAGCTTTCCAGTATTGCACTTGACATAAATGTTCATATATCCCAAAGAAAAAAGAATTATTGGGATCTTTATTATTGACAAGCACAGACATAACACCTTCTTTAATAATTGGTTCTTCATCAACATAAACACGCTTATCAGCGGTGTAATGAGCTCTGAGTCGTCTAATAGAGAAAAATAACTCATTGTAATCTGTGAACACAGGCATAAGGCCCTCCCTAGGTTATGTAAATTTTAATAAATTAACGTCAGTTTCTGATAAGAAATGCATTCACACTGGCCCGTTCGTGGCTCCGGAGAGGTGGAAACCCCGTCTCGAAGCATTCGCCAAGGCAAAAACCTTGTGTATATGCTTCGAGACAGCGCAAAAAGACGCGCTTCCTCCGCATGAACGGTTCACGGGTAAATGATTTCCTCATCCGGAATTGATGTTAAGATAAGCGAACGCTGAACTCTCTGTATTTAATGTTGACTCGTTACTCGAAGAATTTCAGCTAATGATGTATCACCTGCAAGAACGCGTTTAAATCCATCTTGCCTGATAGTAGGAGTCGCAGGTCGGAGGTAATTATCGATAGTTTGCAAGTTGTCATTGCGGTGAATCATTCCTCTTAGTGGCTCATCGATGGTAATTAATTCATAAATACCCGTTCGCCCACGGTATCCTAAATGATTACACAGATCACATCCTTTTGGTTCAAAGACATTTGATACATCAGTTTCTGCTGATAAACCCATTAAATCTTTTTCATCCTGCCGCAATATATGCCTTGTTTTGCAATGATTGCATAATTTACGAACAAGTCGTTGTGCAATAAGGCCTACAATACTCGAAGATAACAGAAACGATTCAACACCCATATCCCTTAAGCGCGTTAATGCCCCTAAAGCACTGTTAGTGTGCAAGGTAGAAAGCACCAGATGTCCTGTTAAACTTGCTTGTACCGCAATTTCGGCGGTTTCCAAGTCCCTGATTTCCCCAATCATGACGACATCCGGATCTTGCCGTAAAATAGCGCGTAATCCTTTCGCAAAGGTCATTTGTACTTTAGTGTTTACCTGCGTTTGACCAACGCCTGGCAAATCATACTCAATAGGGTCTTCGATGGTTAAAATATTACGACTAACTTGATTAAGCTCAGTTAGCATCGCATAAAGTGAGGTAGTTTTTCCTGAACCTGTAGGACCTGTGACCAAAATGATGCCATGCGGTTCTGATATCATGGAACGCATGAATTTCATGGTTGAGTCAGGCATTCCCAAGAGACTCAAATTCAGTTGAGCCGCTTCTTTATCCAGTATCCTGAGCACGATACGCTCGCCATGATTTGAAGGGAGCGTCGAAACACGAACATCAATATTATGCCCGCCAATTCTTAATGCAATTCTGCCATCCTGTGGGATTCGCTTTTCGGCAATATCAAGCTTCGCCATAACTTTAACGCGCGAAATGACCAAAGGTGCAATACCGCGCTGAATTTCCAACACTTCATGCAAAACACCATCAATACGGTTGCGTACTAAAACCCGGCTTTCATAAGTCTCTATATGAATATCTGATGCTTTTTGTTTGATAGCTTGCGTAAATAAGGCATTAAGCAGACGAATAATAGGGGCGTCATCCTGCGTATCCAGCAAATCTTCACTCGCTGGAAGCTGGCCTGCTAACTGCGATAAATCCATATCTTCTTCCATGCCTTCCGCCGCATCGAGAACAGACGATTGCGACTGATAACAATGCGCCAAATGCTGTTGAAATTCACTGACGCTAACTTCTCTAAATTCTAAATGGCATTGTAATAAGCGGCGGACTTCAGCAAGTATTTGCAGGGAAGGATTGGGCAAATGATAAACTATAGTCTGATTATCGCTATTGTTAGTCGCAATCACCCCATGAGCCTTGGCGAATAGATAGGGCAGACGCCTTGATCTCTCAACATTAGTCGTCATCATTTGCTATAAAACGCAGGTACTGGTGGCACTGGTTGCACAGGTGGGGGAAGCACCGGATGAGGGAGCGGAGGGCTGAATGGCTTTGGCAACTCTGCCTGAGTGAGCGGTGGCAATACAGTGTCATCATTTGTTGGATCAAATTGCTGGGTACGAAGCCAATCAAGTTGATATTGACGTATATCATTGTATTTAGCGCCACTGACCTGAAGTGAATCTCGCTCATTTCGTAAAATAATGGGGCGAATAAATACCATGAGTACCCGTTTTTCACGATTGCGGAAATTTTTTCTAAATAAACGACCAACGCCCGGAATATCGCCTAAAATAGGCAGTCGATTATTATCATTTCCCAAACTATCCTGCGTTAATCCGCCCAAAACGATGATATCGCCACTTTCCACGTGCACAGAGGTTACAATACTACTGATTTTAAACGTGGGGTTATTGGTGTTAACGGTATTGGCAGGATCTAGCGTGTCATTACCTTGGTCAATTTGTAATTGAATGCCTTTACCCCGTGTAATTTGAGGCCTCACGTATAAATGCAGTGCCACATTTACTCGATCAAAAGTAACATAAGGGCTGGCAGTGGTTGTGCCTCCGGCATTATTAGGGTAGGTTGTTGATGCAACTGACACCTGTTTTCCGACTAAAATTTTAGCCTGGCGATTATCAAGAACAACGACTGAGGGTGTTGATAATATATTGGCCTTGCGTTCTTCTGCCAGCGCATAAAGTTGCGCTTGAAAGTCATCTATATTGGTCTGAGAGTTAATAATGGCAAATCCCGGGCGAAAATCGCTTGGATTACCCGTTTGCTGATTGCTTCCCCACTCAATACCTAATGAATTGATATCCCTCTCGTCAACTTCGGCCACCAAGGCTTCAATAAGTAATTGAGCCGGGCGAATATCCAATTGGCTGATAACTGCTTTCAAAATTCGAATAAGTGCGGCTGGGGCATTTATAATAATGGAGTTGGTATTGGGTTCTGCAATAATCTGTACCGTGGGTTTGGTGCTGCCTTCATTCTGTGTGGTAGCGCCTGAGGTATTTGGAGTGGCTGCAGGATTGACCGGCGCTGTAATATTTTGTTGATTTCCAGAGCCGCTACCCGACGAGCTTGACGTGCCATTAGCAAGGTTTGAGGCAGGATTTGTACTATCTAACTCCGGTCGTGTAATGGTTCCGATGGTTGTACCTACATTTCCACTAAAATTAGCCTGAGCAATCCCTGCAAGAATAGGGACTAAATCTTCGGCGCGCAGGTAATTAAGATAAACCACCTGGGTATTGCTATTTGCTCCATTTGGGCTTTGTCTGTCCAGCTTGCCAATAAGTAAACGCAAGCGAATGCGTTCTGTACGGCTGCCGCTCAATAAAATAGCATTACTGCGATCATCGGGAGCCAGCATTGTCTGGCCGCGGCTTCCTGAAGCGGGTTGAGCTTTAATCAGATCCTTTAGGGTATTGGCAACATCCATGGCTAATGCATGCTTTAAAGGCACTATATCAATGCCACTTGAAGATGAGCTATCTACCTGCTTAATGATGGCTGCCATTCGTCTAATGTTGTTGGCGCGTCCTGATAAAATCAACATATTCGAAGGGGCATAAGCCGAAACGCTGCTCCATTGCGGCATCAGGGGTCTTAGGACGGGGACGAGTTGCTCTGCAGGCACATATTGCACAGGAATTACCTGCACTAACATATCATCACCACGCGGCGGATTGCGCATTTCGGTTAATAAGTCGGTAGAGACTGTTTTGGCATCAATATTGGGAATAATTTTGGTAATGTCACCACTGGGGATTGCGGCGAACCCTGAAACTTGTAATACCGATAAAAAAACCTGATAAAGCTCTTTGTCAGACATTGGTGAGCTGGAAATAATGGATATTTTTCCCTGGACACGAGGGTCTATGATGAAGTTTTTACCAGTTACACGTGATACCTCGGCAATTACAGCCCGAATATCGGCATTGCGGAGATTCCAGATTTTTTTATCGGCCTCCTCCTCGGTGTTCTGTTCAGGCGTGACGGTTTGTGGAGGCGATTTTTCAAAGGCGTCGCTAGTGCTTAATTGTTGCTGTATATTTTCAGCTTGCTGAAGATCATTAATTGGACCAACATTAACCATATAAAGTTTGCGTTCAGCGGAGTAATCAATATTAACGGGTTGCTTTAAGAGAGAGGATAATTTGAATTTAAGTTGCAATGCATTACTTTCATGAGGAAATGCACCAGCATTTAGCACATAGCCTGTTTTGCCATCCAAAATCACTGTTTTAATACTTACCTCTGTTCCAAAACCAGAAATAAAATAAAACAGGCTTAAAGTAAAGAAAGCAATTATTCGCATTCAGAAACCATTAAATATTCAATAGCAACATCATAACGAAATTTTAAGGGATACAATAGAGTTTTTAGAAATTCGGTTAGCAATATTTAACCACAGATGGTAATTAATAAATAATGGTGGCTATGGGTGGACTCGAACCACCGACCTCAGCATTATGAGTGCCGCGCTCTAACCGGCTGAGCTACATAGCCACAAGACGCGTGATTTTGTCGTTTAAAGGGGTATATGTCAATAGTTTATAAGAAAAAATCCTGATTTAAGGTGGGTTTAATATCATTTTAAGTCTCCAACGGAACCATTCATACATAGCAGACGCATTATGATAAAAAATTGTTATATTAGGGGAGTAGTGAGGATGAGAGGAAATAGAAAGTCATTAAAGAATGAACGGCGTAAGCTGGTTTAATTAACTAACTTACGCCGTTGTATTTACTCTACTGAATCTTGTTACTGTTACTAGACAATCAGCAGGTAAAGCGCGCCAGGTCCTCTTAACACCTGCACCAGCAGTTGTTGTTTTTGTTGCGCTGCAATGGTTTGCAATGCTTTAACAGTACGTGTGGCTTGCTTATTGGCACTAATAATAATATCACCAGGTCTAAGTCCCGCACGCCATCCGGCACTATTTTCTGTGGCGCCAACAACTTGCACACCGATAACATTTCCATGCATAGGGGATTCTTGTTCAAAACTCTTCAAGGCAAGCCCATAGAGGAATGGATTGTCGGATTGTAATTTTTGTTCATGTTTTTTAATATCAGTAACAATCGCATTTAGGGTCATTTCTTTGCCATCACGTTTGATAGTGATTTTTGCATCACTGCCTACACGTAGAAGACTAATGGTAATTTTAACCTGTGTGGCCTGTGTAATTTTAGTGCTATTTATCTGGGTGATAATATCACCGGCTTTTAATCCTGCTTTTTCCGCTGGTGAATTTTCATTAACCTGAGCGACCAATGCGCCTTGGAAGTTTTCACCATAGCCCATAGCCTGAGCTAACTCCGGCGTTAAATGCTGAACGTAAATCCCCATTAAGCCGCGGTGAATAGAGCCAAATTTGATTAATTGATGCACCACATCTTTTGCAAGGTTAATGGGAATAGCAAACCCAATTCCAACATTTCCGCCATAAGGTGAAATAATGGCTGTATTTATTCCGATTAACTCTCCCTTGGCATTAACCAATGCACCACCGGAGTTCCCGGGATTAATGGCCGCATCCGTTTGAATAAAATTCTCAACGCCTTCAATATTCAAATCACTGCGTTTCATCGCGCTGATAATACCAAATGTTGCAGATTGGCTATTACCAAAACTGTTCAAACCAAACGGGTTACCAATAGCGACAACGAAATCGCCGACTTCAGCGTTATCCGAATCACCAATTGGCAAGCTTTTTAAATTTTTGGCATCAATTTTTAAAACAGCCAGATCAGTTTCACTGTCACTTCCTATAAGCCTTGCTTTTAAACGGCGGCCATCATTCAGGGTAACCGTAATTAAAGTAGCATTACGAATGACGTGATCATTCGTTAGAATGATGCCGTTTGTCGGGTCAATGATAACGCCTGATCCAATGCTTTGAAATTTTCTTGTTTTTTCAGGGACTAATTGAGAATTTTCCTGATTATTTTGCGTATTATCGTCGTCATCACTGGTTGCAGGGGCTTGAATCACGCCCTGGACAGCAACATTAACAATTGCCGGCATGGCATTTTTTAAAACAGGTGCCAGAGTCTGAAGTGTTTGAACATCAGATGCAAAGCCCTGAGAGGTAAGCAGTGTAAGAGTCATGCTGCATAGTAATAGGCGAAGAAAATATAACATAGATTAATCCCGATTATTATTGAACCAAATGAGTGATGCCATTCTACCTGTTTGTTGCTCACGGCGATAGGAATAGAAGTCATTATTCTGTTCATAGGTACACATATGTGATTGAAATACGTTGGAAACAGAGAGATTTTGAAGAATTTTTTCTGTTATAAGGGGTAAATTAGCCAGCCATTTCTCGCCTTTGCTTTTAAAGTAATTTATAGCAAATGGGTATTGTTTCACATACATTTCGCGCACTTCTTCTCCAACTTCAAAACAAGAAGGGCAAATAGCAGGTCCAATCCAGGCAAGTATATCTGAAGGGGAGCTATTCATTTTAGCAATGGTGTTTTCGACAACACCGTTGAGTAAACCCCGCCATCCGGCATGAATAGCTGCAATCTCTGTACCTTGTTTGTTACAAAGAAGAATAGGCTGGCAATCCGCCGTCATAATGGCTAAAACAACGTCGGGGTCACGTGTTATCGCTGCATCTGCTTTGCGATTAGTGTCCTCTTCGATAATAACCGGGAGTGTACTATGAGTCTGCTCCAACCATTGAGGCGTGCTCGGTAATTTTAACGTATCGACCAGCGATGAACGATTAGCTGACACATGCGCTGGATTATCATCGACATGCAAACCAAAGTTATTACTATTAAAAGAACCTTGGCTAAATCCTGATGTTCTTTTGGTGGTTAACGCACAGATATTTGGAGGCGCCGTCCATTTGGCATATACGTTAGGCAAGATAGTTATCCAGAGAGGTAAGCAGTAGTTCAAAATCAGCCGGCAGCGGTGCTTCAAACGTCATCGGTTCACCTGTTACGGGATGTAAAAGAGATAAAATTTTAGCATGCAACGCTTGTCGTTTGAATTGTTGTAATACGGTAAGTAACTCTTGACTGGCTTCAGTCGGATAGCGCATGCGCCCGCCATATAGAGGATCACCAATTACCGGGTGATTAATATGCGCCATGTGAACACGAATCTGATGGGTGCGTCCTGTTAAAAGTTGCACATCGAGCAATGTAAAATAGTGGTATTGTTTTCTAACAGCATAGCGCGTAATGGCTTGTCTGCCATTTTCGCACACGGCCATTTTTAATCGATTTCTTGGGTGCCTTCCATAATTGGTGTCAATCTCACCACCTGATATCACATGCCCTTGAACCAGGGTGAGGTAGCGTCTGTCAATAGTTCTCTCTTGCATTTGCCGAGTCAGGTTCGTGTGACTTGTTAAGGTTTTTGCCACGACCAGCAATCCCGTTGTCTCTTTATCAAGCCGATGAATAATACCCGCACGAGGCAATTGATTTAGAGAGGGCTCATGATAGAGAAGGGCGTTAACAAGCGTATGCGTCGGATTACCTGCACCAGGGTGAACAATTAAACCCGTTGGTTTATTGATAACTAACAGTTCGTCATCTTCAAAAATTACCGAGAGAGGGATATCCTCTGGCTGGCAGTTCTCAACTTTATTTTCTAATGCTGAAAAATCAATAGCAAAATCGATTTCCTCCCCTTCAGATACTTTATCTTTAGGCTTGAGAGACCGATTTTTGATGGTAATTTTACCCTGCTTTAGCCAACTACTTAGTTGGGAGCGCGAAAACTCGGGGATAAGCTCTGCCAGTACAATATCAATTCTCTGACCGTGCAGCTGCCCTGGGACGACTAATTGTTTATGAGTTAGATGCATATCAGGCAACAACAACTTCATCAATTGCAACTAACCTGCCACGCAACGAGTTAGGCAATGCTTCACCAATTTGGACGTGAACAAATTGCCCCACCAATTCAGGTGCACCATCAAAGTTTACAACCCGATTACATTCAGTACGCCCGGCTAATTGTAATGCATTTTTTTTGGATGTACCGGTCACGAGAATTCGCTGAGTACTGCCTATCATGGACTGGCTATAGTTAGCAGCATTCATTAACAATCTGTTTTGCAGTATTTGCAACCGTTGTTTTTTAACTTCCATGGGGGTTTCATCAGGCAGGTTGGCAGCAGGAGTCCCTGGGCGGGGGCTGTAGATAAAACTAAATGAGGTATCAAACCCCATTTCATGGACTAAATCCATTGTATCTTGAAAATCTTTATCCATTTCTCCGGGAAAGCCCACGATAATATCTGTAGACAGGCGTATGTCAGGGCGAATTTGTCGCAATTTACGAATTTTGGATTTAAATTCCAGTGCTGTATATCCACGTTTCATCATGGAAAGAATGCGATCAGATCCACTTTGCACCGGTAGGTGAAGGTGATTGGCAAGTTCGGGTACTTCTTTATAAGCATTAATTAAATTATCTGAAAATGCCAATGGGTGAGAGGTGGTATAACGAATACGACCAATTCCTTCAATGGCTGCGAGATAATGAATGAGCAGCGCCAAATCAGCAATCTCACCGTTTTCCATCTGACCACGGTAATCATTTACATTCTGACCGAGTAAATTAATTTCCCGGACGCCTTGAGCGGCTAATTGAAAGCACTCGCTAAGTACATCATCGAAAGGACGGCTGATTTCTTCACCACGGGTGTAGGGAACCACACAAAAGCTGCAATATTTACTACAGCCTTCCATGATAGATACAAATGCGACAGGACCCTCGGCACGAGGAGCAGGAAGGTGATCGAATTTTTCAATTTCGGGAAAACTAATGTCGACGACTGACTTTTTCGATGCTAAACGTTCTTCCAGCATGGCCGGCAAGCGATGAAGTGTTTGTGGACCAAAAACGAGATCTACAAACGGCGCGCGCTTCACAATATCCCCGCCTTCCTGACTAGCAACGCACCCGCCAACCCCAATAACTACATGCGGATTTTTTTGTTTATAGTCACGCCATTGACCTAATTGCGAAAAAACCTTTTCTTGTGCTTTTTCACGTATGGAGCACGTATTGAGAAGTATAACATCAGCTTCGTCGACGTTATCAGTCTTTTCCAGACCATGCGATTTACGTAATACATCGGCCATCTTTGTTGAGTCATACTCATTCATCTGACAACCGTTGGTTTTAATATAAAGTTTTTTAGCCATAATTCTGTCTACTTAAAAAAATAAATTTAAAAAAATTAGCGTGATTTAATACCATTACCTGTTTTTATTTTCTACGCTATGGCAGTAGGTTTCTTTAATAAAGGGCAGGATAACGAGCGCAATAAATATGCCGACAGGCAAGATTGCCAATGCAAAATAGTAAGCTTCCAGAGGATACACCCGAACTTTATCACTTATCTCGCCTTGCCACATTGCATCCAAAACAAATCCTATAAGCGGTTGCGCAATGGCGATACCAATCATATTCATCATGTTCATAAAGCTTAAGCCTGTTGCTACATAGCGTTTGCTGCATAATTCTTTGGCCACGGCGAACGCAGGGAGAAAGCCTGCTGAAAAAATACCAAAGAAAAACAGCGTAATTTGCATGACCCAACCGGATTCAATTGGTGCATATATAAATATGACGCTAGTAAGTAATGCACCACACGATCCTATATACAATGGAGGTTTTCGTTTTCCAATTCGATTAGAATATATCCCCCAAAGTGGGCTTGCTATGGCCCAACCGACAAAAATCAGTGAAATATAGTTTGCTGCAACCGCTTTAGCAAGATGCATTTTGAACATTAAAAAAGGAACGCCCCAGAGTCCGCAAAAAACAGGAGTGGCCATGTACATTAAGCCACCATAGATAGCCACAATCCATAATTGTTTATTTTTAATCAAAGCGAATAAACTGGCTAATAAAGGTTCTTCCTCAGTGTGCGTCTCCACTACTTGTATCTCGGCTGGTGCATCTTTAACAATAAAGAAAATTAACAGGGTGAGAAACAATCCAATCACACCCATTATGAACATGCTTTCACGCCATCCATAATTATCGATTAACAGAGCCAAGGGTGCTTCGCCCCCTATTGCCCCAAGCATACCAATCGTTATCATTAGCCCCGTGAGAAAGGCAAAGCGATTGGCAGAAAACCAGCTAGCAGCAAGCTTCATCGCGCCAACTGCCGCAAAGGCTGAGCCAAAGCCTATCATTAAACGAGCAAGACATGCTGTATAAAAACTGTTTGTGTATCCAAAAGCAATGGTGCTGATAGCGCAGATAAACGTAGCAAGCGTCAGTAGGCGTCGTGGCCCAAAGTAGTCCATCATGACACCGGCTGGAAGTTGCATCGCGGCGTATGAATAAAAATAAATCCCGGAAAGAATACCTAATGTATGGCTGGTAACTGAAAAGTCCCGCATTAATTCATTACTCATTACGCTGGGGGACACTTGCAGCAAACACTCATAAAAATAAAATATACAGCTTAGACTCCAGACGACCCAAGGCAATAAAGATGAGTGGGAAGAATTAACTGTTTTGGGTGTTTGAGCCCGTGTGTTTGCCATATAATTATATACTCCCTTATTTTTAAAATGGGATTTTTTGCAGCATATTGACTTACAAACTATCTATATAATGCGTAAAAATAATCGAAAAGGAATTGATTTAATAAAAAAATCGACGAGGCGTGACTTTACCTCAGACTTTATAAAAATCAAAAGGAAATATTACCAGCTTGGCCATTATTTGTCTATTATGCCATCATTGATGGTAAATATTAAAATACAAGCATCCAGGCTACTTTGGTAAATTATTTTTATCAAAGAGTTAATGCTTCAAATTGATTCGATATTATGTGATATGTGTTATGCTAAGTAGCGCAGGACAGCAGTTTGCATTTCCAGGGCGTGTTTTAGGCATCCCCTGATATATACCGTTGTTTTATTTTTTTAGTTGCGAGGCACCAGGTCTATGCATGACGGCTCAGTTTTTTATACAATTTTTTTAATTTTTTCCGGAGCGGCAATATTTTCCACGCTGGTTCTCTATACCAGGCAGTCATTGCTTGTCGCCTATATTTTGCTGGGAGCAGCGCTTGGTCCCTGGGGGCTTAAACTTGTTTCGGACGTAAGTACGGTCAAGCAAGTTGGGGATATGGGAATTGTTTTCCTTCTCTTTCTTTTGGGCTTGCACCTGCAACCTCAAAATCTCGTGCATATGTTAAAAAAGATTACCTGGATTGCTATCTTCAGCTCCCTGTTATTCGCATTAATCTCCTACGCTATTGGCCGCTGGTTTGGTTTAAGTGTGATGGAGTCCTCTGTACTGGGCGCTTCCATGATGTTTTCCAGTACAATTATTGGTTTGAAATTACTGCCAACTACCATTTTACACCATCAGCACACAGGGGAAGTTATGATTAGCGTGCTGCTGATGCAGGACGTCATCGCAATTATTGTGCTCATCCTCATTAATGGTGCACAACAGGGAGGGGGGCTGTCTCTTAACGATGTGCTTCTCGTGTGTGTGGCTTTGCCCGCTCTTACATTATTCGCATTTGTTATTGAACGTTATGTTTTAGTAAAATTATTAGCTCGTTTCGACAGGACACAGGAATATGTATTCCTTCTTTCTATCGGCTGGTGCCTGGGTCTGTCTGTTCTCGCTCAAAAATTAGGATTATCTGAAGACATTGGCGCATTCGTCGCTGGTGTAGTTCTCGCTTCCAGTCCTATCTCATTATATATTGCCGAGAGTCTCAAGCCATTGCGCGATTTTTTCCTGGTTATGTTTTTCTTTTCAATTGGTGCTACGTTTAATTTTAGTTTTGCCGCTCAGGTAGTCATTCCTGCCTGTCTTCTTGCGGTGCTAATGTTGGTTGTAAAACCATTATTTTTTAAATATCTTCTTGTACGTTCAGGTGAGAAGAAAGTGGTTGCCGAGGAAGTGGGGTTGCGATTAGGTCAAGCCAGCGAGTTTTCTCTTTTGGTGGCAAGTATTGCATTAAGTACTAAACTAATTTCAGAAGTGGCTTCCAACTTAATCCAGGCTGCTACTATTTTAACATTTATCGTTTCGTCTTATCTGGTAGTATTAAAGTATCCCACTCCAATAGCTTTATCTGATAAAATGCGTAAGGATTAAACATGAAATTATTAGTTATTGTGCTCTGTATATTAAGTGAACGTTATCTGGTGCATGCTGCTTCATATTATCGATTCCATTGGTTTGCTGCTTATAGCAACAGTGTCACGCAAAAATTACCGCACAACGGATTATTTGCCAATTCCTTTGTAGCATTGGCGGCCTTGATACTCCCCATTTTAATTATTGTCGGAATAGTCTTGGCATTGTTTGACAATGTATTGTTTGGTTTTATTAGCCTGCTGTTAAATCTTTTAATTTTTTATTATTGCCTGGGTCCGGTGAATCCTTTTTATCCGATTAGCCTACCTGAGGAAGATAGTGAGAGTGAAGAGGTCGCTGGACGTTATTTTGCCAAAGTAAACAATCAGCTCTTTGCGGTAATTTTCTGGTTTATAGTAGCAGGCCCTTTAGGTGCTTTATTATACCGTTTGTTATCCCTCTGCAAGAGTCACGAGGTTGCAAAACCTGCAGCTGAATTGCTCAGTGGGTATCTCGATTGGGTTTGTGCTCGCATCACATTAATGCTCTATCTTTTAGTGGGTAATTTTCAAAAAGGCTTCCATTATTATATGCAAATGTTTTTATCGTCTCCACGGAATAACGATGAGATCCTTGAAACGGGCGGTTTACTGGCAGCACGCACAAGCGATGTAGACGTTGTTACGCTGCCTTATGCTCAGAATTTTGTTGAACATGCCTTGATTGTGTATTTGGTATTTATTGCATTTTTTACATTGGTGGCTTGGTTATAATACAGATATTTTGTGGAGTGAGGGCGTCTGACTTCTTGTAGGCTTTCCTTCCTCTCGCAAAATAATTCATTAGGACCTATATTTTATGAGCATAAATAAATGATTACTTTCTTTCGTGCGGGATTAGCGTTTTTTTTACTTTCATTGATTTCATGCACGGCTCATCATACGACAGGGCAGGTTAAAGCGGTTTTTCCTCAGTGCAAAGCGTCTTGTGATGCTCGTGCTAACCAATGTTATAAAACCTGCCGTAACAGTTGCACACAATGTGCCGCTTATGCTGAGCAATCCATAGCAGAAAGTTACCTTTATTATCAGCATGAACAATATGTGAAGGGTGGTATAATCGCGCGTGAGTTGAAATCCTACCGTGATCCACTACAATGCCGCAAAACAACTTGTAATTGTCCGGCTGATTATAATGTTTGTATGCAATCATGTGGTGGTGTCGTTCGTAAGCGCTTACAAGTCACCCCGGTTTGTTAATATAAATCCAAAGATTGACGAGGAACACATTCATGGTGAATGAAAAAAATTTTGATATAGACCCTCTGGAAACACGTGAATGGCTGGACGCCTTACAAGCGGTGCTCAATAATGAAGGAAGCGAACGAGCACAATTTCTGTTACTGGAACTTTATAATAAGGCTAACGCGGAAGGCGTGAAGCTTAATAGCTCTATTCACACGCCTTACCGCAACAGCATTAAGGTTCATGAGGAAGAGTTAATGCCGCCTGATGAGGGGCTGGGCAAACGAATCAGTGCCCTCATTCGCTGGAATGCTGTCGCCATGGTTTTGCGCGCGGGCAAATACGCCCCTGAGTTGGGCGGACATATCGCTTCTTACGCTTCTTCTTCAACCTTGTATGAAACGGGGTTTAATTACTTTTTCAAAGGGCCAAATGGTGAGCACGGCGGCGATTTGATTTATATTCAAGGGCATTCTTCTCCTGGAATCTACGCGAGAGCGTTTCTGGAAGGCCGCTTGTCTGAGCAACAGCTCGCTAATTTTCGTCAGGAAGTGGAAGTTGATGGCTTGTCATCTTATCCGCATCCATGGCTTATGCCGGATTTTTGGCAGTTCCCCACCGTTTCAATGGGCTTAGGACCCTTACAGGCGATATATCAGGCGCGATTTCTCAAATACCTTGAAAATCGGGGTTTGATTAAAGCTGAAGGCCGGAAAGTCTGGGCGTTCCTTGGTGATGGAGAAATGGATGAACCAGAATCCGTCGGCGCATTATCTATTGCTGCCCGTGAGAAACTGGATAACCTGATTTTTGTAGTAAATTGTAATTTACAGCGTCTTGATGGGCCTGTTCGTGGAAATGGCAAAATCATTCAGGAATTGGAAGGCGTTTTTCGGGGCGCTGGCTGGAATGTTATTAAAGTTGTTTGGGGTGGTCGATGGGATAATCTTTTCGCCCGCGACAAAACCGGCATTATGCAAAAACGCATGGAAGAGTGCGTTGACGGTGATTATCAAGCCTATAAAGCCAATAATGGTGCTTATGTTCGCGAACATTTTTTCGGACAGTACCCTGAACTGAAAAAGATGGTGGAAAATTTATCTGATGATGAAATTTGGCGTTTAAACCGTGGGGGTCATGATCCTCAAAAAGTATATGCAGCTTATGCTGAGGCTGTTTCAACTAAAGGCATGCCTACGATTGTACTTGCCAAAACCATTAAAGGGTATGGAATGGGGGCTGCAGGCGAGGGCCAAAATATTACCCATCAACAAAAGAAAATGACGATTGAGCAGTTACGTGCATTCAGGGATCGGTTCAGTATCCCTGTTACGGATGAGCAAATCACCGAGATTCCTTTTTACCGTCCTGCAGAAGACAGTCCGGAAATGAAATATCTGCGTAAACAACGCGAAGCATTGGGGGGCTACTTACCCGCTCGTAGTTCTCATTTTGAACCACTGACGATTCCGGATTTATCAGCCTTCTCCGCAGTCACTAAAAATTCAGGTGATAGAGAAATTTCTACAACCATGGCTTTTGTGCGAATCTTAACTACGCTGCTTAAAGATAAAGAACTGGGGCCGAGAATCGTGCCTATTGTTCCTGATGAATGTCGAACTTTCGGGATGGAAGGATTATTCCGCCAGATTGGTATCTATTCGCCTGTTGGCCAGCTTTATACACCTGTCGATCATGAGCAGGTTATGTACTATCGCGAGGCACGTGATGGGCAAATTCTTGAAGAAGGAATTAATGAGGCAGGCGCATTTTGTTCATGGATAGCCGCGGGTACTTCTTACAGCTCTAACAAATTACCCATGATTCCTTTCTACATTTATTACTCAATGTTTGGCTTTCAGCGAATTGGTGATTTGGCCTGGGCGGCTGGCGATATGCAAGCGCGTGGCTTCCTCTTGGGCGCTACTGCGGGACGCACCACTTTGGCGGGCGAGGGATTACAACATCAGGATGGTCATAGTCATTTGATGGCATCCACTATTCCTAATTGCATTGCCTACGATCCAGCCTATGCTTATGAATTAGCCGTGATTATTCATGATGGCCTCCAACGCATGTTTGTCAAACAGGAGAATGTTTTTTATTACATCACGGTGATGAATGAAAATTACACGCATCCTGACATGCCAAAAGGTGTTGAAGAGGGAATTCTTAAAGGGATGTACAGGCTTGAGCGTAGTAAGAAAAAAGGCCGTGCACATGTACAGTTAATGGGAAGTGGTACTATTCTTCGCGAGGTAATAAAGGCGTCCAGGATGTTGGCTGATGATTTTGAAGTGACGTCTGATATTTGGAGTGTTACAAGTTTTACGGAGTTACGCCGTGATGGCATGGCCGTTGAGCGTCACAATCGTATGCACCCGGAACAAAAACCGCGCCTAAGTTATGTAGAAGAGCAAATGACTGATTGCAAAGGTCCCGTGGTCGCGGCGACAGATTACATGCGTCTTCATGCTGATCAAATCAGACCTTATATGCCGTTGCCATTTACGTCACTAGGTACTGATGGTTATGGGCGAAGTGATACACGAGCGCAACTGCGGCATTTCTTCGAGGTCGATGCAAAATATATTGTATTAGCGGCTTTGGAGGCACTTGTTAAGCAAGATGATTTACCAAAATCTGTTTTACAAGATGCAATAAAACGTTATGGCATTAACAGCGACAAACCTGATCCTGTTACCCAATAACGATTAATAATTCTATACTTGTACGCATTGCCTCATTAATGCGTACAATGGACCTGTTTGCTGAGGATAACTATGGCGGATGAGATACAAATTAAGATTCCTGATATTGGTGGTGCTACCGATGTGGATGTTATTGAAATATTGGTAAAACCTGGTGATGAGATAAAACTTAATGCGCCATTACTCGCATTGGAATCTGATAAAGCAAGCATGGAAATTCCTGCGCCCAAAGCGGGGAAAATCAGCAAAATTATGGTTAAAGTCGGGGACAAGGTTTCCGAAGGCGACCTTATTCTTACCTTGCTTTCAAATGAAGATAATCAAGAAAAATCAGAAAAGTCCCAACCAGTCACAGATGCCGCATCTCAAAAATCGGCTGAACCACCACAGAAACAACCCGCGACGCCCGGTAAAACTGAAACACTGGACGTAAAAATTCCCGATATTGGTGGGGCAGTCGATGTAGATGTCATTGAGGTTATTGTAAAAAAAGGTGACAAGGTAGAGAAAGATCAGTCCCTCATCACGTTAGAGGGTGATAAGGCAACGATGGATATTCCAGCACCTGCTGCGGGTGTAATTGAGAGTATTTCATTAAAGGTGGGCGATAAAGTTTCTCAAGGCTCGCTCATTCTAACCATGAAAACAGAGCAAGTTAATACTAAGGCGCCAGTAGAGCCACCCTCTACATCCGTAAAAACGCCAGAAATTCTTCGAGAAGAACCCAAAGCATCCACTGAAATAAAGAGTGATACCCTGGCTGAATCAAGTTCCACTGCAACCGTTTTTGCAGGGCCTGCTGTACGGCGCATGGCGCGTGAGCTTGGCGTGGATTTATCACAAGTCAAAGGTGGTGGACGCAAGTCAAGAATAACAAAAGAAGATGTACAAGCGTATATAAAATCTCAGTTGTCTTCGAAATCAGGTAGCGCGACAGGAGGATTTTCCTTACCTCAGGCACCTGTTATTGATTTTACCAAGTTTGGAGCGGTTGAGGTTAAACCGCTTAACAAAATCAAACGGCTTACCGGCTTAAATGTGCACCGCTCATGGGTAACTATTCCGCACGTAACTCAGTTTGATGAAGCTGATATTACTGAGTTGGAAGCGTTTAGAAAATCAGAAGCAGAGGTCTCTAATCAGGCAGGTTATAAATTAACTATTCTTGCCTTTGTGACCAAAGTAGTGAGCAAAGCACTGGCAGAGTACCCGCAATTTAATGCGTCACTGGATGCTCGTGGTGAGAATTTAATTTACAAACAATATTGTAATATCGGTATTGCTGTTGAAACGCCTAATGGCCTGGTTGTTCCTGTTATCAAAGGGGTAAATCAACTAACAGTAGGTGAAATTGCGCTTGAGATGGCTCGCCTAAGTAAACAGGCTCGCGAGAAGACCATAACCCCTCTTGATATGAGCGGTGGCTGTTTTACCATTTCAAGTCTGGGTGGGATTGGTGGTACTGCGTTCACGCCAATAGTAAATAGCCCGGAAGTAGCCATTCTTGGTCTTTCACGTGCGGCTATTAAACCCGTATATGATAAAAATGACTTTAAACCGCGATTAATGCTGCCCTTATCTCTTTCATATGACCACCGTGTCATCGATGGTGCCGAGGCTGCACGTTTTACACGCTATATTGCTGACTTGCTAAGTGATATCAGGCGTACATTATTATAAAAGAACGGTTCATATTGGAACCTATTGTTTTGAGAATAAATTTAAGAAGAGGCCTGTAATGAGTGAGAATATAAAAGCTGATGTAGTAGTTATTGGCAGTGGCCCAGGCGGCTACACTGCAGCTTTCAGAGCTGCCGATTTAGGTAAAAAAGTTGTATTGGTTGAGCGTTATAATACCTTGGGCGGTGTTTGTCTCAATGTAGGTTGTATACCTTCCAAAGCGCTCTTGCATATTGCTAAAGTTGTTGAAGAAGCCCATGAGATGGCAGATCAAGGCGTCGCTTTTGGCGAGCCTAAAATCGATAATAAGAAACTGGTTGTCTGGAAAAATTCAGTATTGGGTAAACTCACGGGTGGCCTGAAAGCTCTGGCTAAACAACGTAAGGTAGACGTCATTACGGGTGTAGCTAAATTTAGTGGTACCCATCAAGTCACTGTTACTGGCGAAAATACTACAAAAATTGATTTTGAGAACGCTATTATTGCCGTGGGTAGTGAATCAATCAGCCTACCTTTTATTCCTGACGATCCACGTATTTTCACCTCTACAGGTGCACTTGAGCTGGCTGATATCAAAGGCGATTTACTCGTTTTAGGTGGCGGTATTATTGGTCTTGAGATGGCGACTGTTTACTCGGCACTTGGTGTTAAAGTTACCGTCGTTGAGTTTATGGATCAATTGATACCAGGAGCTGATAGCGATCTGGTCAACGTCTTGCAAAAAAGAATGACCAAGAAAGGTATAACTTTCTTGTTAAAAACAAAAGTAACGGCCATTGACGCAAAAAAAGACGGCATCTACGTCAGTATGGAAGGTGAGCATAAAACAGAAAAGCCATTATGTTTCAAACAGGTTCTTGTATCTGTCGGTAGAAAACCCAATGGTGGTACTATTGACGCCGATAAAGCAGGTGTAGAGGTTGATGCACGTGGATTTATAGCCGTTGATAAACAAATGCGCACAAATGTTTCTCATATTTTCGCAATTGGCGATGTGGTTGGCCAGCCCATGCTAGCTCACAAAGCAATGCCTGAAGGCAAGGTTGCGGCAGAAGTTATTGCAGGCCTTAAACATTATTTTGATCCAAAGTGCATTCCAAGTGTTGCTTATACCGATCCAGAGCTTGCCTGGACAGGCCTTACTGAAAAAGAGGCAAAAGAAAAAAATATCGCTTATGAAAAAGCAGTATTTCCATGGATGGCAAGCGGGCGAGCCTTAAGCATGGGTCGTGAAGAGGGAATGACTAAACTCCTTTTCTGCCCGGAGACTAATCGTATTCTGGGTGCGGGCATTGTGGGCGTAAATGCTGGCGATTTAATAGCAGAGGCTACCTTGGCTATTGAAATGGGATGCGATGTAGAAGATATCGCTTTAACTATTCATCCTCATCCATCGGTGTCTGAGTCAATTGCTCAAGCGGCTGAGATTTTTGAAGGAACAATTACTGACTTATATATGCCAAAGAAAAAGAAAAAATAATTGGAAGGTAATTGCTCTGAGCCGTTCGTGGCGCCGCAGGGGTGGAATCCCCGTCTCGAAGTATAACACCAGGACAAGGCTGAGCTTATACTTCGAGACGATGCAAAGGATAAAAGACTATGCTCACTATCCGCTCAATGTACTCCTCTGATATCGATGAAGTATACAGCATTGAGTTAGGAGCACATCGAACACCATGGAGTCGCGAGATAATCAGCGATTGTGTACTGGTCGGTTATGACTGCCGTGTATTAGAAGAATCCGATGATGATATAAAAAGTATCGTCGGATATATGATCGGTCGCCGTAGCTTGAATGTTTATCATGTTCTTAATTTCTGTATTGCGCCGTCTTCCCAAAATCGCGGATTGGGAAAATTTATGCTTAAAGAGGTGTTGGATTCACTAACTACGGACAAACTCGATACCATAATTCTCGAAGTACGACCCACCAATAAGGTGGCAATAGCACTCTATGAAGCATTTGGTTTTCAACAAGACGCCATTAAAAAAGATTATTATAAAGACAAAAATGGTGTTGAAGATGCACTATTGCTAAAGAAAACCATTCTCCGTACGCCCAGCTAGATATAGTTCTCAGGACAAGATCATCTCAACAGTCTATGCGCCATCCATAACTTCACGGCCGTTGCATTGATGTCACGGATAAGCTCTATAATAATCATTTGTTGGCCGAACCAGCCAGCACCTGCTAAATATCTCTTCTCATCATTTGCTGATAGTCTATTATGATATAATAATGACCAATTTGATGTATCATGAGGTATTATATGTTCGGATTTTTTGATTACACTAAAAATCTTTTTTATTCATATATGAATCCTCAATCATATCAACTTCTTGAGATCATAAGACCTGATCCAGGTTGCCCTGATCCCGAGGCTGCTAAAGATTTTATAAAAGAAAATCAAAATAACTATTTAAATTTTTATTTGAAAAAAAAATTTGATGGTTATGACGTTACTGTATTAGAGTTTTGTATGGGACATCATGAGCTTATGTTAGTTGAAGCTTTACTAAATCACCCCTCGATGAAAGACCGAAAAAACCATGATTGGCGAGCAGTATTTCAATGCATTGCAATTTCTTTTAATTCTCCTGAAATTCTATCGAGGCTGATTGAATTTTTCACAAATAGGCTGCCTGTTGTCAAACAACAAAAACTCCATATGGATAGCATTACTACCGACTCACCCATGGACTCCTATAATCATTATTTCTCAGATTTTCCACAAGAGGAAATTTGGAGATTGTTTATTGATGGTAATAAACAAAGTGCAGAAAATGGCTGGCTGGATTATGAGATTAGAGAACCAGGATACATGACTGGTATGATAAATGGTTTATTACATGTAAAAGAGCGTATATGTGATCCTTTAACAGTAGAATTATTACTTGAATTGCATATTGTTTGCAGCACTAATGTAACCAATTTAAATGAGTCAACCCCCGGAGAGTTTCGTCATGAAAAAGAAGTTGAATTCGCATTTCACCATAATGTAAATGCCTCAGTTGCCGGGCTAATTGAACTAATTCAGTATCAAATTTACGAGGAGCCAACATTTAGAGTAGAAAAACTGCCGTTGCATGGTGGACGATTGGGAATACGTGCAACGGCTCAACTCTCCGGTGACGTTCATCAAAATGCTCAAGAAATAATTAGCCATTACCTGCAAAGTATGGTGAATTGCTACAATAATGAAGAGAAAATTAATGCAATAATAGATTTGATTACAGCCTTTGAGCGTTTACATCCTTTTACTGATGCTAATTGCAGGACAATTTGTATCTTATTACTAAATAGGGAATTAATAAGAAATGGATTTCCACCAGTTATATTAGATGATCCAAATAGATTTGATGCTTATTCCAAATCGGAATTGTTTAATGAAATAAATAAAGGTATGTTAACATTTAATCAAGTTAAGCAAGGAAACATCAAATATTTAGGCATAACTACGGATGAGGTACAAATCAAAATAAATAAAGAATTAAAATATACCACCTGTTCTAATGCATCTGAATATTTGAAAATCAATTCATATTCTGTTATCAGACAAGGCATTCCCTTATCCGGAAGCGGTGCGACGATAACGAGGCATTTAGCTCCCTGACAAAGAGATGCTTATTTCTTTTGGTTGTGATTTAAGCAATTGATTAAACATCTTTTCTGTAGCGGTCTGAAAAGAAATCCAGTGCGATTCTCTATGCGTACGAATCAACTCTTTATTGTTCGTTACCCATTCATTAATTTCAGCAAAAATATCTTCAAGCGATGCTTCTTCGTTGGCGGTGATTGAATTATATAAATTTTTTATCTCTTTAAATTTTGCTATGGTAACTTTGCTCTCTTGCTTCTTTACAATAAGGCCATCAAGTCGGTTATACAGTTTGGTTATTATATCCCGTTTTTTTTGGCTGATATGTTGATAACAGTTGGGTGGTAGCGGCAAAATGTAGATATAAGAATCACCAGCCCCCATTTTTCCACCGACGCTTTTGGCTTTAAGTGGTGCATCCCGAGTAAATAAAGAAGAAATTCCGCGACCCAAGTCGTTAAGTCCTGTTGCACGTTTTGTCATTTTTATTGCACTATGACGGCAGTTGTTGCTTTTGCTTATGCGCTCGTGCTCATGATCAATGCTGTTTTTATCGGGGATTTCCCCTTGAGCACTCAACAACATCCATTCCAACGTTACCTGGTTTCCTCTATAAATGCTGGGATAATATGCTTCAAGGCGGGGGTATGTTTTACTGTCCTGGTTTTTAGAGATGTTCCGTAAATAATCCATGAATTTCAAATATTGTGCATACGTAATGGTATAAGCTTTATACGTCATTTCTGCCTGAACATCCCTCTTCTCAACATGACCTCTTCTAAAGGCTATCCGCAAAATAATGTCTTCAATATTGGGTACTTCGCCTAGGCGAATTGTATCCGATACTTTTTTACCTGAAGGGTTAATAAGTGTGTATTTAATGAGGTTGTCAATAAATCCCCAATAAATAGTGTTTTTTTGAACCGAGTCTATATCATCTTCAGAATTAATTTTGATAAAATTATAAGCAGTTAAAGCGGGAGGTTTAATAAATATTCGTTCATTTTTTATTTTCGCGTTGGTGTCCCAAAATAGTAACCCACAAAATGAGCTGTTTTCTGCGCTAATTTTACCAAAAGAACCTAATAGAACTTTCTCATCCCCAATTTCAACACCAAGCGTAAAAAAAGAATGAGGCGAATTACTTTCCTTACAAAGAGCTATAAAAAAATTGTTGGTTTTACTGACAGTAATTGGCGGGTACATTATCTACAAGTTTTAAAATTGTTAAGCAATTTTATGAGATAAAACTTAAGGGAATATTAACGATGTATTTTGCACGGAAAATTTTTAAATCTCGGGAAAAATGCCGTTTTTCCGAACAAAGAGAACGATCCGGTGGGCTTATGGATGTCGGTTAGTACATCGATTGCTCAAAATGGTCAATGGATTGTTTCGCAATAACAGTAAATTTTATTACTCCACAGGTACTGCAATTTTGCTGAGAAACTCTTGCAGATGAGTTTTCTCGGCTTCACTCGCAAGATAGGTTTTTAGCTTATCCACGGCAGTATCATACTCTTGGGTCGTAATCACCCCTCTCATTAATTCGAAGCGAAGATAAACACAGTAAGTATTAAGCACATCTGTTTCGCAATAATCTCGAATGTTTTTAAGATTGCCGCCTAAATATTGCTCCCAGACTTTAGCGCCACTCATGCCCATTTTTCCGGGAAAGCCCAGCATGCTGGCAATATCATCCAGCGGTGCGAAGGCTTTATTTTGATAGGCGGCTAATACATCCATTAAATCAAGGTGGCGATAATGAAAGCGGTTTAAGTAGTTGTTGTAGCGAAAATTTTGCAGGTTATCACCAAGCTCCCAATAAGTAGGGGCACTGATTCCATGCAAAAGCGCACGATAATGAAGGACTGGCAGATCAAAGCCACTGCCATTCCATGTCACCAGAGTCGGGGTGTATTTATCAAGGCCTGAGAAAAATCGCGTAATCAATTCTTTCTCACTGGAGCCTTCATCGCCCAAAGACCAGACTTTAAGGTGACTGCCCTGGCTAATAACCAGAGAAATCGCTACTACTTTTTGAAGATAATGGGGTAAAAAATCATGCCCGACTTTTGCTCGTCGTAAGGCAAACATGGCAGTGGCCACGTCCTCATCCGAAAGCCCACCCAAATCATATAATTTAATACCCGCGTCAATATCTGGAATGGTTTCAATGTCAAATACTAAAATGCTCACAGGTTTATCTCCCTATATAAATTAGGCCTGTAGCCGGATTCGCGACAGCGTAATCCGGTGCACAGGAGTAGGTCATTCCCGGATTACGCTGTGCTAATCCGGGCTACGTTGGATAGCTCCCAATTCCTTTAACGGCCCACCCCATCACTGTAGCCCGGATTAGCGATAGCGTAATCCGGGTATCGGTGCACAGGAGTAGGTCATTCCCGGATTACGCT